>NZ_JAJPWO010000002.1:0-1053654 GCF_046549075.1 Amycolatopsis sp. lyj-84
GTCGCGAAAGCCACTTTCGCGACATCAGACGTCCCGAAAGTGGCTTTCGCGACACGGCCGTAGGCATCACGGACAGCCGGGCGCCGTGCCCTACCCCTCGACCAGGACCCGCGTCAGCCCTTCCAGCGGCACCTCGCCGAAGTGGGTCGAGACCCACGCGTCGTTGTAGATCGTGTCGAGGTATCGCTCACCGCGGTCGGGCAGGACGATCGCGCAGGTGGCGCCGGGCGGCACCCGGTCGCGCAGGCTGTCCACGGCCGCGACCACCGCGCCGGACGAACCGCCCGCGAGGATCGCTTCCCGCGCGGCGAGCCGACGGCAGCCGCGGACGCTGTCCACGTCGGCGACGTGCACGACCAGGTCGGCCAGGTCGTCCGCGTGGTGACCGGGGCGGACGGCGGCGCCGTGTCCCGGGATCAGCCGGGGCCCTGGCGAGTCGGCGAAGATGGCGCTGCCCGCGGCGTCCACGGCCACGATCGTCACCGGCAGGTCGTTGGCCCGGGCGTACTCGGCGCAGCCGCGCAACGTCCCGCAGGAACTGGTGGCGCAGAACAGGAAGTCCAGTCCGCCCGGCACCTGTTCGACGATCTCGCGCATGGTGGTGTGGTGCGCCAGCGGGTTCCCCGGGTTGGAGTACTGGTCCGGCCAGTAGGCGTGCTCGAGGCATTCGGTCAGTTCCCGGATGCGGCGGATGCGGACCGGCAGGTAGTCACCGGTGATCGGATCGGCCTCTTCGATCATCTCGACCTCGGCGCCCAGCGCCCGCATGATCGCGAGATTCTGCTTGCTGGTCCGGGGATCCACCACGCAGATGAAGCGGATCCCGAAGTACCGGCACACCTGGGCCATCCCGATGCCCAGGTTGCCCGAGCTGGACTCGACCACCACCGAGCGCCCCGGGACGAGCCGTCCGGCCCGGACCTCACCGGCCAGCATGGACAGCGCCGCTCGGTCTTTGCTGCTCCCGCCGGGGTTGTGGCCTTCCAGTTTGGCGAACAGCCGGAACCCCGCCGACGGGTAGAGCTTGGTCAGTTCGACCAGCGGTGTCGCGCCGATCGTGGACAGCACGCCCGCCGGTCCGTCTTCAGTCAGGTCCATGGATTTGGCCGGCTCAGCCGGCTGTCGGGTCCAGTTGCCGACGCAGGCTCAGTGGCCGCATGTCGGTCCACACCTCGCCGATGTGGGCGAGGCACTCTTCACGACCGCCCCGCGTGCCCTCGGCGTTCCAGCCTGCCGGCAGTTCCCTGTCGGCCAGCCAGATCGAGTACTGCTCCTCGTCGTTGACGACGACCAGGTACGCACGCTGGTCGGTCTGCTCCTCGGGCATGGGTGTCTCCTGGAAGTCACTGTCGCGCCCGGTTGTCGGGTCGGCGGCAGGTCGAGCCTGCCCGCGAGGGCGCGTGCGGCTGCAGAGAAGAACACGCAGAACCTCAGGCACGCCGGTGCGCCCCGCGCTACCCGTCATTCTCTTCTGGGCACCCGGAACCACCGGACACGATGTCGGGCATGACCGCTGGACCGTCCATTTCCGCGACAAACGAGTCTTCCGGGCAGGAGCGAGCCCTGCCCTGCGTGGTGACTCCCGGCCAGGGTGAGGCCAAGGGCGCCGCCTCCCTCGAGGCGCACCGCCCCCTGATCCGGAACCGGCTGCTCGAACACGGCGCCGTGCTGCTGCGCGGGTTCGGCATCGACGACGTGGACGGGTTCGACGCCACCGTCCGCACGCTGGCGGGCCCGCCGCTGACCTACCACGAGCGGTCCTCTCCCCGCAGCACGATCAAGGGGCAGGTGTACACCTCGACGGACTATCCGGAAGCCGAGGAGATCTTCCTGCACAACGAGAACTCCTATCAGGCCGCCTGGCCGCTGAGCCTGTTCTTCTACTGCGTTTCCCCGCCGACCACCCTCGGCGCCACGCCGCTCGCCGACACCCGGCGGGTCCTCGCGTCGATCGACCCCGAGGTGCGGGCGGAGTTCGAGGCGCGCGGCTGGATGGTGGTGCGCAACTTCACCGAGTCGTTCGGCCTGCCGTGGCAGCAGACGTTCAACACCACCGACCGCGAACAGGTCACGGCCTACTGCGCGAAGAACGGTGTCGAGACCGAATGGCTCGACGGGAACGGGCTGCGCACCAGGGCCCGGCGCCGGGCCGTGCACGAGCACCCGGTCACGGGCGAGGCCGTGTGGTTCAACCACCTCACGTTCTTCCACGTCACGACGCTGGCCGAGGACGTCTGCATGGGGCTGCGCGCCATGCTCGCCGAGGAAGACCTGCCGACCAACACCTACTACGGCGACGGCGGCACCATTCCCGACGAGGTCGTCGCGCACCTGCGGGACCGCTATCGCGCCGCGTCCCGGCGTTTCGACTGGCAGCGCGGTGACGTGCTGATGGTCGACAACATGCTTTCCTCGCACGGCCGGGAACCGTTCACCGGTCCCAGGAAGATCGCCGTGGCCATGGCCGAGCCGTCGACCGGCGAAAACGGTCAGTAGTACCGGACACGAAAGGCTGGCCATGGTGGAAAGCGGTGGCGTCCACCCGCTGTCGTCGTCGCAGGAACAGCTGTGGTTCATCGACGAGCTGCGTGCGAACGCGGCCATCGAGCACCTGCTGTCCGCGACCCTCCGCTTGCGCGGCGTCCTCGACGTCGGGGCGCTGGCAGCAGCGCTCACGAGGATCGCTGCCAGGCACGCGGTACTGCGGTCCCGGTTCGACATGGTGGACGGGACGGCGGTGCAGATCATCACCGATCCGGCACCCGTCGAACTGTCCGGTGTGGACATCTCGGGCCTGCCGATCGCGGACCGCGAAGCGCGCTTGCGGGAGCTCCGGCTGGGCGACCTGCGCACCCCGATCGACCTGCGCACGGAGCCTCCGTGGCGGCTCACGCTGGTCCGGTGGGCCGACGACGACGCCGTCCTGCTGATCGCCGTGCACCACATCGCCTTCGACGGCTTGTCCTGGAGTGTGCTGGCCGACGAACTCGACGCGTTCTACGGATCGGCGACACTGCCCGAACCGGCTCTCCAGCACCACGAGGCGCTGCGCCGCCGCGAGCCGGGCACCACCGATAGCGGTCTCGCGTACTGGACCGACCGGCTGTCCGGGCTCAGCCCGCTCGAACTGCCCACCGATCGCGCCCGGCCGTCGAAGTGGGTGGCCGACGGCGACTGCGTCGACCTCGTCGTGCCGCCGGATCTGGCGGATCGCCTGCGTGACCTGGGCCGGGCCCACCGCGCGACGCCGTTCATGGTTTACCTCGCCGCCTACCAGCTCCTGCTCGCCCGCTATTCGGGACAGGACGACGTCGCGGTCGGGGTTTCGGTCTCCACCCGGCGCCGGGACGAGCTGCCGCTGATCGGCATGTTCCTCAACACGCTGGTCCTGCGCGGCGACCTGTCCGGCGAACCGTCCTTTGTGGAGTTGCTGGCGCAGGCGAGGAAGACCGCGCTCGAGGCGTACGCGCATCAGGACGTACCGTTCGACCAGGTCATCACCCATCTGGAGCCGGAACGGGACCCGTCGCGGAACCCGGTGTTCCAGGCCGGTATCGCGTGGTACGACGCCCGGCGGCGGCCCTATCGGCTGCCCGGGCTCGACGTCACGCTCTGCCCGCCTCTGTGGGCCAGCTCGGCTTTCGACCTGTCGCTGCACTTGGCCCAGTTCGCCGACGGCTCGGTGCACGGCCAGCTCATCTACCCGACGAGCCTGTTCGACCGGGCCCGGGTCGAGCGGATGGCCGCCAACTACGTGCGGCTGCTCGCAGAGATCACCGCCTCGCCGGAGGATCCGGTGCACGCGCTCGAACTGGTCGGCGAGTCCGAACAGGACCGGCTGCGTTCCTTCGGCACGGCGACGGCGGAGGCGGCCGAGCACTCGCTGCCGGAGCTGTTCTTCGCGCAGGCCGCGCGATCCCCCGGGGCCGTGGCCGTACTGTCCGATGTGGACGAACTGACCTATGGCGAGCTCGCCGCCCGCGTCGGTGCCCTCGCCGGCTATCTCCGCAGCCTCGGAGTCGGCACGGAGACCCCTGTCGGCGTCGCCATGGACCGCGGCACCGACCTGGCCGTCGCGCTGCTGGCGATCCTCACCGCCGGTGCCACCTACGTCCCGCTGCCGCCGGACCATCCGGCCGAACGCCTCCGCCAGGTCGTCGCCGACACCGGCATCGCCCTGGTGCTGTCACATTCCACAGTGGACGTCCACCTGCCGGAGTCCCTCACGCGGATCGACCTGGACGCGCACCGGGACGCCATCGCGCCCCACTCCCTCGTCGATCGCCCGGCCATCCACGGCGCGCAGATCGCCTACGTCGTGCACACCTCGGGATCCACGGGCAGGCCCAAGGGTGTCGCCGTCACACACGACGGAATCCGCAACCGGGTCCTGTGGTCGGTTCGCAACCAGCTCACGGCCACCGATCGTGTCCTGCAGAAGACCACGATCGGGTTCGACGCCTCGATGTGGGAGCTGCTGACCCCGTTCGTCGCCGGGGCCACCCTGGTCATGGCGCCGCCCGGCGCCCACCGGGACCCCGCCGCGATGGCCGGGGCGATCACCCGCCACGGCGCCACGGTCCTGCAACTCGTCCCGTCGATCCTGCGTCTGCTGCTCGACGAGCCCGGATTCGCCGAATGCACCTCGCTGCGCCTGGTCTGTTCGGCGGGTGAGGCGCTGCCGGTGTCGCTGTGCCGCCGGTTGACCGAGCTGCTCGACGTGGAGGTCGACAACACCTACGGCCCCACCGAATGCGCCATCGACGTGACCGCGGGGCGCTACCGGCCCGACGAGCAGGCAGGGACCGTGCCCATCGGCACACCGCTGTCCAACACGCGGGTGTTCGTCGTGGACGACGCGGACCGGCTCGTGCCGATCGGCGTACCGGGCGAGCTGTGCGTCAGCGGTGTCGGCCTCGCCCGGGGCTACGCCGATCGTCCCGGCCAGACCGCCCGGCAGTTCACCCCGCATCCGTACCCCTCGGTGCCGGGCGAACGCTGGTACCGCACCGGCGATCTGGCCCGCTGGCGCGAAGACGGCACCCTGGAGTACGCGGGCCGTGTCGACCACCAGGTCAAGATCAACGGCGTGCGGATCGAACCCGCCGAGATCGAAGCCGTCCTGTGCACGCATCCGGACATCACGGCCGCCGCCGTCATCCCCCACCGGTCCCCGGCCGGAGACACCACTCTCGTCGCCTATGCGGTGTCCACCAACGGAACCACGCCGGCGGACCTGAGCGAGCATCTGGCCACCCGGCTGCCGTCGCCCATGATCCCACCGGCCATCCACCTCCTCGGCGCGCTCCCCTTGGGCCCCAACGGCAAGCTGGACCGTGCCGCGCTACCCGCGCCGGACGGCCCGGAGTCCACATCGGACGATCACACGGCGCCGAGGACCCCGTCCGAGGAATTCGTCGCCGCCGCCATGGCCGAGTTGCTCGGTGTCGAGCGCGTCGACGTCCGCGCCGATTTCTTCGCCCTCGGCGGGCACTCGCTGCTGGCCATCCGGCTCGTGCTGAAGCTCCGGCGTGAGTTCGGTGGCGAGCTGACGGTCGGCGAACTGTTCGACGACCGGACCGTCGAGCGCCTCGCCGCCCGGCTCGACGCGAACACCACGGGCACCGCCGTCGCGGCGATCCGGCCGGTCCCCCGGGACGGCGACGGCCTGCCGTTGTCGTTCGCCCAGCAGCGGATGTGGTTCCTCGACCAGCTCGACCCGGGCAGCGTCGAGTACCTCATCCCGTTGGCGCTGCGGCTTTCCGGCCCGCTTTCCGTCGACGCGTTCCAGCGCGCGCTGGACCGGCTCGCCGAGCGGCACGAGGTACTGCGCACCCGCTACGTCGGCCAGGGCGGCGAGCCCGTGCAGATCGTCGACCCGCCGGGGCCGGTGGCGTTCCGCCTCGTCGACCTGACCGGCAGGCCCGAAGAGGCCCGAGAGCTGCTGGACCAGGTGTCCGGCAGGCCGTTCGACCTCGAGCGCGAGCATCCGCTGCGGGTCACCGTGGTCCGGGTGGCCGCGGACGAGCACCTCGTCGCGCTGACCCTGCACCACATCGCCTTCGACGCGTGGTCGATGGACATCCTGTTCCGCGACCTGAACGCCGCCCACGGCGGGCCGCTGCCCATCCAGTACGCGGACTTCGCCGCCTGGCAACGATCCGCACAGTCCACTCAGGACATGGCCGGTCAGCTCCGGTACTGGCTGGACCGGCTGGCCGGGCTCACCCCGGTCGAGCTGACCACCGACCGCCCGCGCCCGGCACAGCGTGACCCGCGCGGGGACACGGTGGCGGTCACCGTCCCGGTGCCGGTGGCCAAGGCGGTGACCGACCTGGCCGCCCGGCAGGGCGCCACTCCGTTCATGACCCTGCTGGCCGCGTTCCAGGTGCTGCTCGGCCGCTACACCGGCCGCACCGACGTCTCGGTCGGCACCCCGGTCGCGGGCCGGACGCGGCAGGAAACCGAAGAACTGCTGGGGTTCTTCACCAACACGTTGGTCCTCCGGGCCGATCTGGCCGGTGAGCCGACCTTCACCGAACTGCTCGATCAGGTGCGCCGCGGCTGCACCGACGCGTTCGCTCACCAGGACGTGCCGTTCGAGCACCTCGTCGACGCGCTGCAGCCGGATCGGGACCTTTCCAGGAACCCGCTGTTCCAGATCATGTTCGAGCTGGAGCACCTGGAGAACCGGCCGGACACCCTGTGCGGCACCGCCGTGCAGCGGATCCCCTCCGGCACCCCGGTGGCCAAGTTCGACCTCATCGTGTCCGTCCAGCAGCGGGACGGCGGCGAGCTGCGCTGTGTCTTCGAGTACGCGACCAGCCTGTTCGACCGGACGACCGTCGAGCGGATGGCCGGGCACTACCTGCACCTGCTGGCGAGCATCGGTACCGCTCCGGACCGGAGGCTGGCCGAGCTGGACGTCCTCGGTGACGACGAGCGCAGGCGGCTGCTGAGCGACTGGCCCGCCCCGGAGCGCGATCGGCTGGCGACGCTCGATCCCGCGGAAGAGCACCCGATGTGCCTGCCCGAACTGGTCGAGCGACAGGCGGCGCTGCGTCCCGACGCGATCGCCGTCGTCTCCGGCACGCGGCAGCTGACCTACGCCGAACTGAACGCACGGGCCAACCGGTTCGCGCGGCTGTTGCGGACGCGCGGGGCCGGGCCGGAGACCGTCGTCGGCGTGTGCCTGGAACGATCACTCGACGCCGTGGTGGTCCTGCTGGGCGTGCTCAAATCCGGCGGGGTGTACGCCCCGTTCGACCCGCGGCATCCCGCGGAACGGCTGGACTTCATGCTGACCGACGCCGGTGCCCGGGTCGTGGTGACCACTCCGGAGTTCGCCGGCCGGTTCGGCGACCGCGAAGTGGTGGCCGTCGACGGCGAACCGGCGGACTGGCCCACCGAAGACGACAACCTGATGCCCCGGCCGGACCCGCGTTCGCTGGCGTACATCATCTACACCTCCGGTTCGACCGGGCGGCCCAAGGGCGTCTTGATCGAACACCGGTCCTACGCCCACCACTGCCGGGTGATCGCGGACGCCTACACCATCGGCTCCGACGACCGCGTCGTCCTGCTGTCCGCGCTGACCTTCGACGTGGCCATGGACCAGATCGGCGCCACACTGCTCACCGGCGCGACGATCGTGGTGAGCGACCCGGAGTCCTGGACCCCGGCCGAGCTTCCGGCCCGGCTGGCCGAGTACGGCGTGACGATCATCGACACCGCGCCCGCTTACTACCGCGAGGCGATGCGCTACGGCCCGGAGCTGCTGGCGGGACTGCGGTTGATGAACGTCGGCGCCGACGTGGTCACGGTCGACGACGCGCAGCAGTGGGCGGCGACCGGACACCCGGGGCGGTTCCTGTGCAGCTACGGGCCGACCGAGGCGACCATCTGTTCCCTGCTGTACCCGGTGTCCGGTGACCTCGACGGGCAGCAGGGCGGTGCCGCGATGCCGATCGGACGGCCGGTCGCGGGCACCCGTGCCTACATTGTGGACGCCGATCTCCGCCCGGTGCCGACCGGCGTGCCCGGGGAACTCTGCCTCGGCGGCGTGCGGCTGGCCCGCGGGTACCACCACCGCGCCGCCCTCACCGCCGAACGGTTCGTCCCGGACCCGTTCGGCCCGACGGGGGCACGGCTGTACCGCACCGGGGACCTGGTCCGGTATCGCCGGGACGGGGCGATCGAGTTCCTCGGGCGGATCGACCACCAGGTCAAGATCCGCGGGTTGCGCGTCGAACTCGGCGAGATCGAGGCTGCCCTGCTGCGGCATCCGGACGTGGACTCGGCCGTAGTGGTCACCACGGCGGGCCCGGCAGGTGACCAGCTGCTGGCCGCCTACGTCGCCGGCGAGCCCACCGCCGCGGCGTTGCGCGAACACCTGCGTGCGCTGCTGCCGGAGTACATGGTCCCGGCGCGCTGGGCGATCCTCGCCGCCCTGCCGATGACGGCGAGCGGGAAGGTCGATCGAAAGGCCTTGCCCTCGGCGGAACCGGTCGCGTCCGGAGCCGGACCGGCCGAGGCGCCGCGTGACCCGGCGGAGCAGCTCATCGCCGATATCTGGCGCGAGGTGCTCGGGGTGGACCGGGTCGGCTTGACGGACGATTTCTTCGCGCTGGGCGGGCATTCCCTGCTGGCGACCCGGGTACTGGCCCAGCTGCGGCGCGCGTTCGCCGTGGAGCTTCCGCTGCGCCGCCTGTTCGAGGCCACCACGGTCGCCGAGCTGGCGCAAGCGGTGACGCGGGCGGTCGAGGACGAGATCACCGGGCTGTCCGACGCCGAGGTGGAACAACTCCTGGCCAGCGAGGCGACATGAGTTTCGTCGACGACGTCTGCGCACATTCTCCTGAGGCGGTCGCGATCCGCACCCCGGACGGTCAGCTGACCTACGGGGAGCTGACCGACCGGATCCAGCGGCTCGCCCAAGTACTGGCGGGCAACGGATTGGGACCGGAACAGGTCTGCGCCATCGCCGTCGAGCACGGTGTGGAAGCCGTGATCGCGATGGCCGCCGTGGCACGGGCTGGCGGCGCGTTCCTCGCCCTCGACGCCGACCTGCCCTCCGCTCGCCTCGACGCGATGTGCCGCACCGGCGGCGCGCGCATGCTGGTGACGACGACCGCGCTCGCCAAGCGGCTCACGCTGCCCATCACGGGTCCGGTCATCGCGATCGACCAGACCGTGCCGCCCGCCGAGGCGGTGCGCTTGCCCGAAGTCACGCCACGCACGCTCGCCTACGTCAGCCACACGTCCGGGTCGACCGGCGCGCCCAACGCCGTGCTGGTCGAACACGGCGGGCTGCGGTCGTACCTGCGCGCGATCGGCGCGGACAACGGATTGGGTCCGCGGACGGTCACGTTGCAGGTGGCCCCGATCGGTTACGACGCCTCGATCCGCGACGTGTTCGCGCCGCTCGTCGCCGGTGGCTGCGTGGTCCTCGTACCCCGCGCGAAACTGCTGCGACCGGACGAGTTCGCGGACACCGTGCGTACCTTCGGAGTCACCACGCTGCTCAGCGTGACCCCGTCGTTCCTCGGTTTCCTGGCCGGGCACGAGGCCGCCACGGCGGCGCTGCGGACGGTCGAACTGATCGTCTCGAGCGGGGAGTCGCTGTTGCCGTTCCTCGTTTCCGGTGGCCGGGGTCTGCTGCCGGGACGGCTGGTCAACCAGTACGGCCCGACCGAATGCACCATGACCTCGACCCGGTACCCCGTGCCCGGCGACCCGGTGACGGCGGCCGACCTGATCGGCACGCCGATCGACGGGGTTTCGGTGTGGCTGCTCGGCCCTGATCACCGTCCCGTCCCCGACGGGGCCACCGGTGAGGTCCACATCGGCGGCGTCGGCGTCGCCCGCGGCTATGGCGGGCGGCCCGGCCTGACCGCCGAACGGTTCGTCCCGGACCCGTTCGGCCCACCGGGGGCGCGGCTGTACCGCACCGGCGACCTTGCGCGCCGTCACGCCGACGGCAACCTCGTGTACCTGGGCCGGGCCGACCGGCAGCTCAAGATCCGTGGCTACCGCGTGGATCCGGCCGAGATCGAAGGCGCGCTGCTGTCCCATCCCGCCGTGACCGGCGCCGTCCTCACCGCGGACAAGGACGAACGCGGCAGGGTCGGCCTCACCGCGCATGTCGTGGGCGAACTGGACGGCGTGCCGGACACCGCGCTGCGCGCGCACCTGGCCGGATCACTGCCGCCGTACATGATGCCGCGCCGCTTCGTCCGCATCGCCAGCCTGCCCACCACCCACAGCGGCAAGACCGACCGGAAAGTGCTGACCCTCACCCAGGAGAACGGACCGCGATGACCACCACCCACGACCTGCCCGAGCTGATCGTGTCGCTGTACCGCGATTCCCTGGGCGACAACACCTTGGACGCCGACAGCGACTTCTTCGAGTCGAACGGGGACTCGCTGGCCGCCTTCCAGATCACCGCGGGCCTGCAGGACGCGCTCGGCATCGAGGTCTCGGTCGCCCTGGTCTTCGCGTACCCGTCGCCGGCGGACCTGGCGGCCGTGATCGCCTCGGACCAGGCATAGGAGCCACGGCACGGCTCCGAAGATCTGGGTACCCTCGAATCGACAACGTCTTTCACCGCCAGGGGAGGCAGCATGCCGGAAGACGATTCGATCCCAGCCCGCCAGGCCGCTGTCGACCTCGTCACCCGCCGCTTCGGCACCGACCACCGGGACACGCTGAAAGCCCGGAACCTGCTCGGTTTCGCCCTGCATCGCGCCGGCAGGCTGGAGGAAGCCGAACGGGAACTGCGCGCCGCGAACGACGACTGCACCCGCGTTCTCGGCCCGGCTGACGCGGAAACCCTGTTCGGCCAAAGCCTGCTGGCCTATCTTCTGCTCGATTCCGGCGACGTACGCGAGGCGACGCAACGGCAACGCGCGCTGGTCGAGGCCACGGCCACCGTTCTCGGTGAGCGCGACCCGGTCACCCTCGGCCGCCGCGTGAACCACGGTGTCCTGCTCTACCACCTCGGTCAACTGGACGTCGCCGAACGAGAACAGCGCACCACCCTGGAGCTCTGCGACGAAGTCCTCGGAGCCCGGCACCCGATCACCTCGAGCTGTCGCCGCAGCCTGCAGACGATCCAGGGGCATTGAGTCCACAGTGGACAAAACCCGTGAGTAACACGTCACCGGTGACAACCGACTGTGGGGCGTGACCCGACCAACCCGTTCTCCCGCCACCGCGGTCCTCCCTATCAGCGCGGCCTTCATCGTGCTCGTCGTGCTGGCCTTCAGTGACGAGTTCCTGGGCGCGTTCAACGACGAGCTGAAGCTGAACCACCGGTGGGATTGGCTGCTGGTTCCGATCGACTTCGTCATCCTCTCCGCCGTGCTGCTGGCGAAGAGATTGTTCCGGTGGAGAACCGGAGGCGCCAAAAGACGATCGATCTTGATCTGGTGGCTGGTCGGCGCCCTGATGACGTTAGGGCTCGACTTCCTCACCGCGGTCCTGGTCACTCCTCGGACTTCCGCCGCCGAGATGACGCGGCTGTGGCTCGATCTGGCCGTCTCCCCCGCCTATATCGCGGCGCTGGCGATCATCCTGTCCACTACGTTGAACGCCAGTCCGACCGTGTTCCTCAGCCAGAAGGTCCGGAACGACAACCCCGACGAGTGGGTTCGCGTCCGGACGGCGATCCCTCTTCTGATCGGCACACTCTTCGCCTACCTCGCCACCACGTGGTGGGAGTACCAGCTCGACGGCGACGTCGATCAAGAGTTCTTCGCACAGATGAGCCAGGTGATCGTGCTGCTCATCGTCGCCTTGGGGGTCGAGGTGGGCTTCTTCCGCGACGCGGCGACAGATCCCGGCCAACGGCCGACCGTCGTGTTCGCCGTGTTCATCTTGAGCCTCGGCGAGGTGATGGCGCTCTCCGCGCTGGTCCCGCTGCCCGAGGCAGTCCCCGGATGGCACGCGTACGCGGCGTTCGTGATCGTCATCGAAGCGTCGCTCGTCGCGCTCGCAACCATGCTCTGGGTCCTGCTCGACCGCACCCCACGCCCCACCGAACCACCACCGGGCAAAGTGGTGATCATCGAGCCGCCGAAGACCACCGGCAAATCGGATCCGGTCGCGCTCGTCGGGCTCGGGTTCGGGATCGCGGTCGTCGTCGCGCTGGCGCTCGGACGTCGCAAGAAAAACTAGGCGGCTTCACTGAGTACGCTGCGATCGGGACCGGCGCCCTTCGATCTCGAGAACGCGGAGGGCGTGCGCGCTCGTGGTGATCCTGCTGCTCGCACGAAGGCGGATGATCTGGGTGACGATCACCTTCAGCACCACGAGGACCAGCCCGGTGAGCACGATGGCGATCACGCACCACATCGGCAGTATTCCGGACAGGCCCGCGATTCCGGCGGTAGAGGCGGACGGCGTGAAGCCCATGACCACCACCTTTCGGTTCGTTCGTGACCGGGTGGTCCGGTCACGAACTCCACGATGCCGGTGCGCGCCTCGCCGGTCAGCGGATCCACGCACACGATCACGACCCGCACGATGGATGGACGAGGAAAGCTGAGCCGATGGCGGATCCGGGCATCGCGGACGAACAGTTGCGAGCACTGCTGGGCACCTTGAAGACCCGCAGCAGCCTCACCTACGTGGACTTGGCCAAACTTGCGTCGTGCAGTCACGGAGCCGCGCAGAAGTACGTGACCAAACCTGGTCATGAGCGGGGCGAGAGCACGCTCAAAGCGCTGCTGACCGCCCTGGGCGCCGACGACGTCGAACGCGCGGAGGCGCTTCGCCTGCTGAAGCTCACGCGACCGGATCACCGCGACCCGGCTCAAGTCACCTTCGCGTCGGCCGCGGCGGCGGCCGAGTGCACGGTCTGGGAGATGGAACGATTCACCCCGGCTGAGGCGACCGTGCACACCGCGATCGACCGCGGCGCGTACGTCCCCGGACGACATCACGCCGTGACACCGCCGCCCTATGTGCCGAGAGTCCACGACACGGCACTGCGCGCGGACATCGCCGCTGCCGCTGCCGGTGATCTCTCGGCGCTGATCGTGGTGCGCGGTGACTCCTCGACCGGGAAGACCCGATCACTCCACGAGGCCGTGCACGCCTTATGCCCCGACTGGGCAGTCGTAAGACCTCGCTCGGCGGCCGCGCTGCGCGGTCTCGCGGCCTCCGGCCTGGTGAACCGCCGGCCGTGCGTGCTGTGGCTCAACGACCTGCGGAAGTTCCTCGGCTCCGACGGCACCGGACTGTCGCTCGACGTCCTGCGCGACCTGCTCGCCGTCCGGCGGACCCGCCCGGTGGTGGCGGTCGGCTCCTTGTGGGCGGAAACCCTGCGGGACGCCATCGCGGAGGAAGACCGGCACAGCGACAACATCGACCTTCTCACCACCGACAACGAATGGGTGCGCTGGCACGACGTCCCGTCCGATCTGCTCACCTCCGAACGCGTCAGCGCCCGGGAACTCGCCACGGGCAGCCGAGACGCCCGCCTCGACGAAGCCCTCGCCGACCGCGACCGTGTCGGATTCGCGCAGACTCTCGCCGGTGCCTACGAACTGTTGCAGCGCTATACGAACGCACCCCACCGGCTGAACCGGCTCGTCCTCGACGCCGCGGCCGACTCACACCGCCTCGGCCACACCCACGCGCTGTCCGCTCCCCTGCTGCGCGATATCGCCATCGGGTGGTGGCGGGAAGAACGCGGCCGGACCAGCCCGCCCGACGGCTGGTTCGACGACGCCCTCGCCTACGCCACCAAACCCTTCCGCTCCACGCAAGGCGTCCAAGCCCTCATCCCTCTCGACGACGCCGCGGGCTACGACCTCGCCGACTATCTCGATCAGCACTTGCAACGCGTCCGGCTCAAGATCCCGCCTCCCGCCGCCTTCTGGGAGGCCTGCCTCACCCACGCTCCCGTTGCTCAGGCCCATCACCTGGGCAAACGGGCCTATCAGCGTCTTCTCTACGGTCACGCGATCGGGCTCCAGCGCCGCGCGGCGGACGACGGTGACGTGTGCGCCCTGGCCGAATGGGCGGCGATCCTGCGCGTACGGGACGATCTCGACGCCCTCACGGCCCTGTCGACCGAACGCGCGGAAGGCTGCGTGTTCCTGCAACTCGCTCGCCTGCACGCGCGGCGCCGCACTGCCGGCCCGGCGAAACGTGCCTGGCACCAAGCGGGCGCCGCCGATCGCCTCGGCCAGGCCGATGCGGTCCTCGCCGACATCGGCAAGCTGGATCCACAGTGGACGGCTCAGCAGTGGCGTGACCTGACCACGGCCGGTTCGATCCGGCCGTACCGATTGATCACGAAACTCGCCGAACTCGGACTCGTGTCCGAGGCGATCGCGGAGTGCAGAGAACTCCTCGGCCAGGATCCCGCCGCTCCCCAGCTTCTCCTTACCCTCCAGGGCAAGGCGGGAGACGACGGCGCCGGCATCCCCCCTGGCCCACCGTCAGGCGACATCAGGTCGGTCGCCGCCCGCTTGCACGCGGACGGCGATCTGACCAAGTTGCGCAGGCACAGCGAGGCACACCCGGACAAGGTCGTGCGACGGCACCTGACCGAGTTGCTCTTGACGGTCGATCGAGAGGACGAAGCGCGAGAACTGGCCGAGACGTCCCGCGCGGCCAGCCGCACCTACGCCGCGTTTCTCACCCGCCAGGCCCGATGGCGGGAACTGGGCAGGATGATCGCCGAAGGCAACAACGAGGCCAGCACGAATCTGCGCCTCCACCTCAACGGTGATCAGGAACTGGACGACACGGCACTCCTGATCAAGCACCACGGTCTCGACACGGACGGGACGATCGCGGGGTAGGCCCGTTCAGCCGACCTGGGCGACCAGATCACGCACCGTCGCCAGGGTTTCGTCGGGATGGTCGAGGTGCACGCTGTGCGTCGCCCCCGGCCAGCACTCGACCCGCCCGCCGAACGCGGCGGCGAGACGCTCGTGGGAACGCCGCATCGCGCTGTCCGGCTTGCGGTCCGCGGTCACCACCACGGCAGGCAGGCTGGGCAGCTCCGCCCCTTGCAGGTCCTTCGCCAGCACCGAGATGCCGCGGACCGCCCGGGCCAGCATCGGCGCGTCCAGGTCGCCCGTCCGCACGAACGCGGCCTCGCAGTCGGGCCGGAGTTCCTGACGTCGCGCGGCCCGGACGACGGCAGCGTGCACCACGCGGGGCAGGACGCTACGCAGCACGGGAACCGTCGAGACCGAACCGAGCACGCCTATCCCGCGTTCCAGACCGGCGCAGGTCCGGGGATCGTCGATGGGTGTCGGGTCGAGCAGGACCAGACCGGCGACCTTCTCGGGGTGCGCGCGGGCAAGCAGGACCGCCACGGCGCCGCCGAGGCTCTGGCCGACGACCACGACCGGGCCGCAGTCCAGGCTGTCGATGAGCGCGCTCAGGTGGGCGGCGGCGTCCGCCAGCGCCCCCTCGACCGTCGAGGTGCCGGTGCCCGGCCGGTCGTGCACGATCACCCGGCAGCCCGGATCGGCGAGAAGCCCCTCGACCAGACCGGGAAAGAAACCTTCGCAGGCCTCGGCGCCACCGGGCAGCAGCAGTACCGGCTGCCCGGACTCGCCATGGACGCGGACCCCGTCGATCTCCATCAGCGCTCCTCGTGTTCGAGGTATTGTTGCACAATCATACCGAAAACTGTGACGCAAGGAGAGCCATGGCGGGGAGTCCGAACCGTGCGCAGGCCGCCCCGGAGCGGATCGCCGCGGCCCTGCGCGGAGAACTGCTCGAAGGCGTTCATCCGGTCGGCACCCGCTTCCGCGAAGAGGTGCTGGCCGAACGCTTCGACGTCGGCAGGCACACGATCCGTTCGGCCATCCAACTGCTCACCGAGCGCGGGCTGGTCGTGCACGAACGCCACCGGGGCGCCGTCGTCGCCCCGCTGAGCAGGCGGCGGATCGACGAGGTCTTCGACTACCGCAAGGTGCTCGAACTCGGCGCGCTGCGCATGGCACAGGACAAGGGCGCCGACCTGAGCCCGGTGCTCGCCGAGGTCGAGCGCCTGGAGGAACTGGCCGGACGGTCCCCCGCCCCGTCCTGGCGCGAGCTGACCGGGGTGCACGGCGCCGTCCACCGGGCGATCGTCGCGGCGGCGGGCAACCGGCGCCTGCTGGACGACTTCCGGCGCTGCGAGGACGAGATCCGGCTGCTGCTCACCTTCGTCCGGCCGGATTTCGACGCCGCGCACCTGGCCGCTGTCCACCGCGAGCTGGTCGAAAAGCTCCGGCAGGGCGGGAAAACCGCCGCCGACGCGCTGACCGAGGACATCGACGACGGTGGCCGGGCCGCTCTGCTGACAGCCTTGCACCGGGCCGAAGAGAGCGCCCGGCTGCTCGGGCATTGATCACGGCGTGACCGAGATCGGAGCCGGCATGTGCAGGGCCGGGTCGCCAAGGGCCCCTTGCCTACCTTGAAAGTAGTGATGGAGGCCTTCACCGACCGGACCTCCGATCAGCCGAAGCCAGAATCCAGTAGGGCCACTCACGAGGCCTTAGAGCCGGATGATGGACTTGCTGTTGCAGTTGGTCGGGGTGGAGCAGGCCTTCACCGTCAGCTGCTTCCAGCCGCTCGGCAACCTGACCAAGCCATGGAACACCCCATCGTTGACGTGGACGATGCTGGTCTGACTCGGCGGGGACACGATGAACTGTGCGATGAGGGCCGCAGTCGGCGAGTTGTCGGTCAACGTGGTGAACAGCTCTCCCGGACCGATGGTGGCCTGGACGCTTTGCACCGCGCATCCGAGCGGGCTGCACACCTCCAGCGACGTGGTCGGCGTGGCGGAGGCGGTGCCCGCCAATCCGGCGAAACCGAGCGCCAGCACACCGGCGACCGTCGTGGCCCGAACAAGAAACTTCATGATCACTCCCCAGTGATTGTCGAGCCACCGAGGCTAAGTACCACCGCTACCCGCGCGATAAATATTCACTAAGGACCGAAAAGCCCTTTTCCCACGCGAAACGTGAGAAGGGGGCTTCAGCGGTGATCGTCAGGAGACGACCCCTACGCAAGTAGTCGACTACGTGCGAAGGGGTGTGTGGAAATAGGGACGTTGAGTGTCCCTATTTCCACACAGCCCACCACGATCGGACCAGTGACGGCCGGACTGTGTGGATTTTGGGCGTTAGATGACCCAAAATCCACACAGTCCGCGAATCGCCACTCACGACCCCTACCAAGTAGTCGACTACCTGCGTAGGGCCCCAAGTACATGAAGGCCCCTTTCACTACCTTGTGATCGCCACGGCCGCCACTTTCGCCCCACACGCACCAACAGCCACAGCGGCCGCGCGCGAAGGCCCCTTCCCCTCGGCTCAGCCAAGGAAACTGGACCCTCACACCTTCCCAAGTACGTGATGGCCCCCTTCCTTGCGCTAGACGCAAGGAAGGGGGCCATCACGTACTTCAAGCGGCCACGGCGCCGGTACCGAGCCGGCTGGGGGTGGTCGTGAGTGGCGATTCGGGTTAGAACGACCTCTCTGCGAAACTTACGCAAAACCAGGATCAGGAGGCTCAATGAGCTCGTTCGCTGTACCGCTGGACGACGAACGCACCCAACTCGAAGCCTTCATCGAGGAATACCGCGGCGCCATCGAAGCGACTCTCGACGGTCTCACCGAAGAACAGGCCCGCCGTCGGCTCGTCCCGTCGGCGACGACGCTGCTAGGACTGCTCAAGCACGTCACGTGGATGCAGCGGGTGTGGTTCGAAGAGTGCGTCGGCGGAACGTCCCGCCAGGAGCTCGGCCTGGTGCGGAATCCGGACGAATCCTTCCGGCTCTCGGACGAAGACACCGTCGCTTCGATCACGGCGGCTCACCGGGAAGCCTGCGCCACGGCCAGGACGACGGTCGCGGACCTGCCACTGGACACCGTCGTGACCGGTCACCGGACCGGGCCGCGCACGCTCCGCTGGGTGTACCTGCAGGTTTTGCGGGAGCTGGCCCACCACTGCGGACACGCCGACATCCTGCGCGAACAGGTACTCGCCGCCTGAACCGTCCTCTCAAAACCGCTCTCGCCGGCTTTCCCTCGCCACGACGTCGGGAAGGTCCGCCAGTCTGCGGAGGCCATTGAGCGGCTGGCGCATCCGCGGATTGCCCCGGAGCCGATCGGCGTTGCGGTCGAGGAAAGCCCAATAACCGGCGGTGAACGGGCAGGCGTCGGCGCCCACGCGTTTCTTCGGGTCGTAGGTGCATCCGCCGCAGTGGTCGCTCATGCGGTGGATGTAGGCACCGCCCGCCGCGTACGGCTTGGTGCCGACGATTCCCCCGTCGGCGTATTGGCTCATCCCGACCACGTTCGCAGGCATGACCCAGGGGAAGCCGTCGACGAACGCGGTGGCGAACCAGCCGGTGAGCTCGGCCGGGTCGTAGCCGCGCTGCAGGGCGTGGTTGCCCAGCACCATGAGCCGCTCGATGTGGTGGGCGTAACCGCGATCCCGCACCCCGGCGAGCGCGGTGCGGAGACAAGCCGCCTCGACCGAGTCGGCGTCGAGTTCCCGCCACCACCGCGGCAGCTTCCGGTGGGCGCGGAGTTCGTTCTTCTTGAGGTAATCCGGCCCCAGATGCCAGTAGAGATGCCAGATCCATTCCCGCCAGCCGAGGATCTGCCGGACGAAGCCTTCGACACTCGCCAGCGGCGCGGCGCCGGACCAATGCCTTTCCTCGGCACGACGGACGACGTCGAGCGGATCGAGCAGGCCGAGGTTCAGCGGCACCGACAGCAGTGCGTGCGACATCGCCCAGTCCGCGCTGAGCATGGCGTCCTGGTGAGGACCGAAAGTGGCCAGCCGGTGGTCCAGGAACCGGTCCAACGCCTGCTCCGCTTCGGCCCGGCTGACGGCGAAAAGGCGTGGACCGTCGACACCGACAGGATGGATGTCGCCGTCTCGTTCCGCCCTGTCGAGGTCCGCGCGGACCTGCTCGTCCACTTCGTCCTCGGCCGGGAAAAAGGGCGCGGCGACGGGCAAAGTCGATCGCCCCGGCGGGGGACGCCGGTTGTCGTGGTCGAAATTCCATTTCCCGCCCGCCGGAGCACCGTCCGGTTCGAGCAGGACGCCGAACCGCCGGCGCTGGTCACGATAGAAGTCCTCCATCACGAACCGCGGCCGATCCGCCGCCCAGGTCGCGAAGTCCTTTTTGGACCGTACGAATCCCGGTGTCGGCAAGACTTCCCCGACCAGGCCTTGATCCCGCAGACGCCGGACGAGCCCTTCGGCGGCATGCGACCCGGGTTCGTGCACCACTACGGGTCTTCCGAGCCGACGCAGCCCTTCCGCGTAGGTCGGCGCGTCGACGATCCGGGCCCGGTCGCCGAGATCCGCCGCGAGCCGCCGGATTCCCGCTGCGACCAAGTGGATCTTCTGCCGATGGAACGGGCGGCGCGCGAAAGCCGCGGTCGAGCGGATCAGCACCACCTCGCGGTCCCGGTTTACGGCCGTGCCGTGAAAATGCGGCCCCAGCTGATCACCGAAGAGCCACAACGGTTCGGGTCCGCCCACGCCAACTCCCGTTTATCGATTCACAATCGATGCGATTCTAGCCTCGCTCGGGAGTCCCTTCAGCGCGACACGAGCCACGATCGAGTGTGCGAAGCTCAGGCCTTCGACCGTTCGGCGGCGAGATCCAGCGCGCCCGCCAGATCGTCGACCCAGGGGGCGCCGCGGACGTCGAGCCCCTTCCAGCCCGGCCCCGCGACCGCGACGGCGAAACCCTTGCGCTGCAAGCGCCGGCAAAGCAGGAGGTCGACGGTCGCCGGGGACATCGACCACAGCACGACGAGCGCCGGTCCGAGCCTGGCGACCATCCCGGCCGTGGTCGCCGCGGGCACCATGTGGCCGAGATAGACGGCGGGGATGCCGGTCTCCGCCAACGACGCGCGCAGGACTTCGACAGGCAGGCTGTGACGCTCCCCCGGGCAGCAGGCGATGAGCACGGAGCGATCCGCCCGGACACCGGCGAACCGGGCGACGTAGCGCTGGAGCGCGAAAGACACCTCGGTGGTGAGCGCCCACTCGGCCTCGAAGCACACGTCACCCCGGAGCCAGCGCCCGCCGAGGTTCCGGAGGATCGGCAACAGCACCTCGGTCCACATCTTCGCCGCGCCCATCGCGTCGAGCGTTTCGTCCAGCAAGGCCGCGATGGCGGGGAATTCGAGGTTTTCCGAAGCCTGCTCGAGTTCGCCGACCCGCCGATCCGGGGAAACCTCGGGAAGGGCTTCGTCCACGCCGGAGAAAACGGCCGCCGCCGCCTCGCGCGCCCGGATACCGCGACCGATCAACCGCTGCATGTGCTGGAGTCTGCGGACGTCGGCGTCGGAATAGCGGCGATGACGCCCTTCCGCCCGCAACGACGGGCCGACGCCGTACCGGGACGCCCAGGTCCGGAGGGTCACCGGAGAAACCCCCAGCTCCTCGGCCACCATCCCGGGAGTCCACGCCCCCGCGTCGGCACTCATCTCGTCGACGTCCATCAACACCTCACGAATTCAGGTGTAGTCCTCCCCGCACGGGTGTGCACACCGTGATCAGCTTACGAGACTCCACGCGAGTGAGTACCCGGCGGCGCCTCGGCTCGACCGGGAGGGGCCGGTTCCACCAGGGCGCCACCGGGCTCACGGACCCGGCGCGAGGGGGAGGGTGGCCGGGCCCGCAGGGTGACCGAACGGCACGTCACCCTCGTTCACTGGTGGTCGTCTTCGAAGTGCGGGCGATCCAAAACGATACACCAGATATGCAACGGTTGCGAATCGAATCTGGGCGTATCGAAAAGCGACATCAGATGTCGTATTCGCTTTGGTACTTCTCGAGGATCGAAGAGGTCCGCCCCTGCATTCGCTCCCTGGCACGGTCCCGGGCGATCTCTGCGATCTCCGCCGCGCGGGAGAAGTGTTCGAAGGCCTTGGCGCGTATCTCGTCGTGCACTTCGTCCCAGGCGTTCCAAAAAGCCCTGGAAGGGACCCAGATCCTCGGTCATCGTCGTCACCCTTCGGTTCACCTCTTCGCCGGCCCGCATTCGTGACCAGTGACAAATCGCCGTGCCGCGCCGGTTCGCGATTCGTGAGCCATGACGAAGACACGGCCATTCGTATGACGGCAGGATCGCCATGGTCACAGATTCGGAGCAACGCGGAAGCAGTGGAGGCGGATACGTGAAGAAAAGTCAGCCGGCCAGGTTTTTCCGACATTTCCTGACCCTACTGGGAGTAGTGCTCGCGATGGCCGTACTCGCGACCGGCGCGGCATCGGCATCGGCATCGGAGTCACGAGCCGCCACCAAGCATTTGATCTCCCAAACGATCACGAACGACGCCCGCGGTACGGCAGGCATCGCGGCCACGACCTGCACGGCGAACCTCACGACCCCGGTCCGGGCCGGCGCCTCCGAGGTGGCCAGCGACTACTCGGTCACCTGCGATCAGGAGGTCACGGGCATCGCGGGCTTCGTCGCGATCTTCCGGGGGAACGAAAGCGCCCCGCTGGGCAACACCGTCGACCAGTTCAATTTCGGGACGATGGGCGGCGGCGAGCAGATCAAGCGGCCGTGCGCCAGCGGCCTTCTCTACGCCGCGATGCGCGCGGTGGTCATCTTCAAGACGGGTGAGCCGAAGATGATCGACCGGACGTTCTTCACCCCCGCTGCCCGCATCGCCTGCTGAGCACGCGGTACCCGGCGGGGACCCCGCAGGTCCCCGCCCTGTGGTGCACATTCCGCCGCGTTCCGGAACGGAATTCGCGGAGCCGTAAGGTCTCCGAAAGGTCGGAACCCACACCGGAAAGCCGCCGTCGGATCGCCGATTCAGATCCCGCACGGAAGGCGAATCCGATGACCCATCCAGGCAGGCCCGACCACCAGAACGCTCCTCGGCACTTCGGCACGCCACTGCGGCCCGCCACCGTCAAACCCGGCGTCGCCATCGGGATCCTGATCGCCGTGATCGCACTGACCGCCTTCTGCGTCACCGGTTTCGCCGCGCCCGGATTCCTGCTCGGCAAGGGTTCCGGCCTCCTCCCGCCCGCTCCGTCGTCCAGCCCGGTCCCGACTTCCGCACCCACGAGCCGGACGAGCACCACGACCATCAGCCGCCCGACCCGCCCGAGGGTCACCGTCACCAGGCGTCCCGCCCCTCAACCGCCCGAGAAGGGGGTTCAGGTGATCACGGACTTCCTCGCCAAGATCGCCGTCGGCGACAAAGCGGGAGCGATCGCGCTGGCCTGCGAACAGCAGAAGAGGTTCATGGACGACTAGATCGATTCCCTGCTCCCGCCGGGCTCACGGGTCACGATCACCAAGACTGGCGGAACGTCCGGATTCGTCCTGGCAGACGTCGCCGGGACCGTCGAAAGCCGGCGGGCCAAGGGCACGGTGATCGCGGATCGCCGGGACGACGGCGATTTCTGCGTCACGACCTTCAGCATCCGTGACGCCTGAAGCTCAAGTGCCGGGTGCTTCCTCGATCGGGAAGTGGATCGGGCTGAGCAGGTATTGGGCGCGATCCGGCCGGGGCTCGTGGGACAGGACGGGAACGATGGCTTCCCGCATCGCGCCGATCAGCTCGAGAAGCTCTTCGCGGGAAAGCCAGACCGCGTGCTGGCGGTAGCCGACCAGGTCCGCGACCGGATCGGCCCCGTCCCGGTCCAGATAGGCGGTGAACTCGGCCATCAGGGCGGCCAGCGCGGTGGCGAAACTCCGCTGGAAGTCCTCGGTGGTCGCCGACGCGAGGGCGTCGGGATCGATGGCCGCCCGATCCTGACGGAGCCGGTAGCCGCGCTCGACGGCGCCTCGCACCCGGCGCTCCTCCGCCACTTCCAGGACGCCACCCGTCTCCAGAAGGTCGACATGCCGATAGACCATCGCCTTCGAGGCGTCGGGAACGCGCGCGCAGAGCTGAGCCGTCGTGAGCACCCTCCCCCCGCGCATCGCGTGCACGATGCGCAACCGAACCGGATGTGCCAGGAGTTCCCACGCGTTCACCCGGCAACGATCTCATGATGTGATACCTTTCGCAAAACGTGAGAAAGGTAGTGGGGATGGAACTGGGGTCCACTCTCGTCACCACCGCGACGACGATCGTCGAAATGCTGCGCGACGAGCACTTCGACGAGGTCGCGGCGCTCTTCGCGCCACCGTTGCGTGCGGTCGTCTCGACCGACGCGCTCCGAGCCGCGTGGACGGCCGAAATCGGCAAACGCGGACCCATCACCGGCATCGGGGAACCGGACGCCGAGCCCGTCGACGCGGGCCTGACGCGGCTCGGGGTTCCCCTCCACTGCGAGCACAGCGACCTCACAGTGCTCATGTCGATCGACGAAGGCGGTCTGCTGCAGGGTCTTCAGCTCGCGCCCGCGACGAGCACGGCGTGGTCGCCTCCGCCCTACGCGGATCCGGCGGCGTTCACCGAACACGAAGTCACGCTTGACGCCGGTTCGTCGGCCGTGGCGGGAACCCTGACCAGGCCGACGGAGCCCGGCAGCCGGGCAGGCGTGGTCCTGCTTCCCGGCGGCGGCCCCTTCGACCGGGACGAGACCAGCGGGCCGAACAAGCCACTCAAGGACCTGGCCTGGGGTCTCGCCTGCCGGGGCGTGACGACGCTGCGTTTCGACAAGATCACCCACACCCGGCGTGACGCCGCGAGCGTTCCCGGCTTCACGATGTCCGACGAATACGTGCCGCACGCCGCGGCCGCCGTCCGCCTGCTCCAGCGCGAGTCCACTGTGGACAGCGAGCGGGTCTTCGTCCTGGGCCACAGTATGGGCGGGAAGGTCGCGCCGCGGGTCGCCGCCGCCGAGCCCTCCGTCGCGGGATTGCTCATCCTCGCGGGCGACACCCAGCCGATGCACCATGCCGCGATCCGGGTCGCCCGCCACCTCGCGACCGTGGTTCCGGGGCTGCTCGGCCAGGACGCCGTCGACCTGTTCGTCCGCCAGGCCGCGAACGTCGACAGTCCCGGCCTCTCCCCCGCCACACCGGCCGCGGACCTGCCTTTCGGCTTTTCCGCGTCGTATTGGCTCGATCTCCGCGGCTACGATCCCGTCGCGACCGCGGCGGCACTGGACAAGCCCATGCTCATCCTCCAAGGCGGTCGCGACTACCAGGTGACCGTCGAGGACGATCTGTCGCGCTGGCAGGCAGGCCTCTCGGATCGCCCGGACGTCACGATCCATGTCCACGCCGCCGACGACCATCTGTTCTTCCCCGGCACGGGACCGTCGACGCCGGCCGACTACGAGAAGCCGGACCACGTCGACCGCGCGGTCGTCGACGACATCGCGGACTGGCTGGACGAGACGCGCTAGCGGCTTCAGGCCCCATCCAGGAGATCCAGCTGTTTCTGCACCCGGCTGGACTCGTCGTTGCGCAGCTGGGATTGGTACGCGCGCAGCGCCTCGAGCCACGTCTCGCGCGCTTTGTCCTTGTCCCCCAGAGCGGCATGGGTGCGGGCGATGTTGTCCAGAGTGTCCGCTGCCGCGTAGCTCGCGCCGAGTTCGCGGCGGAGACTGAGCGTCTGCTCGAACCGCGTGAGCGCCTTGGCGTGGTCACCGGTGGCGAAGGCGAGTTCGCCGAGGGTGTTGAGAACGGCCGCTTCTCCCAAGGGGGACGCATGTTCGCGAAAGAGGGCGAGTGCGGCCTCGCACGCACTCTCTCCCCGGGATTCTTGGCCCAGTTTGATCGCGAAGGACGCGATCATGGTCAGCGCCCACGCTTCGCGGATCGGCCTGTGCGCCTCCCGGTACAGCGACATCGCCTGCGTGGCGTGGTCCAGTGCCTTCGCCAGTTCTCCTTGACGGGCCCACATGTACGCGGCCGCGTGGTGCGTGGGGGCGCGGTGCACGGCATCCAGGCCGTCGACTCCGGCGAGAGCGCGCCTGCCGTGTTCGAGTGACTTGGCGTGGTCGCCCTGACGCGAGTAGGCGTGGAGCAGCATCTGGTTCGCCAGGGTCAGTGGCAGCGGTTCACCCAGTTGCTCGGCCGCGGCCAGCCCCGTCTGCCAGACGGCGACATCGGAATGCACATGCCCTTTCCACCAGTGAAAACCGTGCAACCCCCAAGCCAGCTGCCAGACGGGCGGAAGCCATCGGCGTTCGAGAGCCGCCTGCTGGACGGAGATGAGGTTGAGGTGTTCCGCGGTGAACCACGCGAGCGCGTCTTGCGGACTCCGCACGGGGCGTGGTGCACAGCCGTCTCGAGGGGCAGGCAGTTCGATGGACTGGCCGTCCGGATCGAGCAGGAGATCGGCGGCGTGCGCGGTGTGCACGTAGAAGTCGACGAGCCGGTGCAGCGCGTCGCCCTGCGCGGTCCGGTCGGGCCGCCGAGCCGCCCGCTCGGCGGCGTACAGCTTGACCAGGTCGTGCATCCGCCATCGGCCCGGAACATGCTGGTGGATCAGGGAAGTCCGTTCCAATGCCTGCAGCTCCGCGGAAACGCGGCCGGCGGGCGCGTTCAGCAGATTGGCGGCGGCCGCGAGGTCGATGTCGGCCACCGGGGCCACTCCCAGTAGTTCGAACATCTTCGCCTGGTCGTCGGAGAGCGCCGCGTACGACCAGGACAGCACCGCGGGCAGGCTGGCGGCCGGGTCGCCTTCGTCGAGCGCGCCCAATCTGGTGGTCGCGTCGCGCAGTTCGGCCGCGAGGACGGCGAGCGGGAAGTCGCGGTGTGCCTCGGCGCGACCGGCGACGATGCTCAGCGCCAGGGGGAACCCGCCGCAACAGGACAGGAGCTCGTCGACCGCGTCGGGTTCGGCGTTCAGCCTGCCCGTGCCCAGTCGCATGGCGAGCATTTCCCGCGCTTCGGTGTCAGAGAAGACGTCCACGGGGATCGGGCGAGCACCGTGGGCGGCGACGAGGCCCGCCAGCCGGTCCCGGCTGGTGATCACCACCGTGCAGCCGGGACTGGCGGGCAGGAGCGGGACGACTTGTTTGGTGTCACGGGCATTGTCCAGCACGATCAGCATCCTCTTGTCCGCCAGGATGCTCCGGTACAACGCGGACTGCGCCTCCAGTTCGGCGGGCACCCGCGCCGGATCGACCCCGAAAGTGTCCAGAAAGGCCTGCACCACGGCGCTCGGCGACAAGGGCTGCCCCTCCGGCGCGAACCCGCGCAGGTCGACGAAGAGCTGTCCGTCCGGGAACAGGTCGAGATGCTGGTACGCCCAGTGCAGGGCGAGCCAGGTCTTGCCGACGCCCCCGGTACCGAAGATCGCGGAGATCACGATCGTCGTGGCTTCTTCCGCCGCGTCTTCCAGTACCGAGGTGAGGACGGCCAGTTCGTCCGCGCGGCCGGTGAACGAACGCGGCGCCGCGGGCAGCTGCCGCATTTCCGGCTCGCCGCGGCCACGCGACGCCGCGAGATACGTGAGATCGGCCGGGTACTGATGGTCCGGCAGCCAGATCCAGCCGATCGCCGACGTGTCCTTGACCTGGACGCGGGCGGGCCGGAACGTGGCCGGATCGATCACTTCGCTATTGCGCACCACTTCGTCGAAGAACCACTTCGACACGATCACCGCGAGCACGCCCTCGGATCGGGCGAGCGCGGTTCTGAGCGGGGCCGCGTCCAGTAACCGGAATGCGAAATTGACCGATTCCGCAGTCGCGCCGTGGTCGTCGTAGACGATTTCCCCGGCATGCAACGCCATGCGCAACCTGATTCGTTGTTCGGCCGGGTGCGCGACGTTGTGCAGCGTCAGTCCGGCCGCCAACGCATTCGGCAGCAACTCGATGAAGGGCGCCTTCGGAATATGAGACGGCGCGAGCACGAAGACCCCGTCACCGCGGTCCTCGTGATGACATTCCGACCAGGGCGCACCCGCCACCTCGAAACCCTGGGACAAGGCGCTGTACAAGGCTTCGCGGACAACGAGCTGATGCGGCGTCGTCCTGCGCAAGTCCGTGAACGCCTCGACATCCACGATCACGATCGTCCGATGTACCGCCTGCTGACGGCGCTCCATCTGGTACCTGTCCCCTCACGGCGACTCTGCCGATTCCCTGCTTCGAAGGTACCACCGCGAGGGAAGAAGAGAACGCGCCGGAATTCCGGACCGGCGGAGCGGAACACAATTCGAACTCGTTGTCTTCAGCGAGCGATCGAGAGGGCGAATGGGGCAAATCCGTCGGCCCGGATGACGTGCGGAACGAACAGGACCGCGGCTTCGGTGGCCCGCGCGGTTTCGATTCCGCCGAGGTCCGTGATCCACTCCGGACGCCAGCCGAGGTCCATGAGCAGTCGTTTTACCGTTTGCTTGGCCTGCGGGTCCTGACCGGAAAGGAACGCGGTGGGCGGCTGGGTCAGCGAAGCGGGCGCGGTCATCACCGAATACAGCATCGTGTTGAGGCTTTTGACGACACTGGTGTCGGGAAGCGCATCCTGAAGGTGCTCCGCGAGACTCGAGCCGGGGTAGAGCAGACCGGCGGGCAATCCGTCCGGTCCTTCGGTGGTGGCGTTGGAGACGTCGACGAGGATCTTGCCCCGCAGTTGTTCTCGCAGCACGGCCAGCCGCTCGAGGGAATCCGCGCCCGGGGTGGCATTGATGACGATCTGCGCCTGCTGAGCCGCTTCGGCGGCGGCACCCGGTGTGCTGTCCGCAACGGACACCTCGTGTCCTGCCTTGGCGAGCGCGGCGGCGAGGGTGCCTCCGACACGGCCCTTTCCCAGTACGGCGATCATCTTTACTCCAGTTTTGTAGGTTGTGGACGGTCAGCGGGAAAGCGTGGCGACGGCTTCGGCGTGCACACCGGGCGCGGCGGCCAGGAAACTCCCGCTCGCGGGGCTCCAGGGGTGACCTTCGGCGTCGGAGATCCGGCCACCGGCCTCGGCCACGAGCAGCGCCCCCGGAAGCAGGTCGGCGCGAGCGCCTGCGAACTGCCAGAAAGCGTCGACGCGACCGGCGGCCACGTTCAGCAGGTGCAGCGTCGCGGGCACGGAGGTGCGCACCACGAGCGCTTCCTGGAGCATCGCGGTGATCGAGGAGCCGACGCGCCGCACGACCGCTTCGTCCTCGTCCGGCCTGGCCTGACTGGTGGCGACGAGGCTCAAGCCCAGGTCCGCGGTGTCGGACACGCGCAGCGGCAGGCCGTCACGCCAGGCTCCGCCGCCCGCGAGCGCGGTGTGGGTCTCGCCGGTCAGCGGCTGATGGACCGCGGTGAGCACCGGCTGGTTGTCGCGTACGAGAGTGGCGGTGACCGCCCATTCCGGCAGGCCGTGCAGATGGTTGATGTTGCCCTCGACCGGATCGACGACCCACCACTCGCCGGAAGGCAGCACGCCGCCGTCGAGTTCCTCCTCCACCCATTGGGCGTCCGGGCGCAGGCTCGTGAGGCGGGGGCGCAGCACTTCGAGGGCCGCTGCGTCGTTGGCGGCGAGGACGTCCATCAGTTCGTCGCGGGTCCGGTAGCGGGCCACCTCTCCGAAGCGCTCGAGCAGGACCGCGCCTGCCGCACGCGTGGCCGTCGCCGTCTGGGCGAGGAGATCTGTTCCGGGCATGACGGTTTTCCCATCCTGAGCAAGGGTCTCGGGGGTCGATCGGCCCCTCACTCACGAAGGTAGGTGCGCATTCAATTAACAGCAAGTGCATGTTAGGCACGGTTAAGATGATTCTCATGCACTTGGATCTGAACCTGCTGTCGGCGCTCGACGCCTTGCTCGAAGAAGGCAGCGTGGCCGGGGCGGCCGAGCGCCTGCACGTCACCGCGCCCGCGATGAGCCGGAGCCTCGGCCGGATCCGGCGCACGACCGGGGATCAGATCCTGGTGCGCACCGGGCGCACGATGACCCCGACGCCCTACGCGATCGCCGTCCGGCAGCAAGTGCACGAACTCCTCCAGGAAGTCCGCGGCGTACTGGCACCGAGCCGCGAACTCGACCTCACGACGCTCGAACGCACCTTCACCCTCCGTTGGCACGATTCCCTGGTCGCCCTCGCGGGCCCGGCCCTGCTCAAGGCCGTGCGCGACCAGGCACCGGGCGTGCGCCTGCGTTTCATCGCGGAATCGAGCGTCGACACTCCCGGGCTCCGCCGCGGCGAGGTCGACCTCGAGGCGAACGCGGGTCACCCGGCCACGCCCGACATCCGCGCCGAGAAGGTGGCGGAAACCCGCCACGTCGTCGTCGCGCGGCAAGGACACCCGCTCACCGCCGCGCAGTACGCCGCGGCCGAGCACGTCACCGTCTCGCGGCGCGGAAGGCTTGAGAACACTCTCGACGAGGCTCTCGCGCAGCTCGGGCTCACCCGGCGCGTGGTGGCGTCCGCCCCCACCGAGGCGGCCGCGTTCGCTTTCGTGCGTGGCGGGGACTTTCTCGCCACGGTCCCCGAATCCACCGCCCGTTCGGTGGCCGCGGACCTCGGTCTCGCCCTGCTCCCGCTCCCCCTCGAACTGCCGCCCGCCGCGGTGTACCTGTCCTGGCACCAGCGCTACGACACCGACCACGCACACCGCTGGCTGCGCGATCTCGCCCGGACAGCGTTCGCCGACGCCGGCTAACGGATCAGGCCCGCGGCACGCAGCTCGGTCCAGACCCGCGCGGGAACCTCCACGGCGAAGGACTCCAGGTTGCGCCGCGCCTCCTCCGCGGACCGCATCCCCACCGCGATACCGGCGACAGCAGGATGCTGCAGTGGGAAGGCCATGGCGACCTGAGGAAGCGTCACGCCGTGCGCCTCGCACACGTCGGCGATCCTGTTCGCCCGCCCCAGAACATCCGGTGTCACGGCCTCGTAGTCGAAGTACGCTCCCGCGTCCGGCCGCGGGACGGCGAGCAGCCCGGAGTTGAAGATCGACGCCGCGATCACCGAGACCCCGCGGTCCTCGCAAGCGGGCAAGAACGTGTCGAGCGCGCTGTGATCGAGCAGCGTGTGGCGGCCGGACTGCATGACCACGTCGACATCCGCTTCCCGCACCAACGTGGTCAGCATCGCCGTGTCGTACATACCGGCACCGATCGCACCGACGACCCCTTCCGACCGCAACTCCGCGAGCGCCGGATAGCCCTCGCGCACCGCGTCGTCGAAGAACTCCTCGGCGTCGTGCAGGTACAGCACGTCGATCCGGTCCAGGCCCATCCGCTCCAGCGAGTCCTCGACACTGCGCCGGATCCCGTCACGGGTGAAGTCGCGTACGCGGGAATGTGTTGCGGGAACGTGGAAACCGGCCGGATCCAGCTTCCCGTCAGCGTCCTGCGGCACCAGCAGCCTGCCGACCTTCGTCGACAGGACGAAGGAATCACGCGGCCGCCCGCGCAGGAATTCACCGATCCTGCGCTCGGAATGCCCGATCCCGTAGTGCGGAGACGTGTCGTAGTACCGAATCCCGCCGTCCCATGCCGCGGCCAGCGCCCCGGCGGCCGTCTCGTCGTCCAGCGGCGCGAACAGCCCGCCCAGCGGCCCGCCGCCGAACCCCAGCCGCGTCACTTCGACGCCGGTGTTCCCCAGTCGTTTCGTCTTCATCCCCAGCCCGTCCCCCTTGATCGGCTCACGGGCCACGTTGCCATAGTGCGGCGATCTTCACCTCAGGTTTTCGAGTGGGACGCATCGACCACGCGTTCCCGGCTAGCCCCCCGTCCCGCGATGGGTCTCACAGTCCGGATTCGGGCATTCGGCCGCGGCCTGCCGGCTCGCGTCGAGAAGGACTTCGTGTTCCTGCCAGTCGGCGAGCACGCCTTGCAAGTCCGGCAGATCGACCGTCACGACCGCCCCCGCGGTACCGGTCGGATGCTCGCCGGGAGCGACCGGCAGCCCGGCGGCCGCCAGCTCGGCCTGGACGATGTCGCGCAAGGTCTCCAACCGAAACCGTCGGCCGGGTTCGATTCCAGCGAGTGTTTCCGTCATGCCGCCATCTTCTCCGGCACCACCGACAGAATCACCGCGTCCCCCATCCGTCACAGGACACGACCTCGAATCCCCGGCTGGGGAAGACGGCGTCGACGAAGAAGTCGTGGATCGCCGTGTCGCCGTCGGCGCACCCGTCGCGCAGCACGGTCACGTGGTAGCCGCGGTCCGCCGCGTCGTAACACGTCGCGGCCACCATCGCGCTGGTCGCGACCCCGGCGATCACGACGGTGTCGACGCCCCGGGAACGGAGCACCAGATCGAGATCGGTCCCGGCGAACGCGCTGGCACGGCGTTTCACCACGACGACGTCCTCGGCGGCGACCGGCAGAGCGAGCTCGGTCCCGGCCGAGCCCTCGTGGAAGGTGTCCCCGGCTTCGTGGAACGACTCGAACAGCGCGTTGCCCGGCGGCAAGTCGGCGCCGTTGCCCCGAAGCGCGAAGTGGACGAACACCACGAGGGCGCCTGCCTCGCGGGCGCGGGGCAACAGGTCCGTGAGCGGCGGCAGTACTCGCTCGGCGAACGGGTAGTTGCCCGTGATGCCTCGCTGGAGGTCCCCGATGATCAGCGCGGTGGTCATGACGGAAAGTTACCCGAACGTCCGTATATTGAGGGGAAGGGCAAACGTGGCGTGCTCGTGCCGTTTCGGTGTCGGTCGTGGGGCAGGTCCTGAGCGATCAGCCGACGAAGACGCAGAACGGATGCCCCGCCGGATCCGCGTAGACGCGCAGTGGTTCGTCCGGGTCGTCGCTGCGGTCGAGCAGCAGGCGCCCGCCGAATTCGAGGACACGGCCGTCCTGCGCGTCGAGCTCCTCGATCGAGTCCACGGTCAGGTCCAGGTGAAGTTGCTGAGGAATCGGCTCGGCGTCCGGCCAGCTCGCTTCGGGCAGCCGATCGACCTGCTGGACGGCGAGTTGCGTCCCGCCCTGGGGATTTCTCAGTACCAGCCAGTCTTTGCCGCGCTCGTCCTCGACGCCGGGCGGTGGTGGCTCGTCGCCGGGGCGGTAATTCCACACCAGCAGACGCCGGTAGAACTCCGCCAGTGCGCGGGCATCGGTGCCGTCCAGCACCACCTGACGGAACGTCGGACCTCGCTCAACCATGCCGATCACCTCCGGATCGCACGGTAGCGCGTCGATCGAGAACGGTGAGAACCTCCTCGCACCAGCGGATGTTCTCCTGCTCGAACGCGATGCCGCGGGCGAGGGTCAGATACGGGCCGACACGGGGCGAGGCGACGAGGAACTCCGCCTCGGTGGACTCACCGAGAAAACGGTCCCGGAGCCGCTCGAACCGCTTGAGCTTCGTTTCGGCGGTGGCCATCCTGTCCGCGACGGCTCGCCGGATCGCCTCGTCGTCACCCGCCTCGACGGCTTGGATCTGCACCAGCAGTTCGTCGCGGATCGCCGTCGGCTTCGGCGCTCGCGTGGTGAAGTCGGCGAGTTCGGCCGCGCCGTCGTCGGTCAAGGAGAACAGCCGCTTGTTCGGCCGTCGCCGCTGTTCGACGACACGTGCCGTCACGAGGCCCTGCGTCTCCATCTTGTCCAGCTCCCGGTAGAGCTGCTGGGGCGTCGCGGTCCAGAAGTTGGCGACCGAGGCGTTGAAGCTCTTCGCCAGGTCGTAGCCCGAAGACTCGCCTTCCAAGAGCATCGCGAGGATCGCGTTCCGCAGCGCCATGACCCGATGATAGTCACCAGCGGACTAGTCGCAAAGTTGACTAGTCACTTTGATGGACACGGGTGCGGTGATCACCTACGCTCGGCGTCATCTACTCAACAAGTTGACTATGAGGTGAGCGTCATGACCACGTTCCGTCAGGCCGTCGAAGCGAAGGACGCCACCGCGATCGAGGCGCTGCTCGCCGACGACGTGGTCTTCACCAGCCCGGTCGCGTTCAAGCCCTACCAGGGCAAGGCGATCACCGCGGCGATCCTGCGCGGGGTCCTGCGCGTGTTCGAGGACTTTCGCTACGTCCGCGAGATCCAGGACGGCGCTCACCACGTGTACGAGTTCGAAGCGACCGTCGACGGGCTTCAGATCAACGGGTGCGATCTCCTGACCTTCGACGACGACGGCAAGATCGCCGACTTCAAGGTGATGGTCCGGCCGCTGCGGGCCGCGGAGGCGCTCGCGGGGCGCATGGGCGCCCAGTTCGAGGCCATCAAAGCGGACGCGCTCGGCTGAGCGCGCCTACTTCTCCTGCCGTCGCACCATTTCGGCGATCCAGGCGGGCGCGAACGGCGACGTGCAGTTCGGCGGGGTCGGATAGTCCTTGAGCACCTCCAGGCGCTCGCCGATGCCGATCGCCCGGGCGCGGTACCCGGCGTGCTCGATCCCGATCTGCGCCAGGCAGTGGTTCATCGCCCACTGCAGGCGATCCGGAGTGTCCTTCATCCTCGTCTCGATGATGTCGAGCAGCCGCGTGAGGTCGAGGCCCTCGGGTTTCTTCGCCACGCGGTCGGTGGTCAGCGCCCAGCCCGCACTCGCGACCACGGGATCCGGATCCGCGAACCAGGCGAGACGCAGCTCTTCGGCGTGCGGGTTCTTCTTGGCCACATAGTTCACGAGCCAGTCGTGCACCTTCGGAGTGCGCGCCTCGCGCACCATGCGGTCCAGGTCCTCGCCTTCGAACGCCTTCGGACGGCAGATCAAGAGCGCGAGCAATTTCGCCGCGGTGTCGTCCGTTTCCCAGAGTTCGCGCGCCAGCTCTTGCTGCGTCTTCAACCGCTTCGCGAGCGCCCGCAGCTTGCCGAGGTTCACGCCGTGGTCGTCGCCGTGTTTCTCGTTCACCTCGCGTACCCGCGGGTCCTCGAGCGCGGCCAGTTCGGCCAGCACTTCGACCCTCGTCGTACCGGTCACGTCGGCCTCCTGTCTCGGCGCGTGAGATCCAGACTAAAGAACAGAGCCGATGACCAGCCCCACAGCGCTCATCCGGCATACCGGGCCGCGAGACTGCTACGGTTGGCTCGTCGCGGTTCAGACACCAGCCGCCGGGCCCTCTTTTCTTTTCAGGTCCGGCATGCCTTCTGGCTCCAGCCGGACCCCACACCGGCAAGGAGTCAACTTGACCGACTATCGCGCACCAGCCTCCGATCCGCCCCGTCCGGCCCGGAGATTCGTGTCCCCGCTCGACATCTCGGTCACCGCTTCCGGCATCGACACGGTGGTCACCGTTTCCGGCGAGATCGACCTCGCCGTCTCGGACGGCCTGCGCCAGGCCATGGAGGAAGAACTCCGGTTCACGCCCTCGGCGCTGATCGCGGACCTGTCCGCCGTCACTTTCTGCGATTCGTCCGGTTTCACGGCCCTCGTCCAGATCCGGGCGAAGACCGAAGAAGCGGGCATCCCCTTCATCCTGGTCACCCAGGAACGAGCCCTGCTGCGCCCGATGTCACTCCTCGGCCTCGACGCCGTCTTCAACGTGCACCCGACCATCGATTCGGCACGGGACGCGCTCACTCGCTGACAAGCTGTCATGATGGCTGGTTGTGACGGGTGACAAAGATCCAGGATTCCGCATCGGCGGACGTCCGCTGGCGGAACGGCTGACCGAAGTCCTGCCGTCGCTCGCGAAGACGGTGCTCTCCGAGATCGTCTCCCGGATCCCGGAATACGGCCTGCTGCCAGCCGAGGAACTCAGCGGTGACATCACGCATGTGATCGAACAGAACCTGCGTTCGTTCATCGACACCCTGCGCACCGGGGCCACACCGACGCGAGAGGAACTCGACTTCCTCCGCGAATCGGCCGCCCGGCGCGCGGAAGAGGGTATCCCGATCGACATCGTGCTCACCGCCTATCACGTCGGCATCCAAGTCGTCTGGGCGTCGCTGACGCCGGACGCGCGCCCGGAGGAGGTCGCCGACGTCCTGGCCGTCAACGCGCTGACCCTGCGCTATCTCGAGGTGGTCACCCCCGCGGTCGGCGCGGGATATCTCGACGAACGCCAGACGATGTTCGACGACGAGCGTTCGGCACGGCACACGGTGCTGTCCGCCCTGCTCGACGGCGACCCCGCCGACGTCGCGGCCGGGCAGGCGGGCCTGCGCCTGCCACCGTGCTACATCGTTCTCGCCGCGACGGTCGGGGCGCATCCCGACGAGGAGGCCAACGGCGTCGATCCGCTGGTCGCCGGGCGCCGGAAGCTCCGGCGGCTGCGGGTCGAACTGGAGCGGCAGATCCGGGGCACCGTCCTGACCTCGCTCACCCCCGAGGGCGGTATCGCCCTGCTGCCGCACGAAACCCCGGCCGACGAACTGTCCCCACACGACTGGGCGCGCCTGGAGCGAGTCCTCACCGACGTCGCCCGCACGGCGGGCGCGGAGGTCATCGCCGGAGCCGCCGCGGCCGAACCGGCCGGCGTGCCCGACGCGGTGAAGCTCGCGCAGGACGTGCTCGCGGTCGCCACCGGATCCGGGCGGCAGCCCCGGCTGTACCGGCTCGACGACGTGTTGCTCGAATACCAGCTTTCCCGCCCCGGTCCGGCCCTCGACAGGCTGGCCGCCCGGCTGGAACCGTTGGGCGGCAACGAAGAACTCCTTCAGACATTGGAGACCTTCCTCAGCCGTGGAGGGCGGCGGCAAACCGCCGCGGTCCTCCACGTCCATCCCAACACGGTCGACTACCGGCTGCGCCGGATCGCCGATCTCACCGGACTGGATCCCACCCGGCTCGAGCACATCGCCCTGCTGAGCGCGGCCCTTTCGGCCCGGTCCGCCAAAGGCGGCTGATGTTCCCGATGTCGCATCTGAGTCGCTGAGCGTCTCGAATGCGACATCGGGAACATCAGCCCGCCGCCCGTGCGATCGCGGCGCCGAACACCGCCATCCCCTGCGCGTTCGGATGCAGCGGGGCCGCGGCGTGCGCCGGGATCAGGCCTTCGAGGTACCGATCGCGCGGGGCGGCGCAGATGTCGTGTCCGACGGTGAGCGCGGCGAAGTCGACGAACGTGGCGCCGCGGGCCTCGGCCTGCTTCCGGGCGGTGGAGCTGATCAGGTCCATCACGCTCTGCAGATAGTTCGCGTCCCGCGCCCAGACCGGCTGCACGGGGTAGCAGCCGTTGTGCCGGACGTAGGTGCCGTACCCGGTGACGAGGATCTTCGCGTGCGGCGCCCGCACTCGAATCTCGTCGAGCGCGGCGCCGAATTTCGGGGCCCACGCCCGGATCGAGTCGCCCAGCGGGTCCTTGCCGCCCGCGGTGAGCCGGTCCGCGCACGAGAGCCCGGCCGGTTCGGGCAGGAGGTTGATGCAGCTGAGCGCCTGCTGGAACAGTCCGGAATCGTTGGCGCCCATGGTGATCGATACCAAACCCGTCGACAGCTTGAGCGCGTCGAGCTGCGGTGCGAGGATGCCGAACCGCCGGTTCGTGAGATCGGCCGTCACCGCTCCCGAACACGAAACGTCGGTCAGTTCGGCCCCGAGTGCCTTCGCGGCGAGAGCCGGGTAGTCGTGATCCGAACGCAGGCACAGCAGATTGGGATCCTGGTTCGGGACGAGCGGTCCGGCCGCGGCCGAATCGCCGAGGGCGACGTACTCCAGCCTGGCCGCCTCCGCCGGAATCGCCACCGCGGTCACCGCGATCCCCGCCGCCAAAGCCGCCAAACCCGCCCTGAACCGCCTGCTCGGCCTCATGCCGCCTCCAACGTCGTTGTTGTTACCGCGCGGTAATGTGTCTTCACATCTTGCGCGCGGCGAGGCGGTGCGGAGGTGGGGAATTCCCCAGACTTGCCGGGACGTCGTTGTGACGCGTCACCAAGAACGTGAGGCCTTCGCCTTCTTATGTGGAATCTGAGCCGGCCAGGTTTCCAGCTCATGATCACCGGAGCAGCTCGGGATCACTCGAGAGAAGCCGAAACCCCAGCCGCTATCACGATTCGCCAGCGAGCGACCAATCACCAATTCGAGTGAGCCCCCGCCGCGAAGTGGTCCTCTGGGCAAGCTCAGCAGCGGCGGAATCAGTGCATACCAGTACCTACTCGTCCAGCGTGTGGAACAAGCGTTCCTTCGCGCCTGTCTCATCGAGTACGCCTGCGATCAGCAGCAGCGGCCGTTCGCCGATTTGCAAGGACACCTGGACCAGAACGCCCTCGTCAGCGAAGGCAGCCACCTGCTCGACCTGTCCGATCGGCAACTCGGCCAACGTCCTCCATCGGTAGATTCCGCCCCACCGCCCCTTGTCTCGAAACAGCGCTTCTGGAACAGCCCGCAGCCCGAACGCGGTGTCGTCTTCGTAAGTATCGACACTCCACACGGCATCGTCGTCCAGACGTACTTGCAAGCCGAACACCTGCAAACAGCGCACCCTCGGGTCGGCGATCTGGGGGCTGCTGCCTGCCACGCCAGTCCACGACTCGACGTACGTACCACACAGCGACGCGAACTCCCGCGACCGCTCGACCACCCAGTCAGCCTCCGTCACACCGGCATTATGTCCGCGACTTCGGAAGATCGTTACCGGATATTCGCGATGACCTGCCGAAACGACGGACGCATGAACATCAGCCCGAACGGGTACCCACCGTTTGCCGGAGGTGAGGACCGATGTCGCACGCACAGCAGGGAAACGGCCCCGTGGTGACCGGATTCGACGGCTCGCCGGAGGCCCGCCGGGCCGTCGCCTGGGCGGTCGCCGAGGCGAAGACCCGCGGACGCGGCCTGGTGCTGGCGTACTGCATCAAGGACCGGTTGCCACCGCCGGGTTCCGACCCCGTCGCGGCCCCGCTCACGCAGGTCGTCCCGGAGGCCGTCGGCGAACCCGCGGGACGGCGACTGGAAGCCATGGCCGAGGAACTCCAGCGCACCGATCCGGACCTCGAAGTCCGGACCGTCGAGCGCGGAGGGACCCCCGACGAGGTGCTTGTGTCGATCGCCGACGAGACGGACGCGGCGATGATCGTGCTCGGCGAATCCCACACCGGGGTGTTCGCCCGCGCCGTGACCGGCTCGACCGAAGCCGAGGTCACCCAGCATGCCGGACGGCCGGTGGTCGTCGTCCGTGGTGAGGAGCCCCCGCCCGACGGGCCGGTGATCCTCGGCGCCGACGGTACTGATCAGAGCGCGCAGGCGGCCGGGTTCGCGTTCGACTTCGCGGCGAGGCACGGCCGGGTCGTGCACGCGGTCCACGCGGCGCGGCTCTCCATCTGGGGGCCCGCGAGCGAACCGCTGCTCGGCGGTCCGGTGATGGATCCGGTCCAGCCGATCCCCCAGGAGATCGCGGACCAGCTCGTCGAGCAGCAGCTCAAGCCTTGGCGGGAGCGCTATCCGGAGGTGCCGGTGGAGATCGTGCACGGCGTCGGGCCGACGGCGCAGGCACTGACCGTGCAGTCCAGCGAGGCGGCGTTGCTGGTCCTCGGCCGGAGCGACCACGGGAGCCTTCGGCGCCTGTTGCTGGGCTCGGTCAGCGATGACGCGCTCCACCACGCCCACTGCCCGGTGGCGGTGGTGCGCTCTTAGCGCGTCAGGCGGAACCGTCCAGCGGTGCGGCCAAGCCGCCGAGTAACCGTTGCGACGCCCGGAGTTCTTGTGCCATCAGCAATCCGGCGGCCCGGGCGCGAGCGAGTGCCAGGCCGACCTCCGCCACGGTGTCCCAGGCCTCGGCCGACGGCCCGGTGCTCGGGAGGCCGCCGTCCAAGAGCCTTTCTTCGAGCTGCTCCTGGAGTCCGGGCAGGATGTGGGCGAGGTCGTCGGACAGCCGGCGCAGCGCGCCGAGTGTCCGGTTGAGATCGGCCGCGGAGTCGAGTTCGTCGTCCTGCACCCGGCGATACAGATGGCGCACAACGGAAGAGGCCTGCGCGGCCAGCAAGTACGGCGGTTCCGCCGAGACGGGGTCCATACCCGGTGAATACCCGGAACCGGTATCGGGAAAACAGGTTTACCGGGGACCGCCGGTGGCTATCCCGCGTTCGTGACCGGTGACGAACTCACTTTCGGTATCGAAGAAGAGTTCTTCGTCGTAGACCGCGAAGGACATCTCTCCCTCAGCGGCAACGTCGTCGTCGACTCCGCGGAAGAAGGCCAAGGAGAACTGCAGCACGAACTCACTCTCTCCCAGGTCGAATCCGCGACCGGTATCTGCCGGACGCGCGACGAGGGGTTACACCAGCTGAAAGCCCTCCGCACCGAGCTCGCCGAGGCGGCGGCTCAGCGGGGCTCTCGCCTCCTCGCCTGCGGAAGCCCGCCGATGGCCGAAGCCGAGCTGCCATCGATCACCCCGCACCCCCGCTACGAGCAGATGGCCAGGCACTTCGGCGCCACCGCACGCGCCACGTCGACCTGCGGCTGCCACGTCCACATCGCGATCCCGGACCGGGAAACGGGTGTCCGGTTGATCAGGCGGATCCGGCCCTGGCTGCCCGCGCTGCTCACGCTCACCGCGAACTCCGCGATCTCGGACGGCATCGACACCGGCTACAGCAGTTGGCGGTATCAGCAATGGTCCAGATGGCCGTCCGCGGGACCACCACCGGAGTTCACCTCACTCGACCACTACGAGAGCATCGTGGACGCCTGGCTGCGCGCGGGCGCGATCCTCGATCGCGCGATGGTTTATTGGGATGTAAGGCTTTCCGAGGGGCAACCGACGGTCGAGTTCCGGTTCTCCGACGTGGCGTCGACGCCTGACGAGGCGGTCCTGCTCGGCATCCTGATCCGGGGACTGGTCACCACCGTCCTCGACGAGGGCGAGCCTGCCTCCCGGCTGTCCAACGAGGTGCTGCGCGCGCATCTTTGGCGTGCCTCCCGCGAAGGGCTTTCCGGTCAGTGCCCGCATCCGGTCACGGGGGACCTCGCCCCGGCACCGAAGGTCGTCGACGACGTCGTGGCCTTCGCGGCGTCCGCGCTGGAATCGACCGGCGACCTGGACTTCGTCCGCGACGGTTGCGCGCGGCTGTTCGAAAGCGGAAACGGCGCGGACCGGCAACGGAGGCGGTTCGAAGAGCGGAAAAGGCCGGAGGACGTGGTGGACCTGTTCGTCGTCTGACCCGGTTGGTTGCGGTGACCGGCGCGCCGGCGTCCCTGCTCCGCCGAGGCTGCCCGCGCCGGTCCACCTCGCGGCCGGTGGTCGCACAACCACGCTTCACCCGCCGCTGCCCCCCGGTTACCCGCTCCTCCGGCGCTAAACCTGATCGCGGGAAATCGTCCGGTGCCAGTTTCGGCTCGTACGATAGCGAAGCCACCGTACGCATGGGCTATCCCTCCTCGAAGTCGAACCGCAGCGCTTCGGTGCACTTGCGGTACTTGCTTTCCATCTCCCGCTGGGTCTGCGCCGCGACGAAGATGTGCGCGAGTTCGTAGCTGTGGCTGTCCTGCACGGGCAGTTCCGAGAGCCGGACCCCCTTCTCCGGCACCACTTCGATCCGCACGCCGCGGATCTCCGCCTCCAGGTCCGCGATCTCGCCCCGGGTGGGCACGCGGGTGACCAGTCCGTCACGGAAACGACGGTGGTACCACTTGCCCGCGATCCGGTAGTCACCCCGGTTCCGCCGCGCGCCGGGTTCCTGCCCGAGCCCCAGCTGGACCATGATCTGGTGATTCGCCACGCCGTCGACGTACTCGAACAGCTCGGCGTGGGAATGTGAATGCCGCGGAGTGATCTCCAGCAGGCAGACTTGCCCGGATTCCGGGTGGCAGAAGAATTCGATGCCGAACGTGGCGTTGTCGAAGCCGATCTGCTCCATCACACGGACGGAGATCTCCTTCATCCGCTCGATGGCGTCCTCGGGCAACTGCGACGGGTACTGATGCCTCAGCAAGCAGGTGGAATCGGGGTAGTCGACCGAATCGAGGGCGCCGTACACCGTGATATGTCCTTTGTGGACATATCCTTCGGTCGCGGCCCGCACCCCGCTGAGCTCTCCCTCCGCGAGGCACGCCGCTCCCCCGGTGCCGGCCACTTCGACGGGGAGCTCGATCGTGCCGAGAACGCGGTCGAAGGACCTGCCCACCCTGTCGACACTCGCCCGGATCTCGGCGACGGCCTTGTCGAATCCGTCCTCGTCGGCCACACGGAAGGCGAGCTCCGACGAGAACGACTTCACCGGCTTGAGCCACAGGGGGTAGCCGACACCGTCGGGCGGCCGGGGGTCCTCGTGATCGAGATCGACGATGCCGAACGACGGCACCTCGTCGATCACCTTCGCCTGTTCGAGCCTGCTCCAGTACTTGTGCTCGCATTTCAGCACCGCCTCGAGCGAGACTCCCGGAAGGCCGTATTTTTCGCACAGCATCGCCACCATCGTCGAAGACGGGAAATCCCCATAGCCGACTATTGCGTCGATCGGCCCAGTGAAGGCGTCCAAATGCGACACGGCCTTGTCCATCGACTCGACGATCGGGATCTCGCCGTGCTGGAGTTCTTCGGGCGACAGCAAGGGATGGAAGCGATACCGCGCGACACCGGGGATCCGTCTCAGCACATCCTCGTTGGCGTCGTCGAGACCGAGGACAAAAATGTTCTTTTCCTCTGGGGACCTGGAGGATGTGGTCATGGGCGAGTGCTACCCGTTCGCGTGATCCAGAAAACCCGGACCGCTCTGGTTTGCCCGCGTTGCCCGCCGGGAAACCGGCCACCATGACGGAGTTGCCCGGAACGCGTTCACTGTGGCTCGACACCGCTCCCGCTCCCGATCGGACCGGTACGCCGCTGCCCTCGGAGGTCGATGTCGCCGTCCTCGGCGCCGGCATCGCCGGTCTCACCACGGCGTATCGCCTGGCGAAGGCGGGCCGTTCGGTGCTGGTCCTGGAGGCGGATCGCGTCGCGGCGGGCGTTTCCGGGCACACCACGGCGAAGATCAGTGCCCAGCACGGGCTGAAGTACGCCATGCTGGCCAAGAGCAAGGGCGCCGAAGCCGCCGCGATGTACGCCTACACGCAGACATCCGCTTTGGGCTGGATCGAGTCCACCTCAGCCGAACTCGGCATCGACTGCGGCTTCACCCGCGCCGAAAGCTTCGTCTACACGACCAAGCCCGAAACCGTGGAAAGCCTTGAGCGAGAGGCGGAAGCGGCCGCCGAAGCGGGCCTTCCCGCGACCTACGTCACCTCCGTCGACCTGGACGTCCAGGCGCTCGGCGCGGTGAAGTTCGCTTCACAGGCGCATTTCCATCCGCGCCGCTGGCTGCTCGGGCTGGCCGAGGCGATCGAACGGGCGGGCGGCACGATCGTCGAAGGTGTCCGCGCGGAAGGGGTCGACGAACTCGGCGGGACCAAGGTGCGCACCAGTTCCGGCGACGTGCGGGCCGACGAGGTCGTGGTGGCGACCCACTACCCGGTCTTCGACCGCGGCCTGTACTTCGCCCGGCTCGACCCGGTTCGCGATCTGGTGGTCGCCGGGCCGGTCGAGGGGAACCCGCCGGAAGGGATGTACCTCGACGCCGACACGCACCACTCCGTGCGGAGCTACCTCAACGACGGCGTCCCCTACGCGGTCGCGGGCGGCGAGCACTATCGTGTCGGCGACTCCGTCGACGTCGAGAGCCGCTATGAGCGGCTGGCGGGCTGGGCGAGCGAACACGCCGCCGTGCACCGCGTCACCCACCGGTGGTCCGCCCATGACCTGTCCACTGTGGACTCGGTGCCGTACGTCGGGCGCTATCACCCGGCGAGCCGCCATCTCTGGGTCGCCACCGGCTTCGGGCAGTGGGGCATGACGGGCGGGACCGCGGCGGGGCTGTTGCTGGCGGACCTGCTGACCGGGCGCGACAACCCTTCGGCGGACCTGTACGACCCGAACCGCTACGACCTCCGTTCCGCGATCTCGACCGTGGAGAACACCATCACGGTGGCGAAGTTCCTGGTGGGCGACCACCTCGGCGCGTTGCGCAAGCCCGCGTCCCTCGACGAACTCGCACCCGGCGAGGCCAAGGTGACCAGGGACGGCGGTGAACTCGTCGCCGCCTACCGCGATCCGGACGGTGACCTGCACACCGTCGGCGCCCACTGCACCCACCTCGGCTGCCTGGTCGCGTTCAACAACGCGGAGCGGACCTGGGACTGCCCCTGCCACGGTTCACGGTTCGGCCTGGACGGGTCGGTGATCCAGGGCCCGGCCGTGCGGGCACTGCCGGAGAAGCGAGGGCGGCGATGACCGGCATCGGCGTCGAGGAGGAGTTCCTGCTGGTCGACCCGAGAACCGGGGTGAGCTGCCCGCGCGCCGAGGCGGTCCTCGCCCGGCATCGGGTCTGCTGTCCGCTGCCGGACGGCGCGTCGGTACACCGGGAACTCCGGCTGACGCAGATCGAGGCCGTCACCGGCGTCTGCACCACCGCCGACGAGCTGTACGAGCACCTGACCGCGGGCCGCCGGACGCTGGCCGAAGCGGCGGCCGGCGAGGACTGCGCCGTCATCGCTTCCGGCACTCCGCTGCACCCCTCGCCCGAACGGGACCTCGGCCTCGACGACCGATACGGCAAGATCGACACCCTGTACGCCGGTGTGGTCGAGGCCTACGAGGCCTGCGGCTGCCACGTGCACGTCGGCGTGCCCGACCGGGAGACCGCGGTCGCCGTCGTGAACCATGTGGCCGAATGGCTGCCCACATTGCTCGCGCTGTCGGCGAATTCACCGTTCAGTGGCGGCCGTGACACCGGGTACGAGAGCTGGCGGACGGTGGAGCAGAGCCGGTTTCCCGGCTCGGGGATCGCGCCGTACTTCACGGACGCCGCCGCGTACGAGGAACAGGTCGGGAAGCTGGTGGACTGCGGGATCCTGGTGGACGGGAACCAGACCTTCTGGCTCGCCAGACCGTCGTCGCGCTGGCCGACGGTCGAGATCCGGGCGGCCGACACCGCCTCCACTGTGGACGAAGCCGTCCTGCAGGCCTTGCTGACCCGAGCACTGGTGCGCACCGCGCTCACCGATCTCGACCACGGGGTGGAGGCCGTACCGCTGGATCCGCAGATCGCCGCCGCCGCGGTGTGGTCGGCCGCCCGGCACGGTCTTTCCGGCCCCGCGATCGACCCGGTGACGGAGAAGCCGGTGCCGGCGGGCGACCGGGTCGCCGCGTTGCTCGCGCACGCCGGACCGGCGCTGGAGGACACCGGCGACCTGACACTGGTGCGCACGCTGCTCGACCGGCTGGAACGTGAGGGCACCGGTGCCGACCGGCAGCGCCGGGCCGCCGCGGACGGGGACGTCGCGGTGTTGCGGATGCTGACCGGGGAAACGGTTCCGCTCGCGTAGAGCGGGTACCCGGGGGCATGACGACGATCGACCGAGAGGTGGCCGCGAGGCTGCCCGAGATCCGCGGCCCGCTCTCCGCCGCCGTGGTGAACACCCTGGCAGGCGGTCGCCGGGACGACTTCGACCACGACGCGGTGATCGGAGCCGATCCCTTCGGCGAAGATCTGCAGCTCGCGCTGCACGTCTGCTACGAGCTCCATTACCAGGGTTTCGACGGCGTCGACGACGGCTGGGAATGGGACCCGCGCCTGCTCGGCTTCCGGTCCGGTCTGGAGCACGCGTTCCTGGACGGCATCCGCGCCGCGGTACCCGGTGGGGACGACGTCCAAGGACTGCTCGACGAGATGCTGGTCGAGCCCGTCGACGGGGAAGGTGTTTCGCACTTCCTGCGCGACAAGGGCGAATGGTGGCATGTCGAGGAGTACTTCGCGCATCGGTCGATCTACCACCTCAAAGAGGCCGATCCCCATGCCTGGGTGATCCCGCGGCTGCGGGGCCGGGCCAAGGCCGCGCTGGTCGCCGTGGAGTTCGACGAGTTCGGTGGCGGGCGGGCCGAACAGGCGCATTCCCGCCTTTTCGCGGATCTGCTGACCGCGGCGGACCTGTCCGACGGCTACCTCGCCTACCTCGACCACGTCCCGGCCTGCACGCTCGCGACGGTGAACATGATGTCGCTGTTCGGCTTGCACCGGCGCCTGCGCGGGGCGCTCGTCGGGCATTTCGCCAGTACCGAGATCAGCACCGGGCCTTCCGCCCGGCGGATGGACGAGGCGCTGGGGCGGCTCGGTGCGGCCGGGGAATGCCGGTACTTCTACACCGAGCACATCGAAGCCGACGCGGTGCACGAACAAGTGCTACGGCACGACGTCATCGGAGATCTGCTGGCGCGGGAACCGGAACTGGCGGCGGACATCGCGCTGGGCATACAGGCCACCGAACTGCTGGAGAACCGGCTGACCGAGCACCTGATGGGCGCCTGGTCGGCCGGTGAGACGTCACTGCTGAGGCCGTTGCTCCCCTTGCCGTGAGCGGCGGCGGTGGCTGGTGTCGCAGAAGGGAAAGCTCTTGCTGCGACGGCAGGCGCACAGCGCGACGAGGAACCGGTCGGAGGTCACCGTCTCGCCGTCGGGCGTGGCGATCTCGACCGGGCCCTCCACCAGTATCGGGCCGCCGGATTCGATCCGGACCCGTTTCCTAGTCATGGTTCACCATCGCGGTCATGCTCCGGGCTACCCCGATCACGGGACGCCAAACGTCCACAATGGCCCGCCGCCGGGGAGGGTGTGTTTCGCGATGCCACCACGGGGTATCCGCCGCCAGGGGGAACGGAGGCATACCCGATGGTCGTCGTGACCCGCCACACCCGCCGATGAAGATCGCGATGGTCTCCGCGCAGGCCAGTCCGCTCGCCGTCCTCGGCGACGGCCCGGTCGGACGACGGCACGTCCACATCGCCGAACTGTCCGCCGCCCTAACCCGCGAAGGCCATGACGTCACCGTGTACACCCGCCGCGAGAGCCGCCGGACCCCGGCGACGGTCGAGACCCCGGACGGATACCGCGTGGTCCAGGTGCTCGCGGGCCCCCCGAAGCGGCTCCAGGAGGACGATCTCCTTCCGGCGCTGGGAGATTTCACCCGCGTCCTGCGCTCCCGCTGGACCAAGGACCGGCCGGACGTGGTGCACGCGCACTTCTGGTCGTCCGGGCTCGCCTCGCTTCTGGCGGCCAAGGACCTCGGCATCCCGGTGGTCCAGACCTTCCACACCCTCGGGGCCGGAGATGCGGACCGGACCCGGGTCGAGCGCATGATCGCCAAACAGGCGGGCCAGGTGGTGGCGACCTCGTCCGACGAAGTCCTCTCCCTCACCCGGCTGGGAATGCCCCGGGTGCGGGCCTCGGTCGTCTCCGGTGGCGTCGACCCGGCGAAGTTCACCGTGGAGGGCGAAAGCGCACGCCGTACCGCGCGGCACCGGATCGTGAGCGTCGGCATCCCGGGAGCCGACGTCGTGATCACCGCTCTGGCGGCGTTGCCGGAGACGGAACTCGTCCTCGCCGGAAGTCTCACGGCCGAGGACGCGCGCCGCCTGCGCGGGACCGCCGAGCGGGCCGGGGTGGCGGGCCGGATGCGGACGGCGGGCTGGGTTCCGCGGGCGGATCTGCCCGCTCTCCTGCGTTCCGCCGACATCGTGGTCTGCGCGCCCCGCTCCGATCCGTCCGGTCTCGTACCGCTCGAAGCGATGGCGTGCGGAGTGAGCGTGGTGGCGGCATCGGTCGGCGTGCTCACCGAAACCGTGATCGACGGCGTCACCGGTTCGCTGGTGTCGCCGGGCAATCCCAAGGAACTCGTCGGTGCACTGCGGCGGCTGCTTTCGGACGCGTCGTCGCGGGAGACCTTCGGCGTCGCCGCACGCGACCGGGTCCAGGCACGGTATTCCTGGGACCGCGTGGCGGTGGAGTGCGCGCGAGCCTATGCGTCGGCAGTGCAGGAGGCGCCGACGCGCGTGTGAGCCCGCGCGTTACCGGACCGGACCGGTCTTGAACGCCTTCACCATGTCCCGCATCAGCACGTTGTCGGTCGGCAACGCCCGCAGCGCGGCCACCGCCCTGCCCTGCACCGAAGAACACCAGCGCCACCACGAATCGAGGTTCTCCGTCTCCCCCGCCTCCTCGGCGGGGACGAGTGCCGGCCAGCCGAGCGCGTCGGCCTGCGCCGTCAGCGCGCCGCCACCGGCGACGGGATCCACCGCCAGCACGGGGACACCCGCCCTCAGGCCCAGCACCAGCCCGTCGAGCCGGGTCGTCACCACGACGTCCAGATGCGACAGGATCGACGCGAACTGGTCCGGCGTCGCACAGCGTTCCCAGTCCGAAAACGCCAGACCCGGTTCGAGCGGCACTCTCCCGCAATCGATCCCGGCGACCCACTTCGTCACGAACGACCGGACGGCGGTGTGCTCCCGCGCGAGGATCAGGCCCGCCACCAGCACCTCGTCGGTCGGGGAGTCGATCGAGAGGTCGGGGGTGGCGATCCCCTGATGGTCACGGGCGAGCACCTGGTCGAACCCGGTGACCGCGTCGTCGCCCGGATCGGCCACCGAAACGCCGACGGCGATCCGGTGACAGTGCGCGAACCGCCGGTGCACTTCGCACACCTGCCTTCCCCGCACGGCGCCGGAGACGAACACGACATGGCTGTACCTCGCCGGGTCCACCTCCTCGTAGTCCAGCCCCTCCAGCCGGTGTGACGGCCCCCAAGCGAGATCGTGGGGCACCTCGGCCAGCGAAAGCGCGGCGTCGACCCGCCGCATTCCGAGTACGTCGACGGGAGTCGCCTCGCCGTGACGCAAACTCGCCCATCCGATCACCAAAGCACGCATATCGGAGGCTTACCCGGCTGCGCCCGATTCACACGGGTTTCCCCGAATCCCTGTCCGGGTAGCCGCTCGGCATGAACAGGAGGACACGATGACCCAGCCGTTGAAGGCCCTCGCCCTGGTGTGCTCGCTCAAACCGTCGCCCGCTGCTTCGAGCAGCGCCCTGATCGCCCGGCAGGTGCTGGACAAGATGGCGGAACGCGGTGTCACCGGCGAACTGGTGCGGGTCGTCGACCACGACGTCAAGCCCGGGGTGGAGGCCGACATGGGCGACGGCGACGCCTGGCCCGCGATCCGCCGCAAGATCGACGCCGCGGACATCCTGCTGATCTCCACGCCGACCTGGGTCGGCCACATGTCCAGTGTGGCCCAGCGTGTCCTGGAGCGGCTCGACGCCGAACTGTCCGAGACGGACGACGAGGGCAGGCCCGCGATGTTCGCCAAGATCGGGGTCACCGCCGTCGTAGGCAACGAAGACGGCGCCCACAAGGTCACCGCGGACCTGTTCCAGGCCCTCAACGACACCGGGTTCACGGTGCCGGCCCAGGGCGGGACCTACTGGAACGGCGAGGCCATGAAGGGCGGCGACTACAACGACCTCGACGAGACTCCGGAAGCGGTCGAATCGACCAACTCGACCCTGGCGCGCAACGCCGTCCATCTGGCGAACCTGCTGCGGGAGAATCAGTACCCCGCTTCGTGATCGCTGCGGTTCCCGGCTCCCGGGATGCTATGAAAGGCCCGTTACTTGCAAATTTTGCAAGTAACGGGCCTTTCATAGCACTTCAGGGAGCCGTGACCGGACCGTCGGAGCTGTCCCGCACCGAGGATTCGGGCAGCTGTCCCGTGAGCGCGAAATCCACCCGCCGCGCCACGGAGACGACCTGATCGGCGAAGCGCTCGTAGAACCGCGCCAGCAGCGCCACCGAGATCGCGGGTGCGACACCGTCCGTCCATTCCGGACCGGTGACGAGTGTCATCAGCTCCTCGTACAACGCGTCGACCCGTTGATCGGTCCTGGCCAAGGAGTGGAACACCTCGGCCGTCGGTCCCTCGATTCCCGTGGCGAGGTCCTCTGCCATCGAGCAAACCAGCCCGGCCATCTCACGGAAGCGTCCGGTGAGGGACCCGGGCACGGCGAATTCCGGCTCTCGTGCGGCCTGGTCGGCGATGTGCTGGGCGAGGTCGCCCATCCGCTCGAGCCGGTCGGCGCAGTACACCGCCGCGAGCACGGTCCGCAGATCCCCCGCGACCGGCGCCTGCAGGGCGAGCAGCTTCTGCGCGGTCTCCTCGCATTCGGTCCGGGCCGCGTTCAGCTTCGTCTCCACCCCCGCCAGCAGGATGACGGCGGCGCCGTCCCGGTCGAGAAAGACGCGGTTGGCCAGGCGCAGTTCCTCACACGCCATGCCGCACATGCTCGACAGGAGGTCGCCGAGGACGCTCAGCTCGCCTTGGAATCGTTCTCTCATGTCAGCGCCTTCGCAGGTTCGAGGACGTAAACGCGCGTACGACGGCCGCCCCGACGTTGCCGGTGACCACGGTCCGCTTTCCGCTTCCGGTCATGGGTACGGTTACCCGCCGTCGCCCCGGCCTAATCGGCGCCGAGCCGCTGGACCAGGCGCCGGGCGGGCAGCGCCATCGCCCCGAGTCCGATCGACGTCGTGACCTCGTCCGTGGGGGTGACGAGCAGGTGATCGATCTCTTCGACCAGCGTGCGGCACCGATCGAGCTTGTCCGGGTCACCCGAACGCGCCACTTCGGCGAGCGCTTCGAGCAGGTCGCCGACCACTCCGCGCGCGTACTCGCCGGGATGCCGGAACGGCTGCTCGCTCCGGGAGGCTTCGGTCACCGCGTCGATCAACTGGGCGAGCGGCGGCCACAGGGAGATGAGATTCGCCAGTGCGTCTTCCCCGGTCTCCCGCCGTCTGCGGAGGTTCAGGTACCGGCCCTCCTGGGTCCAGCCGATCGCTTCCTCCGCCTCCGCGACCAGGCTGCGGACATCGCGCATCCGGTCGTGCAGAACGTCGGTCGCCTCGGGCGGTTCGCCGCCGCGGACCAGTGCCGCGGTCTCCTTGAGGACATCCGCGATGGCCGAGGCGAGGCGTCCCGTCGCCTCCCGCAGGCGTTCCCCGTGCAGTGGCGGCAGGATCACCGCGTTCAGCACCGCCCCGATCGCCGCGCCCAGCGCGGTTTCGAGCAGCCTGTCGGCGAGCAGGACGGGTTCGGTCGCGTTGCCGTAGGAGATCAGCAGCATGCCGGTGATCCCGACCCACACCCCCGAGTCGCCGAAACCACGCCACGAGCCGATCAGCAACCCGGTGAAGATGACCAGGCCGAGCGCCACCGTCACCGACGGGATGAACTGGCCGGCGCCCGCCGCGAGCAGCACTCCCACACTGACCGCGCCGACCTGCTGAGCCCAGCCGCGCAGGGAACGGTAAACCGTGGCCTGCACCAGGAAAACGGCCGCGTACGGCGCGAGAAAGGGCTGTGGCAGGTCGAGGACCGACGTCGCGACGATCCACGCGATCACCGCGGCGGCCGCGGCTTTCGTGGTCTGGATCAGGCTTCGCCGTTCCTCGCCCGGGACTCGGACGGCCCGGCTTGCCCAGGCGAACGGCGACATCAACCGTCGCCGCGCCTCCGTCATCGCCATCGCACCTCCTCGAATCTCTCGGATCGGGCCGGGACCCGCTGTCACCGCGGCGCTCAGCCGGGTGTCGTCTCCCCGCCGAGCGCCGCGATGACCTCGCCGCTGTAGTACGACGAAAGCCGGTTGGACGCCAAGAAGACGTACGAAGGTGCGAGGTCGTCGGGGTGGGCGGCCCGCTCGAACGGGACCTGAAGGCCGAACTTCTCGACCTTCTCGGGCGGGAACGTCGAGGGGATCAGCGGTGTCCAGACCGGCCCCGGCGCGACGCAGTTGATCCGGACGCCGCGATCCGCCAGTGCCTGGGCCATCGCGTAGGTCCAAGCGTGGACGGCGCCCTTGGTCGCGGAGTAGTCGATGAGCGACTTGTTGCCGCGAAGGCCGTTCACCGAGCCGGTGTTGATGATCGCCGCGCCTTTCTTCAGATGCGGCAACGCGGCGTCGGTCACCCGGAAGAAGCTGTGGATGTTCACGTCGAAGGTGTGCGTCCACTGCTCGTCGGTGAGTTCCTCCGGGGAGTCGACCGGCCACTGCGTGGCGACGTTGTTGACCAGGATGTCCAGACCGCCGAGCTCGTCCACGGTCCGAGCGACGATCTCGCGGCACTGGGCGGCCTCGGCCAAGTCGCCCGGCAGGAGAAGGCACTCGCGGCCCTCGGCCCGGACGCGCTCCTCGGTGTACTTCGCGTCCTCGTGCTCGTTGAGGTAGGCGATCGCGACGTCGGCGCCCTCCTTCGCGAAGGCGATGGCGACCGCCCTGCCGATCCCGGAGTCGCCGCCGGTGATGAGCGCGCGCTTGCCGCGCAACAGGTCGCAGCCCTCGTAGTCCTCCATGGAGTCACGAGGCGGCGGGTCCATCTCCGACGTCACGCCCGGCGGCTCCTGCTGCTGCGGCGGTCGTAACTTGTCAGCCATCGGGCTCCTTCCGGTCGGGTGCTTTCCGCACCGACTACCCGGCTGGGCCCGATCCTGAACATGATCACCCCTGTCGCGGTGCTTTCGAGCCGCGCGGTCCGCTGCCCGGAAGCACCGCGCGGCTCGAACGATCACCCTTCGGACGAGCCGCCCGGCAGGGTGCGCACGGCGTCGTGGCGCAGCGATTCGAAGGCGTTCTTCCGCGCCCGGCGGCCCGCCATCGGCACGGCGGCGGCGAACGGATCCGGTTCCCGTTGCCGTTCCGCGGCGAACGCGCTGACCAAGCGGGACACCGCGTACCGGCCGGCGACGTTGGCGCGCTGGAGAAGCCCGGCGTCCACGACGGACTCCAGGAGCTCGTCGGCGGTCTCGATCATGATGCCCATCGCCGCGGCGATGCCGATCGACGTCGTCCAGCCCGCCCCGCTCTGCCCGAAGTGGTGGATGGCCTCGCGTCCGGCGGGTGACAGGTGTTCGTACGCGGAACTGAACCGGTCCCGGACGTTGACGTCACCGACGCTGAGGCTGTCCATGAGCCGTTCGCGATCGGCGAGCTGCCCCGCCGTATACGCGATCGCCCACTCGGGACGCGCGGCGATCTTGCGGCCGACGATGTTGACCGCCAGCGGAAGATCCCCGCACAGTTCGGCGATCGTGTCGGTGGCGTCTTGCTCGGCGCGCACCCGGCTCGGTCCGGCGATCCGGCCGATCAACGCCAGTGATTCCCTACGCGAGAACGTATCCAGCTCGACACGGTTCGTGTCCTCCAAGCCGAGCAGCCGGGCGCGGCTGGTCACCACGACCTGGCTGTGCGGGGCCTGGCCCAGCAGCGGGCGCACCTGCCCCTCGTCGCTCACGCCGGCCAGGAGAACGAACAACCTGCGTTCCGCCAGCAAGGACCGGTACAGCCCGATCCGCTGCATCGGGTCGTCGGGCACGAGATGCGCCGGTACGCCGAGCGCGCGCAGGAAGCCGCGCACGATCCCGTTCGCCGACCGGCCACCGGTTCCGCTGTTGCTCAGATCGGCGTAGAGCTGCCCGTCCGGGAAGTCCGCGGCCACCTCTTCGGCCAGCCGCAAGGCGAAAGCCGTTTTACCCACCCCGATCGGACCGCTGACCAGGAGCGGCACCTTGACCGGGCCGGTCGCCCCGATCATCTCGGCGGCACCGGCCAAATCCCCTTCCCTGCCGACGAAAGTCCTGGACCCCATGGGAAGCTGGGCCGGACGGGCGAGGTGGATGACCCCGGATGCCAGCACCTGTGCGCCATCCGCCGGGATCTCGGCAGTCGCGGGCGCGGGCGGACGCTCCTCGCGTACCTCGACGCCACCACCTGTTTGCCCGGCGACACTCCTCCAGCGTCGTTCCCACGCCGCACGATCTCCGCCGCACGCGGAGACGAACGCCATTGTCACCGCCAGGGTGGGCAGCCGGTGGCCGCTGGCGGCGCTGGACAGTACGGAGGGCGCGAACAGCGCCGTTCTGGCGAGTTCCCGGTAGCTCGGGTTTCCCGCTCGGTTACGTAACACCCGCAGATCATGAGCGAATGCGGCGATCGGACCAGTGGAGCCGTCCAACGGTCGCTCGGGTCTGCCCATGCCTTACTCCTCCCCGGGATGGGGTAACACGATCGCGCTGCGTGACCGCCATCCTTGTGGCCTTCTTGGCCACAACCCTAAAGGACCAATGAACCGCGCAGCAGATACAAATAGGTGACTCAATGTACAAAGTCCAATAGTTGGACGTGGAAATTCACCCCCTTGGTGGCACCGGATAGGGTTCGCCCATGTCTGGCCCCCTGCCCCCTCTCTCGGAACTCCGGCGTGCCGCCGAAGTGTTCAACGGCTTCGCGAATGCCGACACCTCATGGTTCCGGCTCACCACGGAAACGCGGTCCGCGATCGACCTGTCACAGGCCGCACATCGCACGATTCTTCTTCGCTGGCTGAACTCGTGGGGATGCCGCATCCGGTATCCGCGAGAAGGCGAGCCCGCCCCCTTCGACGCCGGGGTCCAGGCCTGGTGGGACACCTGGGGTACCACCCTGCCGACCGTCGACCTCGTCCACCTGACGGACGCGGGGATCGACACGGCGGCGAAGGCGTACTCGGACCTCTCGGAAGTCGTCGTCTCAGCAGGACGGGCGAGGCGCACTCTCGGCCCGACCGCCGCGGCCAAGGCCCTGTATGCGTTGCGGCCCAACACGATCATGCCGTGGGACGCCGCGATCGCGGCCGCCCTCCACGGCGACCGCGACGGCGCCGCGTTCGGCAGGCACCTGCGGCTCGGCCGCGAGTGGGCCGCCGCGGTGATCGCGGAGGCGGGAGACGGGATCCCCGCCCTTGTGGGCAGACCGGTGTCCCTGGCGAAGATCCTCGACGAATACCTTTACGTCGTCTTCACCACGGGCGCCAAGGGTGACTGGGGAACGGACAGCGGGGAATGGTGGAAAAATGGTAACCGGGGATGACGTCAGGAGGATCGCTTCGGAGCTGCCCCGCGCCTATGAGGCACTGGTCCGCGACCGGGTGAAGTTCCGCGTGGGGCGAATCGTGTTCCTTTCGCTGTCACCTGACGAAACCGTGCTGGGATTCGGCTATCCCAAAGAAGAGCGGGAAGCGCTGGTGACAGGTGAGCCGGACAAGTTCATGTTGCCGAATCCGGCCGATATGCGCTATCGGTGGGTTCACGTCCGACTGTCCGCGATCGATTACGAGGAGTTACGAGAGCTGATCGTCGACGCGTGGCGAATGTGCGTGCCGAAGAAGGTCTGGGCGGAATACCGGGAAAGGAACCCGCACTGAATACTCCACCGGCTTGAGCCGTTCAGCCCCATCGGCTGCCCTTTTCGGTCGCGTGAATTGCCGGAACGAGAAGCCATCAGAGGGCGCCCTGATAGGCGGCCGCGAGACGCTCCAGCACGCCCGGCCCATCCTGCTCCGGCGCCCGAGCGCCGAGATGGACGACCCGCAGTTCGGTCATGAACTCCGCCCATAGTTCCGGCCCGCCCGCGGCGAGCAGTTCGGCCCGCACCCTCAAGCGCTTCGTGGTCGGCCGATGGCTGAGCCCCCACGAACCGAGCTGGGCGAACACGGGCACCAGCTGGATCGACGCCTCGGTCAGGCTGTACGCGGCCCGCTTGCCGGGACCGGCGTCCTCACGGGTCAGCAGGCCGGCCTTGACCAGCCGCTTCAGCCTGTCGGCCAGGATGTTGGAGGCGATCCCCTCTTCGGATCCGGCGAGCAGTTCCCGGAAATAGCGCCGCGTGCCGAACATGATGTCCCGCAGCACGAGCAGGCTCCAGCTGTCGCCGAACGCCTCGATCGCGGCGTTGATCGGACAGCCCGAACGGGCGGGTTCCGCCATCCTTCACCTCCGGTCGAAGTGGTTGCAATCTACCATCACTCCGCCTACCGTGAAGCGACCGATTGCAAAACGCAAGCAGTAGGAGGCGGAATGCTCGAACCACAGACCGCGGGCGGGAAAGTGCTCTGGCACTTCACGATGTCCCTCGACGGCTTCGTCGCGGGACCGGGCCACGGCATGGACTGGATGGCGGGCATCACGTCCCGGCCGACCCTGATCGACGAATACGCCACGACCACCGGCGCCGTCCTCGGCGGCCGCGACGGCTGGGACGCCTACCCCGACCCGAGCGGTATCTACGGCGGCGCCTGGAAAGGACCGCTCTTCGTCCTCACCCACCATCCCGAGGACGCGACTCCCACGGAGGGCGTCACGTTCCTGAACTGCGGCCCGGCCGAAGCGGTCCGGATCGGACTGGAGGCGGCGAACGGGAAGAACCTCGAAGTGTTCTCTCCGGACATCGGCCGTCAACTGCTGGAACTGCGGCTGATCGACGAGATCGACCTGCACATCGCGCCGGTCCTGCTCGGCGACGGCATCCGGCTGTACGACAATCCCGGTGGGACACCGATTCACTTGCGGGCACTCGGGCAAGAAGACCCGCGCGGCACCATCGATGTTCGCTGCGAGCCGGTCTAGTTCCGGTTCCCGTAGGACTGCTCGCAGGGATACCCGTCGCGATCGGCGTCCCAGCTCAGCGGACGGCCCGCGTTCACCCAGGCGTCGAACGCATACGCATAGGAGAATCCGTCGGCGAGGAGGCGCTGACACGAGGTGAGACTCGGCGCCACGGGCACCCGCGTGACCGTCACCGGCGGCTCCACCACGACCACCGAAGTGGCGGGCGGTGCGACGGCGGTGGTCGTCGACGGCGGCAAGATCTCCCGCACCACGGTGACCGGTGGCGAGCCGGATCCCGCCGTCCCGCAACCACCCAGCACCGCGGCGGCACCCGCCGAAACCAGCAGTGCCGCGACCATTCTGTTCATATCCCTGCCTCCTGATGGAACCACCGAATCCTCACCAGGGGTGATCGGCGATTTCACCGGCGGCATGACAGGTTTCGCGCGATCGGAGCCGCAAGTCCCCGGAAGTCGGGAGCTTCGGCACCGATCGCACCGGGCCGGAATGCCCTAGCCTTGAATGACGTTCACCATCCAGGAGATGCCGAACTTGTCGGTGCAGGCACCGAATTCGTCACCCCACATCTGCTTTTCGAACGGCACCGAAACGGTGCCGTCGGCGGAGAGTTTCTCCCAGTATCCGCGCAATTCCTCCCCGTCATCACCGCTGAGGCTGACCGACAGGTTGGTGCCCGGCTTGTGCTCCATTCCCGGCGGTGTGTCCGACGCCATGATCGTGTAGCCGCCAGGGGAATCGAGCTGGCTGTGCATGATCTGGTCCTCCACGGGCGAACCCGCCATACCGGACTCGCCGAACGTGTTCAGCGTCAGTTCTCCGCCGAACACCGACTTGTAGAATTCCATCGCCTGCCGGGCATCGCCGGCGAAGCTGATGTAAGGGTTGAGACGGGAAGCCACTGGACACTCCTTCGGGTCGAGTCACGAGCATCCTGACAGACGGCACCGGACGCGACAATGGCGGAACTACGGCCGGGTGAATTCCTTCACGCGACGAAAATTCAACCCCGTTCACCGAATGCGGTGAGCGATTTCCCCAATGCGCTCCGACAGTGGGCGGGGCCTTGTCCTGACCGCCGCTTCAGGCGTCGTACACGCACTGGATCCGTCCGTGAAGGCCTCCTTGCCTACCGTGAGAGTAGGGAAGGAGGCCTTCGCGGACAGTGGACTCCTGGCGGGTGCCGCCGCGGACGCTGCGAAGGCCACGTTCGCAACACCTGCCGACGCCTCGCCACCGCCCGAACCACGATAGCTACCGATTGACTTTCGATAGATAACGCGCGAAACTCGATGCATGCTGACAGCGCAGCGGGCGGTCGCGCCCCTCAGAGTGTTCCTCGTGGTGTTGTTCGGGATCCTGGTCCTCTTCCAGACCATGTCCCTGCCCGGCCAGTTCGCGTACATGGCCCGGCATGACCCGGACATGGCGTATCTGCGCTGGCCCGCGACGGCCGTCTCCGTCTTCTGGGTGCTCTGCGTCCAGGTCGTGATCGTCGCCACCTGGCAGCTGCTCACCCTGGTCAAGAAGGACCGGATCTTCACCGAAGCATCCCTGAGGTGGGTGGACGCCATCGTGTGGGCGATCCTCGCCGGCTGGGTGGTGCTGGCGAGTGTGTTCCTCTACGTCGGCTTCAACGCCGGTGATCCGGCTCTGCCGCTGCTGTTGTTCCTGGCGTTGGTCGGCGTCGCCGTGCTGGGCCTCCTCATGATCGTGCTGCGCACGTTGCTGCGGCAGGCCACCACGCTGCGCTCCGATCTGGAACAGGTGATCTGATGCCGATCGTCGTCCGCATCGACGTCGAGCTGGCCAAGCGCAAGATGAGTGTCGGCGAGTTCGCCGAGCTCGTCGGGCTCACCCCGGCGAACGTGGCGGTGCTGAAGAACGGCCGCGCCAAGGCCGTCCGGTTCAGCACCCTGGAAGCCATGTGCCGGGTCCTCGAATGCCAGCCCGGCGACCTGCTCGAATGGGTGGACGAGGAGCCTTAGCCCACCGACGGCCCCATCCCCAGCGACTGTGGTGTGCTGGCATCCGGCGACGGCTGGTGCAACCCGCCGTCCAGCGGCCCGAATTCGGTCATCAGTGCCGCGCTCCCGCCCCACGGTGTCTGTTCCTCGGCGATCAGCGAGTTCGTCGTCAGCAGCAGCCCCGCCACCGAGGCACCGTTCTGCACCGCCGACCGGCAGACCCGCAACGGATCGACGACGCCGAGTTCGATCATGTCGCCGTAGCGGTCGTTCAGGGCGTCGAAACCTTCGTCGTCGCCCAATTCCCTGGTCCTGGCGACGATCTCGTGCGCGGGGTGACCGGCGTTGAACGCGATCAGGTACGCCGGTTCGCTCAACGCCTGGCGCACGATCTCGGCGCCGATCGCGTAGTCGCCGTCGAGCCCGAGGTCGTCCAGCGCCTTCTCCGCGTGCAGCAGCGCCGCGCCGCCGCCCGCGACGATGCCTTCGGCCATCGCGGCCCGGGTCGCCGACAGCGCGTCCTCCACCCGGTGCTGGAGTTCCTTGAGTTCGGCCGGGGTGGCCGCACCGACGCGGACGACGGCGACCTTGCCGGTCAGCGCGCCGATCCGTTCCGTCAGCACCTCTTCGTCCACACCGAACTGCGCCCGCTCGAGTTCGGCCCGCAGTTGCCCGACCCGGAAGTCGATCGCTTCGGCGGAACCGGCCCCGCCCACGATGGTCGTCTTGTTCTCGGTGACCCGGACCTGCCTGGCGCGCCCCAGGTGTTCGAGCGTCATCGTCTCCAGCGAGAACCCGGCCTGCCGCGAAAGCACCGCACCACCGACGACGGCCGCGAGGTCCTCCAGCTTGTGCAACCGCCGGTCACCGAAGCCCGGGGCGCGCACGGCCACCGACTGGAAGGTGCCGTTGACGTGGTTGTGCACCAGCATCGACAGCGCGGTCCCCTCGACCGTCTCCCCGATCACGACCAGGGGCCTCGGCGCCCGCATCACCTTGTCCAGCAACGGCATCAGCTGCTGGACCTGGGTGATCTTCTCGCTGCACATGAGGATGTACGGATCTTCGAGCACCGCCTCCAGCCGTCCCGGGTCGGTGACCAGGTACGGCGAGAGGTAGCCGTTGTCGAATTCGAAGCCCTCGACGAAATCGACGCTCATCCCGAGCGACGCCGACTCCTCGACGGTCACCACGCCGCCCTCTCCGACCGTGTGCAGCGCCTTCGCGATGACCTCGCCGACAGCGTCGTCGTCATTGGCCGAGATGGCCGCGACCCGCGCGAAGTCCTGTTCGGACACCACTGGGCGCGCCTGCTTCTCCAGATGGTCGACGAGCCTTCCGACGGCGTGGTCGATACCACGTTTGACCAGTACGGGATTCCCGCCGCGGCCGATGGCCTGCATCCCCGCGCGGATGATCGCCTGTGCCAGCACCGTCGCCGTGGTGGTCCCGTCGCCGACCACGTCGTTGGTCTTGATCGCCGCCTCCTTGACCAGTTGCGCGCCCATGTTCTCGAACTGGTTCTTGAGGTGGATCTCCCGCGCGATGGTGACGCCGTCGTTGGTCACCACGGGCGAACCGGTGATCTTCTCGATGATCACGTTGCGCCCCTTGGGTCCCAGCGTCGACTTCACCGCCTCCGCCAGCTTGTCGACCCCCGCGAGGAGGAGGTCGCGGGCGTCCGAGCCGAAACGCAGTTCCTTGGCCATCGTGCGTGCTCCTCGATCGGTTCGGGCGGGTTCAGGGGGTGAGGATCGCGCGGCCGCGGACCCGGCCGGCGTCGAGATCGGCGAGGGCGTCGAGCGCCGCGTCCAACGGGTACTTCCTGGTGTGCAGCGTGACACGGCCGGTCTGGGCCAGCACCATCAGTTCGACGAGGTCGTTGTAGGTGCCGACCAGATTGCCGATCACGTTGCGTTCGGTGGAGATCAGGTCGATGGTCGGGATGTCGATGTTGCTGCCGTAGCCGATGACGAACTGCGAACCGGCCCGGCGGGTCATCGCGAACGCGTCCTGCTGCGCGCCCTGTTCGGCCACGAAGTCGAGGACGACCTCGGCGCCGTTGCCGCCGGTCAGGTCCAGCACGGCTTCGACCTGTTTCCCGTCGGCGAGCACCGTGTGGTCGGCGCCGAGTTTCGCCGCCAGGCCGAGGGCATCGGCGTTGCGATCCACCACGACGACGGTCGCGGCGGTCAACGCGCGCAACGACTGGATGCCGATGTGCCCCAGCCCGCCGGCGCCGTTCACCACGCACACCGTGCCCGGCGGCAACAGCGGGACAGCCTTGCGCACGGCGTGATAGGCGGTGATCCCCGCGTCGGCCAGTGCCGCGACGTCCTCGGGCCGGGTCTCCGGATCGAGTTTGATGCAGGCCCTCGCCGACGTCAGCAGGTACTCCGCCATCCCGCCGTCGGTGTCGATCCCGGGGAAAGTCCCGTTAGGACAATGCATGTCGTCACCCGCCCGGCAGGCGTGGCACAGTCCGCAGGTCGGTGTCGGGTGCAGGATGACCGTGTCCCCGACCTCCACATTGGACACCGCCGGGCCGATCTCGTGCACCCAGCCCGCGTTCTCGTGCCCGATCGTGTAAGGCAGCGTGACACCGGACTTCTCCGCCCACTGTTCCTCGATGATGTGCAGATCGGTGCGGCACACGCCGGCCCCACCGATCTTCACCACCACGTCGAACGGGCCGGTGGCGCGGGGTTCCGGGACCTCCTCGACGACGGGTCGCCGGTGGTACGAGCGCAGGCGGACCGCTTTCATCCCGTGTTCTCCTCTTCCTGGATTCGCGGGTACCGCACGCGCAGCATGCCGCGGCACACGCCGGAATTGGCCTCCATGCTCGTCCGGGTGAGCCGGGCGAAAGCGAGATGCCGCTTCGCCTCCGACGGCGTGATCGGCAGCGCCGTCACCGGGTCGAGCAAGAGCGCGTCCTCGTCACCGGCGGGCAGGCACAGTTCATTCCGCCGCCGTCGCAACCTGTCGAGATCCGGCCCGGCCGGGACGTCGCCCAGCGTGAGCCCGGGCAGCCGGGCGGCATCGACGCCTTCGGCGAGCAGCGCCCGGCATACCCGGTCGGTTCCGGCGAGGACGGCCTTACGGACGAAATCGGCCCGCAATCCATCGAGTTCGCCGGCCGCTTCCCCGTCGAACGACGCCACGAAGCCTTCGCGCGCCGCCACTCCCCGATTGATGACGTCGGCGGCGAAGTGGTCGAGCAGCACCACCTCCACCCTGGTCACTCCCCTGACCCCGGCCACCGCGTCGTAGGCGTCGGCGACCATGAGGAAGGCGAAGTTGGGCGCGCAGAAGTAGGTGGGCAGCCGCAGCTCCACCCGTGCCCCGCCCGCCGGATCGACCTCGCACCGGGCCACGAAACCGAGCTCCGGCAACGGCTCGTCCAGTTCCGGATCACGGACGGTGCGCAAAGCGGACCAGACGGCCGCCACGACGGTCATGGTTGCTGCACGCCGACCGGTTCGACCTCGGTCTCCTGCTCCAGCCGCAGCTCGGGCGGGACCTCGATGTCGTAGAGCCGGGCCGCGTTGAGGCCGAGGATCTTCTTCTTTTGCGCGACGGTGAGCGGGGCGAAATCCGAAAGCTCGGCGTCCTCGGGCATGTTCCAGTCGACGAAACCCTCGACCTGCCACTTCGGCTCCCAGATCGCGTAGTCGGCGCCGAAGATCAGCTTGTCCTCGCCGATCCAGAACATCAGCTCGCCCATGACCTTCGCGAAGAACTTCGGCCGGGCGTGCAGCAGGCCGCCGACCACGACCGCGAGTCCCGCGTAGACGTTGCGTTCCTGCGTCGCCATGAAGCAGAAGTCTTCGATCCGCGGCAGGCCGACGTGTTCGACGATGAAGTTCAGGCCTTGGAAGTTCGTCGCCACGTGGTCGATGTCGGAGACGTCGAAGGCGTCCTTGTCCAGCGGCCAGATCGTCGGTCCCTTGTGGACGTGCACGTTCTTGACGCCCAGTTCCTCACACTTCTCCAGGTACCGCGCGGCTTCCGGGTCCTTCAGGCTCCAGCCGCGCGAGTCACCGCGCCACTCGGCGGTGTAGAGCTTGACGCCCTTCGCGCCGTAGCGCTTGACCCGTTCCTCGAACGCCTTCAGTCCCTCCTCGCCCTCACGCGGGTCGAACGTGGTGTTGACGAGGAACTTGCCGGGATGCCGTTCGGCCAACGCGCCGTCGGCCTCGGTGGTGTTGAACCCGTTTTTGTACCACTGCCGCAGGTTCGTCGGCTGGAAGATCGCCTTGTCGACGTGCCCGGCCTCGAACAGGTCGTGCATCATCAGCTCTTCGGAGTACTTCTGGAACCGGTCGATCGGCCAGTGGGTCTCCTTGGGGCCGAGTCCCTGGTAGGCGTGGAAACATTCGATCCAGCCCTTGGCGAACTCCTCCTGGCCTTCGACCCAGTTCTCCGGGCTCGCGTCCCAGAAGTGGGTGTGGGCGTCGACGACGAAGTACTGCTCTCCGTCCTTTGTGTACATGAACGTGCCTCCGGCTGGGTGGTGGGCGGAGCGTCAGCGGATGGGCTTGAGGTCGAAGTCGAGGTACTCGGCCGCGTCCTCGGGGTTGGCGAACATGATCGTGCGGTCGTCGAGATGCACCATCCGGCCGTAGTGGGTGGACATGCTCTCTTCGAACTCCGCCGCGGTGAACCACCCTTCCTCCTCGCCGGCGGCTTCGTCGACGTCGGCGTACACGAGGTCCGTCCGGCCGGTGGCGTCGACGCGGATCATCGAGGGCAACGGCGTGATGGTCACGTTGTCCGCCTGGCCCATGACCTCCGCGATGATCGCGCCGACCTGGTTGTTCATCAGGGTGAAACCGCACCTGTTGGACGCGGTGTTGTTGGCCTTGAACGGGCTTTCCGACGTCTTGAACGAGGTCACTGGCCCAGCTCCTTCGGTGCTTTGAGACCCAGATCGGACAGGATGCCGCCGAACCGGCTCTTCGCCCGGTCGAGGCCGTCCTCGAACCGGGTCGGTTTGGCGTCGGGCTGCGACCACAACGGCTGCAGCGTGCGGGCCGCGGCGATGCACCGGGGAACCCAGTCCTCCAGCCAGCCCTGGAGGATGCCCTTGTTGTGCTCGGCGTACTGGCGATCGTTGACGAGCAGGTCGAACATCGCCTTGGTGTAGCGGAGATCCCGCTCGGAGTAGTCGAATTCCCCGGCGCCGACGAGGGTCGGGGTGACGAAGTCGCCGTTGGCGGGCGCGGCCTGCTGCACCAGGTTGCTGCGGAACAGTTCACCGACGAGCGGCTCGAAGACCACGTTCGCGGCGAAGATGGCCTCGCACCAGTCCCAGATCCCGGTGAGCTGCTCGGCCGTCTCGCGGACACCCTGCCACGCCGGATCGGAGTTCCACGTCTCCAGATGCGCGGTCCCGTCGAAGCCCTCGATCTCCTCGGTGAGCGTGAAGTTGTACAGGGCGAGGTCCTGCGCGGCGCGGATACGGTGCATGCTGTTCACCGAGATCGCGTTGTTGTGCATGTTGGTCGGCGCGCGGCGGTTGGCGTTGGCGAACAGGTACAGCCCGAGGCCGTGGTCGACGTGCATCCACGCGCCGACGTGCTTGGCCACGAAGTCGACCCAGTTGGGGTTCCACTGCTCGAAGGCCTTCGCCTGCCGCGCGGCGTCGACGTTCTGGTTCAGCTGGCGGACGACGTTCGCGTTGTAGCGGTAGAGGGTCAGTTCCCATTCCTCGTTGGGATCGCGGAATTCGTGCCAGCCGTGCGCGGGCCAGTCGTAACCCTTGCCGCCCGAGCCGGGACCGCGTTCCGGTTCCGGCCGGTCCGAACCCCACGCCTTCAAGGCCGTCCACTCGAGCGGGTAGCCGCCCTTGCCGTCGGCGAAGGCGTACAGCCAGCCTTGCGAGAGATAGTGCCGCGGGTCCGGCTGGACTTCGACGGTCACGTCCTCGTAGTGACTCTGCTTGCGTTTGGCCGAGTTGTAGTAGTTGAAGCGGCGCGCGTCCGAGTCCGGGAACACCTTGGCTCCGGCTTCGGCATCGGTGAAGACCGGCTTCGGCACACTGCGTTCTTCGGTGGCTGTCATGGGTTCGTTTCCTCACCGGTAGTGGTGAACTTGTCGTAGAACACGCGTTTCTCCGCGACTCCGAGGGAAGGCAACAGCTCCAGGGCCGCCTCCACCATCGGCGGTGGCCCGCAGACGTAGGCGTCGGCGCCGGAGAGATCGTGTCCGGCACGCTTGAGCACCTCGGTGACGAACCCGGTCTCGCCGTCCCAGCCCTCGTCCCCGGCTTCGGAAAGTGCGGGCAGGTAACGGAAGTTCTCCAGAGTTCCGGCGAGTGCCCCGAGCTCGTCCTCGAAGCAGAGGTCGTGCCGCCGTCGGGCGCCGTAGTAGAAGGTGGCCTTGCGGTCGATCCCGCGTTCGGCCATCGACCGCAGCAACGCCAGGATCGGCGCCATCCCGGCGCCGCCGCCGACGAACACCACCTCGGCGCCGGGCGCGTCCCGCAGCGTGAAGACCCCGAACGGTCCGGTGACCTCCAGTCGGTCGCCCGCATTGACTTTGCTGTCGAGGAATTCCGAGAACAGCCCACCGGGGTAGATCTTGACCACGAACTCCAGCAACCCGTCCCGCGCGGAGGTGTTGGCCATCGAGAACGACCGTGTTTCGTCCGTGCCGGGGATCTTGAAGTCCAGGTACTGGCCGGGAAAGAACTTCAGCGTCTCCGGTTCGACGAGCCGCACGACCAGATGCCGCAGGTCGCGGGTGACGTTCTCGTTCGAGACCACCTCCACGACCGCGTCGGTGATGGGCAGCCCTGCCTGGATCATTTCCTCGTCATAGTTGAGGAGTTCGATCGTGAGGTCCTCGTAGGCGTGCGCGCGGCACAGCAGCGTGAAGCCCTCCTCCTTTTCGTAGTCGGGCAGCGCGAACGTGGAGTACCGGTCGTGTTCGACGTCGTCGCCGTCGAGGATGAAGGACTTGCAGGACGCGCACTGCCCTTCCTTGCAGCCGTGCATGAGCATGACGCCCTGCTCGGCGGCGGCGCGCAGGATCGTCTGATCCTCGCTGACGTCGATCTCGATGCCGACGGGCTCGAACCGCACGCGGTGTTTGTCCATGGCTCCTCGTCCGGCGGAGAGGGTGGGAGGGCGTTGTGTCGCGGAGGGGTCCGCCCTCCCACTTGGTCTCTAGGCGCGCGGCGCCGGGCGGCCTGCCGGGCCCTGGCGGTTGTAGTCGGCCTGGAACGCGGCCCGCTGCTCGTCGGTCATCTGGTTCAGCAGCACGTTCGGCGACTGCACCTCGGGCATCCGGCGGAGGTGGTCGAGCGTCCACATCTTCTTCGGGTCGAGGTCCAGATGCGGCTGGGCGACCATGGTCTTGCCGTCGTCACGCACGAAACCCATGTCGGAGACGACGTCGGCCCAGTTCCAGCCGTGGTACAGCGTTTCCCATTCGCGGGCGCCGACGAGCTTGCCCATGTTCGGCGTGTTGCGGCCCTGGTAGATGGGCTGGAAAGCGTCGGCGTCGGTCCAGCGGCAGGTCTCCGAGCAGTAGGTGCGCCACTGCCCCTCGACCTTGTCGGTGACCATGTCCTCGCGGATGAGGCACGGGACCATGCAGGTCCAGCACCGGTGCGGGTACACGTAGTCGACGTCCTCGGCGACGATCGGGTGGTGCCCGTTCGGGGTGGCGAGGCGGTTGTAGTTCTCCCACCACTTGCCGTACTTGTCGTACCAGCCCGGATACTTGTACTCGAACCACTCGAAGTCCTTGTCCGTCATCGGGTCGATCCGCCAGTAGTTGGCGAGCCAGCCGGTGGCGAAGAACTGGGCGACCTCGTGCACGTAGCCCTTGTTCCAGATCCGGTTCCACGCCTCTTCGATGAGGTCGTGCGGGATGACGAGACCGTACTTCTCCAACGGGACGAGGTAGCTGCGGTAGTAGTCGTCGTAGATCCAGCGGCGCCACATCTCCGCGTAGCTTTCGCGGTCCTTGCGGCGGTCCTTGGTGCCGTATTCGATGAACGTGCCGATGGCCGCGTCGACGACGGCGTGGTTGTTCCACCACGCGTACCTCAGGTCGCGTTCGAGCAGCTGGTGGTTGCTCTCGTCGGACAGCGCCATCAGCAGGGTCGCGTATCCGTTGCTGATGTGGCGGGATTCGTCGGATTGCACCGAGTGGAACACCGTCGGCAGCAGATAGTCACCGTTGGCGGCGGCTTCGGCGGGCATCGCGACGAACAGCGTGTTCGTGAACGCGGTCTCCGCCACGATGGTGAGGTAGACACTCGCCGCGGTGATGGCGTCCCCGGTGATGAACCCCTCGGCGAACTGACGGCCGATCGTGCCGCAGTAGTCGTTCTGGAAATTGCGCAGACTCGAGTTGAAGCCCGCCGGGTCGATGTAGTTCTGCATGTACAGGCGTTTGAGGTTCTGCTGGATCGTCGAATGCCGGACCTCGTCGATCATCTGGATCGCCTGGCCGTTGTGCAGTTCCGGGTTCGGCACCGTGCGGAACAGCAGCGGCATCGCCCGCGCGGCGGAGATCTCGGGCAGCGGGATGATGCTCAGGAACAACTTCTGCCATTCCAGCCAGCGTTCCTGGACCTGGCGGAACATGTTGCCGCGGATCGCGCCGTCCTCGGCGCCGTACACGCGGTGGTCCTTCTCCTCCTGCATCGGGAAATAGGACCGCAACACCTGCTTGAGCGGGTCCTTCTTCTTGGCCTTGCGGAAGGTGTAGTCGGTCCCGTAATGCGACACCGGTGTGTGGTACGCCGGTTCCCACGACAGTTCCTGGATCTTCTGGTGGGCTTTCGCCACACTCTGGCGGCTCATGGATCACTCCTTCTCCGTGGCACCCTCCGACGGCTCCCGCTCACCATTAGAGGGCTGCTCGCGACGCTCGCGGGTCTCAATGTGAGACACCCGCCTGGCGCTCGCGCGGAGTTCGGCCACGACGAGCTGAAGGGGACTTTCCCCGCGTCCCACGCGGCGAAGGGCGCTTTCCCCGCATGCCATGCGGGGAAAGTCCCCTTCAGCTCGTCCCTTTCACCCACGCTCGCGGACAGGTAGTCGTCTCAATTTGAGACACCACCCCAGGCCGCCCGCCTCTACTCTGGGTGGAGCGGCACGAGGGTGTGCCCGCACCCACGCGGGCCGCGGGACTCGCGGGAGGTCACGTGGACGGCATGGTCGTCGCCGACGAACGACTCGCACGGACGAGGGTCCGGTTCCTCACCGAGGAACCGATCGAATCAGGCTGCGTACGGCAGCCGATCCTGGCGTCGTGGCGCCGGTCGCGGGACCTCCGGGTGCAGGCGGACCGGATCGACCCGCGGTATCTCGGCGACCAGAACCTCGACATCCCGCTGATCCGCGGCGCCGAACCGGTGCTGGCCAAACTCGGCGAACAGTTCGACGGGCAGCCGATCAGCCTCATCCTCACCGACCCGAACGGGGTCGTCCTCACCCAGAGCACCGGCGACAACGAACTGCGACGCCATCTCGAAAAGGTCGAACTGGTCCCCGGGTTCAGCTACGGGGAGCAGTCCGTCGGCACCAACGGCATCGGCACGGCGCTCGAGGACGGCCGCGCCACGCAGGTGTTCGGGCACGAGCACTACGCCGAGCACCTGGAGAACCTGGCCTGCGCCGGCGTCCCGATCCTCCATCCCCTCTCCGGCAAGAAGATCGGTGCCGTCGACCTCACCTGCTGGTACAAGGACGCGGGCGGGCTGCTGCTGGCGCTGGCCCGCTCGACGGCCGAGCAGATCCGCCAGGCGATGCTGCGGCACAGCGACCTGCACGAAATGATGCTGTTCCAGGCGTATCTGCAGACCTGCCGCCGCTGGACCGGGATCGTGCTGGCGTTCAACGAGGACATCGTGATGATGAACGACCGGGCGCGGCAGTTGCTCGACCCGTCCGACCAGTCGGTGTTGCTCGGCTTCGCCGCCGAAGCGCTGGAGTCGGGCGGCAGGACGACCGCGGAACTCGCGCTGTCGAGTGGTCAGCGGGTCCGCGTGTTCTGCCGTCGTGTCCCCGGACGGCGGGACGGCGACGTCGCGGGCGGGGTGCTGTCGGTCAAGCTTCTCGAAACCGGCGAGACCACCGCCGGGACCGTTCCGCTGCTGCCGATGTACCTCCCCGGCGTCGTCGGCTCCGCGCCGCTGTGGCTGCGGTGCGGACACGAGCTGGAAACCGGGTTCGGCCGCAAGGAATGGGTCGTCCTCGAAGGTGGCCCAGGAACGGGAAAGCACGCTCTGGCCAAAGGGATGCACATGCGGCGCAGCCCGGCGGCACGACTGTGCACAGTGGACGCATCGGGGGCGGTGGACGCGGCGTGGGCCGACGACTTGCGCCACGAACTCCGTACCCATCCCCCGGCCACCCTCGTCGTCCGGCACGCGCACCGCCTTTCGGCCGCCGCCGCGGAGCCGTTCGTCCGCTTGCTGCGGGACCTGCGGGACGAGGGCGGGCCGTGGGTGGTGCTGACCCTCGCCCCCGGTACCGAAACCGTGCCCGAGCTGGCGGAACCGCTGAAGTTCTTCCCGCGCACCGTCCAGGTCCCGCCCCTGCGTCACCATGCCGAGGACCTCACCGAGCTCATCCCCTTGTTCCTGAGCAAACTCGGCTACGGCGGGCGGCTCACCTGCTCGGCCGCCGCGCTGCACCTGCTCATGCGGGCCGAGTGGCCGGGGAACGCGGGTGAGCTCTACCAGGTGCTGCGGAAGGTTGCGCAACGCCGCCGTTCGGGGACCATCGTGCCCGGCGACCTTCCCGCCGAGTTCCACGCCGTGACGCGACGCCCGCTCAACCGGTTCGAGGTGATCGAACGCGACGCGATCGTGCGGGGTCTCGAAGACGCCGACGGCAACAAGATGCGCGCGGCCCAGCTTCTCGGCATCTCCCGGGCGACGATCTACCGGAAAATCCACGAGTACGGCATCGTCGCGCCTGCGCGGACCTCCTGAGCAGCCGCCGCCCCGCTGAATCAGGCCACTTCGAAGGTGCGGCCGCCGTCGTGCAGGCCGAGCATGTCCAGCAGGGTCGCGCAGTCATCGGCGCTCGTCGCCCGAGACGCCACGGTGAGGGCCGCCTTGCGGCGCATCTCCTCCTGCTGTGGCGAGTCCAGGCCGTCCGACAGCAGGTCGGGTACCGGGTGCAGTCCGAGTTCGTTTCTCATCAATTCCCCCTTGGATGAAGGCCGACGTGTCACTTTGGTACCCACGATCGCGGGCTTGAACACAGGTGTCCCCGTTCGGGTGCGCAGAGACACGGCCGCCTTACTCCGTCCGTGTGAATCAGCCTCGCAACGCCGGGAGCAGCGTCTCTTCGGCGAAGCGCAGGAAGCCTTCCTGCTGGTCGCCGCCGATCTGGATCAGGGCGAGATCGGTGAACCCGGCCGCCTCGAACTCGCCTGCCTGCTTCACGATCCGATCCACGTCCGGCCCGCACGGGATGGCCGCGGCGACGTCCTCCGGTTTGACGAACCGGGTGGCCCCGGCGAACCCGGCGGGCCCCGGCAGTTCGGCGTTGACCTTCCAGCCACCGGCGAACCACCGGAACTGCTCGTGCGCCCGCTGGATCGCCGCGTCGCGGTCTTCGCCCCAGGACACCGGCAGCTGGGCGATCTTCCTGGTCGGCGGGCCGGGTTTGACGGCGTCCCACTCCCGGCCCAGCGACTCGTTCGCCTCCACCGCGATCATCGCGTCGGCGATCGGCGCGAACCGGGTGACCGACTGAGACCCGGACACCGCGACGGCGATCGGGACACGCTGCTCCGGGAGGTCCCAGAGCTTCGCCGAGTCCACCCGGAAGTGGTCGCCCGCGTAGTTGAAGTACCCGCCGTCGAACAGCCCGCCGATGATCTGGATCGCTTCGGCGAGCATCTCGTGGCGGACGTTCGCCGGTGGCCAGCCGCGTCCGACGACATGTTCGTTGAGGTTCTCCCCCGCTCCGAGCCCGAGGGTGAATCGGCCGTCCGAGAGCTCCTGGACGGTCGCCGCCTTCTGCGCCACCACCGCCGGGTGGTAGCGCATGGTCGGGCACGTCACGAAGGTCATCAGTTCGATCCGTTCGGTACTCTGGGTGACCGCGCCCAGCACACTCCACGCGTACGGCGAATGGCCCTGCTCGTCCAGCCAAGGCGAGTAATGGTCGCTCATCACCTCGAAGTCGAATCCCGCCCGCTCGGCCGCGGCGGCGTACCCCACCAGGTCCTTCGGCCCGGTCTGCTCGGTCATGAGCGTGTAGCCGATGCGCATCGGAGCCTCCTTCGCGTCTGACCTCCGCGTACCCGCCCGCTACGGCGGTCAACCGGAGGTTTATTCAGCGAAACGATCGGGGTACCTGAGCTGAGGAGAAGGGAGCAGTCATGCCTCAGCGGAGTTGGAGCGACAAACGCGAACGACAGTACGAACACATCAAGGACTCGGCGAAGGACCGTGGAGCGAGCACGGACCGCGCGGAGGAGATCGCCGCACGCACGGTGAACAAGAACCGCGCGCAATCGGGCGAGTCGCGCGAGGCGAGTAAGACCTCCACCCAGGACATGTCCCCGCAGAGGCGAGGCGGCCTGCGGTCCGGCAATCGGCTGGGCCCGAACGGCCCCACCAAGGACCAGCTCTACAACGAAGCGAAGAAGCGCGATATCGAGGGCAGGTCGAAGATGTCCAAAAAGGAGCTTCAGCGCGCCCTTGGCCGTTGATCGCCTGTCCCGCGGCGGGTCCCCACCGCGGTTGCCCCACGGCCATGGACGGATAGGTCACGTAATGGATTCACACGCACGGGGCAGCCTCACCCCTGAAACCCGCCATGAAGAGGACGGATTTCTCGATCGAGTGGAACTCCGTCTCCCCGCCGAGGCGGAACAGATCCCCCTCGTCCGCACGCTCACCCACGGAGTGGTGGCACGTGCGGACTTCGGCTTGGACGCCATTTCAGACGCGAAGATGGCCGTCGACGAAGCCTGTTCCCAGCTGGTCCAGCCCGCAGAACTGGGAGCGACCCTGTGTTGCGTCTTTCACGAGATCCCGGAAGGGATAGCCGTTTCGATCTCCACTCGGACGGCCAAAGCCCATCTCCCGAGCGAAACGACGTTCGGATGGCACGTGCTGACGACCCTGACCCGGTCGGTGGCGGCTCGCTGCGAGCCGATTCCCGGCGAAACGGGGAGCACGACGACGATCGACCTCGTCCTGACACCGGGAACGAGCGACGGGTGAACGCCGAGCGCAGGTCGACCGCCCGCCAGGCGGATGACTACGCCCATTGCGAACCCCTCTTCGAAGAGCTGTCCGCCCTCCCGGAGGACTCCCCTCGCCGCCAAGAGGTGCGAGCCCGCCTGGTCACCGAACTGCTCCCGCTCGCCGAGCACATCGCCACCCGGTTCTCCGGCCGGGGCGAACCCCGCGAGGATCTGGTGCAGGTGGCACGGATCGGCCTGATCAACGCGGTCGACCGCTTCGATCCCGAACGGGGCCACGACTTCCTCTCCTTCGCCGTCCCCACGGTGATGGGCGAGGTCCGGCGGCACTTCCGGGACACCGGCTGGTCGGTCCGGGTACCGAGGCGGCTCAAGGAACTCCACGTTTCGCTCAGCCAGGGCACGGCCGCGCTGTCCCAGCGACTCGGCCGCGCGCCGACACCGACCGAACTCGCCGAATACCTCGGGCTCGAGGTCAACGAAGTGCGTGAAGGCCTGCTCGCCGGCCAGGCGTACCAGACGTTGTCGGTCGACAAGCCGGTTCACGACGACGCCACCGAGGCTCTTTCACTCGCCGACACGATCGGCGAGGAGGACCACGAGATGGCCTTGGTGGAGAACCACGAGGCGCTGCAACCGCTGCTGCGGGAACTCCCGAAGCGCGAACGCGCGATCCTCGTGATGCGGTTCTTCGGCGGCTACACCCAGACGCAGATCGCGGAACGGATCGGCATTTCGCAGATGCACGTCTCGCGGCTTCTTTCGCAGACGCTGGAACAGTTGCGAGGGAAGCTCTCGGAGTAGAGCGGCATGTCCGTGAAGGCCTCCTTACTTACCCTGAGGGTAGTTAAGGAGGCCTTCACGGACTTCGTCATGCCCAGCGGGAGTGTCGCGAAAGCCACTTTCGCGACGTCTGATGTCCCGAAAGTGGCTTTCGCGACACCCGAGGCGGCTGGTGTTGCCGCACGGTTGCCCGGATCGGCGACTCCTCAGTCGTGAGTGGCGATTCGGGTTAGGGCTAAGGGTGTCTTGGTTACCTACCGGCCTCTGGCCGCGGACGTTCACGAGTCCGGGCCGTGAAGGGCCCCTTGCCTCGGCTCAGCCGAAGAAACTCGACCCTCACGCCTGTCCCAAGTACGTGATGGCCCCCTTCCTTGCGCTAGACGCAAGGAAGGGGGCCATCACGTACTTCAAGCGGCCACCGCGCTGGCAACCCGAATCGCCACTCACGAAGGCCGACCACCCGGTAACCGCCCCCGCCTCACGCGTGTGAAGGCCCCCTTTCCCTCGGCTGGACCGAGAGAAAGGGGGCCTTCACACACAAAAGGGCCGAGCGCTACGGCGTCGTGTACGGCGCCTGCTGCTCGATCGAAGGGCTCGCGGTCGGGTACCGGCCTCCCTGCCCGGGCACCGGCGTCACCGTGGTGCCCTGCTGCTCGGGTTCGACGCGCTGCCTGGGGCGGTTGATGACCGCTTCGGCCTCCTGCTCGCCGCGGATCCGCGAAAGCACGCTGAGCGTGATCGCGTGGGCGATGGCCAGGACCAGCAACAGGACACCCAGCCTGCCGACCACACCCGGAAGGTCGCTGCCCCCGATGTCGATCGTCGACAGCAGTGCCAGGACGCCCAGCGTCGCGAGGTGGAACAGCACCGTGACCAGCCAGGTCATGGACGCCCCGGCCGCCGGATCGCCGTAGGAACCTCGCAGGTAGCGCTTACCGCTCTGGTAGATGATCAGGCCGTCGAGCATGACCAGCGCCACCCCGATGACGAGGAAGGCTACGTATGCGTTGGTAGTCATGCCGGGACGCTCCCTTCGTTGTGGACCTCACCCGTGAAATACCCGGGATCTCCCCCTGGAAAACGCCGTTTTCCAGGGGGAGATCGCCGGGTGGGGGTCAGCTGCCGGGACGGTCCACGTCACCGCGCCACGCGCCGGACTCATGACCGCGGCTCTCGATGAACTCCTTGAACCGCTTCATGTCGCCCTTGACCCGGCGGTCGAGGATGCCGAGCTTGTCGGCGACGTTCTCGGCGAAGCCCTCCGGATCGATCTCCATCTGCGCCGTGACACGCGTCTTGTTGTCGTCCAGGCGATGGAAGGTGATGACGCCCGCGTGGTCGGGACCGGAGTCCGACGTCCACGCGACGCGCTCGTCGGGATGCTGTTCGGTGATGGTCGCGTCGAATTCCCGGCTCACACCACCGAACTTGGTCACCCAGTGGGTGTGGGTCGCGTCGACCTGGCGGATCTCCTCGACACCTTCCATGAACTGCGGGAAGGACTCGAACTGGGTCCACTGGTTGTACGCGGTCTTGACCGGTACGTCGACGTCGACCATTTCGGTGATCGTGCTCATGCATCCTCCTGATTGTTGGGTGCTTTCGAGCCGGCACTCCTCGGCTACCCGGCACCCCGAGGGCCGAAACGCGACGTGATTGATCGCCCTTACTCCCGGGTACCCGGCGGGCAGAACGCCCCGAGGAGGTGCTCCATGATCGAAAAGACCGAAGACCGGTCGGTCGGCGAATTGCTCTCCGACCTGAGTGACGAGGTCAAACGTCTCGTCCGCGACGAGATGCGGCTCGCCGTCGTCGAATTGCAGGGCAAGGGAAAGCGGATGGGACTCGGCGCCGGGTTGTTCGGCGTCGCCGGCCTGTTCGCGCTGTTCGGCCTGGCCACCCTCATCGCCGCGGTGGTACTGGCGCTCGCCCTGGTGATGCCCGCCTGGCTGGCCGCCGTGGTGACCGGCGCGGCACTGCTGCTGATCGGCGGACTTTCGGCCATCGTCGGCAAGAAGGAGATCGCGAGCGCGACACCGCCGGTGCCGGAAGAGGCCATCGAAGGCGTCCGCAAGGATGTCGACACCGTCAAGCAGGGAGTGCGCTCATGACCGATTTTCCCAAGAACGCGGAAGAAGCCCGCGCCGATCGCGATGTGACGCGTGAGGAGCTCACCGAAACCCTCGACGCCTTGGGTCAGAAACTCGACGTCAAAACCCGGGTCAACGACAACCTCGACGCCAAAGTCGACCAGGCCAGCGCCAAGATCTCCGAAAAGGTCTCCGAGCCCGCGGCGGACAAGTTCCGTCAGGGCACCGAAGTCGTCCGCGCCAACCCCCTGCCGATCTTCGTCGGTGTTTTCGCACTGCTCGTGACGATCCGGCTGATCATGCGAAAGAGGTCTTCGTCGTGAACAAGGTCCTATACAAGCCACTGAACATGGTCGTGAGCGCCGCGGGCGGTGTGCTCGCCGGGATCGCGTTCAAGCAGATCTGGAAACGCGTGAGCGGCGAGGAAGACGCGCCGAACGCCACGGACCGGGACTTCACCTGGACCCAGGTGCTCGTCGCGGCCGCTGCGCAGGGCGCGATCTTCGGGGCGGTGAAGGCGGCCACCGAACGGGCGGGCGCGATCGGCTACCGCAAGGCGACCGGCGACTGGCCCACCGAGGACTGACGATGCGCGTAGTCATCATCGGAGGCGGGTTCGCCGGTTACAACGCCGCCAAAACCCTGCTCAAGTCGGCCGGCGACGACACCGAGATCGTCGTGCTGAACCCGACCGACTACTTCCTCTACCTTCCCCTGCTGCCCGAAGTCGCAGCCGGGATCCTCGAACCGCGGCGGATCTCGGTCTCCATCCCCGGCACCCTGCGGGGCGTGCGCCTCGTGCTCGGCACCGCGACCTCGGTCGATTTCGACGGCCGCAGCGTGCGTTACACCGACCCCGAGGACCGCGAGCACGAAATCGGCTACGACCGCCTCGTCCTCGCCGCGGGCAGCGTCAACAAGTTGTTGCCGATCCCCGGCGTGCCCGAGTACGCCCATGGCTTCCGCGGTCTTGCCGAGGCGCTCTACCTGCGGGATCACGTCACCCGGCAGATAGAGCTCGCGGCCTCCGCCGAAGATCCGGCCGAACGCGACGCGCGCTGCACGTTCGTCGTGGTCGGCGCCGGCTACACCGGAACCGAAGTCGCCGCCCAGGGGCCGGCGTTCACCGCCGCGCTCGCCGCCCGGCATCCCGAACTGGACGGCCAGAAGATCCGCTGGCTGCTGCTGGACGTGGCCGGACGTGTCCTGCCGGAACTCGACCGCAGGCTCGGCGCCACCGCGGACGAGGTGTTGCGGGCGCGCGGCGTCGAGGTGCTGATGAAGACGTCGGTCGACAACGCCGACGCGAAGGGCGTCACGCTCACCTCCGGCGAATCCGTGCCGACCCGCACCCTCGTCTGGTGCGTCGGGGTCCGGCCGGATCCGCTGGTCGAGGACCTGGGACTGGAGACGGCCAAGGGCAGGCTCGTCGTCACCACGCAACTCAACGTCCCCGGACGACGCGACGTCTACGCGTGCGGCGACGCGGCCGCCGTCCCGGATCTGACCAGGCCGGGCGAATACACGCCGATGACGGCCCAGCACGCCGAGCGGCAGGGCAGGCTCGCCGGGCGGAACGTCGCCGCGTCACTGGGACACGGCTCGCACGGCACCTACCGGCACCACGATCTCGGCTTCGTCGTCGACCTCGGCGGTCATCAGGCCGCGGCGAATCCCTTGCACATCCCCCTTTCCGGGCTCGCCGCCAAGGCGGTCACGCGGGGGTACCACCTGCTGGCCATGCCGGGAAACCGGCTGCGCACCGCCACCGACTGGGCACTGGAGGCGGTGACGAAACGACAGACTGTCCAATTAGGACTCGTCAGGTCGGCGGCGGTACCGCTCGACACCGGCTCCCCGGAACCGCCCCGCCACTGAAGATCAGGCGCTCGCGCCACCGTCGAGGACGATGTCGTGCCCCACGACGTACGCGGATTCCTCGGAGGCCAGCCACAGCACCGCCGCGGCGATCTCCTCGACCGCGCCGATCCGGCCGAGCGGGACGACCGCGCCGAGCCGTTCGGCGCGGTCGGCCTCGGTTTCACCGGGCCGGAACGACATGCCGGTGTCGGTGGCGCCGGGGCTCACCGCGTTGATCCGGATCCCCTCGGCGATGTGGTCGCGGGCGGCGGTCCGGGTCAGCACGTCCACGGCGGCCTTCGAAGCGGCGTAGGCGGCCATTCCGGGGAGGCGGATGTGCGAGCCGATGTTGGACGCCATGTTGACGATGACTCCCCCGCCGCCCTCCCGCATCTGCGCGATCTCGTGCTTCATGGACAGCCAGGTCCCCGTGAGGTTGGTCTGCACGACGGCGTCGAAGCCGTCTTCGTCGAGGTCCGCGGTCGGCGCGGGGCTGCCGAGAATGCCCGCGTTGTTGAACGCGACGTCGAGTTTCCCGTGCCGCCGCACGGTCTCGGTGACGAGACGTTCGACTTCGGTGCCGACACTCACGTCGGCGGTCACCGCGTCGGCCGCGCCGCCTTCGGCCTCGATCTCCTTCACCGTCTGGCGCAGTTTCTCGCCGTCCCGGCCCGAAACGACGACCTGAGCGCCTTCGCGCGCGAAGGCCGCCGCCGTGGCGCGGCCGATCCCGGAACCTCCCCCGGTGACCAGGACGACCTTGTCGCTGAATCGCTTCCCCACAGTACCCAACTTTCTGGTCCGATCGTTCTATTATCAGCGCTGACGAGCGGCTTCGAGGACCGCGATGGCCTGCTTCGCCGTCGCCCGGACGCGTGCCGCGTGATCCAGCCCCTTGCCCAGGACCCGCATTCCCTGCAGGACGGTGAGCAGGAACCCGGCGAGCGCTTCCGGATCGGCGCCGGGGCCGATTTCGCCCTGCGCCTTCGCCCGGCTCAACGCCATCCGCAACGCCAGTTCGAGCGCGTCCCAGCTGCGCTCGACCACGCGCGCGACCTCGGGATCCTTCGGCAGCATTTCCATCGCGGCGTTGACCACGAAACAGCCTTTGCGCCCCGATTCGTCGAGGATCTCGGCGACATAGCGCTCGATGAGCCGCCGCACGCCGTCGAGGGCGGGCCCCGGTCCGGCGAAGTCCGCGACGAACCGCTCGTTGCCCCGGGCGATGTAGCGGTTCAAGGCTGTCAGGTACAGCTGATGCTTGGTACCGAACGTCGCGTAGAGGCTGGCCTTGCCGATGCCGAGTCCGGCGACGAGATCACTGACCGAGGTGGCCTCGTACCCCTGCCGCCAGAACAGTTCCAGCGCGGCATCGCAGGCCGCGTCGACGTCGAATTCCTTCACCCGGGACACGAGAGAAGCTTAGCCACATCTGGACCGATCGGTCAAGAAAGCTGGTCGGAGTCGTAGACCGACCGGGCCTTCTCCACCTTCGGCAGGTTCTCCGCCGACCAGTCCGCGAGGGTCGCGAACAGCGGCGCCAGGCTCCGGCCCAGGTCGCTGATCTCGTACTCGACCCGGGGCGGCACCTCCGCGTGATAGGTCCGCGTGAGGAGTCCGTCGCGTTCCAGTTGCCGCAGCCGCTGGGTCAGCACCTTCGGCGTGATCGTCCCGATCCGGCGCTCGAGTTCGACGAACCGCTGCCTGCCGAATTCGTTGAGCGCCCACAGGATCGGCGTCGTCCAGCGACTGAAGACGAGGTCGACCACCGGGGCGATCGGACAGGCCTGTTCCGGGGTGGTCGAAGCGTCGGCGCGCATGGAGCCACGGTACGCGGTTTGCCGAGTTGTCATGATCGAGACACCCCATCACCCCACCTATGCGCGTAACGTTCTGTTATGGACTTGACCACCGAAAGGCTCGTCGTCCGCGAGTGGTCCGAGGACGACGCCGAAGCCGCTCTGGCGATCTACGGCACCACTGACGTGACCCGCTGGCTCACCCCGGCGATGGACCGGGTCACCGACGCCGCGGCCATGCGTTCGGTTCTGCAGGCCTGGCAGCAGGCGCAGCCCAATCTCGTGCCCCCGCGCGGAAGATGGGCGGTGCAGCGCAAGGAAGACGGCGCCGTCGTCGGCGGACTGGGCATCCATCTGCTGCCGCCGTACGAAGAGGACCTGGAGATCAGCTGGCAGCTGCATCCGGACGCCTGGGGCGAGGGCTACGCCTCCGAGGCCGCCCGTGCGCTGCTCGGCTGGGCGTTCACCCAGGACACGGACGAGTTCTTCGCCGTCGCGCGGCCGAACAACGTGCGCGCCATCGCGACCGCGAAACGGCTCGGAATGGTCTGGGTCGGGGAAACCGAGAAGTACTACGGGCTTCGCCTGCAGGTGTACCGGATCCGGCACACCGACGTCCTCTAGCGGCGATCGTCCACACGGGACACTTCGCCCGTCGTCGAGACGGCCTGCCCCGCGCCGCGCCCGTCCGCCGTGGCGACGATCCGGCCCTGCTCGACGCGGACCGCGGCCTCGGTCTCGTCGCTGACCGCGAGCACCCCTGCCGACGCGGCCAGTGTCCCGGTCACGTCGCACACCACACGCACGCCCGGCCACGCCCGCTCCGGGAAGGCCTGCCGCAGACCGCCGCACAACTCCGCGACGATCAGCCGGGTCAGCGGGACGAGTTCGTCGGGCTCGCTGGTCACGACGGCGACGGTGACGTCGCCATCGTGGGCCCGGACGGCCTCCTCGGCCGCGGAGATCCGATGGGTGCCGAGCACGACGACCACGCCGTCGGCGGGCACGAACGGTTCGGCACGGACGAGGTCCACGGCCCCGGGCGGTGACCACGGCCGATCGGCGGCCTGCGCGGCGGGCGCGATCACCGGCGGCGCCCACCAGTCGTTGAAGGCCAGCCCCGCCAGCCGTTCGCCGGCGCTCACGACGTCGAAAGGTTCGACGAGACCTGGATCGGCGGCCGCCAGCTGGCCTGCCCCGTGCAGCACGGTCAGCACGGTCTCCGCGAGCCGGACACGACGTGGGACCGGCGCGCCCTCCGGGCGTTCCGGCGGGTCGAGCCGCTCCAGCGCGAGCCCGAGCAACAGCCCGTTGAGCTTGACCAGCTGCGCGAACGGGCGCCGGATCCGCTCGTCCGCGAGTACCTCCGGCATCAGGTCGCGCGCGAGGCCCGCCTGGTCCTCACCCAGGGGAAACGCCGCCATTCTCGCCCTGGCCAGCGCCCCCAGCGCGTCCTGGAGCGTCTCGCCCGGCACGGCGTGCGGCGCTCCGGCGGAGTGTTCCGCAAGCTCGGCGAGGACGGCGAAGTACAGCGCGCGTTTCCCGGGGAAGTTCGAGTAGACGGCGCCGCGGGTGAGCTCCGCCCGTTCGGCGATGACGTCGATCTTGGCGTCGCGGAAGCCCTGCTCCGCGAACTCGTCGCGCGCGGCGGCCAGCACCTTCGCGCGATTGCGCTCCTGCGTCTCCGCCCTGCTCAGCCGGACCATCACTCCCCCGTCGTTGCCTGCGGACCCGGATCAAGATACCTTGGGCATTCAGATGATGAGAACATCTGAATTGAACATCCGAACTGGGAGAGCCCTCTTGTCCGACGTTCCCGAGATCCACCTGACCGACCCTGAGGTCCTGCGCGATCCGTTCACCGCGTACAGCCCGGTCCGCGAGCGCTCCCCGATCGCCAAGCTCGTCGCGCCGGGGCTCGAAATGTGGGCGATCCTGCGCCACGAAGAGGCGCGGAAGATGCTGAGCGACCCGCGCTTCGCGCTGAGCCCGGCCAGCTACCAGCGAATGGAGATCCCCGAGCACTGCCGTCCGTACATGCGGAGCATGCAGGAGGTCGAAGGCCCGGAACACGTCCGGCTCCGGCGCCTCGTGGCCCCCGCGTTCACCCCGCGCAAGGCCGCCGCGCTCCGTCCGGGGATCGAGCGGCTCGTGGACGACCTCCTCGACAGCCTCGCCGGAGAAGAGCGGATCGACCTGGTCACGGCCTTCGCGCGCCCGCTTCCGGTCGACGTGATCTGCGCCTTGGTCGGCATCGCCGAAGCGGACCGCCCACGCTGGCGCGAGTACGGGACGATGGTCGCGGCGGGCGACGGCCCGGGACTCTCGAAGGCGGTCCCGGCGATCGTCGAGGACTCGCTCGCCGCCATCGAGAAACGGAAGCTCGAGCCCGCCGAGGACGTCGTCTCGCAACTTCTTCAGATCCAGGCCGAAGACGGCGACAGGCTCAGCGAAACCGAACTGGTCGCCCTGGTCTGGCAACTGGTCCTGGGCGGTCAGGTGCCCGGCAACCTCATCGCCAACGCCGTCGAGATCCTGCTCTCCCACCCCGCGCAGCTGGCCGAGCTCCGCGAAGACCCGGCTCTCATGCCCGGCGCGGTCGAGGAACTGATGCGCTGGTGCAGCCCGCAACTCCTGACGGTCCCCCGCATCACCACCACGGACGTCCGGATCGGCGACGTCGCGATCCCCGAAGGAGCACCGGTCACCGTCGCGATCGCCGCGGTGAACCGGGATCCGAGGGCGTTCCCCGAACCGGACGTCTTCGACATCCGGCGCGCGGCGGGGCCCGCCTGGCACCTGGCGTTCGCGCACGGACCGCATTTCTGTCTCGGCGCCTCGCTGGCCAGGGTCCAGACCGAAGTCGCGCTCACCGCGCTACTGCGCCGTTTTCCCGATCTGGCGCTCGCCGACGGCCTGCTGCGGATCCCGGATCCGGGCACCTGGCGGTTGAACGCACTGCCGGTCACGCTGCATGCAACGGTTGCAAACTGAAACACGTTCTAATAATGTGACCGGCTGTGAGACACGGGATAGTGCTGTTCACCAGTGACCGGGGCATCACTCCGGCGGCCGCCGCCCAGGCTGCGGAGGCCGCGGGCTTCGACGCCTTCCACGTGCCCGAACACACGCACATCCCGGTCAAACGGGAGGCCCCGCATCCGCGCACCGGCGATGCGTCGCTGCCCGACGATCGCTACCTGCGCACGCTGGACCCGTGGGTCGCGCTGGCCACGGCGGCGTCGGTGACCACGCGGATCCGGCTCGCGACGGCGGTCGCCCTCCCGGTCGAGAGCGATCCGATCACGCTGGCGAAGACGATCGCCAGCCTCGATCACCTCTCGGCCGGGCGGGTCACCCTCGGCGTCGGCTTCGGCTGGAACGTCGACGAACTGGCCGATCACGGCGTCCCCGGCGGCAAGCGGCGGACGGTCCTGCGCGAGTACCTGGAGGCGATGCGCGCGCTCTGGACGGACGACGAAGCCTCGTACGCGGGTGAGTTCGTCTCGTTCGGCGCGAGCTGGGCGTGGCCGAAACCGGCGCAAGCCCACATCCCGGTGATCGTCGGCGCGGGCGGGACGGAGAAGACGTTCCGCTGGATCGCGAGGTCCGCCGACGGCTGGCTCACCACCCCGGGCGACACGGACATCGAGGACAAGGCGCGGCGCCTGCGCGAGATCTGGCGCGAAGAGGGCCGCTCCGGCGAGCCGGAGATTTCGGCGCTCGGCGTCCGCCCGGATCCGGAGAACCTGGCCAAACTGGAGGCGGCCGGGGTCACCGAGACGATCTTCGGCCTCCCGGACCGGTCCCCCGAGGAGGTCGAAGCCTGGCTTCAGCGCCTCGCCGGGAAGCTCGGCCTCAGCGCTGGGAATCGATGAGGTAGCGCCCGTCCTGCTGCACCATGACGAAGGTCGCTTTCTCCGTCATGGTCCCGCCCGCGGCCCTGGTGTAGGTGAGCGTCACCGACACCGTGTTCCCGGATTCGACGACGTTCGACACCGCCACCCCGCGGTAGTCCTTCCAGAAGTTCGAGTAGCGCTCGAAGCTCTGGTTCTTGGTGCGCTTGAAGTTGTCGGTCAGCGTCGCGAACCCGGCCTGGAGATTCCCCGGGATGAGCGAGTAGTACGCCGAAAGCGCCTGGCCGGGCGTCTGCGCCGGAGGCGGCGGAGCCGAAGACGACGTGGCCGGGGGCGGTGACGACGACGGAGGCGCCGAAGAGGACGGCGGCGGTTCGGCGGCGGTCGACGGCGGCGGGGTGACGGCCTGCGACTGCGAGGCCGGCGGCGGTGCCGCGTCCGTCGGGGTGTCCTCGCCGCGCGTGAGCACGACGACCACGGCCGCGGCGATGGCGGCGAGCACCAGGAACCCGGCGAGTACGCCGATCAGCATGCCCTTGCGCGCCTTCGGTGGCGGCTCCTCGGCGACGAGCGTCGTCGGATCCCCCGCCGCCAGGGCCCGCAGCTCCCGCTCGGTCTCGGTCATCGTCGGCCTGCTGTCCGGCCGGACGTCGAGGAGACGGGTCAGCAGCGGCGTCAGGATGCCGGACTTGACCGGCGGGGTGATCTCCCCGCTCGACGCGCGGTACAGCAACGCGATCGGGTTCTCCGCCGTGCCGTAGGGCGTGCCGCCTTCGAGCGCGGTGTACAGCGTCGCGCCGAGCGAGAACACGTCGGAAGCGGAAGTGGCGTCCTCACCTCGGGCGACCTCGGGCGCCAGGAACGCCGGCGTCCCGGAGATTTCGCCGGTCGCGGTGAGCTGGACGTCGCCCATCGCCCGCGAGATCCCGAAGTCGGTGATCTTGACGGTGTCGTCCTCGCCGAGCAGGACGTTGCCGGGCTTGATGTCGCGGTGCACGATGCCCGCCCGGTGCGCGGCCGCCAGCGCCGAGCACAACTGGATGGCGAGGCGGATGACGTCGTCGACCTCCATCGGCCCTTCGCGCAGTTTGTCCGCGAGGCTGATCGAGGGGAGGTACTCCATGATGATCCACGGGCGGTCCTGCTCGTCGATCACGCCGAAGACGGTGATGGCGTGCGGATGCACCAGCCGGGCGGCGATCCTGGCCTCGCGCAGCGCGCGGTTCTTGGCCTCGTCCGCCTTCTGCTCCCCTTGTCCGTGCGGCAGAAGGAGTTCCTTGACCGCGACCGTGCGCTCCAGGTTGTCGTCGCGCGCCCGCCACACGGTGCCCATCGAGCCACCACCGACGGGCTCGATGAGATCGAACCGGTCGGCGAGGCGGCGGATCTCCTCCATTATCGACGTCCCCCTGGAGCTGTGGTGTTCGCGCGAACCTTGCCAGCATGCCAGGAACGCGCCGGGACGCAGGACCCGGCACGGTCGTTTCCGTCGCGGTGTCGGTCACGTCGGGGGCTGGGCCGTTCAGCGGAACCCCACCCCATCGGCTGCCCGAAAGTTCGTATCCCGGACGGCTGGGGACGCACTTTACTTCTTCGGTGTGGCCTGATCTCGAGAAAGGGCGGCGATGCGAGAACCCCTTGGCGGACGCGGAGTGCTCGAAGGCGCCTTCGCCTTGCTCGAAGCGCTCAACGAGCACGGCGGGCAGGCCGGGCTGACCCAGCTCGTGCGGGCCACCGGGCTCCCGAAGACCACCGTGCACCGGCTCCTCGAACAGCTGGCCGACCTCGGCGCGGTCGAGCGTGCGGACCGCAACTACCGGATCGGCTCGCGGGTGTTCCGGCTCGGCCGGTTCTGGCAGCCCGAACTGCGGGACCTGGCCAAGGAGTGGCTGCCGGTGCTTTCGGCGCGGATGCGCGTCAGCCTCGTGCTCGTGGTCCCGCGGGAGGGCCGCGCACTGGTCGCGGCGGGCGCCGTCCTGCCCTCCGACGACGTCCCCGTGTGGCCGGGCAGCCCGCTGCCACCCGGGACCGCCGCCGGACGGCTCCTCGCCGCCCATCACGCCGCACTCGCGGAACCGGACGCCGACGCGCTGGAGATCCGGTCGGCCGGGTACGCGGCCGAATCGGAGACCATCACGGCCGGGCTCGGCTGCGCCGCCGTCGGCATCAGGACTCCGGACGGCCGGGTCGGCGCGGCACTCGCCGCCGTCCTGCCCGCCCGGCGCGACCCGCTTTCGGCGGTCGCCGGACTGGCGCGCACCGCGCGTTCCTTCAGCGCCGCGCTCGCCGAGTACTCGCAACCGAACCGGGCCGGGTGAGGTGGTCGTGCCCTGTCCACCCGAAGTACGTGATGGCCCCCTTCCTTGCGTCTAGCGCAGTGAAGGGGTCCTTCCTGTACTTGGGGAAGGTCGTCTACGGACGCGCGTCCGCGGTCCCGACCGCGCCGCCGCTCAGCAACGCGAGACTGCGCTCGGCCTCCGCGACGGCGGAGCCGCGCTCGACGTGACCGTCGATCACGAGCGTGGCCAGCCCGTGGAGCAAGCACCACAGGGTGACGGCGAAGCCGCCCGGATCGCTCCGCTCCCCCACTCGCCCGGCCAGCACCGCGCACGTCTCCCGGTGCGCCTCGGCGAGTTCCGGATGCGCGGCGCGGTCGCCGATCCCGGCCCCCGCCATCAACCGGTACAACGCGGGATTCTCCAGCGCGAAGGCGAGGTAGGAATGTCCGAGCGCGGTCACCGTCCCGGCGCCGCAGCCCCGCAAAGCGGCCTGCAATTCGGTGTGCCCCTCCAGCGCGACGGCCACCAGCAGCGCGTCCTTGTCGCGGAAATGGCGGTACGGCGCCGCGGTGGAAGCGCCCACCTTCGCGACCGCGCCGCGCAGGCTCACCCCCTCGGGACCCCGCTCGACGAGCACCTCACGCGCGGCCATGACGAGCGCACGACGAAGGTCCCCATGGTGATAGGAACGTTTGACGACCATGGCGGACCCCCCAGCCCTTGATGCCACGCGAACGTCTCACCTTAGCGGAGGGGGAGCCGAAGGACGCCATACCCGCATCTGACGCGACGAAGGGGCCCTTCACCGCGTGACATGCGGCGAAGGGCCCCTTCAGCTCACGGGTGATCGGCGAGATCGTTCGCCGCGACGTACCCGAACGTCATCGCCGGGCCGATCGTCGACCCGGCTCCCGCATAGCTGGGGCCCATCACCGCCGCGCTGGCGTTCCCGGCGGCGTACAGGCCGGAGATGACCGAACCGTCCGCCCGCAGGACCCGCGCCCGCGCGTCGGTGCGCATCCCGCCCTTGGTGCCGAGGTCGCCCGGGACGATCTTGAACGCGTAGAACGGCGGTTCCCAGAGCGGGGCGAGGCACGAGTTCGGCAGGACATAGGGATCGGTGTAGTAGTGGTCGTAGGCGCTGGCGCCCCGCCGGAAGTCACTGTCCACACCGGACAGTGCCTGTCCGTTGAACCGGTTCACCGTGGCGCGCAACGCCTTCGACGGAACACCGATCGCGCTGCCGAGCGCCTCCACGGTCCACGCCTTCTTGACCGCGCCCGCCGAGTACCACTCGTCGGGAAGCGGCAGCAGCGGCGCGACGTCGCGGAAGAGATACCGGTTGCGGTAATGCTGGTCGACGACCAGCCACGCCGGGATGGTCGGCGAAGTCGGGTTCCGGTCGTACATCGTGTGCACGACGTCGCTGTACGGCGCCGCTTCGTTGACGAACCGTTTGCCCGCCGCGTCCACCATCAGCCCGCCGGGCAGGGTCCGCTCGGCGAGGCAGAAGTACGGCTCGCCGGGCAGCGGGATCGCCGGGCCCCACCAGGCGTCGTCCATCAGGTCCAGTGCCGCGCCTGCCCGCTTTCCGGCCAGGATCCCGTCTCCGGTGTTCGACCGGGCGCCGACCGTCCACTGTGTACCGATCGGCTGGCGCTGGTACACCGCCCGCATGGCGGCATTGTGCTCGAACCCGCCGGAGCCGACGATGACACCGCGCCGGGCCTTGACGACGCCACCCGCGACGGTCACTCCGGTGACCTTCCCGTTCTCGATGACGAGATCGGTCAACGGCGTGTTCAGCAAGACCGGCACACCGGCGCGCTGCAGCCCGGCCCGCAGTCCCGCGGCCAGTGATTGGCCCATGGTGAGCGGTTTCTGCCCGGCGAGCGCGGCGGCGGTGCCGCGGGCGAGGCAGGCGGCGGCCACCGCGGCACCCTTCGGATTGACCGCGGCCAGCGCGAGCCATTTGTAGTCGGCGCTGAAGACGACCATTCCCGCGGGCGTGGCGAGATAAGGCGGGTTCAGGTTGGCCAGTTCGGCGCCGAGGACGTTCCCGTCGAGCTGGTCCGGTTCGATCGAGCGGCCGTCCGGCATCCCGCCGGGCAGTTCCGGGTAGTAGTCGCTGTAGCCCTCCATCCACCGGAACCGCAGCGGGCTGTTGGCCATCACGAACGAGAGCATCGCCGGGCCGTTGGCGAGGAACGCCTGCTGCCGCGAGGCGGGGATCGACGGGCCGACCACGGCGGCCAGGTACCGCGCGGCCTGGTCCGGGGTGTCACGGACGCCGGCCGCGGCCAGCACCGAATTGCACGGAATCCAGATCCCCGCCCCCGAGCGGGCCGCCGAACCGCCGAACTTCGCCGCCTTCTCCAGTACGACGCAGCTGAGCCCGCGTTTGGCCGCCGTCAGCGCGGCGGTCATCCCCGCCGCGCCCGCGCCGACCACGACGACGTCGTACTCGCCGATCACCGCGGCGCTCGCCGTGGCCGTCCCGGCGAACGGCAGGCCCGAAGCGAGCGCGAGCCCGGCGCTGCCGCGCAGAACCTGGCGCCGGGAAAGTCGGGGGTCGGGCTTCATGGGGCCTCCTCGCGTGGCGATCGAGCGAGGTCATGTTCTCCAGCCGGAGGCAAAAGTGAAACAAGTTCTACCCGCTTGGAGCAGGCGCGGCCGCCCGCACTCGGCCGGTCACCTCAACCGGCGCGGGCATTCGGGCCAACTCCTCACCCCAGGGCGCGGACCAGGTCCAGCGCGCGGCCGAGGGTGGTGAGCCGGTCGGCGACCGTCTCCCCCGCCGGGTACAGCCGGACCGTGTCGACCCCGGCGTCACGCCAGACGCGCAGCCGCTCCGCCACCATCGGTTCGGTGCCGATCAGCGTCGTGCCGAGCACCATCTCGTCGGTCACCAGCGCGGCGGCGCCTTCGCGGTCGCCCGACTGCCAGCGCTCGCGCACCGCCGCCGCGACCTCGGCCCAGCCCTGCCTGCTGTAGGCGTTGTTGTAGAAGTTCGTTTTCGCCGAACCCATCCCGCCGAGACTGAACGCCAGTTCGGCCTTGCGGCCCGCGACCATCCCCCGCAACTCGTCCTCGTCGCGGGCGAAGGCGACCTCGGCGCCTTGGCAGACCTCCAGGTCCGCCCGCGTCCGGCCCGCCTTCGCGAGACCTGCGTCGAGATGTGAGAAGTAGGCCTGAGCCCCTTCCGGGACGAAACTGGTGCCCAGCCAGCCGTCCGCGATCTCACCGGTCAGCTCCAGCAACTTCGGCGAGAGCGTGGCCAAGTGGATCGGGATGTCCGGATTCGGCGTCGTCGACAGCCGCATCGGCCTGGTCTCACCCGGCAGCGGGATCTCGAACTCCTTGCCGGAGTGCGAGATCTTCTCCCCCGCGAACGCCTGACGGATGATCGCGACCGTCTCCCGCATCCGCGTCAGCGGCCGGGCGAACGAAACGCCGTGGAGGCCCTCGATCACCTGCGGCCCCGAGGCGCCGAGCCCGAGGGCGAACCGGCCGTCGGACAGCATCGAGAGGGTCAGCGCGGCCTGCGCGATCGCGACCGGGCTCCGCGTGCCGAGCTGGATGATCCCGGAGCCGAGCCGGATCCGCTCGGTCCGCGCGGCGAGATACCCGAGCACCGACGGAGCGTCCGAACCCCACGCTTCGGCGACCCAGCAGTCGTCGAGACCGAGCTTCTCCGCCTCCAGCACGAAATCCAGCGTCTCCCGCCAGCCGCGCGAGGCCTCGACCGTGGTCGCCGTCCGCATCACGCGCGCGCCGCCTCGGCCCGCTCCTTGATCGCGGCGAGGGTCCCGGTCATCGCGTTCTCGAATTCACGCAGCCGGACGAAGACGATCTTCTCCTCCTTGTCCGGCATCTGGTCGATGGCCAGTGACAGGCCGGACCGCCCCGGCCCCAGCTGCATCCACTGCCGGAGCTTCGTACCGCCGTTCTCGGCCTCCAGCGTGAAGCGCCACAACGCCGTCGGCGTCTCGGGGTCGTGCACCGCCCACGTGAACACGCGCGGCTCGTCGCATTCGACGACGTGCGACGTCGTCTCCCATTCGCCGAGCGCGTCGTGCCTGCTGCGGCCGACGAACCGCCTGCCGACCGCGGCGTCACCGTCCTCGCCGTCGCACCAGTCGACCGACTGGAGTTCCCCGCTCATCTCCGGCATCAGCCGGACGTCGGAGACGATCGACCAGACCCGCTCCGGGTCGGCGTCGACCCAGGCCTCGACCTCGACCGTCGGCCTGTCGGCGTACTTGGCGCCCGTCCACTCCATCGTGGTCGCCCTCCCGTGCTCGTGACCTCGATAGTTGCGTAGATGGACTTACCTTGTCAAACCCTCCTGCGCGGCGAAGCGGCGCACCACGTCGGGGCGGTTCGCGAGCTTCGGCGGGTAGCCGGACCCGAGCCGTGCCCGCGTGTTCTCGGCGGTGAGCGGCCCGGCACAGTGCGCGCAGACGACCTCCGCGTGCGTGTCGTGCCCGCAGGTGTCGTGGTGGAGGGTGATCGGCGGCCCGCTTTCCTCGGCGAGCCAGCGGTCGCCCCAGCGCGACATCGCGGCGAGGACGCCGTAGAAATCCGCGCCCTTCTCGGTCAGCACGTAGTCGTAACGGACCGGGTCGGTCTGGTAGGCCCGCTTCTCCAGCAACCCCTCGCCGACCAGGCGGCGCAGCCGGTCGGCGAGGGTGTTCCGCGCGATGCCGAGTTCCTGCTGAAACTCGTCGAACCTGCGGATCCCGTAGAACGCCTCCCGCAGGACCAGCGGCGTCCACCAGTCGCCGAGCAGGTCCATGGTGCGCGCGATCGAGCACGGCCACTGCGCGAACGAAGTCCGTTTCATGTCCGCGAGCCTACGCCCGGTGAAATTGATCCGGTCATTCCTCCACCTATTCCCCGGCGCTCAGGCGCTGGCGCGAAATGTTGCGATCCGGTCAAGAAGATCCCGCGCATTGATATCGCCGACCCGCTTCCGCACGCATTCCGACAGCGGCCGTAAACGGTCCCGCGTCCGCGCGGAACGGATTCCGCCGGCGATCTCCATCGCGGACAGGCCGACCTCGGCCGCGCGATCGAGGTCGCCTTCCAAGGCGTGGTCGACGGCGAGCCAGATCATCGTCAGCGACCGGCTGCGGACCATGTCCGGGCCGTAGCCCTCGATGGCCTCGGTGAGCGCGGGGATGGCCTCCCGGCTGTGGCGGACGTCGACGAGCCTGGCGAGTTCGGTGCGCACGGTGCCGATCATCGCGGCCAGGTCGTTGGCCGCGAAGAAGGCGGACCACGACGGGACGGTGTCCCCGAGGGAATTGGCGAACTGTTCCGGGGCAAGGGAAAGCTTGTCCAGCGCCTGGCGGACGTCACCGAGGAGCGCGTAGGCCCATGCCTCGTTCGCCGAAAGGATCGCCTGCGAAAGCGGCCTTCCCGCCCTGCGTGCGGCGAGCTGCCCCTTACCGAACTGTTCGAGCGCCTCAGCCGGCGAGCGGTGATGCAGGTACATCCGGCCGAGCCGGTAGTGGATGTTGGCGGTGAGGTCGTCGTTGCCCGCTTCCGCCGCCAGTTCGAGCGCACGGCGGAAGTGCCGCTCCGCCCTGATCGGGCGGCCGGAGTCGAATTCCGTCCAGCCCTGCAGGTTGTGCAGATCCGCGACCACGCCCGCCAGGCGCCGGGCCTGCGTCTCGGACATCATTCCCCGTCGCAGAGCGGCTCCGTAGGGCTCCAGCACCCGCAGCAGTTCCCGGCAGGACCCGCCGCCTTCCCGATAGTCGCGCGCCCGGAGTGCGGCGATGACGCCCTCCAGCCGATCGATGTCGGCCCGCCCGACACGCATCGGGAGCCGGTCAATCACGGCGGCGCCCCTGGACGCGCGGCACCGCCGGTTCGGTACCGGCGCCGGACGGGGCCGGCACTCGTCCCGGAACGGCTCGCCGCCGCGGCCCGTAAACCGCGTCACGCCGCACCGGCTCTTCTCTTGGAATGGCGACGGTGATTCGTACGCCCATTGTCAGTCCCCTCCCGATCCGCAACGATCCAATTCGCCGAGGTCCAGGACGGATCCACGCCGGTCTCCGAGAAATACTTGAACGACGCAGGATGATGTTAACCGCGAGAATTACCGATTCACTCCGCCGAATGGTTGGCTATTTTCATTCACCGGAATATGCACGTGCGGAATCTCTTTCTTTTGCACGAATGATCACATTTCCCGCTTGCTCACCGCACGTGCACGGCCGGAACCGTCCGTGAGCACGTGAGACACAGCTCTCAGCCGAACGTGTGAAAGTTGTCGACTCGGGTCACGAAAAGGCTTCACATTGCGTTATCAATAGCTGAAGATCAACAGCAACCGAACGTAAGGGGCTGAAGCGTTGGACAAGGAAAACGACCTCATCCGGGGGACGATCGTCTTCGGCCTGCGCACTTTCGGTGCGGACCCCCTCCCCGTCAACGCCGACCTCGAGTACGACCCCGAAGATCCCTACGCCGTCGTGGTGGCCTACCACTCGGGCGGCGGGACGGTCCGCTGGATGTTCGGCCGTGACCTGCTCGCGGACGGCCTCCTCACTCCATCGGGTGAGGGCGACGTGATCATCAGCCCGGCCGACGACACCTCGATCGTGATCTTCGCCCTCAGCGCACCCGACGGCTGCGCGGTCCTCGAAGCGCAGGCGCAGGAACTGGCCGAGTTCCTCGACCGCACCTACGACGTCGTGCCCGCCGGTTCCGAGCCGGAGTGGTTCGACTTCGACCAGGAGATCGGCAAGCTCGTCACCGAGTCCTGAGGCCCGGACCGCAACCAGAGGACTAAACCCGCCGGTACCGGGCGCCAGGGTGGTCGTCACGCAGCCGCACCTGGCCCGGTTCGTAGATGCTCTCCCGCAGGGTGTCGCCCTCGTAGTCCTCCCACACCAGCCCTCGCCGCCGCAGTTCAGGCACCACGAGGTCGATGAAGTCGGCGAAGGTGCCCGGCGTGGTCGCGTAGGCGACGTTGAAGCCGTCGACGTCGGCCTCGTCGATCCACCGCTCGAGTTCGTCGGCCACGGTCGCGGGCGAGCCGACGATCACCGGGCCGAGTCCGCCGATGCCGAGGAACTTCCCGATCTCCTCCGGCGTCCAGGTCCGCGTCGGATCGGCCTTGGAGAAGTTCTCCACCACCGACTGGATCGCCTCGCTGTGCACGTGTTCGAGGATTTCGGTCGGCGAATAGCCGGAAAGGTCGATGCCGGTCCAGCCGCCGAACAGGGTGAGCGCCCCTTCGTAACTCGCCCGGCCGAGGTAGTCGCGGAACTTCTCCTGCGCGGCCTCGTCGGTCTCGGCGACGATCGGGGTCACCAGCGCGAAGAACTTGACGCTCTCCGGATCCCGGCCGAAGTCCGCGGCCTGACGGCGGACGTCGGCCACGTTCCGGCCGACGACGTCGGTCGAATGGCCCATGATGAACACCGCTTCGGCGTGTTTGGCGGCGAAGGAGCGCCCCTTGGTCGACGTCCCGGCCTGATAGAGCACCGGTGTCCGCTGTGGCGACGGCTCGGCGAGGAACACGCCGGGAACCGAGTAGTACTCCCCCTTGTGTTCGATGGGGTGGACCTTGTCCGGATCGGCGTACCGGCCGGTGGACTTGTCCGCGAGCACGGCGTCGTCCTCCCAGGAGGACTCCCACAGTTTGTAGGTGACCTCGAGGAACTCCTCGCCGATGTCGTACCGGTTGTCGTGGGTGATCTGCTGGTCGAGGCCGAGGTTCACCGCCGCGCTGTCCAAATAGGACGTCACGATGTTCCAGGCGACCCGGCCCTTGGTCAGGTGGTCGAGAGTGGTGAACTTGCGCGCCAGGGCATACGGCTGTTCGTAGGTGAGGGAAACCGTGACGCCGAACCCGAGGTGCTTCGTGACCGCGGCCATCGCCGAAACCGACAGCAGCGGATCGTTCACCGGGACCTGCGTGCCCGTGCCCACCGCGGGATCCCGCGAATCGCGGTAGACGTCGTAGACGCCGAGGACGTCGGCGAGGAAAAGGCCGTCGAATTTACCGCGCTCCAGCAGTTTCGCCAGTTCGGTCCAGTATTCGAGATCCTTGTACCGATGGGCCTGATCGTCGGGATGGGTCCACACGCCGGGGGCGAGATGGCCCGTGACGGCCATGTCGAAAGCGTTGAGACGAATTCGTTTCGCGGGCATGGACGAAAGGAAACCCAGCGGCGGCCGGACCGGTCAACGAGGTCTCACCAGCCGGGAGCCGGGTGGCGGCACCGCCCGCGCGATGCCGCCACCCGAGCCGGTCAGCCGAGTTCGCGGAGACCCGGGACGACCTGCTCGGAGAACGAGCGCAGGAAACGCTCCTGGTCGTGGCCGGGGCCGTGGAAGACGAGGTGGTTGAAGCCCGCTTCGACGTACGGCTTGATCTGCTCGACGGCGTCGGCCGGGTCGGAGGTGACGATCCAGCGCTTCGCGACCTGCTCGATCGGCAGCGCGTCCGCGGCCTTCTCCATTTCGGACGGGTCCTCGATGCCCGCCTTCTGCTCCGGCGTCAGCGAGAGCGGCGCCCAGAACCGGGTGTTCTCCAGCGCCTGCGCCGGATCCGGGTCGTAGGACAGCTTGATCTCGATCATCTTGTCGATGTCGCCGGTGCTCCGGCCGACCTGCTCCGCGCCTTCCGCGACCGCGGGCAGCAGCTTGTCGGTGTAGAGGTCCATCCCCTTGCCGCTCGTGCAGATGAAACCGTCGCCCTGCTTGCCGACGTACTTCGCCATCACCGGACCGCCCGCCGCGATGTAGATCGGCACGCCGCCCTCGGGTCGGTCGTACACGGTGGCGTCGGTGGTCTGGTAGTACTCGCCCTCGAACGTGACGCGCTCTTCGGACCACAGTTTGCGCATCAGCTCGATCGCCTCGCGCAGCCGCGCGAACCGCTCTTTGAACGCGGGCCACTCGATCCGCGCGACCGCGACCTCGTTGAGCGCCTCGCCGCTGCCGACCCCGAGCAGTACCCGGCCGGGGTACAGGCTGCCGAGGGTGCCGAACGCCTGCGCCACCACGGCCGGGTTGTAGCGGAAGGTCGCCGTCAGCACGCTGGTACCGAGAACCACCCGCTCGGTGCGCTCGCCGACAGCCGCCATCCACGCGAACGAGAACGGCGCGTGCCCGCCCTGGTGCCGCCAGGGCTGGAAATGGTCGCTGACCATCACGCTGTCCAGCCCGACCTGCTCGGCGAGCACGGAGTACTCGACGAGGTCGCGCGGGCCGAACTGCTCGGCCGACGCCTTGTAACCGATCTTCAGTGCCATCCGGGGTCACCACCTGGGCTCTTGGGTTGTTCCGCTTTTCACCTTGGCACAGAGTCGATCGGGTCCGCCCATGGATCGGCTTCGCCGCTGTGTCGGGAACGCCACTCGGGCAACGGGAATGCGGTGCCGAGCACCTCGTCCGGACGTGGAAAGGCCCCGTGCCCACCCTCGCCTTCCGGGACCGGCACGTGGTGATGAACTGTGCCGTTTGCGCCGTCACCTGTGCGCCGTGCTGGGCTGAGTTGTGATCGGGGAGTCGAACCCCACGCTGCCCGCCACGTACCAGGAGGTGAGCCGGTGTACCGCCGGCTCTCGGCTTGTGCCCGCTTCCCGGAGGGCTACCTGCTTTCCACGTTCAGTCCAGGAGGTCGGTCTCCCAGTTGGTGCGCTGGATCTCGACGTCGACCACCCGGATCTCGCCGGCGACCCGGTCCGCGCGGGACCGCAGCTCCGCGACCGGAAGCGCGGAGAGATACCGGAGTTCCGAGCGGAGCTGACGGCCGTAGCCGCCTTGGTTGCGGCCGGCCGCGGCGTCGGCGGCCGCGGTGAGGACGCCGTGCCTGAGCCGGAGGACGTCGCGGTGCGCGATCGCGTCGGTGATCGTGCCTTCCCCGAGCGGAGTCGCGGCGTTGGTCCGGTTGATCCGCTGGATCAGCGATTCCAGGTCGCCCAGCGCGGTTTCGACGTCGACGAGGAGCGCGGACGCGTCCTCCGCCGGTTCCTCGCCCTCTTGGTGGCGCGCGTTGTCGACGATCCGGGAGCGCAGCGCCTCCACCTTCTTCGTCGCGTCGGCGCGCAGAGCGAGCGCTTCGGCCAGTTTGATCCGGGACATGCCGGGAAGTATCACGAAGATCGACGGCCGGGGCATCCGGTTTTTCAGCCCGCCAGGGAATGCTTCCGGTAGTCCTCACCGGGCTCGGTGTACTCGAGCCCGTTCTCGTCCATGGCGTTGAAGACGGTGAACCGCCCGCCCGGGAACACGAAGCCGAGCGCCACCATGCTCCCGGCCACACCCTTGTACAGGGATTCGAGCAGTTCGACGTCCTGGAGCACCTGACCCTCCAAAGCGGACAGTTCGGGGTAGATGTCCTGCCGCCACCGGAGCGGACTCGGTTCGGCCGGATCGCCCCAGTTCCATTCCGCCTTGCCGAACGGGTCGATCGTGTTCCAGGTGAGGGAAACCTCGTCGAACTTCCAGTGCGTGATCTCGAGCCGTTCGTCCCCGAAGTCCAGCACGACCGGCGCGTCCTGGAGCCATTCGCCGTATTCGACGTACCAGGTCAGGTGGACGTGCTGGAGCCGCTTGCCCACCAGTGCGCGCAACCGGTCCCCGTGTGCCCTCCGGATCTCCTTGAGTCCGGAGAGCCACACGGGTTCGTAACCCTCGATGTCGAAGAAAGCCATCCGGCGAGTATGCCGGTGATCAGCAGGAACTCGGCACCGGTTTCCCGGCGAGCCGATCGTTGACGTAGGCCAGCGCGCCGGGTGCGCCCTGGACCGCGACGGTGACGTGCTCGCCGACGGGGATCCGGTCGTACTTGATCTTCACGCCCGCCGCACAGTACTTCGCGACCAGCTTGTCGACCGGCGGGATCGGCGTCAGTTCATCGAAGATCCCTTGGTAGAAGTACGTCGGCGAACCCGGTTCGTGCCCGCCCATGACGTTCTCGGCGATCACCCGTTTCACCGCCGGGACGTCGAGCAGTTCCGGCACGGTCACGTAATCGGCCATACGACGGAACGCCTGCCCGACACTGAACTGGTCGATGCACTGCTTCCCGACCTCGGCGAACGCCGCCTTGCCGCGCGCGTTGAGCAGAGTGGCGAGGTCGATCTCCGGATACGCCCTGCTGAGTCCGACGGCCGCTCCGATGTAGACACCCGACAACGGTCCGCCGTCGATCTGCCGCGCGATGTAGCCCATGTCGGCCGGGACCCCGCCCGCCGCGACACCGGCGAACTTCAGTTCCGGCGCGTACGACGGCTGGATCTCGTTGGCCCACTGGCTCGCCAGCGCGCCACCGGAATAGCCCATCAACGCGGTCGGCGTGGCCGCGCCGTTCAGTCGCGCGGGCGCAAACCGTTGTGCCGCACGGATTCCGTCGAGGACGCCGTGCGCGGTGTTGAGCCCGGCCGTCCATTGTGAATCGGGTCCCTGGTAGTCCGCGGTGACGACGGTGTGCCCGGCCGCGAGCAGCGGCACCATCAGGGCGAGTTCCTCGGCGGGCAGGGCCAGCCCGGTCCGGAGCACGTACGACGGCGCGCAATCGGTGGTGAGACCGTCCTGCGCGGTCTGGTAGGAGACGAGTTTGCGCGGCCCCGGCGGCGGGACGAGCGGCTGCAGGACGGTCGCGACGTCGGCGATCGGCCTGCCCCGGGTGTCGGTGGACTTGTACTTGACCTGCCAGGCCCGGATCGGGAGCGGCAGGGCGAGCGCCCGGACGGTGACCGGCCGGGAGTCGAGCACGGTGCCCGGCGCGACGTCGGGGAACGGCGACGGCTGGGCGTAGAAGGGATCGTTCCGGGGATTCTGGGGGAAGTCGGCGGCACGGACGGGTGGTGCGGCGACCACCAGGGTGGCGAGGGCGACGAAGGCTGCGGCCAGGACGGCCATGGCGCGGCGCACGTCGACGGTGACTGCGAACACGGGACCTCCAACTCAATACCGAGCGGTATCGAGTTGTCTGAGTACCATATGGGCCAGATCACAGTCAATGTTCAGAACCCGAGTTCAGCGGGTTGTACCCTCCGGATCCATGGCCGCTTCCCGTCCTCCCCGCACCCGCCCGAGCCGGGCCGAAACCCGGCGGCGCGTGCTCGACGCGGCGACCGCCGTGTTCGCCCGTCAAGGCATCGCGGGAACTTCGCTCAACGACATCGCGGCCGAAGCCGGGCTCACCAAGGGCGCCGTGTACTCCAACTTCAGTGGCCGCGACGATCTGGTGCTGACCATCATGGAAGAGCACATCGTCGAGCGGATGGGCGCCGCCACCGCGGTCTTCGACGAGATCGCCGATCTGGAGGAGGCGACGGCCGAGGCGGGTGCCCGGTTGCTGAGCGGAATCGGCACCGACGCCACCTGGCATCGGCTGCTGCTGGAGTACTGGGGCCTGGCGATGCGGGATCCGGCGATCCACGCGGGTTTCGCGGAACGCCGGGCCCGGCTGCGGGAGGCCATCACCCGCGCGATCCGCAAGGCCGCCGGGGCTCACTCGGTGGAACTGCCGATCCCGGCCGAACAACTCGCGGTGGTGATCCTCGCGCTGTCGAACGGCCTCGCCGTCGAGCGCGGAGTGGACGCCGGCGCGGTCCCCGAAACACTCTTCACCGACGTCCTGCGACTCTTGATCACGCCTCGCCCCGCCTGATCGGCGAATCTCGCTTTCCCGTGGCACCGTGGTTTCATGCGAACCCGGATGCTCGCCGTCACCGTCGACTGCCGCGAGGCCGAAGCGCTGGCCGCGTTCTGGAAGGAAGCGCTCGGTTACCCCGAAACGTCCCGGTGGACGGACGGGCACGGGGTGACCTACGTCGAACTGAAGGGCCCGGACGTCCTGAGTCTGCTCTTCCAGCCGGTGCCCGAGGAGAAATCGGGCAAGAACCGGCTGCACCTCGACCTCGCCTCCAACGAACTCGAGCAACGCGAAGAGGTCGCCCGGCTCGTTTCGCTCGGCGCCAAGGTCGTCGACGACCCCGAGTCGGATCCCTGGGTCGTCATGGCCGATCCGGAAGGCAACGAGTTCTGCGTGCTGCCCCGGCACTGAGACGGGTCGGTCGGGGTGGTCGTGGGTGGGCATTCGAGTTATTGAGCGGCGAGGCAAAGGCGGCGTGTTCGCGGGCCGGGCCGGCGACGGGATGAAGGCGTCCTTCGCCGCGTCCGATGCCGAGCGGCCGTGTCACGAAAGCCACTTTCGGGACGTCTGATGTCCCGAAAGTGGCTTTCGCGACGCCCCGGGAGGCTGGCGTGGCCCTCACTGTGGCGTTGTGGCTGAACCCAAGGTGAGCGAAAGCGTGACTCGCGTGATTGAAGACGGATCACGCGTGATCAGACGCCGAACTCCGTGAACGTCGCCCGATCACACGAGATCCGGCTCCAAGCACACGTGATCCGTCTCTGATCACACGTGATCGCCGCCCGAACACACGTGAACGCCCATCCCGCCCGAACACGCCACTTTTGACCTTCCTCAATAACCCGAATCCCCACTCACGGCCCCCGGCGCCGAAGCCTCAGGCGGCTTCGTCCTCGGACCGGGTCGCGGGCTCGGAGTGCAGCCCCAGCATCTCCAGCAGCATCCGGCAGTCCGTCGCGTCCCGGGCGTTCGCGACGACCGCCTCGGTCGCCTTGCGCAGCACCGCCGCGCGCACGGCGGTCGCCCCGCCGTCGACCAGTTCCGTGGCCGGGCGCAGTTCCTCGTACAGGTTCCCCATGACCCACCTCCACCTTCCCCTTAGTGATACCCGATCCCGGCTGAGATGTCCGCCTGTCTTCGTGCGGTCCTGGCCGCGCCTCCCTAGACTGGCGCCACTCGAACGAGCGGACGGAGCGGGAACTGACCACCGAGTTGCACGGGGAGATCGTGATCCTGACCCCGGTCACCGAAGCCCACGTCCCGGACCTGCGGCGGATTCGCGGCACGGCCGAGGTCAGGGCGCGCTGGGGTTCGGTCGAAGACTCCCCCACCTGGCCGTTCGACGATCCGACGACGACCCGCTTCACCGTCCTGGAGGACGGAGTCGTCCGGGGCTTCGTCCAGTACGGCGAGGAGGAGGATCCCATGTACCGGCACGCGTCGGTCGACCTCTTCCTCGACCCGGCGGCGCACGGCCGGGGGCTGGGCACGGACACCGTCCGCGCGATGGCCCGCCATCTGGTGCACGATCGCGGGCATCACCGGCTGGTGATCGATCCGGCCGTGGACAACGAGGCCGCGATCCGCTGCTACAAGGCCGTCGGTTTCCGGGAGGTCGGGGTCATGCGCGGCTACGAACGCGACACCGTCGGCGACGGCTGGCACGACGGACTGCTGATGGACTTGCTCGCCGAAGACCTCACGTAGCGCGTCAGCGCGACTCCGAGCAGCACCACCGCCATCCCGGCGAGCACCCGCGGGCCCAGTTCCTCCCCGAGCACGATCGCGCCCAGCGCCACCGAAACGACCGGAAGCAGGTAGCCCACGGTCGCCGCGGAGGTCGCGCCTTCGTCCTCGATGAGCCGGTAGTTGAGGTAGAAGGTGATGCCGGTGCCGAAGATTCCGAGGACGACGACGGCGATCAGCGCGGTCACGTTCAGCGGCCCGGACGGTGCCGCGTCGAACGGCAGGGCGAGCGCGCTCAACACGGTGGCGGTCAGCAACTGGGCGGCGGAGATCGCGATCGGACCGCCCTGGCCGACGAGTTTCCGTCCCATGTAAGCGAAAGCGATGGCGTAGCTGACTCCGGCGCCGAGCAGGGCCAGCGTCCCCCAGCCGAGCAGGCCGCTCTTCTGCCATGGCGCGAAGATCAGCAGGATGCCGGCGAACCCGAGGGCCAGCCCGCCCACCCGGATCACGGTGATCCGGCGTTCGGTGCCGATCCCGATGCCGATCAGCAGCGACCACAACGGAGTCGTCGCGTTCATGACCCCGGCGATACCGGAGTCCACGGTCAGTTCGCCGATGCTGAACAACGCGAACGGCAAGGCGTTGCAGAAGAAGGCGGCGACGAGGAGCCTTCCCCAGATCCGGCGGTCACGCGGGAGGCGTTGCCCGGCCCAGCGGCTCAGGACGAGAAGGACCACCGCGCCGAGCGCGCAGCGGATGACAGTGACCTGAACGGGCGGCAGCCCGGTCAGCGCAAGCTTGATCCACAGGAACCCCGATCCCCACAACAGGGCGAGAACGCCCATCCGGACCAGGGTTCCTGGCGCGCCGATGCTCACTTCGATCCTTTCGCCGGGCTGCTCGATACCTCTCCAAGCTGCCTCGGACGACTCATCAGGACAAGTGAAAAGATCTACACCGACGTTAAGCGGTTCTACATGTTCCACAAGGTCACGGCCGTGGCCGCCGGGAAAGACGGCCACGACCGGCTTGCGAGGAGATCAGTACTCGCCCGGTTGCTCGCAAGGCGGAACAAGGGCCTGCTCACATTTCGCGGTCGCGCATGATCCACCTCCCTTTCGACTGGCGCACCGGAGGGGAACGGGCGCGTTCTCGCACAGTTTGGGGGCTGTCTTCGCACGTCCGCACACCCGGTGGCCGTGTTGTGACCCATGTAATGGGAAGGTTGTCGCACGCGGAGCCATTCCGCCCAGCGGCGAATCGGCAGATGGCCCTGCCCGCCGTCGCGCCGTTGTGGCACGATCTGCCGCGGAGCAGGGAGAAAGGTGCTTCTGGTGACCGAGAATTCCGGCTCGGCCAGATCCGGGGAGACCGGGAAAGCACGCGCGGAACCGAAGCCGGTTTCGACGGCCGCACTGGCTTTCGGGCGCGCACTGCGGCAGCGGCGGCAGGCCAAAGGACTGGCACTGCGCGAACTCCAGAAACTCGCCTATGTCGACAAGAGTCTCATCAGCCGGGCCGAACGCGGCCTCACCCCGCCGAGTGCGGAATTCGCCGAAGCCTGCGATCGCGCGCTGGAGGCGGGCGGGACGCTGATCGTGCTCGCCGAAGCCGCCCGCGCGGAACCTTATGTCCACCTTCCCTCGCCACCGGCCCATTTTGTCGGCCGCGAAGAACACTTCGCCCTGCTCGACGAGAAAGTGCTCGGCGGACCGGCCCAAGTGGTCTTCGTGGCCGGACCGCCCGGGGTCGGGAAGACCGCGCTGGTGCTGAAATGGGCGAACCGGCGGCAGGAAGAGTTCGACAGCGTTCTCTGGTCGGATCTGCGCGGCTACGCGGCGGGCTCCCCCGCGCAACCCGCCGACATCCTCGACGACCTTCTCCGGTGCGTCGGCGTCCGGCCCGACCGCGTTCCCGCCGAAGAGCACATGCGACTCGCGCTCCTGCGTGGCCTGCTGCGCGGTCAGCGCACGCTCGTCGTGCTGGACAACGCCCTCGATTCGCATCAGGTGCGGCCGGTGCTGCCCGGCACCCCGGACACCACCGTCCTGATCACCAGCAGGCGACGGCTCTCCGGACTGGTCGTCGGCAGCGGCGCGGTCCAGGTTTCCTTGGAGCCGCTGGAAGATCTCGAAGCGACCCGGCTCATGGCGGACCTCATCGGCGACGAACGCGCGGCGGGCGATCCCGAAGGCGTCGGCAAGCTCGTCCAGTTGTGCGCGGCGCTGCCGCTGGCGGTGAACATCGCCGCCGAGCGGGTCGCCACGCATCCCCATCAGAGTGTCGGCGACCTCGCCCGCGAGCTCGTCGCCGAGGGCCGCCGGCTGGAGCTGCTCGCCGTCGACGACGACGCCGTCGGGGTCCGGGCCGCCTTCAGCTGGTCGTACCGCGCGCTCGAGGCCGACACCGCCCGCATGTTCCGGCTGATCGGCCTCCACCCCGGCCCGCGCTTCACCGCGGGCGCGGCGGCCGCGCTCGCCGGGCTGCCCGAACACGACGCGCGGCGGCTCGTCGACAAGCTCGTGCAGGCGCATCTCGTCCAGCAGGTCGGCGCCCGGTACTACCGGTTCCATGACCTCCTCCGTGTCTACGCCGCCGAAGAGGCCGCCGCCGAGCAATGGCGCGATGAGCGGCAGGCGGCGGTTTCCCGGCTCACCCATTGGTATCTCTACGCGGCCAACGCCGCGAGCTGGACGCTGACGCCCGCCCGTGACCACCACATCGACCTCGGTCCCGCCCCCGAAGGTGTCGAGCCGCTCCGGTTCGCCACCTTCGACGAGGCGTACATCTGGTGCGCGTCGGAGATGCCGAGCATCACCGGTGTCGCGCGACTGGCGCTGGATCACGGGCTGTACGAGATCGGCTGGCGGCTGCCGGTGGAGTTGTTCGACTACCACCTGCTCGGCAGGCCGTGGCAGACGTGGATCTCCAGCCACGACGTGGCGATCGAGTCCGCGAAGGCGGGCGGCGACCTCGGCGGGCTGGCGTGGTCGGCGATCAACCTCGCCGAGGCGCACCGGCGGCGCGGCGACCTCGACCGCGCGCACGAGCTGTTCGGGCAGGCCGTCGAGATCTCCGGCGAGATCGGCGAGAACCCGAGCCTGGGCTGGGCACTGGTCGGACTCGGCAACATCGCGCACGAGCGGGAGGACTACGCCGAGGCCGTGCGGCTCGTCGAGCAGAGCGTGGAGGTGAACACGCGGATCGGATATCAGCTCGGCGAAGCGACCGCGCGGGTCCACCTCGGCCGCGCCTACCGCGATCTCGGCGAACGCGATCTGGCGCTCGAACACGGCCTGCGCGCGTTCGACACCTACGCGAAGGACGCCGACCAGCACGGCATGGGCTTCGCGCTGGTGCCGCTCGCGCGGACTTGCCGCCGGTTCGGCGATCCGGAGCACGCGCTCGACTATTGCGAGCAGGCGTTGACCGCGTACCGGAACTGCGGCGACGTCTGGGGCCAGGCCGACGCGCTCGACGAACGCGGCTGTGCGCTGGCCGCCCAGGGTCACCGTGAAGAGGCCATGACGGTCTGGCGCGACGCGCTCCAGCTCGTCATGGATCTCGACGACCGCAAGGCGAGCGTGCTGCGCGGCAGGCTCGAAGGCAGCGCCTAAAGCTTCACGGGAAGGTTGTGCAGGCCGCGGGTGATCGCGCTCGGCCACCACACGAGCCTGTCCTCGGGCACGGTCAGCGTCATCGACGGCGCGCGGTCGAACAACGTCTCCAGGGCCGCGGACGCCTGCATCCGCGCGAGCGCGGCACCGATGCAGATATGCGGGCCGACCCCGAAGGCCAGATGCCGCACCGGCCGCTCGCCCGGGCGGAAAGCGAGCGGTTCGGGGTGGACTTCGGGGTCGCGATTGGCCGCCAGCAACGACAAGAGGATCGGGTCGCCCGCCTCCATCGGCTGCCCGGCGAGTTCCATCGGTTCGGTGACGAAGCGCCAGCTGGTGTTCTGCAGCGGGGTGTCGCGGCGCAGGACCTCCTCGATGACGAGGGTCAGATGCGCACCGTCGGCGCGGGCGCGGGCGGCTTCCTCCGGATGCGTGATGAGGGTCAGCGCGGTCGAGGCGATGAGACTGATCGTCGTCTCGTGCCCGGCGATCAGCGACAGGAAGGCCGTCGCCGCGACCTCTTCGTCGGTGAGTTTCCCGTCGGCCTCCTGCGCGAGCAGGTCGCTGATCAGATCCGCCCCCGGTTCGGCCCGTTTCCGGGCGACGACGTCGGCGAGCAGTTTGTCCAGATCGTCGGTCGCCTTGAGCATCGACGCCATGTCGGTGACGTCGCCGGCGGCGACCACCAGCGCGGGTGGGCGGACCTCGTCGAGCAGGCTGTCCGGGATGCCGATCAGCTCGCAGATCGACCGGATTCCCAGCGGGTAGGCGAAATCCTCGACGAGATCGCCTTCGCCGCGGTCGAGGATCGGGTCGAGCAGTTCGTTCGCCAGCTGATGCGTGCGGTCGCGCATGTGCTGGAGCCGCCGCGGGCCGAACGCGCCGGCACAGGCCTTGCGCAGCCGCGCGTGTTCGTCGCCCTCGACGTTGTTCATATGCCCGATGAGGGTCGGGCGATGGTCGGCGGGCAGGCCGAGATTGGCCTTGCGCCAGTGGTCCGCGGCCACGGACGGGCATTTCGACAACCGGGGGTCGGCCATCGCGGAAACGACGTCCGCGTGCCGGGTCAGCAGCCAGGTCCAGGTGTCGCCGGGTAACGGAAGCCGGAACGCCGGGGCGTTCGCACGAAGCCATTCGTAAGCGGGCGAAGGATTCCTGTCGAATTCCGGGCCGAACATCACGGGGACCGCGGCGTCGTCGTATGCGGCGTCAGGCATACGAGCCACCCTGCCAGCTTGTGGCGGTATCGCGTCCGGCGAACGCAGGCATTGGCCTGTCTCACGCGATCGTCAACGCGGTCCCCCTGTCACCCCCTTGCGGTTACCCAGCAAGATCGAAGCGGGTGCGGTGCGTAACGGATGGAGGTGACCCTCGTCAGCGAGTTGGGTAAACAGGACTCCGAGCGGCCGGCCGGTTCGCTCCGGGGTTTCGCCGACACCGTCGGCCTCGCCTCCGCCCGCGTCTGGCGGCTGCGTGGTCGTGCCTGGAACACCCTGCGGCATCCGGCGGGGTGGGAACTGTGGCGCCTTCCGCCCGCGGCGGTCTTCTGGATGCTCGGCACCGAGATCGCGGTCGCGATCTGGGCCCTCTACAGCGCCTTCAAGGTCACTGTCACGACCACGGACCTCGTCCGCTTCGGCGTGATCGCGGGCTGCACCATCTGGTATCTCCTCCAGACGCAGCATCCCGAGGAGCAGCGCCGTGCCGACGACCGGCGCGGCGAGCACATCGACCAGACCGCCGTCTGGCTGGGCAGCGCGGCCGTCCTGCTGCCGCCCACCCTCTCGCTCGCGCTGTTGCTGATGGTGCGCGTGCAGCGTTACTCCATCGCGCACAAGGCGATGACGACGTTCCTCTTCACCACCGCCGCGCACGCCGCGTCCATCCTCGGCGTGCACACGCTCACGGAACTGACGTCACTGCACACCTGGCTCGAATCGGGCATGCTCCCGCAGGGCACGGGCGACATCGCGCTCGCCGCCGTCGCGCTGGTGGGCGCCGCGCTCTGGTACTTCGCGTCGCAAACGCTCCTGATCAGCATCGCGCGTGGTCTGGCCTGGGGCGGCTGGCGGCGGCAAAAGCTGATCGGCAGCTGGGCGGACAACGCGGACTTCGTCTACGCGCTGCAGCTCGCGGCGTGCACCACGATCCTCGGCGCGGTCAACATCGCGCTGGTACCGCTGGTGATGATCGGGGTCGCGCTGCGCTCGACCCGGCTCTCGCAGGCGCTGGCGGACACGATCGCGCGCAGCCAGCGAGACCGGAAGACCGGCCTGCTGACCGAGGACTCCTTCCACGCCCCGGCCGCCTTGCGCCTGCTCGAAGACCAGACCGATCGTCGGCCGACCGCGTTCCTGATGCTGGATCTCGACCACTTCAAGCAGTGGAACGACAAGTACGGGCATTCCGGCGGCGACATCGTGCTCGGCTGTGTCAGCGCGGTGCTCCGGCAGAACACGCGGTCTCGCGATGTCGTCGGGCGGTGGGGTGGCGAGGAGTTCGCGGTGCTGCTGCCGGACACCACCTGCGAGGAGGCCGTGCGGGTCGCCGAGCGGATCCGGGAGGCGGTCGCGAAGACCGCCATCACCGGGCTGACGGAACTCGCCAGCGGCCACGCCACCAACGAACCCCGCGCGGTCGGGCCGATCCACGGATGCACCGTGTCGATCGGCGTCGGGCTCTCCCCCGAGCACTCGACGGATTACGGCGAGCTCTTCCGCGCGGCGGACTCGGCGATGTACCAAGCGAAGCGGAGCGGACGGAACCGGGTGGTCCTGGCGCCTTCACTCGCCGCGGGTCCTCCTGCGCCCCGGGCTCCCACGTCGCCGATGAGCAGAGGACTCACGTCCTGAGCTGAAGGGGCCTTTCGCCGCATCCAACGCGGCGAAAGCTCCCTTCGCGGCATCCAACGCGGCGAAAGGCCCCTTCAGCCCGCCGCACGGGAACCCCTGAAGCACCGATGTCACGTATGAGACGGGAAACGTCCCATACGTGACATTCGGGGGCACCTCGGGAAACCCGCGTCAGCGGCGGGTCACGAGGCGAGTCTCGAGCAGGTCGTCGACCACGCGGGTCTCCACACCGGCTCGCCGTTCGAACGCGGATCCGCGCAACGGCCACAGCGCGACCAGCACGACCCCCACCGCGGCCAACGCGGCCAGCACCAGCGCGGCGACGAACTGGGCGGCGCCCTCGGTCGCCGTGTGCAGCACCGCGAACCCGATCAGCACGATCCCGGTCGGCAGTATCGCGGCCAGCGCCACCAGGGCGGCGGGCGTGCGGCGCAGGTCCCGGCGCCGGGTGGTCAGCCAGGCGGCGAGGAGGCAGGCGAACGACGCTCCCAGCAGGCAGGCGCCCGCCGTGTCGCTCAGCCGGTGCCAGCCCAGCGCGATGGTCGACGACGCGACCCAGGCCACGGCGACGCCGCCGATCCCGATGATCGCCGGGCGGAATCGTTGGGGCAGAACGAAAGCGAAGGCCATCAGGATCGCCATGGCGGCGCTGACGTGTCCGCTCGGGAAACTGTTGTGCCCGGGTCCGTAACCACCGTCAGGCAGTTCGGGGCGTTCGAGGACGTACAGCTTGAGCAGCTGCGCGGCGATGAGCGGGAACACGAGGACACTCAGCGCGGGGACGAGAAGACCCGGTTTGCGCCGGATGAGCGCCAGGCCGATCAACAGGATGGCGGCGGCTCCGATCACGAGCACCATGTCCTGCTCCCGCAGCGGCCCCGCCCAGTCCATTGTGGACCACTGGCCGGACTGCGCGCTGCGGACGACGCCGTTCTCGGCGAGCTGGCCTGCCGACGTGTGCACGAACAGCACGTAGGTCACGATGAACGCGGTGGCCAGTCCCAGTCCGGTGGCGAGCTGGAACACGGCCCTGGACAGGGTGCGCCTGGTCTCCGCGTGCCGTCCCGGCAGCGGGCGGTGGGCGGGGGTCGGCTTCGCTTCGTGGGTGAGTACGGCCATGTGTCCCACTCTCCCCACGCCGTTTCGCCGTGAGGTCCGCACAATGTCATGGTTCTGCTACAAGATCGAGCCGAGTCGCACACGCGCGGCGATATCCGAATAATGGCGGCGTGGCAAGTGTCCTTTTGATCGAAGACGACGCGTCCGTCCGGGAGGGTCTGGAACTCGCGCTGCGCCGTCAGGCGCACACCGTCCACACCGCCGAGAGCGGTGAGCTCGGGCTGGAGAAACTGCGGGTCTACCAGCCCGACATCGTCGTGCTGGACCTGATGCTGCCCGGGATCGACGGCTTCGAGACCTGCCGCCGGATCCGCTCGGCCGGCGAGGTGCCGATCATCATGCTCACCGCCCGCAGCGACGACTTCGACATCGTCGCCGGGCTGGAGGCGGGCGCCGACGACTACGTGACCAAGCCGATCGAACCCCGGGTGCTCGACGCCCGGATCCGGGCGGTGCTGCGGCGCGCGGTGAGCGAGAAGCCCTCGAGCGAGGAGGACCCTGCCGAAGAACGGCACGGCCGCCTGGTCATCGACAGGGCCGGGCTGGTGGTCACGAAGAACGGCGAGCCGGTCTCGCTCACCCCGACCGAGTTGAAACTGCTGCTGGAACTGTCGCGCACGCCGGGGCAGGTCTACAGCCGCCAGCAGATCCTCTCCGCCGTCTGGGATCACGACTACCTCGGCGACTCCAGGCTGGTCGACGCCTGTGTCCAGCGGTTGCGTGCGAAGATCGAAGACGTGCCCGCGAAACCCGACCACGTCCAGACCGTCCGGGGCTTCGGGTACCGGTTCGGCCGTTCATGAGGCTGCTCTCCGGGCTCCGGCCCCGGCTCATCCTGGCCTTCGCGGCGATGACGATCATCGGGGCGGCGGCCGCGGCGGGCGCCAGTTACGTTTCGGCCCGCAACGCGATCCTCGAAGCGGTCCAGGACGCGGCGATGAACCAGCTGAAGGACCGGGTCAGCGCCTACGGCCGCCCGCTGTCCACTCCACCGACCCAGGAACAGCTCAACGACTTCGCGGGCAGCCTGCGGTTGACCGCCGTCGCGGTCTACCGCGACACGCGGTCGGTCAACGGCCCGGACCTGACCATCTTCTCGCCCGAACTGCGGCGGACCGTCGCCGCCGACACCCGGATCCAGTTCCAGCGGCTGGACCGCAACGCCAATCCCCAGCTCCTGGTCGGCATGCCCGTGCTGGCGCGGCAACCGAACGGGGCGATGGGAGCCAGCGGCGTCGAGGTGTACTCGCTCACCTCGCTCGTCCAGCAGCAGCAAGCCATCGAGGAACTCGCGAAAAAAGCCTGGCAGATGGCCGCGCTCGCGTTGCCGCTGGCCGCCGCGCTGGCCCTGCTCGCGGCGAGGCAGGTGCTACGGCCGGTCCGGGCGCTCAACACCGCCGCCGCCCAGCTCGGCGAGGGCAGGCTCGACGTCCGGCTGCCCGCCAAGGGGTCCGACGAACTGGCCGAACTGGTCACGACCTTCAACAACACGGCCGCCGAGCTGGAACGCACGGTCGGCGAGCTGCGGGCCATGGAAGCCGACGCGCGCCGGTTCGTGGCCGACGTCTCGCACGAACTCCGCACCCCGCTCGCGGCGATGAACGCGGTCACCGACGTGCTGGACGAGGATGCCGAAACGCTGCCGCCGGACACGGCCGTCGCGGCACGGCTGGTCTCGGGCGAAACTCGCAGGCTGACCCGGCTCGTCCAGGACCTGGTCGAGATCTCCCGGTTCGACGCGGGCCGCGCCGAACTCGTGCTCGACGAATGGGATCTCGCGACGGCGATCCGCGACAGCCTCGACGCCCGGGGCTGGCGGGACGGCGAAGACCTGGTCACCGACCTGCCAGAGGGCGTCACCGCACGGGTCGACCGGCGGCGGCTCGACCTGATCGTCGCCAACCTCGTCGGCAACGCGTTCCGGCACGGCTCCGCCCCGGTCGAGATCCACCTGCGCGCCGACGACCACGGCGTCACCGTGGAGGTCGACGACCACGGTCCGGGCATCGACCCCGAGATCCTGCCGCATGTGTTCGACCGGTTCACCAAGGCGGACAGCTCCCGCGCCCGGTCCGAAGGCAGCGGGCTGGGCCTGGCGATCGCACTGGAGAACGCCCGGCTGCACGGCGGTGACATCACGGCGGCCAACAGCGGGACCGGCGCCCGGTTCGTCCTGCGCCTGCCGAACCGAGCCGAAGGGACTGCCTGATGAGGAAGACCCTGATGGCCGTCCTCTCCGCGACGGCGCTGGTGGCGGCCTGCGGCGTCCAGCCCACCGGTGTCGTCCCGGCCGGACCGGGGCCGTCGATCCGCGCCACCGAGGGGACCTCCGTCATGGGCGGGGTGACGCTGTACTTCGTCTCCGACGGCCGGGTCATCCCGGTGACACGGCCCGCCGAAGGGTTCCTCTCCCCCGAGGGCGCGATCACGTTGCTGATGAAGGGACCGACGGAACGGGAAGCCGCGCAGGGGCTCACCACGTTCGTTCCCCCCGAGGTGGGGCGGGTCGAGGTGTACTCGGGCGAACCGGGGACCATGGTGCTGCCGTACACCACGCGAAAACTGTCGAGCCAAGCCCTCAACCAGCTGGTTTGCACCGCGACGGCGGCCTCGGCGTCGACGGGGCGGGCTCCGGCCGCTCCGGGGATGAACGTGACCTCGCCGGCCGGGGAAATGTACTACCAAGCCTGCAAAGCCGGCTGAACCGATCACTCACAGTGCTCATATAAAAGCACTTCTTGTGTCTGTACGGACGTGAGCCCTGTTCGGTTCAACGATCAAGGTAACTGTGGGCGAGCACACTCGGGCGTGACATTGCCGTGTCCTTTTCGTAATGTTGCCCGGAGCTCGCGGCCCCCGACGTGAGCTCCCGTCCCCGAATTGGTGAGTGATCAGAGAAATGGCCGGCAGACATCGCAAGACCAAAGCCCCGAAGTGGAAGCTCCCCGCGGGTATCGCGGCAGCGGTCGCCACGGCGCTCCCGGCGTCGATGTGGCTGACCACCGCGGGTTCCCCCGACGTCGAAGCGGCCAGTGCCGCGCTCGCGCTGCAGGCTCCCCCGGTCTCCAGCGTGACTCCCCCGCCGTCGACCAGCAGCACCCCGCCCCCCAGCTCGACGACCACCCCGCCCCCGTCGACCACCGCCGCTCCCCCGAAGCCGACGACGTCGACCAAGGCCCCCGCACCGGTGAAGAAGACCGTGCCCGCCGCGACGGCTTCGTGTTCGACCAGCCTCGCCGGCACCAAGCCGCACGTCGCCCAGGTCGGCAACCACATCAAGGCGAAGTTCGGCGTCAAGAACGTCGGCGGCGTCGCCGGGCGTGCGAACGCCAGCGACCACCCCTCCGGCCTCGCGCTGGACTTCATGGTGGACACCGCCACCGGTAACGCCATCGCCGACTACATCCTGGCGAACCAGAAGGACTTCGGCGTCAGCTACGTCATCTGGCGCCAGCGCTACAACGACGGCAGCGGCTGGGACACCATGGAGGACCGCGGCGGCGCGACCGCCAACCACATGGACCACGTCCACGTGTCGTTCTCCAAGAGCGCCAAGGTCAGCGTCAGCTGCTAACGACGCCGAGCGGACCGTTCGCCGGGCTGGACCACGGGTCGCCCCATGACCTCTTCCACGCCTTTGACGGCGAGCCGGTCCGCTCGCTCGTTCTCCGGATGCCCGGCGTGGCCCTTGACCCAATGCCATTCGACGTCGTGCTGTGAAGCGGCCTCGTCGAGGCGGCGCCACAGGTCGGCGTTCTTGACCGGCGTCTTGGCCGAGGTCATCCAGCCGTTGTTCTTCCAGTTCCGCACCCAGCTGGTGATGCCGTTCCGGACGTACGTGCTGTCGGTGTAGAGGTTCACCGTGACCCGGCGCTTGAGGCTTTCGAGCGCCTCGATGGGCGCCATCAGCTCCATCCGGTTGTTCGTGGTCGGCCCGGCGTCCCCGCCGTAGATCTCCTTCTCGACGTCGCCGTACCGCAGCACCGCTCCCCAGCCTCCGGGGCCGGGATTCCCGCTGCACGCGCCATCGGTGTAGATCTCGACTGATGCTTCCGCCACCGGGACACCCTAGCGACGGGTTCAGTCCGGCAGCAGTGGCACCCACGGCTCCTCGGCCTGTCCGAGGTGCACCGCCCGGGTGATGGACTTCGAACCGAAGCGGTCCCGGACGGTGTCGAGCGTCGAATCGAGCGCGTCCCTCGGCTTCGCCCCGAACGGCAACGCCAGCTGGATCGCGTCGTCCTTCGACAGGTTCGTGAGCGCGAGGCCGATCAGCGTGAGCCCGCGTTCGTCGATCAGTGGTCTCGCCGCCGCGAGCAGGTGTCGTGCCGCCGCGACGATCGCGCCGGTCTGTTCGGTCGCCTCCAGCAGGGTGTGCGAACGCGTCGCCTTGGTGAAATCGGCGAACCGCATCCGCAGCACGACGGTCCGGCACACCCGGTGCGCCGCGCGCAGCCGCCGGGCGAGGCGATCGGCCAGGGTCAGCAGCATCGCGTCGAGCTCGGCGGGTGAGCGCGGCCTGCTGCCGAGCGCGCGCTGCGCCCCGATCGACCGGCGACGACGGCCCGTCTGCACTCGCCGCGGGTCGTCGTTGTGGGACAGGGCGTGCAGGTGGGTGCCGACGCCCCGGCCGAGCATCCGGACGAGTTCCTTCTCCCCGAACCCTTCCATCTGCCCGACCGTGGTCACGCCGCGCTCGCGGAGCTTCTGGGCGGTCACCTTGCCCACGCCCCACAGCCGCTCGACCGGCAGCGGGTGCAGGAACTCCAGTTCCCCGTCGTGCGGCACGACGAGCAGGCCGTCGGGTTTCGCGACGCCGCTGGCCACCTTCGCGAGGAACTTCGTCCTGGCCACGCCGACGGTGATCGGGAGGCCGACCTGCTCCAGGACGTCCTTCCGCAGCTTCGCGGCGATCCGGCTCGGCGTGCCCGCGATCTTCAGCAGCCCGCCGACGTCGAGGAATGCCTCGTCGATCGAGATGCCTTCCACCAGCGGTGTCGTGTTGTCGAAGACCTCGAAGACCGCCTTGCTCGCCTCCGAGTACGCGCGCATCCGGGGCGGGACCACGATCGCGTCCGGGCACAGCCGCCGCGCCTGGCCACCGCCCATCGCCGTCCGGACGCCATACGCCTTGGCCTCGTAACTGGCCGCCAGGACGACACCGCCGCCGACGATGACCGGCCGCCCGCGCAGGCGAGGGTCGTCACGCTGCTCGACCGACGCGTAGAACGCGTCCAGGTCGGCGTGCAGGATGGGACCCTCGGTCGTCATAGAACATATGTTCGCATCGATCGGCCCAAGGACCAAGCTCCCGGCGAGCGCCCGCCGGTGTGACGACAGGCGATAGTTGGCATCTCCCGGCGTTTGTTGGCATGCCGTTGGTCATGTGTGACCGACCAAGTGTGATCAAGCGCTGCAGTTGGCCGGTTGAGTTCGAAGGTTGACCGGCGAAGCGCTCAGCGGGAGTGCCGCGTCCAGTGGGATGGTGGCGGGTCGAGGAAGCGGGGTGGCGCTGTCGGCCCGGAACGCCTGCAGCAGGTAGGCCACGAGCCGGCGGGAGGCGTCCATGGTCGCTTCGGGTGTGCCGGCTCGGATCCCGCCGTTGGCTAGCAGGATGAGTGCGAGGTCGGCCGGGTCGAAGTCGCGGCGCAGTGCGCCAGTCGCCTGTGCGCGATCCACCAGTTCCGCGAACCCCCGTTCGGCCTTCTCGCGTAGCGCCCTGAACTCCGCTACGTGCGGGAAGGCCGTGACGAATGCCCTGGAGAACCCTCGGTCTCGGGCCTGCATCGCGCACACCTGCGCGATCACCTTGCAGAACGCGCGCCACGGATCAGGGTCGGCGAGGGCGGTGTCAAGCAAGCCGACACACTCGCCCATCTGCTCGGCGAAGGCCTCTGCGACCAGGTCCTCCTTCGTCGGGAACCGGCGGTAGAGGGTCGCGACGCCGAGCCCGGCGCGGCGCGCGATCTCGCTCATCGGGACCCCTAGTCCTTCCGCCGCGAACACCTCTCGTGCCGTATCGAGGATCTTGGTCCGGTTGGCGGCCGCGTCCGTGCGCAAGCGAGGCGATGTCGTCGACACCGCTCTCACTTTAAGCGAAGTGGATGACATCGTCCGGTTCTGGCGCTAGAAGTTGGAGCATGCTTTCCACTTCGATGCGGCTTGCGACCTACGACCGGTACGGGCCTCCTGAGGTCCTGTCCGTGACCACAGGGCCCGTTCCGCAGCCCCGCCCCGGCGAGGTCCTGGTCCAGGTACGGGCGGTGTCGGTCAATGGTGGCGAACTCGCGATCCGTGCCGGGCGACTACGCCCGTTCAGCGGTAAGCGGTTCCCTAAACGCATGGGTATCGATCTGGTCGGCGAGGTCGTCGCGCCGGAGAACAGCAGGTTCGCGGCGGGTGACCTGGTCTGGGGTGGGCTGCCCCGGCGGCTGGGATCAGCCGCGGAGTACGTCGCCGTGCCGGCCGAGCGACTTGACCACGTCCCCGCCGGGCTCGACGCGGTGCAGGCTGCCGCGCTGCCCGTCGGAACCACGGCGATCACTGCGCTGCGCGACATGGCCGCGCTCGCGCCCGGCGAGCGGCTGCTCGTTAGAGGAGCAACCGGCGGCGTCGGCTACATCGCCGTACAACTCGGGAAAGCGATGGGCGCGCACGTCACCGGGTTGGCCAGCGCGAACAACCTGGACCTGGTGACCGAACTCGGCGCGCACGAGGCGATCGACTACCGCGCGCCCGGAGACCTGGGTTCCTTCGACGTCATCTTCGACACCGTCGGCACCGGCCTGCCCACCTTCCGCCGGCTGCTCACCCGGCACGGGCGGATGGTGGCGATCGCGTTCGACCTCGACCGCCCGGTCCGCTCACTGGGCTATATCGCGGCCCACGCGATGCGCCGCGGACGGTGGGTTCGGGGCTTCAGTGGCAACCCGACCGCCTCGCTAATGGCCGAACTGGGCCGGTGGGTCGATGCCGGGGCGATCCGCCCGCAGGTCGACCGGGTGTTCCCACTGGCCGACATCGCTGCCGCACATCGTGCACTGGAGCACGGAGGCGTGCAGGGCAAGATCGTCGTGCAAATCGCCTGAACCTGCAGGAATAAGCACACACGACGATCCCGATGAGCTAGCGCTCCAGGCGGCAGCCGCGCAGAGCCACCGACGAACGACGACTCACTCCACGCCAGATCCACCCAGCTGCACGCGTGCGACCACACCGGCCCAGGCTCGACCACCACCGCCGGCGAAACACCAGACGGCGATCACCGGATCGCAGATCGCGCAGCCGAACGAGGAGTCGCCCAGGAACGGGATGATCGGGGCGCCCTTGAGATGGTGCACGACGTCCCAAGCGGTGTGCAGCAGCCAGGCGACGCCGATGAACGTCCAGGACTCGAGGCCGCGGTACGCCACGTAGGCCATCACCGCGGTGAAGACCAGCTCCCAGATCCCGAGCCCGCCGCCGCTCAGATACGCGGCTCCGGCGCCCGCCACCATGATCGCGTTGAAGCGGCGGCGATGCGGTTCGTGGATCAGCGACATCAGCACGACGTAGGTGAGGCCGACCAGAATCGGCGCGATGATCATCATGGTCCGACGCTAGAACCGCGCCACGTCCGCTCCCAGTGGCGTGAACGACGCCTTCCGACGGGATCTCGCCACGCGCGCGCTAGCGTGCGGTCATGCACACCGTCGCCGTGCTCGCGCTGGACCAGGTGATCCCGTTCGATCTGTCGACGCCCATCGAGGTGTTCACCAGGACACGGCTGGCGGACGGGAGCGCGGGTTACCGGCTGCTCGTCTGCGCCGAACATCCGGAAGTCGACGCCGGGCACTTCACCTTGCGCGCGCCGTGGGGGCTCGAAGCGCTGCGTGAGGCCGACACGATCATCGTGCCCGGTACCGCCGAACCGGCCCGGCCGTTGCCGGAAGCCGTCCACGACGCGCTCACCTCGGCCGCCGCGAAAGGCACGCGGATCGCCTCGATCTGCTCCGGCACCTTCGTCCTCGCCGCCGCGGGGCTGCTCGACGGCCTCCGTGCCACCACCCACTGGGTCGCGGCGGGCCTGCTCGCCGAGACCTACCCGGACGTCGAGGTCGACCCGGACGTGCTCTACGTCGACAACGGGCAGATCTTGACGTCGGCGGGTGCCGCCGCGGGGCTGGATCTGTGCCTGCACCTGATCCGCCGCGACCACGGCTCGGCGATCGCGGCCGACGCCGCCCGACTTTCGGTGATGGCGCTGGAACGCGAGGGCGGCCAGGCGCAGTTCATCGCGTTGCGGCATCCCCCGGCTCCTCGCGGCTCGGCGCTGGAACCCACTTTGCTGTGGATGCAGGAAAACCTGGCGCGCGACCTCAGCCTGACCGACATCGCCGCGCACGCCGGGACGAGCACGCGCACCCTGATCCGGCATTTCCGCGAACAGACCGGGACGACACCGTTGCAGTGGTTGCACCGGGCGCGTGTCCGGCAGGCGCAGCACCTGCTGGAGACCACCCAGGACGCCGTCGAGCGGATCGGTGCCGAAGTCGGTTTCGGTTCGCCCACGTCGTTCCGCGACCGGTTCAAACGCACGACCGGCGTCAGCCCGGTCACCTACCGGCGGGCTTTCCGTTGATACGGCGAGGTGTCCGGGTCAGGCGGCGAGCGGCAACGTGAGGTCCGAGGCCCGGACCCTGGCCTGTTCGGCGAACCGCCTCCGGGCGGCGACGACTCTGAGCCATCGTTCGGAGCGCTCCGCGTCCAGATCGGAGGTGGCGCGGGCGAGCACCTCGGCGGCGTGCGCGGCGGAATCGATCTCCGTGGCGGCGCCGAGGTAGTCACCGGCCTCGATCAGCTTGTAGGCGTGGCGCATCTCGGTCTGCGCGGTCGAGTAGATGGCATAGGCGGCCAGGTTGTTCGCCAGCGGCCCCAGTGAATGCGACATCGGATTCTCCGTTCCTTCTCTTACTGACACGTCGAACGGGTACCCCGCGGTTCGACACGGCCACGGATATTTTTCGAACTTCTTCGGGGGTTGCGCAAAGTGGCCGCTTCACGACAGCCTGAAGCGCATGCCAGCCCGGGCGGCGTCGTTCCGCAGCGTGTTCGCGGTCGCCGGGTTCCGCCGGATCTGGCTCGCGCATCTGCTCTCGGTCGCCGGCGACCAGCTGGCCAGGGTCGCCCTCACGGTGCTGGTGTTCGACCGGACGTCGTCGGCGGGCTGGGCTTCGGCGGCGTACGCGCTGACGTTCGTGCCCGATCTCCTCGGCGGAGCGCTCGGTGGCATCGCGGACCGGTTCTCGCGGCGCACCGTGATGGTGGTGACCGACGTCGGCCGCGCCGTCCTGATCGCGCTGATGGCCGTCCCCGGCCTGCCGCTGCCCGCCGCGGCCGCGCTCTTGTTCCTCGTGCAGCTCATGGCGGGCCCGTTCCACGCGGCACGCCAGGCGATGCTGCCGGATCTGCTCGACCCGGACCGGCTGGTCGTCGGCCAGGCCGTCATCTCGTCGACGTACCAGGCCGGACTGGTGGTGGGCTTCGGCGCGGGCGCCGCCGTCGTCACCGGCCTCGGCGTACCCGGTGCGCTGCTGATCGACGCGGGGACTTTCGCCCTGTCGGCGCTCATGCTCCGCTTCGGCATCGAGCGATATCCGCCCTCGGCGCCAAGCCACCACCGGCGTCCGTCGCTGATCGCGGGCTGCCGTCTGGTCGCCCGGGACCGCAAACTGCGGTGGCTGCTGCTCATCGCCTGCTGCTGCGGTTTCTACGTCGTACCCGAAGGCCTCGCCGTCCCGGTCGCCGCCGAACTGGGCGGCACGGGCGCGCTGCCCTGGCTGCTGGCCGCGAACCCGGTCGGCTCGGTGCTCGGCGGGATCCTGCTGAGCCGGATCCCGCGGGAACGGCAGGTCCGGGTGCTGGGCGTGCTCGCGGTGGCGAGCAGCCTGGTGCTGATCCCCACCGCCTGGGCGCCGGGCCTGGTCACGATCGTCGTGCTGTGGACGATCTCGGGCGTGTTCTCCGCGCACGACATGATCACCCAGACGCAGTACAGCCTCGCCGCGCCGCCGGACCGGCGAGGCCAGGTGATCGGGGTCGCGATCGCGACGTTGCGGGCGGCACAGGCGGCCGGTATCGCAGCCGCCGGGCTGATGGCGCAGGTCTTCGCGCCGACCACCGTGATCACCGTCGCGGCGGTCGCGGGCGTGGTGGTCGCCTGCGTCGCCGGGGCGGGCTGGTCACGGGCGGTGTCGTCCCGCCAGGGGGATCCGGTGGATCCGGTCGGCGGGACGACACCCGTGGGTGAGCACGGTTCCTGATCACGTCCAGTTGTTGTCACGCCGAGTGGTCCAGTTGTTGTCCCGCATGCCGTTCACCTCCTTCGAAATTGCGATCTATCCGGCAAAACGTTCACCAGTTGTTGTCCTGCATCGGTGCACCTCCTTGGTTTTGGTTGGGCTGTCCGGGGGAATTCCCGGCCGCGCTTCTTATCGTCCGGGCAACGACGGTCGTCGCCGTCCCGGTTCGATTACGGTGTAGATCACCGACGGAAGAGGGTGCGTGAACGGACGACTAGGCGGCGCGCGACGGCGGCTCAAGGCCTGGCACCTGTGGAGCCTGCCGCGACCTGTGCGTTCCTACGTCCTGGTCGTGAATCTCATCGCAGTCCTCTCGACCGCCGCCACGGCCCGGTTGATCCCGGTCACCGGCACCGACCTGGTCCGGTTCGGCGTGCTGACGCTGTGCGCGGCCATCGCGATCGAGGGCACCCGGCAGATCGAACGCCAACGGGAGTACGACAGGGCTCCGTCGGTCGCCTACGTCGACACCAAGGCGGTCTGGAGCGTCGCCGCCGTCATCGCGCTGCCGCCGGTGCTCGCCGCCGCGATGGTCGTGGTGACCTACACCATCGCATGGCTGCGGATCTGGCCACACCAACGGCCGGTTCTCCCCCATCGGTGGATCTTTTCCGCCGCGACGGTGCTCTGCGGCACGCAGGCCGCCGTCGTCGTCCTCAGCCTCGGCATGCGCCACTACCCCGGCTCGCCCGACTCCGGACTGCTCGCCGGGCTGGGCGACCTCGCCGTCATCATCGTGGCCGCGGCCCTGCGCTGGGCGATCAACACCGTGCTGGTGATGATCGCGATCGCGCTGTCTTCGCCGCCGAAGTCGATCGGTGAACTGTTCTCCGGCTTCGGCGACCAGATCCTCGAAGCGGGCGCTCTCGGCCTCGGCCTGGTGACGGCCGTCGTCCTCGTCCAGGCCAACCCGCTGGTATTGGTCGGGGTCGTCATCGCGCTGGTCGCGCTGCACCGCGGGCTGCTGCTGACGCAGTACCGGCGCGACGCGCACACCGACGCCACCACCGGGCTCGTCACGAAACGCCGCTGGCGTCAGCTGGCCGAAGAGCTCCTCGGCCGGACACGCGCCGGGCGCAAACTCGGCGTGCTGTTCCTCGACCTCGACAACTTCAAGACGATCAACGACACCTACGGACACCCCAACGGCGACCTCGTCCTGCGCGCCGTCGGTGACGCGCTGCGCGCCGAGATCCGCGAACAGGACGTCTGCGGGCGGTGGGGCGGCGAGGAGTTCGCGATCGTCATCCCGGACGTCCACAGCGAGGAGAACCTGCGCCAGGTGGCCGAACGGATCCGGCACCAGGTGGCGGTGGTCTCTGTCGCGCTGCCCGATCGCGACACGGTGTTGACCGATCTGACCGTGTCGATCGGCGGGGCGCTGTACCCGGCGGCCAACATCAGCAGCGTCGACGACCTCCTCGTGGCCACCGATACCGCGCTCTACCGCGCGAAGCAAGGTGGCCGCAACAGGGTCGAACTGGCTCAGCCGACGCAGTAAGGTTCCCTCCTCTGGGGAGGCACCATGAAGCGATTCGCTTGGGTTCCGGTCGGTCTGGTCGTCGCTGCGCAGGCGGTGGTGCTGACCCTGTTTTCAGGAAGATACGGCTTCCACCGGGACGAGTTGTACTTCCTCGCCGCCGGAAAGCGGCTTGCCTGGGGCTACACCGATCAACCACCGCTGACGCCCTTGCTCGCGCGGATCTCCACCGAAATCTTCGGCGAGACCCCTGCCGGCCTGCGCGTGGCAGCGACCTTGTGCGCGGCCGCGACGGTGATCACCCTGGCCCTGGTCGCCCGGGAATTCGGCGGCGGACGCGGACCCCAGGTACTCACCGCCGCGATCACGGCGCTGGCGGCGTTCGTCGTGGTCGACGGGCACATGCTGTCGACGACCACCGTCGACATGCTGGTCTGGAGCGCACTGGGCCTGGTCTTCCTGCGCCTGTTCCGCATCGGCGACGGACGGTGGTGGCTCGCGATCGGCGCCGTCGCCGGGATCGGGATGGAGAGCAAGTGGCTCGTCCTGCTGATGATCGCCTCGATCGGCCTCGCGGTACTCGCCGTCGGCCCGCGGACGGTGCTCGGCAGTGGTTGGCTCCCCGTCGGGATCCTCCTCGCGCTTGCGCTGGCCGCACCCGGGTTCGTCTGGCAAATGGCCCACGATCTCCCGATGCTGAGCGTGGCTCACGGGATCAGCGTGGACGACGGCGCGGAGAACCGGATCCTGTTCGTGCCGATGCAACTGCTCTACCTTTCCCCCGTCGTCGTGCCGGTCTGGATCGCCGGCGCCCTCCGGCTCTGGCGTGATCCCGAGCTGCGCTGGGCACGTTCCTTCGCCGTGGCCTATCCGGTGTTGTGCGTACTTTTGTTGCTACTGGGCGGAAAACCGTACTACTCGGCGCCGTTCCTGCTGCTCCTCGCGGCAGCGGGCGCGGAACCGTGCCTACGCTGGCTCGACCGGACCTGGCGCCGCGTAGTGGCCATCCTCTTCGCTGTCGAAGGCGCGGCCGTGTCACTCCTGGTCGGGCTACCGCTGCTGCCGGTCTCGGCGCTGGGGCCGATTCTGGCGGTGAACAAAGAACAAGGCGAGCAGGCGGGCTGGCCCGAACTGGCCACGACGGTCAGCCGGGTCTGGTCGGAAATCCCCGCGGAGCGACGTTCGATCTCGGTGATCTTCACGCGGAATTACGGGCAGGCAGGCGCTTTGCAGTACTACGGCCTCCCCTCGGTGTACTCGGGACATATGTCCTATGCGGACTGGGGGCCGCCGCCGAACAGCTCCTTCGGCCCGGTCGTCGTGGTGGGTCAGTATCGTCCGGAGTGGTTCGCCGGATGTCGTGAGAGGGCGGTTCACGACAACGGTCTCGGGGTGGACAACGAGGAGCAGGGAGTGAAGATTTCCTTGTGTACCGGGCCTTCTCGGCAGTGGTCTTCGTTGTGGCCCGAGCTGCGGCGCTTCTACTGAGCGGGGCCGGGTTCTTATTGAGGGGCAAGGCGGCCGTGGTCCTGTCGGGTGACATGTCCGCGCCACGTTTGGGCTTTCCCTCAACAAGTGTTGCCGAATTCCGGCGACGGCGTTCTTGAGTGCCAAAAGTGTCGGTGGCCGGTTGTAGGTTCTTGACGTGGATACCACTGAAGCCTTTTCGGCTCTGTTAAAGGAAATGCCTGATCCTCGCGCTTTGGGTGCCGAGGAATGTGTCGTTTTGGCGCAGGCGGTGTCGGCGGATATCGCGCGGTTGGAGGCGGTGCGGTTCCGGGCGCTGGCGCAGTTGTCGCGGCATCGCGAAGGTGCGCGGAGTGTGGCGCAGGAGGTCGCGTTCGCGTTGTCTCTTGTGGACAGTCACGCGGGTACGATGGTCTCGGCGGCCGAGGCGTTGACCACCCGCCTGCCCCGCACGCTGGGGTTGATGGAGCAGGGGAGGGTGAGTGGTTTCGGGGCGATGAAGGTCGCCGCTGCCACCGCGTGGCTGTCGGACGAGAACGCTCTGGCCGCTGACGCCCTGTTGGAGGATCGTTTGGAGGAAAGGAATTCCGAGCAGATCCGCAAGGCGGCGAGTCATGCGGCGTTGACGGTGGATCGTGAGGGCGCTGCTCGGCGGGTCGAGCACCATCGTGAAGGCCGCCGGTTGGCGGTGCGGCAGGGTGAGACGGGGGTGGCGTCGATCGAGGTCGAGGACGGCCCGGTCGAAAAAGTCACCGCCGCATATGTCCGGATCGACCGTGAAGCACGAGCGTTGAAGACCGGCGACGAGACCCGCACGCTCGACCAGTTACGGGCCGACGTCGCACTCGATCTCCTGCTCGGTGGTCAGGGTGGCAAGGGCGAACGCGCCGAGGTGTTCCTCTATATGGATTTGTTCACCTATCTCGGGGTGAACGAGGATCCGGCGGAGCTGGCCGGACACGGTCATATCCCGGCGTCGTTGGCCCGCCGGATCGCGACGGGGTCGGAGACGGTGTTGCGGCGGATCATCACCGACCCGCTGTCCGGGCAGGTCCTGGATCTGGGCCGGGGTCGGTATCGGCCGTCGGCGGGCCAAGGCGAGTTTGTTCGGGTGCGGGATCGTGAGTGCCGAAGACCGGGCTGTCACCGGCCGGCGCAGGCCTGCGATCTCGACCATGCTGTGCCGTGGGAGTTCGGCGGCCACACCGATGCGGCTGATCTGATCGATCTGTGCCGTCGTGATCATCGGTTGAAGGATGAGCCTGGGTGGGTCTATCGGCTCGCGGCTGACGGCACCCTGACCATCACCACGCCTACTGGGCAGTCCTACGACAGCACACCGCCACCGCTGCACGAACCCCGCCCGGCTGAGGAACCACCGCCGTTCTGAGCCGTCGCCGCAAAACGGCCACGGCTCCTGCAGGAGCAGACCTCACGACCACTGCCGTCGCCATGTCACGGCAACACCGCACCTCCAGCGGAGAGTGGCCACCGTTGCCGAAAATCGGCCACCGCAGCACGGCAATCCCGCACCTCGAGCCCGGAGAGCCACCCCCGTCCTGAGCGATTGCCGTAAAACGGCTACGGCCCCGACACGAGATCGATCGCGATCAGCGAACCTACGACCGCCTGCCGCCAGCCGTTGCCGGAAAACGGCCACGGCCCGATCGCGGCCACAGGCACCCACACCGAACCCCCGACGACAGCGACCGTGGATCGCCACCCGTCGCCGAATGACGGCAACGCCCCCTCCGCGCGAGACCCCGAAGCCCACTCCCACCCAGCGAACGCTCACAGCCGGGGTCCACCCCGCCAACCCCGATGAAACCGGCGTGAACACCTGGTGACACCCGCCCGACCCGGCTACCCGCTCCAGCCCCCGATTGTCCACTTCATGACGTCATTCGCCCCCTCGACTAGGTGTTCCAGGACACTTTTTGGCGGGTTCCTACAAGCCCCGGCCCTCGGCATGCGTCACCGACGACATTCTCGTACCGGCCGGTAAGAGGCAGGCTGTAGGCAGATAGAGGGGACTGTCCCGCGCGTGATCCGGCGGGATGTCACCTGATGTGCTGTGTACTTGGGAGGCTCAGTCGGTGTTCAGTCGTGTCGCCATCGTCAACCGCGGAGAAGCCGCGATGCGGCTCATCCACGCCGTCCGCGAGCTTTCGGCGGAGACCGGACAGCGGATCGAGACCGTCGCTCTCTACACGGATTCCGACCGGTCGGCGACGTTCGTGCGGGAAGCCGACCTCAGTCACAACCTGGGTCCCGCGTCGGCGCGTCCGTATCTGGACTTCGCCGTGCTGGAGCGGGCGCTGACCGAGACCGGGGCCGACGCGGCCTGGGTCGGTTGGGGCTTCGTGGCCGAGGATCCGGCCTTCGCCGAGCTGTGTGAGCGGCTGGGCATCACCTTCATCGGCCCGAGCGCGGACGCGATGCGCCAGCTCGGCGACAAGATCGGCGCGAAGCTGATCGCCGAAGAGGTCGGCGTGCCCGTGGCGCCGTGGAGCCGAGGCGCCGTCGCGGACCTCGACGCGGCCATCAAGGCGGCCGAGGAGATCGGCTATCCGCTGATGCTCAAGGCGACCGCCGGCGGCGGCGGGCGCGGTATCCGCGTCATCACCTCCGCCGACGAGCTCGAGGACGCCTACGAGCGCACCAGCATGGAGGCCGAGCGGGCCTTCGGCAGCGGCGTCGTGTTCCTGGAGCGCCTGGTCACCGGCGCCCGGCACGTCGAGGTCCAGGTCATCGCCGACGGCCAGGGCACCGCGTGGGCGCTCGGCGTCCGCGACTGTTCGGTGCAGCGCCGCAACCAGAAGATCATCGAGGAGTCCGCTTCCCCGGTGCTGAGCCCCGAGCAGGCCGACGAGCTCAAGCGGTCCGCCGAGCGGCTCGCGCTCGCTGTCGACTACCGCGGCGCCGGCACGGTCGAGTTCCTCTATCACCCCGGCGACAAGCTGTTCGCCTTCCTCGAGGTCAACACCCGCCTGCAGGTCGAGCACCCGATCACCGAGCTGACCACCGGCATGGACCTGGTCAAGGCCCAGCTGCACGTCGCTTCCGGCGGCAAGCTCGAAGGCCCCCAGCCCGCCGAGTTCGGGCACGCCGTCGAGGCGCGGCTCAACGCCGAAGACCCGGATCGCGACTTCGCACCGTCGCCCGGCCGCATCGCGCGCCTGGACCTGCCCGCCGGACCCGGCATCCGCGTCGACACCGGGGTCAGCGAAGGCGACACGATCCCGGCCGACTTCGACTCGATGATCGCGAAGATCATCGCCTACGGCCGCGACCGCGACGAGGCTCTCGGCCGCCTGCGCCGCGCGATGGCGCAGACCACGGTCATCATCGAGGGCGGCGCGACCAACAAGAGTTTCGTCCTCGACCTGCTCGACCAGCCCGAAGTGATCGACGGCAGCGCCGACACCGGCTGGATCGACCGGGTCCGCGGCGAGGGCAAGCTGGTCACCCACCGGCACTCGGCGATCGCGCTCGCGGCCGCCGCGATCGAGGCCTACGAGGACGAGGAAGCCGTTGAGCGCCAACGGCTTCTCTCCACCGCGCACGGTGGCCGCCCGCAGGTGCAGCACGAGAGCGGCCGTCCGCTCGACCTGAAGCTGCGCGGCGCCGCGTACCGCGTGAGCGTGGCCAGGATCGGTCACCGCCGGTTCCGCGTCGGCGTCTCCGCGGGCGGCGACATCCACCCCGCCGACGTCGAGGTCGACCGGTTCGACGAGCACACCGGCCAGATCACCGTCAACGGCACCCGCTTCCGCCTGGTCACCGGCACGCACGGGCCGATCCACCTGGTCGAGGTCGACGGCGTCACCCACCGCATCAGCCGTGACGAGGGCGGCGTCGTCCGCTCCCCCGCGCCCGCGCTCGTCGTCGCGACGCCGCTCGAGGTCGGCGCGGAGGTCGAGGCCGGCGCACCCGTGCTGGTGCTGGAAAGCATGAAGATGGAGACGGTGCTTCGCGCGCCGTTCCGCGCGAAGCTGCGCGAGTGCGTCGTCTCGGTCGGCAGCCAGGTCGAGACCGGCGCCCCCCTGCTGCGGCTCGAACCGCTGGCGGAGGAGGGCGAAGAGGTCGCCGAGGACGCCGGCAGCGTCGAGATCGAGCTGCCCGTGGAACCGGACGGCGCTTCGACGGCGCAGCGGATCACGCGGGGACAGCAGGACCTGCGCAGCCTCCTGCTCGGCTTCGACGTCGACCCGCACGACGACCGCCGCACGCTCAGCGCGTACCTGGCCGCCCGTGCCGAACTCGAGGCCAACGGCGACCGCCCGCTCGAGGGCGAGGTCGAACTGCTGACCGTGTTCGCCGACCTGTCCGAGCTGATCCGCAACAAGCCGGCGCGCGAGGAGGCCAAGACGGACACCCGGGTGCACAGCGCCCGCGAGTTCTTCCACACCTACCTGCAGAGCCTCGACGTCGAACGCGCCGGGCTGTCGGAGTCGTTCCAGAACAAGCTCAAGAAGGTGCTGGCGCACTACGGCATCAAGGACCTGGAGCGGACGCCGGAACTGGAGGAGGCGGTCTTCCGCATCTTCCTCGCCCAGCAGCGGACCGCTTCGGACGTCACGGTCGTCACCGCGCTGCTGCGGCAGTGGCTCACCGAGGCGCAGCCGTTCGAGGCGATGCGCGAACCGGCGGGCAAGGCGCTGGAGCAGCTGATCGCCGCGACCCAGCTCCGCTTCCCGGTGGTCAGCGACCTCGCGCGCAGCGTGGTGTTCCGCTGGTTCGCCCAGCCGCTGCTCCGCCGCACCCGCGCCGAGGTGTACAGCGAGGTCCGCAAGCATCTGCGTCACCTCGACCAGCACCCGGATTCGCCGGACCGCGCCGAGCGGATCGCGAGCATGCTGGCCAGCGCGCAACCGCTGGTGCGCCTGCTCGGGCAGCGGATCGGGCGTCCCGGCACCGACCACACCCCGCTGCTCGAGGTGCTGAGCCGCCGCTACTACGGCAACCGCGCGCTCACCGGTGTCCAGCAGGTCACCGTTGGCGGCTGCACCTTCGTCACCGGTGACTACACCGACGAGGACGAGCGGTTCCACATGGCCACCACCGCCGTCGACCGCGCCGGGCTGCCCGGGGCGATCAAGGCGGTCGCCGATCTCGCCGCCGGGCTGCCCGCCGACACCGACGTCGAGGCGGATCTCTACCTGACCTGGGACGACGAGTCGGCCGACGACGACGCGATGGCCGCGGGGCTGCGCGAGATCCTCACGGCCGAGTCGCTGCCGAGCCGGATCCGGCGCATCACCACCACGGTCGCCGGGCACAGCGGCGCGGTGATGCACCACCACTTCACCTTCCGCCCGTCCTCGACCGGCTTCAGCGAGGAAAGGCTGATCCGCGGCCTCCACCCGCTGATCGCCCAGCGGATGCAGCTGCAGCGGCTGGCGAACTTCGACCTGACGCGGCTGCCGTCCGGCGACGAGGACGTGTACCTGTTCAAGTGCGTCGCGCCGATGAACCCGTCGGACCAGCGGTTGGTCGCGCTCGCCCAGGTCCGTGACCTGACCCCGTTGCGGGACAACGACGGCAAGCTGCTGGCCCTGCCCGCGGTCGAAGGCACCCTCGCGGGCTGCCTCGACGCGATCCGCGAAGTGCAGGCGAAACTTCCGCCGAAGAAGCGCTTCGACACCAACCGGATCATGCTGTACGTGTGGCCGACCAGTGAACTCACCGGCGAGGAGCTGGACACGGTCGCGCAGCGCGTGCAGCCGTCGACGGCGGGCGCGGGCCTCGAAGAGGTCCAGTTCCTCGGCAGGCAGCGCGATCGCGCGACCGGCGAGGTCGGCGAGATCGCCGTGCGGATCGGTTACGACGTCAGCGGCGGCGTGCAGATGTCGCTGTCCGAGCCCACGACCGAGCCGATCCTCCCGCTCGACGACTACCGCCAGAACGTCCTGCGGGCCCGCCGCCGCGACACGGTGTACCCGTACGAGCTGACCAAGATGCTCGGTTCGTTCACCGAGTACGACATGGACGACAGCAAGACGCTGGTTCCGGTCGACCGGAAGAAGGGCCGCAACACGGCGGCGATCGTCGCCGGTGTGGTCACCACGCCGACCGAACGTCACCCGGAGGGCGTCAAGCGCGTCGTGCTGCTGGGCGACCCGACGAAGGCGCTCGGCGCGCTCTCGGAGCCGGAGTGCTCGCGGGTGATCGCGGCGCTGGACCTCGCCGAGCGGCTGAAGGTTCCGCTGGAGTGGTACGCGCTCTCGGCGGGCGCCCGGATCTCGATGGAGTCCGGCACCGAGAACATGGACTGGGTCGCGGCCGCGCTCAAGCGGATCGTGCACTTCACCCAGGACGGCGGCGAGATCAACATCGTCGTGGCCGGGATCAACGTCGGCGCCCAGCCGTACTGGAACGCCGAAGCGACGATGCTCATGCACACCAAGGGAATCCTGGTGATGACGCCGGATTCCGCGATGGTGCTGACCGGCAAGCAGTCGCTCGACTTCTCCGGTGGCGTCTCGGCCGAGGACAACTTCGGCATCGGCGGCTACGACCGCGTCATGGGCCCGAACGGCCAGGCGCAGTACTGGGCGCCGAACCTCGCCGCGGCCCGCGACGTGCTGATGTCGCACTACGACCACACTTACGTGGCGCCGGACGAGACCGGCCCGCGCAAGGCGGTCACGAACGACCCGATCGAGCGGGACATCTCGCCGTTCCCGCACGCGGCCGTCGACAGCGACTTCACCACGGTCGGCCAGATCTTCTCGCGGGAGGCCAACCCGGACCGCAAGAAGCCGTTCGACATCCGCACCGTGATGCGCGCGCTGTCGGACCAGGACCACCCGGTGCTGGAGCGCTGGCCGGGCATGGCCGACGCGGAGACCGCGGCCGTGCAGGACGTGCACCTCGGCGGGCGGCCGGTGTGCCTGCTCGGGATCGAGTCGCGTTCGGTGCCGCGCCGCGGCTTCCCGCCCACCGACGGCCCGGACACCTACACCGCGGGCACGCTGTTCCCGCGTTCGTCGAAGAAGGCGGCCCGGGCGATCAACGCGGCCAGCGGCAACCGGCCGCTGGTGGTGCTGGCGAACCTGTCCGGCTTCGACGGTTCGCCGGAGTCGATGCGGAAACTGCAGCTGGAGTACGGCGCGGAGATCGGCAGGGCGATCGTCAACTTCGAAGGCCCGATCGTGTTCACCGTGATCTCGCGGTACCACGGCGGCGCGTTCGTGGTCTTCTCGAAGGCGCTGAACCCGAACATGACCGTGCTGGCGCTGGAAGGCTCGTTCGCCTCCGTGCTCGGCGGCGCGCCCGCCGCGGCGGTCGTGTTCGCCGGTGAGGTCAACGCGCGGACCGCGGCGGATCAGCGGGTGCGGTCGCTGTCGGAGAAGCTCAGCGGCGCGACCGGTGCCGAACGCGCCGCGCTGGCCGCGGAACTCGCCGAGGTCCGGTCGTCGGTGCGAGCCGAGAAGCTGGGCGCGGTCGCGGCCGAGTTCGACGGCGTGCACAGCATCGAGCGCGCGGTGAAGGTCGGTTCGGTGGACGCGATCATCAGCGCGGCCGAGATGCGGCCGCGCATCATCGAGGCGATCGAGCAGGGCCTGGCGAAGCAGTAACTTCCCGCTCCCCCCAGTGCTATGAAAGGCCCGTTACTTGCAAATTTTGCAAGTAACGGGCCTTTCATAGCGTCCCTGGCCCTAAGAATCAGCGGGAGGATCGGGCGGCGGCTCCCCGAAGTCCTCCGGCGCGATCCTGTCCAAAGCCGCCCGGAACTCCTCCACCTCACGTTCCTGCTCGACCGGATCCGAGGGCACCGACGGCAGTTCCGCGTCGGGCCCGGACCCCACGATCTCGACCCGCACCGAAGCGACCTCCAGCACCGAGTCCGCCACCTTGATCCCCACCCCGGCGCGCAGGCCGATCGCGACCGCGTCGCTCGGCCGGGCCGAGACGCGGATGCCGGAATCGAGCACCAGGTCGGCGAAGAAGATGCCGTCCCGCAGCGCGGTGACCTCGACCCCGGTGACCCGGTGCCCGAAGGACTCGACCACCTGGCCGATCAGTTCGATCGTGCCGGGACGGGGCAGCCGGATCTTCTCCTGCGCGAGCGCCACCGCGCTCGCCTCGGGGCCGCCGATCGTGATCGCCAGCCAGCGGCGTTCGCCCTCCCGCTCCCGCAGCAGCATCACCGGTGCCGCTTCCGGAGCCAGCACTGCCATCCCTTCGACGTCCATCGGGATCATGCGCGGTACCTCATTCCCTCGGTCGCGGAGTTCGAACACCGGCCGGGGTCGCGTACGGCAGCGCCAAGCCCTTGGCGGCGCGGGGCGATGTCTTCACTGTGGTCACGACGACTCCCAGCACGAGGACACACCTTCGGAAAGCTGGTACCCCTCCAGGAGAGTCCCTACACGCCCGCTTTTCAAGAGCTAGAGGAGTAGAGCCTCCAGGTGGTCGGCGGCCGTCGCGGCGCCGCCCGCCTCCCGGAACGAGGCACCCACCTTCTCGGCGGCCGAACGGTACGCCGGATCGTCCAGCACCCTGGTCACGGCGGTCGCGATCCGGTCGGGTTTCGCGCGGCCGAACCGCACCCGGACGCCCGCGCCCGCGTCGACGACCTGCCCGGCGACGATCGGCTGGTCGTCCCGGATCGGCGCGACCACCAACGGCACGCCATGCCACAGGCTTTCGCAGACGGTGTTGTGCCCGCCGTGGCAGACGACGGCGTCCACGCGCGCCAGCAGCGCCATCTGGGGCACCCGCGGCACCACGAGCACCGTGTCCCCCGTACGCCCCACGGCACCACCGGGATCGGCGATGACGGTCCGGATCCCGCCGACCCGGGAAAGTCCCCGGGCGGCCGCGGCGAGGAAGTCCCCGGCCGCGTCGGCGTTAGCGGTCCCGAGGGTGACGAACACCGTCGGCACCGACGGGTCGAGCCGGTCCCACGGGAAGTCGCCGATGGCCGCGCGACCGCCGATCGACGGCCCGACCAGCCGGACCCGCTTCGGCAGCGTGGCCGGGCCCAGCAGTTCCCGGGTGGTGAAGGCGAGTACGCCGTGCGGGGACATCCTGGGGTCGGCGGGGCCGCCGTCGATCCGCGTGCGCAGGCCATCGAGGAGGTCGTCGAGCCAGGCAGCCACCTTCGGCATCCCGGCCAGGGGGTCGACGAGCTCCGCGGACGTCGTCGCGGAGGTGACCCACGGCAGGCCGAGCCCGTCGGCGACGAGACCGCCCGCGATGGCCTGCTGGTCGGCGATCACCACCTGTGGGCGGAACCGGCCGATCGCGGCACGGACACCGGGCGCCATCGCCTCGGCCAGCGGGATCAGGAACTCCTCCCACAGGAACCGGAACGCCGCCGGCCCTTTGAGGCTCGCGTCGCGTTCGGGCAGGCCACGCGGGACGGCGCAGGGGAACACCTCGGCACCGGCGCCCGCGAGCGATCGGATGACCTCCGGCTGCCCGGCCCAGGCGACCTGGTGCCCGCGCGCGGTCAGCGCCGCCGCGACCCCCACCGCCGGGTTGACGTGCCCGGTCAGCGGCGGTGTGACGAAGAGGAATCTGCCCACCTACTCGGCCCTCACCGTTTCGCGCGTGTGCTCCCGGAGCCAGCCCAGGATCAGCTCCGACGTCTCCTCGGTGCGCTCGACGAGTACCGAATGTCCCTGGTCCGGCAGCACGACCGTGAGACAGGTGCCGAGGTTCGCCTCCAGGTCGGGGACCTGCGCCGCGAGCCCGGACAGGTCGCCGAACAGCGCGAACACCGGGCAGCGCACCGCCGCGAGGTCGTCTTCGATGGTCCGGCTCAGCGGGATGTCTTCGGCCAGCGTGGTGGCCGCCAGGATCTTGTACGCCGCTTTGGACAGCCGGGCGGTGTGCGCGCCGTGGTTCTCCGCGATCCAGCCGATCACCTCGTCGTGCGCGAGCCGGTTCTTGGCGTCGGCCAGCCCTTCGGTCATATGCCCGAGCCAGGCCCGCACCGGTGGTTCCGCCTCGATGGCGATGACGCTCGCGACGCGTTCGGGATGTGAAGCCGCGAGCCCGAAGGCAACGGAGCCGCCGAACGAGTTCCCGGCCACGTGCACCGGTCGGTCGATCCCGAGCGCGGTGAGCAGGCCGTCGAGGTCGCCGACGAAGTCCTCCAGCCGGTAGCCGGTGGCGGGCCGTGTGGTGCGCCCGTGCCCGCGAAGGTCGTACATGACGACGTCGATCCCCTGCTCGGCGAAGGTATGCCCGAGGGTGAAGTAGTAACTCGCCAGGCTGTCGGTGAGGAGGCCGTGGACGAACACCACGACCGGCGCTTCGCCGTCCGAGGGCCCGAGGCGCTGGACATGGACGTCGAGGTCTCCGACCTTGACCTTCGCCACGCTCAAGCCCTCCCGGTCAGGGACGCGACCACGTGGTCGACGAGTTCGCCCACGGTCAGCGCGATGATCTCGTCCAGTTCGCGTTCGGCGATGAACTCGGCGAAGTTGACCTTGTCGCCGTAGTGGTCCCGCAGCCTGCCGGACAGCGTGACGAGGTCGATGCTCTCCAGTTCGAGGTCGTCGTGGAACTTCGTGTCCCGGCCGATGTCCGCGTCGTCCAGCCCGTATTCCTCGAGCAGTTCACGCAGCATCACGGCGATGTCGGCCAAGACCGTCTCGGCCGGCACGGTTTCAGTGGTCATCTTCGTTCTCCGTCCAAGCCACGACGTAGTCCTTCGCGGGCGTGGCGATCGTGGTGTGCCACACCGGATACCGGGTACCGCCCACCTCCACGGTGAGCCGCCCGCCGTCCGCGCCGACGACGGCGAAAGCGCGCGGGTCGCCGCGCAGGCCGGTGCGGAGCCGTTTCGCGACGGCCTCCTTCGCGGCCCAGAACCTGGTGAACCACAAGGCTTCCGGCGCGCGCAGCAGCGCTCGTTCCGCGTCGCCGAGCGCGGCGTCGAGCGTGCTCTCCGTCCGGTCTTCCACGGCCTCGACGTCGATCCCGCACGGCCCGGGGCGCGCGATGGCGACACCGAGCGCGTCCCGATGGGCGATCGAGACGGTGAGGCCGGGCAGCTCGCGGCCATAGGCGCCCGAGACGACCGGCGCTCCGGAGGGATCGTTCCCGACCCGGAGTTCGGCGGGGAAGATGTCGCCTTCGCCGTCCCGCCAGAGCATCCGGCGCACGGCGTCCTTCGCCGCGATCCGCCCGAGCAGCCACGCCCGTTTGCCGCGTGGCTGCTGGACGGCGTAGTCCTTCCGTTCCCCACCGGCCAGCACGTTGCGCATGATCAGGTCCCGCGTCGCCAGATCCGGCCACTGCTCGCGGACCAGCGCCCAGCCGCCGGGCCGGTCTTCCGACAGCGTGGCGCGTTCCGGCCGCCGGTCCATCGCGCGGATCGCCGGATTGCTGTCGAACCGGCGATCGCGCCAGCCCTCGACCTCCGCCCAGACCCGGCCGCCACGGATCAGCTGGACGTCCGCTTCGAGTTCCGCGTCGGTGACCGAGACGATGCGAACGACGCAGTCGAGCCACTCCCCCGGCACCGGATGCTCGCCGTAGAACCGGATCCGCCGCATCCCCACCGGGAACACCGTGGTGCGGCTGGGAAGCCTCGACATGATCCAGTACCCGAGCAGCTGACCGGCGTTGTCCAGAAGCGCCCCCGGCGCCTCCGGCGTCCGCAGGGTCCCGCGCACGTGCCGCTCCCCCACCGCGACCAGTTCCGCGACACCCTGGAACTTCGGGCCGTGGAACATCCAGCGATCGGTGTAGAGCTGTTCGGCGCGCAGCTCCGGCGTCCGTTCGTCCTCGGCGGGGAACGTCCACGGCGCGGGCGGGTCGGCGGGGAATCCGTCGTCCAGCTCGATGACGGCCCGCGAGTACTCGCCCAAGGACACGCTGACCCGGGACCGGCTTTCCGGCACCACGGTCACCGGCACGTCCAGCGCGGGTGTCGCGGCGATCCACTGGTTCAGCCGGACGTCCTCCAGCGCGACCGCGCGCCTGCCCAGCGCCGCCTGTTCGGCGAAGTCCATCAGGTGCCCGATCACCGTCGTGGCGGGGACGACCGGCCACGAGTCGGCGGGATCCGCACCCGGTGGCTGCTTGAAGAAACAGTGGTCGAGCAGATACGGCATCGTCTCGACCGAGACCCGGAGTTCGGTGCGCAACGGCCGGATCCGGGGCACCGGCCTGGCGGCGAACAGTTCCGCCGCCAGACCGGCGGTGTCGGCCAGCAGCCCGGAAAACTCGGCTGCCAGCGGGTTCCGTTCCCCGAGTTTGTCCAAAGTGGACGTCTTGGCCGTGCCGGGCCGGAAGCCGCGCCGGACGCTCTCGTCGAGTGAGACCAGCGCGCCCCCGAGGTCGAGCCGGATCGCCCGGCCGCGTTTCCCGCCGCTTTGGCCTGGCAGGAGTTCGAAAGCCGGATCGGCGCCGTCGGCCCACAGGGCGGTGGCGACCCGCAGCAGTTGCGGAAGGCCGGGCCGGTGCGCGGAATGAGCGGCGACGACGAGGTGTTCGCGGTCGTGCAGGGTGTTCCCGATCAGCGAGCCGAGCTGACCGGCGCCCGTCTGCACGAACGCGCGGAACCCGGCCGCGTACATGTTCTCGACGAGACCGCGGAACCGCACCGGTTCCAGCAGATGCCGGACGAACAGCTCGCGGACCTCCCCGGCCGCCGCCGGATAGGGCCTTCCCGTCGTGGCCGACCAGACCGGGAGTTTCGCCGGGTGCAGGGTATAGCGTTCGGCCGCCTCACGGATCGGACCGAGATACGGCGCGAGCATCGGGGTGTGGAACCCGGACCGGAACGGCAGGACCTGGGAGATCACTCCCTCGGCACGGAAGCCGCGCACGAAGCCTTCGACGGCTTCGGACGGGCCGCAGATCATCGCCTGGTTGGGCGCGTTGTCGTGGGAAAGGACCACTTCGGACTGTCCTTCGAGGACTTCGGAGACCGCGGGCGCGCCCGCGCCGATCACCGCGAAGGCCAGTCCGGGCACCTTGAGCGTGTCCGGGTCGAAGGCGGCCAGGAACGCGTCGACCTCGTCGCCGGCGTGGATCCCGGCGACGGCCATCGCGGTCCACTCCCCCAGGCTGTGCCCGGCGAGCGCGTCCGGGGTCACGCGCAGCCCGCGTAGCGCCGTGTCGAGAAGCCTGCCCAGCTGGAACACGCCTTTGCCGTGCCTGCCGACGTCGCCGACGAGGACGTCCGGCGTTTCCCAGGGAACGCCGAAATGCCGCGCGAGGTCGTCGGCGCCGGCCTCGAATTCGTTCTCCAGACCGGGAAAGACGAACGCGAGTTTGCCGCGGCCCGCGCCGAGCAGCGGTCGTGGAACGAACCAGAGGTCGTTGCGGCCGCGCCAGGGTCTGCCCTTCGCGACCACCTTCCTGGCCAGGGTGAGCCGCTTGGGCGTCGGGTCGACGAGGCCGAGCCTGCATCGGCCGCGGCCGATGTCACCGCTGGTCAAGAGGTCGTCCCGCTCCAGCAGGCAGCCCATCTCGGCGATGGTCGGCGCGGACAGTCGCAGGACCCGTTCGGGTTCTCGGACCTCCGCCACCGCTCGCGTCGCGGCCTGTTCCAGGACGACGTGGGCGTTGATCCCGCCGAAACCGAAGGCGTTGACCCCGGCCCGCCGCACCGGCCGCCGGTCGTCGGTCTCCCATGCCTTCGCCGTGTCGAGCGTCTCGAACCGGGTCTCGGCCAGCGCCGGATGCGGCCGCTCGCAGTGCAGGGTCGGCGGGAGAACACCGTGGTACACGGCCAACGCGGCCTTGACCAGCCCGGCGACGCCCGCCGCGGGCATGGTGTGCCCGATCATCGACTTGACCGAACCGAGCACCGCCGTCGGCTCGTCGGCCTGCCCGAAGACCTCCGCGATCGTCGCCAGTTCGGCGGCGTCGCCCGCGGGCGTGGCGGTCCCGTGCGCTTCCAGGAGCCCGACCGTGGCGGGATCGACTCCAGCCGAGGTCCAGGCCTGCCGGACCGCGCGGACCTGGCCGGCGGAGTCCGGATTGGACAGTCCGGCGGTGCGGCCGTCACTGGCCACGCCGGTACCGGTGACGACGGCGTAGACCCGGTCACCGTCCCGTTCGGCGTCCGCGAGCCGCTTCAGCACCACGACACCGGTGCCCTCCCCGATCAGCACCCCGTCCGCGTCCTGGTGGAACGGCCGGATCCGCTGGCTCCGGGACAGCGCGCCGAGCTGGGAGAACACACTCCAGAAGGTGACGTCGTGGCAATGGTGCACGCCACCGGCCAGTACCACGTCGCAGCGCCCGATCGCCAGTTCGCGCACGGCGTGGTCGACCGCGACGAGCGAAGAGGCGCAGGCGGCGTCCACCGTGTACGCGGGTCCGCGCAGGTCGAGCCGGTTCGCCAGGCGAGAGGCGGCGAGGTTGGGCACGAGCCCGATCGCGGCGTCAGGAGCTTCGGGGCCGAGCCGGTCGGTGAAGGCCCGGCGCAGTTCCTCCAGCCGCTCACCGCTGAGTTCGGGCATCAGTTCGCCGAGAGTCCGGACGACCTGGGTCGCCGTCCGGACCCGCTGGTCCAGACGCACCAGGCCTGGGGTGAGATAGCCGCCGCGGCCGAGGATGACACCGGCTCGCTGCCGGTCGGCGGGCAGCCGGTGCTCGCCACCGGCGTCGGCGATGGCCTGCGCGGCCACCCGCAGCGCGATCAGCTGATCGGGTTCGGTGCCCGGGACCGACGACGGCATCACGCCGAAGCCGGTGACGTCCACTTCGGCCAGTTCACCGACGAAACCACCGCGACGGCAGTAGATCCGGTCCGCCCTCGGTTCCGCGTCGGGCTGGTAGTAGCCGGGATCCCAGCGGTCCGCCGGTACCTCGGTGATCGCGTCGACCCCGTCGACGATGTTGCGCCAGTAGGTCTCGAGATCGGGGGCGCCCGGGAACAGCACCGACATCCCGACGATCGCGATCGGCGGTGTTTCGGCCACCGGTCACCACCCCGACGCGGTGTAGGTGACGGCCGTGAGGTCCTCGTCGCCCCACGCCAGTTCGCGCAGCAGGCTCAGCGTGCCTTCTTCGGGGTCGATCAGTTCGATCCCGCGCCGGGCGTAGTCCCGCATCAGTTCCGGGGTGACCATCCCGTTGTTGACCCCGGTCGGCGCCCATGGTCCCCAGTGGACGGTGAGCCCGCGGCGGCCGTACACGGTGGCCCACCGGTGCCCGAGCGCCTCCAGCGCGTCGTTCGCGGCCGCGTAGTCGGACTGTCCCCGGTTGCCCAGCGTCGCGGCGACGCTGCCGAACAGGACCGCGAACTTCGGGGCCTCCGGCAGTTCGCCCGCCGCCGCGAGCAGGGTGCTCGCCCCTTCGACCTTGGTGCCGAAGACGCGGTCGAACGACGCGGGATCCTTGTCCGCGATCAGCTTGTCCTCGATGACGCCCGCCGCGTAGACGATGCCGTCGATCCGGCCGTGCTCCGCGTGGATCTCCTTGACCGCGCGGTGCACGGCCTCCGCGTCGAGCATGTCCACCGAGTGGTAGCGCACCGGGCTGCCGAGGGCGCCGATCCGCCGCAGGGTGCCGCGGACCTCCCGTTCGGCCTCGATGATCCGGATCGTCCGCTCGATCTCGGCCGGTTTGGCCAGCCCGCTCCCGATCAGGGCCGCGCGCAGTTCCGCCGTCGTCTTCGCCGTGGCGATGTCCGGTTCCTCGCCCTCGATGGGCACGGCCGTGCGGCCGAAGAGCTCGATCCGGCATCGCGACACCGAGGCGAGCGTGGTGGCCAGCCTGGCGGTGATGCCCTTCGCCCCGCCGACGAGGAGCACGACCGAATCCCGGTCCAGACCGAGCGCTTCGGCTTCGGCGGTCCCGTCGCCCGCCGGACCGGCACCCGTGCTGCCGAGCAGGCCGAGACCTTCCTCGGTCATCCGCAACCCGCGCCGCGCGCCGTCACGGCGGACGACGACCGGTTCCCAATCACCGGCGGACAACTCCGCGAGCAGGGTCTCGACCTGTTCGTCCACAGTGGATTCAGGGTGCTGCTCGACCACGCGGGCGACCGTGTCCGGATACTCCCTGGCCACCGTGCGGAAGAATCCCCGGGCTCCGTCGACGGGGCCGTTCGCGATGAGCCAGCGCGGTCCGCGCGCCAGAACGGCTTGGTACAGCGGGAAATCGTCGGGAAACGACGGTGCGAGGTGGAACACCCCGTCCGCGCCGTGCTCCGGCACACCGTGGACCAGTTCGGTCTCCGCGCCGTATCCGGTGAGGCGGGCGACGAGCATCTCGGCGACCTGGCCTTCGCCCACGACGGCGAAGCGGAGCCCGGCGAGCTCCTCGTCGGCGGGGACGGCGTCGGCGAGGTCGAATTCCCGCATCAGATAGCGCTTGGGCGCCACGACGACGGCGTCGGTCTCGACGGCGGGCGGGGCGGCTTCGGTGCCGCCGCCGGTGATCAGGTCCGCGAGGGCGGCCGCGGTCCTGGCCTTGGCCAATTCCTCGGGATCGCCGCCGGTGAGGCCCAGCCGGGTCGCCAGCTCGCCGGCGATCTCGGCGCGTTTGATCGAGTCGACGCTCAGGTCGGCTTCCAGATCCAGATCGGGCTCGATCATGTCGACCGGATAGCCGGTCCGCTCCCCGATCACCTCGACGACGACGTCGAACACCGAACGTTCGGGAGTGACCTCGGCGCGAACGAGCTCGGGTACCGGCTCGGGCGACGTGGGGAGAGCGGGGAGGGCGGCGGGCGGGGCCGGGCGGGCGCCGGGCTCCGTGCCGAAATAGCCGAGCAGGACGTCCCGTTGCGCGGCGATCATCTCACGACTGGTGCGGAGGAACTCCGAAACGAGCGCCTCACCGCCGTCGGTGCCGGGCCGGGATGTCACGATCGCCTCCGTGGGGATTCGCTGGGCTGGATGCAGTGCCGCGGTGGGGATCCGGCCGTCGGCGGTGCGGACGAGCTGTCCGTCGACGGTCCAGCCCGCCTTCTTCGGCGGCCGCGCGGACAGCGCGTCCGTGCACGCGCGCCCGGTGAACAGCCTGCCGGTGCGGACGTCCACGCCCGCGACCGCCAGCCTGGCCAGGGCGGCGAGGAAACCGGGGATCCCGGTGCGGCGGCCGCTCTCGAAGGTGACCGTCCGATGTGGACGGCCGTCGAGAACGGCGGCGGCGAGCCGGGTGAGGACGGATCCGGGACCCGTCTCGACGAACGTCCGGGCGCCCGCCCCGTACATGGCTTCGATCTGGTCCGCGAACCGCACCGGCGCGCCGATCTGCGCGGCCAGTTCGGCACGGATCCCGTCCGGTGACGACGGGTAGGTGCCGGCCGTCCGGTTGGCCCACACCGGGATCTCCGGTCCGGTGACCGGGACGGTGTCGAGCACGCGGGCGAACTCCGTCTCCGCCGGGGCGACCAGGGGGCTGTGGAACGCGCAGGCGACCGGGAGCGTCTTGACCCCGGCCCCGCGGTCCCGCAACCGTTCCACGGCGACGCCGACGGCGGCGGTCGGGCCGGAGATCACCGTCTGCTTCGGCGAATTCCGGTTGGCGAGGACGACGGTCTCGTCGAGGCCCTCGGCGACGAGCGCGGCGGTGACGTCGTCGGCGCTCGCGGCGACGGCCGCCATCGCTCCCGGGTCGCCGCCGCCGGTCGCGCCGAGGATCGCCTCCGCCCGTGCCTCGCTGCACGCGAGCAGCGACGCCGAACTCAACGCGCCCGCGGCGGTCAGCGCGACCAGTTCGCCGTAACTGTGGCCCGCGACCATCGAGGGCCGCACCCCGGCCTTCTCCAGCAGATGGTGCGCGGCGAGGCCCACGATCCCGAGCGCGGGTTGCGCGGCCCGGGTGTCGGTCAGCCGGGCGAGCTGAGCCTCGCGTTCCGCCTCGTCGAACGCGGCGGGCGGGAACAGGGCGTCGACGGTGTTCCCGGCGCGCGCGAGGTAGCGCCGCAGTTCGGGGAACGCGACGAACAGGTCCGCGAACATCCCGGGCCGCTGGCTGCCCTGCCCGGGGAAGAGGAACGCGATCTCGCCCGCCGGTTCGCCGTCGGCGGTGAAGATCCCCGCGTTCTCGTCCCGATCCCCCGCGATGGCCCGGCGTAGCAGGACGACCAGTTCGTCCACAGTGGACGCGAGGACGGCGAACCTCGTACGGCCACCCCGCCCTTCCGCCCGGCGGGACGCGGCGAGCGCCAGATCGCGCAGATGCCAGCCCTCACCGGTGGCGGCCAGGAGATCCTGCGCGGCCTTGATCGCGGCCGCGTCGTCCTCGCCCGCGAACAGGAAGAGTTCCGCGGGCCATTCGTCGAGGGTCTTCGCGGGCGGGACGGCGCCTTCGTGGGCGGTGAGGACCACGTGGAAGTTGGTGCCGCCGAAGCCGAAGGCGCTCACCCCGGCGACGCGCTCGTCCTCGGCCCACGGCCGCGCTTCGGTGTGGAACGCGAACGGGCTGCTCGTCGGATCCCACGCGGGATTCGGCCGCTCCAGGTGCAGCGTCGGCGGTTTGACGCCGGTGTGCAGCGCGAGGCTCGCCTTGATCAGCCCGGCCAGCCCGGCGGCGCATTTCGTGTGGCCGATCTGGGACTTCACCGAACCGAGCGCGCACCGGCCGGGTTCGGCGCCCGCCTCGGTGAAGACCTGGGTGAGGGTGCCGAGTTCGGTGCGGTCGCCGACGACGGTGCCGGTGCCGTGCGCTTCGACGAGCCCGACGCGCGACGGCGAGATCCCGGCGTTGCGGTACGCCCTGGTCAGCGCGTTGTGCTGCCCCTCGGGCCGCGGCGCGGTGAGCCCGAGCGCCCGGCCGTCGCTGGCGCTGCCGACGCCCTTGATGACGGCGTAGACCCGGTCGCCGTCGCGTTCGGCGTCCGCCAGCCGTTTCAGGACGACGCATCCGACGCCCTCGCCCAGCGCGATCCCGTCGGCGCCGCCGTCGAAGGTGGCCGAGCGGCCGGACGGGGAGAGTGCGTGCACCGAGGAGAACAGCAGGTAGTCGTTGATGCCGTTGTGCAGGTCGGCGCCGCCGCACAGGACGAGGTCGCTGGTGCCGGTGACGAGTTCCTTGCAGGCGGCGTCGACGGCGGTCAGCGACGACGCGCACGCCGCGTCGACCGTGTAGTTCGCGCCGCCGAGGTCGAGGCGGTTCGCGATCCGGCCCGCGATGACGTTGGCGAGGACGCCGGGGAACGAGTCCTCGGTGAGGCGCGGCAGCTGGCGGTCGAGTTCGGCCGGGAGTTCGCCGAGGTAGGACGGGAGCACGGTCCGCAGGGTCATCGCGTTGGACAGGTCGCTCCCGGCCTCCGCGCCGAAGATCACCGACGTGCGGGACCGGTCGAAGGCACGTTCGGCGTAGCCGGCGTCGGCGAGCGCCCGCCTCGACACTTCCAGTGCCAGCAGCTGGACGGGTTCGATGCTCGCGAGCGACGCGGGCGGGATGCCGTGGTCGAGCGGGTCGAACGGGATCTCCGGCAGGAAGCCGCCCCACCGCGACGGTGTCTTCTCGCCGTCACCATCGGGCGCGTAGTAGAGCGATGGATCCCAGCGCTGGGGCGGGACCTCGGTGACCGAGTCCACTCCGGACAGGATGTTCGCCCAGAACGACGGGAGATCACCCGCCTGCGGGAACACGCAGGCCATCCCCACGATGGCGATGTCGAGCGGTTCCGGGGCTGGCTCGTCGTCCCGCTCGCCGAGCAGTTCGGCGGCACGGGCTTCGCGGAACGCCAGCGCCCCGGGACCGGCGGCTTCGTGCAACCGGGCGATCGTGGTGACCTCGGAGCGGAGGACCGCGACGTCACCCGCCATGAACATGCCTTCGGCGAGCTGCCGGTCTTCGGCGACCGGGCTCAGCGCGTCCCCGATCCGCTCGATTCCCTTGCTGGCCAGGCGAAGCCGTCCGACGTTGAGCTTCTCCAGCCGCTCCCACGCCGCACGATCCGGTACTTCCCGGTCTTTCAACTCGCGTTTGAGCTCCGCGTACTCGGTCGTGAAGGCCGAACGCACGCATCGCGTCGCGTGGCCCGGAGCGGTCTCCAGCAGGTCGGTGCGCGTGGCTTCGACGACCTGGCGCTGGAACAACGGCAGGATCGCGCCCGCGCGGACGGCCTCTTCGGTGAACAGGTACGCCGTCCCCATCAGGAGGCCGACGGTCGCGCCGAGCCGGGTCAGCGGCGCCGCGGCCGCGGCGACCATCGCGGCCGACCGCTCGTCGTGCACTCCACCCGCGAAGTACACCTCGATCTCGCCCGCGTACTCGAGAAGCACACCGATCTGGGCTTCCCACAACGGAAAACTGGCCCTCGGGCCGACGTGCCCGCCGCATTCGGCACCTTCGAAGACGAATTTGCGCGCCCCCGCTTCGAGGAACTGGCGCAGCAGTCCCGGTGACGGGACGTGCAGGAACGTCGAGATACCGGCGTCTTCCAGCGCCTTCGCCTGCGCCGGGCGGCCTCCGGCGATGATCACGTGACTCGGCCGGACCTCGCGGATCACCTCCAGTTGCGCGGCTCGGACCTCCTCCGCGGCGAACCCGAGGACGCCGACACCCCAAGGCGCGTCACCCAGTGTCGCCTTGGTCTTTTCGAGCATCTCGCGAGTCTGCGCGGGCCCGGACAACGCCAGTGCCAGGAACGGCAGCGCTCCCCCGGCGGCGACGGCTCCGGCGAACTCGGGTTGATCGCTGACCCGCGTCATCGGACCCTGCGCGAGCGGCAGGGCACCGCCGGAAGCGGTGAGGCCACCGGCGATCGACGCGTGGACGGCCCGGATCGCGGCCGGGAGCGTTCCCCAGGTGTCGCGCAAACGCTGGGGCAGGAACGCGTCCTGCCCCACTTCCAGGTCCGGACGTCGGCGGAGGCCCCGTATTCCGCCGTCCACAATGGTCTCGGAACCGTCGAGACCTTCCAGGGCCATGGTGACGTCCGACGGGAGATCCGCTTCGGGGAGCAGCGCGAACGCGGTGTCGAGCACGACGCCGGCGGCGCCACCGGTGACCGCGGCGGCCGCCGTATGCACGCCTATCCCGCCGTACGCCCAGACCGGGACCCCGATCGCCGGGTCGGCCAGCAACTGCTGCAGGAAGACGAAGGTGCCGAGTTCGCCGATCCTGCCGCCCGCCTCGTGACCTCGGGCGACGAGACCGTTCGCCCCGGCGGCGACGGCTCGCACGGCTTCGTCCCGGCTGGTGACTTCGGCGAGTACCCGCCGGTCACCGAAGTCCACAGTAGACAGTGTGGTGCCCGCGGCGAGCAGAACCGTGTGCACCGCCAGGGGAAGCTCCGCCGGTCTCGCGACGCGGACGCCGAAGCCGGTTTCGAGCAGACTCTCCGCCAAGTCCAGTTCTTCGCGCGCGGCCCGGTTTCCGCTGGTCAGGTCCAGGACACCGAGCGCACCGGCACGCGTCGCCGCCGCGGCGAACCGAGCGGAGGGCACACCGAAGGGATGCACCGCGATGAGCAGATCCGCCGTACCGGTCGACATTGAGGCATCGGCGCCACGAAGCGACTTACCCACGGGAAGCCTCCGAGCACACGGAAGAGTGATTTGGTTACCGGGCGTACTTAAACGCAGGCGGGGCTTCACGTCAATACTCGACAGTAGGGTTTCCGGTCACAGGAACCGGATGGCGGTACGCCGACCTGCGAAACGCGAGGATCGTCGCGAAAAATTAGCGTTCCGGATACAGGGCGGACATCCACGACGCGCGGTTTTCCCGCAGTAGCAGGGAAGAACCGTCAACGACCAGGTGTCCCAACACCCGATACGCCATCCGGCCTGTTACCCGGAGTTCACCATTCCGCTTTAGCCAGTACCACCGGAAATGGTGGTCCACCGCCATTCCGGGGAATTGCCGACGATTCGCCCTATCGTCGGTATCACCCCGGCGGGGCTTTCGGTATCACGCGCGATTAACGGACCGTTCACAGAGAAACGTGAAAGGACTCAGCGGGATTTCGCATTCCGCACCGCGATGGCCAGCAGCGCGGCGGCCGGACCGGCCAGCCGCCGCCCGGCGGGCCAGACCGCCCGTAGTTCCCGGCCGAAGTCGACGCCCTCGACGGCGACCGGGACGAGCCTGCCTTCGGCGACGTCCCGGACGATGGCGAGTTCACTGATCACCGCCGGACCGGCACCCGCGATCACGGCGTTGCCGACCGCGGAGGCCGAACCCAGTTCCAGCAACGGTTTCGCCGGTCCGACACCGGCCTTGCGCAGCGCGGTGTCCACGGTCTCCCTGGTCCCGGAACCCGGTTCGCGGACCACGAGTGGCGTGATCGCCAGTTCGGCCGCGGTCACGGGCCGTCGCTTGCGGGCCCATGGATGGTTTCCGGGCACGACGAGGACCAGTCGATCGGTGGCCACCCGCTTCGACGAAAGGCCGGGTAACGAGCCGGGCGACTCGACGAACCCGAGGTCGACCTTGCCCTCCCTCGCCAGTTCGGCGGCCTGATCGGAATTGGTGACCTCCAGGCCGAGGTACAGCCCGGGGTCGCCGCGTTTGAGCTCGCCGATCCAGCCCGGCACCAGATACTCGGCCAGGGTCATGCTCGCGGCGACCCGCAGTTGCGCCTCGTGCTGGGTGCGCAGCGCTTCGGCACCGTCGAGCAGGCCGTCGACTTCGGACAGCACACGACGCGCCCAGCCCGCGATGACCTGGCCGTCGGGGGTCAGCACGGAACCCCGCCGCGTCCGGTCGACCAGCACCAGTCCGAGTCGTCGCTCGACTGTGGACAGTCGTTTGCTCGCCGACGGCTGCGCGATCCCGAGCCTGGTCGCGGCCTGCCCGATGCTGCCGAGTTCGTCCACGAGAACCAGCAGGCGCAGGGAGTCCAGATCGGGTGTGGTCATAGCTCAAGTCTATGACCTACCCCTGGTACTCACGGCTACCGAGGCCACCCCGGCCGGGCGAGGCTCGAACCATGAGCAAGACGCACGTGAGACCGGCGAAGCCCTACTTGACCGCGCTGACCATCACCGGCGCCGGAGTGGCCGCCGCGTACCTGGTCGGCACCGCGGTCCCGGTCGTCAGCGCGCTCACCATCGCCGTCGTGCTCGGCATCCTCGCCGGCTCGCTGCCGTCGTTGTCGGACGAGACCCGGAAAGCGATCTCCGGAGTCACCAAGAAGCTGCTTCGTGCCGGTGTCGTGCTGCTGGGCCTGCAGCTTTCGCTCCCGTCGGTCCTCGCGCTGGGCCCCGGCACCCTGCTCGCCGTGGTGCTCACGGTCGGCATCACGTTCCTCGGCACGATCGGTCTCGGCAGGCTCCTCGGGGTGCCGCGGGGCCTGGCGATGCTGGTCGCGACCGGGTTCTCGATCTGCGGCGCGTCCGCCATCGCCGCGATGGAAGGCGTCGTCAAACGGGAGGACTCCGACGTCGCGACCGCGGTCGCGCTGGTCACCTTCTACGGCGGGCTCGCCATCGCGGCCGTCCCGCTGCTCGGCGGCTGGCTGCGCCTCGACGCGGCCCGGATCGGCGAATGGGCCGGGCTCAGCGTGCACGAGGTCGCGCAGGTCGTCGCCGCGGCCACCCCCGCGGGCAGCGCGGCCATCGCGGTCGCCATCGTGATCAAGCTCAGCCGGGTGGTCCTGCTGGCCCCGATGGTCGCCGCGGCCGGCGTGGCCGAACGCCACCGTCCCGCCGACGGGAAGCGGCCGCCGCTGGTCCCGCTGTTCGTCCTCGGTTTCCTGGCGATGGCTGCCGTGCGCAGCACCGGGATCGTGCCGGGTTTCGCGCTCGACGTCGCCAAGGTCGCCTGCACACTGTTGCTGGCCGGAGCGCTGTTCGGGCTCGGCTGCGCGGTGCGGATCGGCACGCTCGTCCGCACCGGGGGCCGTGCCCTGGTGCTCGGCCTGCTCTCCACCCTGCTGGTCGGCACCACCGCCCTGGTCACGCTGTCCGTGCTCGGCTGAGAACGGCCACGGCGAGCAGCGCGACCACCCCGCCGGCGACCATCACGGCCGGGACGGAGACCGAGTCGACGACGATCCCGCCGAGAAGCGCGCCCGCCGAGAGGGTCGCCTGGAACGACGAGGTGAACAGCACCGACGCGGCTTCGGGCGCCTGCGGTGCCGCCTTCGCGAACCACGTTCCCGAACAGACCGGGACCGCACCGTAGGCGAAGCCCCAGACGACCAGCAGGGCGAGCGCGGCTGCTTTCGAGTCGCCGAGGAACGGCAACGCGAGCGTCGCGAGACCGATCAGGCCCGCGGCGGCGAGGAAAGTGAGCCGCAGATCGCGGGCGATCGCCACGCCCGCGACGAAGTTGCCCGCGATCCCGGCGGTGCCGTAGACGAGCAGGAAGACGGTGATCAGCTCCGGGCTCACCTGCGTCACCTGGCGCAGGAGCGGCGTGACGTAGGTGTAGGTCCCGAAGTGGGCGAGCACGACCATCACCGTGACGAGCAGACCGAGCCGGGTCGCCCGGCCGCGGGTCAGCTCGCGCAGGACGTCGAGCCGGGTGGTGCCCGCGGGCGGCAGTGGAGGCAGCGTGAGGGCCAGCGCTGCGAGCACGCCGAACGTGAAGACGGCCATCACGGCGAAGGCCGCCCGCCAGCCGAAGAGTTCGCCGACGAACGTTCCCGCCGGAACTCCCAGAACGGAGCCGAGCGGCACGGCGGAGAAGATCACCGCGGTCGCCGTACCCGCGCGTGCGGGGCCGACGAGCCGCGCGGCGAGCCCGGAACCGATCGCCCAGAACGCGCCGATCACCAGTCCGACCAGTACTCGCGAGACGAGCACCGCCCAGTAGGCCTGCGCGGTGGCCGCGAGGACGTCGGCCAGGGCCAGCACCACCATCAGCGCGCACAGCAGGGCGCGCCGGTCGATCCGGCCCGCGGCGACGGTGACGGCCGGTGCGGCGAGCGCGGCGAGGAACCCGGGCAGGGTCATGGTCAGGCCCGCCGTCCCCGGTGTGATCCGGAAGTCCTCGCCGATCGGGGTCAGGAGGCCGATCGGCAGGATCTCCGTGGTGACGAGGGAGAAGATCCCCAGTGTCACCGCGAGGACGGCGAGCCATCCCTTCAGCGGGGTCCGGGCGGTGGTGTCGAGGGTCGGGGCGATCATGTGCCCCAGCCCATCACCGCGCGGACACCGCGGTCTGGCGGAATCGCGACGTGGCCGTGTTGCTAACTCCGGGACCGCTGGGTCACCACGATGCAGGCGACCACGATCAACGCCGTCACCGGCGCGGCCGCCGGAAGGTGCTCACCGAGCAGCAGGACCGCCCAGACCAGCGTCAGCAACGGCTGGGCCAGCTGCAACTGGCTCGCCCGCGTGACCCCGATCTCGGCCATTCCCTTGTACCAGGCGAAGAACCCGCCGAACTGCGAGATGAGCGCGACGTACAGCAGACCGGCGATCCCCTCGCCGGTGACGTGCAGCGGCTCGGTCACGAGGCCGAAGACGGCGAACGCGGCGGTCACCGGCAGCGCGAGCACCAGCGCCCAGCCGATCACCTGCCAGCCCGCCATTTCCCTGGCGAGCCGCCCGCCCTCGGCGTACCCGAACGCGCACAGCACGAGCGCGCCGAACAGGAACAGGTCCGCCGTGGACAGTCCGCCGCCGCTCTGGCCGACGGTGAACACCACGACGGCGCTCGCGCCCACCGCGGCGGCGAGCCAGAACCGGCGGGACGGCCGGTGCCCGGTGAGTCTCGACGAGACGACGGCGGTGGCCATCGGCAGCAGCCCGATCACCACCGCCGAATGCGCCGTCGACGACGTCTGCAGGGCGAGCGTGGTCAGTACCGGGAACGCGAGGACACACCCGAGGGCGACCACGGCGAGGCCGCGCCACTGCTCGCGCTTCGGCAGCGGGACCCGGAAGGCGCGGAGACAGGCGGCCGCGACCAGCGCGGCCAGGACGCTCCGCACACCGGTGGCGGTCCACGGGCCGAAGCCCTTGAGCGCCCAGACGGTGGCGGGGAACGTGAAGGAGAAGGCGAAGACACCCAGCGCCGCCAGGGCGGTCCCGGAGCGGACCGCTACTGCCCGGTCCGCGATAGCGCTATCATCCAGTCTCATGTCCGATGGTAGCAGTGTCACCAGCCTGGTCACCCAGCTGCGGTCCGAGCTTGAGCGCTATCCGATTGAAGGAAAGCTCCCGTCCAGCCGGGAGCTCGTCCGGCAGCTGAAGGTCAGCCCGGTGACGGTGTCGCGCGCCATCGCCGCGCTGGCCGCGGAAGGCCTGGTGACCAGCCGTCCCGGGGCCGGCGTCTTCCGCGCCCCGCCCCCTCGCGAGGTCGCGGTGACCGGCGACGTCTCGTGGCAGGAGGTGGCGCTGAGCTCACAGACCGGGATCCGCGCGATCGACGCGACCGGAGTACTCGCGGCGCTGAGCGACCCGCCGTCGGGTGTCATCGATCTCAACGGCGGCTACACGCATCCAAGCCTCCATCCGGAACGCGAACTCGCGACGGCGTCGGCCCGCGCAGGACGCCGTCCCGGCGCGTGGACCCGGCCGCCGATCTGCGGCCTGCCCGAACTGCGGGCCTGGTTCGCCCGCGACATCGGCAGCCCGGTGAACGTCGAGAACGTGCTGGTCACCGCGGGCGGGCAGAGCGCGCTGACCACGGCGTTGCGCGCGCTCGGCGCCCCCGGCGCGCCGGTGCTGGTGGAATCGCCGACGTACCCGGGGATGCTGGCCATCGCGAGGGCTTCGGGGCTGCGGCCGGTACCGGTGCCGATCGACCGCGACGGCGTCCGGCCCGAACTGCTCGCCGACGCCTTCCGCGACACCGGCGCCCGCCTGTTCGTCTGCCAGCCCGCCTTCCAGAACCCGACCGGCGCCGTGCTGTGCGCCGAACGCCGGGCCGAGGTCCTGCGGATCGCCCGTGACGCGGGCGCTTTCGTCATCGAGGACGATTTCGCTCGCCTGATGGCACACCCCGGCAGCCCCGCTCCCCCGCCACCGCTGGTGGCCGACGACCCCGACGGTGTCGTGGTGCACATCCGGTCGCTCACCAAACCGGCGTCACCGAGCTTGCGGATCAGCGCGCTGGCCGCCCGCGGCCCGGCACTGGAACGGCTGCGCGGGCTCCACGCCGTCGAGAGTTTCTTCGTCCCGCGGCCGCTGCAGGAAACCGCCCTCGAGCTGGTGAGTTCCCCCGCGTGGACACGCCATCTGCGGACCCTCGCCGTCGCGTTGCGCGAACGCCGCGACGTCGCCGTCTCGGCGCTGCGGGAGTTCCTGCCCTCCTGGCGCGCCGTCCCGGTCCCGACCGGTGGATATCACCTGTGGCAGCCTCTGCCCGGTTTCGTCGACGAAGTCGCTTTGACCAGCGCCGCTTTCCGCGCCGGAGTAGCGGTCACGCCCGGCAGGCTCTACTTCGCGGCCGAGGCTCCGGGGCCCTATCTGCGCCTGAGTTACGTCAGCACCGCGACCGGCGCGCAGGTGCGGGACGGGATCAAACGCCTTTCCCAGGCATACCAAGAGATCTCGGGTTAACCCTGCCCGAGCGGCATGCGGCCCGTGCTCGTACCATCGCGCACGGAGGCGAAGAACAGGCATGACACAGCCGGCGGCGGAGCCGCACGATTCACCCGGCAGGCTCTGGGAACTGCTCGACGACGGCCAGCGCAAGGCGTTGCGCGCCGAGGCCGAGCTGCGTCGGTACCCGGCCGGGACGGTGATCATCCGCGAGGGCGACCGGTCGGACTGGGTGCTGATCCTGATGACCGGGCGGGTCAAGATCACGTCGGTGTCCACCGGCGGCTACGACGCGGTGCTCGCCGTCCGCGATCCGGGCGACATCATCGGCGAGATGGCGTCGATGGACGGCGCCCTGCGCTCGGCGACGGCGATCGCCGTCGAACCGGTCACCGGGCTGTGGCTGTCCTCGCGGGCGTTCAACTCCGTGCTCCGCGAACACGCCGGCATCTCCGTCGTCCTGCTCCGGATCATCACCTCCCGACTGCGCTACGCCAACTCTCGCCGTACCGAATTCGGCGACAGCACCGCCGCCGAACGCATCGCCGCGATCCTGGTCGATCTCGCCGAGCGGTACGGCGTCCCCGTCCCCGACGGCACCCTGATCGCTCTCCGGATCAGCCAGCAGGACCTCGCGGGACTCGCGTCCGCGTCACGGGAAGCCGTCGCGCGGACGCTGCGGACCTTGCGCACCGACGGACTGCTCAGCACCGGGCGCCAGCGGCTCGTCGTCCGGAGCCTGAAGGACCTCAGGCAGCTGGCACCCGACGACCGCTGAGCCGCCACGGCAGGCCGAAATGCCGCTCCACCCGCGCTCCGGTGGCGGAGAACAGTTTCCGCACGCGCGGCTCGTTCTCCGGGTCGAAGTCCGGCGTGGTCCCGATCAGTTCGCCGAGCTCGCGGGTGAGCCTGGCCGCGGCGCTCCCCGGCACCAGCAGGACCCGCACCGGCGCGAGGCTGCGCACGGCCGGCGGCGGCGCGATGAGATCGATCCGGGCCCGGATGAGACCGGTGAGCCTCGCCAGCCAGAGGAAGGCGCCCACCGCCGCCCAGGCCACCAGCTCCGCCAGGATGACCGGGGACAGGATCAGCGCCAGCCCGGCCGCCTGCGCGACGGCGAACCCCAGCATCAGCCAGTCCTCGAAGCCCGGTCGTTTCCCCGCGGCGGGCCCGCCGCGGAGCCGGGTGAACGACACTTCCCGGTAGCTCTCGCTCTCGGTGACGATGGCGAGCGGGCGGATCCGGCGCAGCCAGGGCGCGAACCGGCGCACGATCAGCCACTCGCCGCCGTCGGTATCGGTCACCCGCATCACGTTCCCCCTCACCGGTGACCGGATCCTGGCACAGATCGCCCGCCGTCATGTGGCGATCGCGGCAGTCCGGCGGCGGAGCAGGGTGCGGTGCTTCTCCACTCGCACGTCGAAACGGTCGAGTACTTCACGCACCGCGGGGTCACCCGGATCGAACATGATCCGGTCACGGAACAGGGCGCGCAGTTCGGTCGTCAACGGGTCGGCGAGATCGCGGTGGACCTTGAGGATCGCCAGCGAGACCAGGCCGGTCCGATCCTTGTTCCAACCGGCGACATCGACCCGCTCGGGTGCCTTCCGGAACCACCGGACGGTCTGTGCGACGGACCCCGCGACGCCCTGCGCCAGCATCTCCAGCCACCGGACCGGCACCAGCAGCAGCCCGAAGAGCAGATAGAACGGGATCTCGACGAGCGCTTCCAGGAAGACCAGCACGCCGAGCAGTCCGACGGCCGCCTTGTTCACGGGCCCGTCCTCGGGGTCGTCGTTGGGCAGGTCCTTGAGATACAGCGTCCAGTCCGCGGTGATCTTGTAATGCCGGTAACCACCTTTGAGGAACGCGAACGGCTGAACCCACCGGCGCCACGGCGCGAAACGGCGAATGATCTCCCACTGACGCCCCTCGGGATCGATCACCTTCATGCGGCCCTCCCCTTCCGATGTCGCGCCGTGGCCGGCTGAAGGAACTTTGACAGGGAACGGCCTCTCGTTCTGCGTCACCTGACACAGAACGCGAAACCGGGTTGTACGCGCCTTGTACGACCGGGAAGGACTCTGATGTCCCGTCACCCGGAACACGATCCAGGACGGAGCATTCCCGTGAAGATCTCTCGCGTCGCACAGGGCCTTTTCGTGGCCCTCGTCGCCATCGCGGCGGTCGGCGCCTCCCCCGCCGCGCCGGCCGCGACCGCCGCCGTTGGAAACACGGTGGTGTACAAAGAGAAAACAGAAGGTTACGACTGTTTCAGAATCCCCGCCGTCGTCAAGGCGAACAACGGCGAACTGCTCGCGTTCGCCGAGGCCCGCAAGGGCGGTGCCAGCTTCTGCAACGACCGCGGCGACATCGATCTCGTCGTGAAACGCTCGGCCGACAACGGGAAGAGCTGGAGCGCCTCGAAGGTCGTCATCGAAGGTTTCGGTGACACCAAAGGAAACCCGACGCCGATCGTGATCCCCTCCACCGGGCGGATCGTGCTGCTCTCGGTGATGGAATGCGTCAAGAACCCCGACTGCAACCGGATTCCGCGCGTCTCGATCAGCGACGACCACGGCAAGACCTGGGCCGCCCCCAAGGTGCTCACCACGCAACTCGGGTTCGCCACCGCGCCGGAGTGGCTCGCGACCGGCCCGTCGCACGGCATCGTGCTGACACGCGGCGCGCACGCCGGCCGGATCGTCGCCGGGATGAGCTACACCACCGGCGGCAAGAACAGCGGCGCGCTCATCTACAGCGACGATCAGGGTGTCACCTGGAAACGCGGCGCCACCGACAGCCCGGCGGCGACCTTGAACCCGCAGGAGATCAGCGTCACCGAACTGCTCGACGGCCGGGTCTACGCCGCGGCGCGCAACCAGGCCAACAACGGCGACAAGTGCCTGAGCGGTGGCGCGAAGAACCGCGCGTACGCCCTCAGTTCCGACGGCGGCGCGAGCTTCTCGACCAAGTTCACCTTCGAAGAGGACCTGATCACCCCGGTCGTGCAGGCCTCGACCGCGCGGATGACCGCGACCGACAAGGCGGGCAAGTACAACCGGATCCTGTTCGCCGCACCGTCGGTGTGCGACCGCCGCAAGGAACTCGTCGTGCGCTCGTCGTTCGACGAAGGCGCGAACTGGCAGGGCAACTCCGCCGGAACGCTGGTGTGGAGCGGCGATGCGGCGTACTCCGACATGGTCCAGCTGTCATCGGGTTCGGTCGGCGTGCTGTACGAAGCGGGCCCGGCGGGCAACGCCAACGAGACCATCCGCTTCTCGACCGTCACCGAGGCGACGCTCGGCGCCCCGGCGTGCGGCAGCGGATACGGCGTGATCGACTCGGCGCCGCTCGGCACGGCGGGCACGGTTTACCTGTCCTACAACGCTTCCATCGGACAGAACTGCGTCAGCACGATGAAGAGCGCGTCCGCGGGCACCGCGACCGCGACGTCGGCCTACCTCGAGGTCCAGGGGTCGGCCCGGCTCACCGACTCCGGGTCGTTCTCGTGGTTCGCCGGTCCGGTGCGGGCGGCCGCGGCGGACAAATGCGTGAAGTGGGGCGGTTCCGCGGGCGGGACGAAGTACGACAGCCCTTCGGAACACTGCGGCTGAGCACTGGGTCTCGTGAGTGGTAAGGACGGTTAAAGCGGACCGGTATTTGCCTACCTACGCGTGACCAGGGCGAAGATGGTGTGCGGTAGTCGAGGGGATCCGCTCAGGTCTCGGAGTTCGATGACACCGGAATCTCACCGCGGCACGTTCGAATGTGGAGGATGTTTGACGATGAAGGAATTGGGACGTTGAGTGTCCCCGATCCTCCGTTGATCAAGACCGTGCCACCCCACAACCTCGCGGACGGCAGTCGAGTGGGGAAGATTTGGGACGTTGAACGTCTCAAATCCTCCCCACTCGCCCACATCGGCATCCAGAACAAAGCCCCACAAGCTCACCGAGATGACATCAGGAGCCAGGGGGTAGGCAAATACCGGTCCACCAGAACCGTCCTTACCACTCACGACTTCGGCGGGCGCAACCGTGGGGAAAGCTTGGTGAGCGCCAGCTTTTCCAGCTGTTCCGAAATCTCCGCGAGCCCGGCGTCGAACCGGTCCAGGTCCACGCCCCGGCCGGACAGGTCGTCGCGGACGTGCTTCTCGACCTTCGCCCAGTCGTTGCGGTACTTGGTCGCGAGTTCTTTCCACGGCACGCCTGCCAGCTCGACGGCGAGGCCGCTGTCGTAGGTCAGCACGCCGCGCACCATCAAGTACGCGATACCCGGGTATCCGAGGTATCCCTGCCAGTAGGACCCGTTGTCGTTGGCCGTGATCGAGCCCGCGGCCGGATCGTGGCGGACGTCGTACGTCTTCGCCTTGTCCGACGACGCGACGCGCGCCGTGTCACCGTCGACCTCGACCCGCCCGTCGGCCACCGCGCCGAGCGCCTCGTAGATCTTGATGACCGGGGAAGGCTTCCAGTCCGCGACCACTCAGCCCTCTAACCGTTCGAGCAGGACGACGTCGACCGTGTCACCCTCTCCCTTGCCGATCGCCTTGCGCACGTCGGCCTTCACCGGGAGTTTGTGGGTGCCGTCGCCGAGTGCCATGAACGAACTCCGGAACGGATGTCCGTCGATGGTGCCGCGCACTTTCACCAGCCCTTTGGTGCCGAAGTACTCGGCGGAGCCGGGCATGATCACGTACGTCCAGCCGCCCTTCTCCGGGCTCTTGAGCAGCTTCGCGGTGAACTTTTTGTCCATGGAAACACCCTACAACAGGACACTTATCAAACTGTGCTGTCAAAGGGTGACGCGAATACGCACGCGTCGGCCGACATCGCGTGCCCAGGCCCGGATCGACGGCCAGTCCCGGAAGTCTCCGGCCCAGGGGCCCATCGCCATGATCTTCCAGAACAGGCCGCTCGCGGTGGCGGGCGTGAGCTTGCCGCCGAAGGTGGCCGTGCGCTCGGCGTCGATCCGTGCGGCCAGCAGGGCGACCCCCGCGGGCAGGCTGACCCGTTTGCCCGCGGCGAGCGGTCCGCAAGGCCCGCTGTGGAACAGCCAGACCGGGCGGTTCCGGAGCGCTTCCTCGTGTTCGGTGAGCAGGCGCACCGCCTCCGGCCGCCATCGCCGGTGGTGCAGCGCGCTCCCCAAGATCACCGCGCCGTACGGTTCGACGTCCTCGACCTCGGCGGCGTCCAGCAGATCGGCCGTCAGACCGCTCTCGCGCAGCTCGGCGACGATCACCTCGGCGATCTCCCTTGTCCCGCCGGACCGGCCGGCATGGGCGACGAGCACTGCGGTCATGCCTCCATTGTCCGCGCGGCCGCAACCCGTGCCACCGTCCGGCACATCGACACGCCGCATTCGGCTCACCTCTTCACCCGTCGGGGCGTTACCCGGGAGGCAGGAAGGCCGGCCTCGCGGCCGGGTCGGGTTCGTCGTAATAGCGGTGGAACACCGCGGTCTGCCCGCCGGACAGCGGCGGGACGATCCAGCTCCACTCAGCCTGACAACGGCGGCCCGCGTGTTCTTCCTTGGCGATATGCGTGAGGAACCGCCGCGATTCGGAGTGATGGTCGGCGACGGTCACGCCCGCTGCGTCGAAGGAGTGCTGGACGGCCAGCGTCAGTTCGACCAGCGTGCGGTCACGCCACAGGGTGCGCTCCGACGCCGTCGACAGGCCCATCAGGTCCGCGATCACCGGCAGCAGGTCGTAGCGGTCGGTGTCGGCCAGGTTGCGCGCGCCGACCTCGGTGGCGAGGTACCAGCCGTTGAACGGGGCCGCGGGGTAGGTGATCCCGCCGATGACCAGCCGCATGTTGCTGATCGCCGGTACCGCGTGCCAGCGCAGCCCGAGCCCGGCGAACCAGCGGTGGTCGGGATGCGACAGCGGGACCTCCAGGACGGCGTCCGACGGCAGCCGGAACAGGCGCCGCTCCCCCGGCTCGGACTCGATGAGCAGCGGGAGGACGTCGAACGAGCCTTTGCGCTCGGGCGGGCGCCACCCGTGCTCCCGGACGGTCTCGGTGAAGTCGGCGTGGCGCGGATCGCCCAGCACCGAGCCGTCGCTGAGCCGATAACCCGCGTAGCGGATGAGCTGGTCGTTGTGGATCTTCGGCCCGGGACCGGCGGGGCCGTCCGGCGCGAACACGGTGATGGTCGAACGGATCCGGCCGCCCCGGGTCGCCTCGCGCAAATGGGTGACGCACTCGTCGGCGATGGCGGCGGCGCCCGCGGCGTCACGGCGGTCCCGCACCTTCAATCCCTGCCAGTAGAGCCTGCCGATACAGCGCGCGGAGTTCCGCCAGGCCACCCGGGCGCCGAACTCCAGTTCGTCGGTGGTGTGCCGGTACGTGCCGGTCTCGTCGATCTCGGCGCGGACCCCGTCCCATCGTTCGCGCAGCCGCATCTCCCCGGCCTCCGTCTCGGCGTGGAAGAGCCGGAGGAAGTCCTCCGCCTCGGCCAGGTCCACGCTCCGTCCCCGCGGACTCACTTCCGGAGGCAAGCGGGGGATATCCGTCACCCGCATGGAGGCCGTCGATACTTCGGCCTCCCACTCTCCGAATTCGACGCCGGCACCGGCGGCGGGAACGATCACCATTTCCTCCTGCACTCGGAAATGCCCGGAGGATCACGTCTGAGCGGCGAGACGGCCGGGTCCGGACCAGACGAAAGACGATACCCCACAGAAAGACGAGTCCGATCCACCAAATGGCAGAGACTCCACCCAGGATGACATTTACGCAGGTAGAAAGCTTGATGACGACAACATTTGGAATTGAGTGCGACTTCGCGGGATATTCACGGAATGGGATCCGGAGAAATGATCACACGCCACAAGATCACCTTACGATCGTTCTATCAGAAGATATTCTTCACTCTTTCGAGCGTATTCTTTCACGAGGTCTTCTCCTCTTTCCTGGTGCCGGTGTAGTGACCCGTGCCCGCCGTCGCTAGAGTGCGGTGATCTCCGGCGGAAAGGAAGGCTCGTGGTGGACAGGCGGATTCCGGTCATCCTGGTCGCGGGCTTCCTCGGCTCCGGGAAGACCACCCTGCTCAACCACCTGCTGGCGAACCGCCAGGGCGCGCGGATCGGTGTCGTGGTCAACGACTTCGGGAGCATCGCGGTCGACGCGATGGCCGTCTCCGGCCAGGTCGACACCATGATGTCGTTCGGGAACGGCTGCCTCTGCTGCGCCGTCGACGCGAGCGGTCTCGACGCCATGCTCGCCAAGCTGTCCGAGGCCGAGGCGGGCATCGACGTCATCGTGATCGAAGCCAGCGGCCTCGCCGAACCGCGTGACCTCATCCGCCTGATGATCGCCAGCGAGAACCCCGCCATCGCCTACGGCGGTCTGGTCGAACTCGTCGACGCGGCCGAGTTCGAGGCGACCAGGAAGCGGCACCCGGAACTGGACGAGCACCTCGGGTTCGCCGACCTCGTCGTGCTCAACAAGACCGACCGCGCCGATGAGGATGCCCTGGCCAAGCTGCGCGGCACGATCGACGAGATCGCGCCCGGCACCCCGGTGATCGCGACCTCCCACGGCCGGATCGACCCCGCCCTCTTCTTCGACGCCCGGCCGCGCGACCGGGCCGGGCAGATGTCGTTCGACGACCTCCGCGAGGAGGAGCACGACCACGAGCACCATTTCCACACCGCGTACGACAGCGTCGCCTTCACCGCCGAGCGCCCGCTGGACCCGCGACGGCTGATGGACTTCCTCGAACAGCGCCCCGGCGGCCTCTACCGGATCAAGGGCTTCCTCGACTTCGGCCCGAACGGCCCGCGGTCCCGGTTCGGGCTGCACACGGTGGGCTCGTTCATCCAGCTGGAACGGTCGGCGTGGCCGTCCGGCGGCCCGCGGCGGAGCGAACTGGTGCTGATCGGCTCCGGAATCGACACCGAGGCCGTCACCGCGCGTCTTGAGGAATGCGTCTCGGAGGGTTCCGACGTCGTGGACGAGCGAGGCATGCTGCGCGTCTTGCGTTTCATTCAGGACTGACAAGACCGACAAGACTGACACGCCGAAGGCCGAAATACCGGGAATCGCGGCGCGTCTGCTTGACACTGTTTTCCGGAAGGAATCTCGAGCTGGACCACCTGTATCGGGAGGACAGTTCCATGACGAACACCGCCGGACGCTGGTACCTGGTCGGCGCGCTGCCGGAGGATTCTCCCGCCGCGCACCTGATGACCCGCTCCGAAGACCTTCGCTACCGGCGTTCCGCCTGCGGGGACAAGGAATCCCGGATGTGGACGCCGGTGGATCTCACCACCACCGACGTCGCGCCGTGCCCGAGGTGCGCCGCGACGCTGCCGGGCCACCGCTCCACCCGCAAGGCCGAGCCGGCCGCGAACACGCAACTCGCCTTCGACCTACCGCTCTGACCGCGTTTCGTCCTCTAGTTGCTCTCTTTCTTGGCCCTGCTGGGCGCGACCCGGGGCGGCTCGTTCGGCATCTTCGGGTAGACCGGCGGCCAAGGCGCGTCCATGAGCCCGTTCTCCATGTCCTTTTCGGACATCTCCAGCAGCGGCGCGATCGACTGCGGTTTCGTTTCCGCCCAAGGGTCCCCGCGTTCGGCGAACCGAGCGGGAACGGTGGACAGCGTGAGCTTGTCCGGCTCGACGGTCTCCAGTTCGTCCCAGCCGATCGGCGTCGAAACCTGCCCGCCGACCCGCGGCCGCACGCACCACGCGCCGAACACCGTCTTGTGCGGCGCGTTCTGGTTGAAGTCGACGAACACCCGGGAGCCGCGCTCTTCCTTCCACCACTGCGCCGTCATCTCCTCCGGATGGCGGCGCTCGAGTTCGCGAGCGAGCGCGACGGCGGCCGCGCGGACCTGGTAGGCGTCCCACTTCGGCTCCAGCGGCACGTAAAGATGCAGGCCGCGCGAGCCCGACGTCTTCAGCTGCGCGGTGATGCCGAGTTCCTCCAGCAGCCTCTTCGTCAGGACTGCGCCGTGCCTCAGCTCGGGGAACCCGATCCCGGGCGACGGATCGAGGTCGACGCGCAGCTGGTCGCTGATGTCCGGCGCGTCGGCCCGGTTCGGCCAGACGTGGAATCCGAGGCAGCCCTGGTTCACCGCCCAGATGACGTGCGCGAGGTCTTTCGCCACGAGCGCGTCCGACGTGGTGCCGTTCGGAGTGGACACCACCGTCGTGGTCAGCCAGTCCGGCGCGTTCTTCGGGACCCGCTTCTGGAACCAGGACTTCCCGCCCGCGCCGTCGGGATAGCGCTCCAGCAGCAAGGGCCGTCCACCGAGCTGTGCCAGCAGCGGCACCGAAACCGCGCGGTAGTACTCGACGAGGTCCAATTTGGTCTCGCCGTTCTCCGGGAAGTAGACCTTGCCGGGATTGGAGACCGTGAACTCGACGCCTTCGAGGTCCAGCGTGACCGGTTCCGACTTCATGTTTCCCCCAGCTCGGTGAACAACGTGGCCAGCTCGGCGGGCGGGACCTCTTCGAGTTGCGCGTACGTGCAGGAGGCCGGTTCGCGGTCGGGGCGGAACCGCACGAGCCTGCCGCCGTGGCGGAACCGCGTGCCCTCGACGTGCTCGTAGCGGACCTCGGCGACCCATTCGACGCGGAGCGGCTCCCAGCTCAGATCCTTTTGCGGCGCCCACCGGCTGCCCGCGCCGGGCATGCGGCCGCCCGCCTCCTCGTGGGCCTCGGCCCACTCGCGCCAGGGGTGGTTCTCCAACGCGTTCTCCCGCAGTGGCGCGAGTTCGTCCACCAGTTCACGACGCCTCGCGGCAGTGAAGCTGCTCGCGACGCCCACATGGTGCAGGACGCCTTCGTCGTTGTAGAGCCCGAGCAGCAGCGAACCGACGCCCACACCGTCCTTGTGCCACCGGAACCCGACGACGACGCAGTCCGCGGTCCGCTGATGCTTGACCTTCCACATCACCCGCTTGTCCTGTTCGTACGGTGCGTCGGCGGGTTTGGCCATCACCCCGTCGAAACCCGCGCCTTCGAAGCGGGTGAACCAGTCCTGGGCGACGTCGGGATCCTCGGACAGCGGGGTGAGGTGCACCCGGGCGAACTTCGTGTCGACGACGCTTTCGAGCAGCTTCCGCCGCTCCCCGAACGGCTCCGGCGTCAGATCCCGGTCTTCGAGGGCGAGCAGGTCGAACACCACGAAACTCGTCGGTGTCTCCTCGGCCAGTTTGTTCACCCGGGACGCCGCCGGGTGCAGGCGAAGCTGGAGCGCCTCGAAGTCGAGCCCGCCCTCGGTGACCAGCACGATCTCGCCGTCGACGACGCAGCGCTCGGGCAGGGCCTCCTTGAGCAGGCCGACCAGTTCGGGGAAGTACCTCGTCAGTGGCCTGTCGTTGCGCGAGCCCAGCACGACCTCGTCACCGTCGCGGAAGACCACGCAGCGGAAGCCGTCCCACTTCGGCTCGTACAGCAGGCCCGGCGTGCGCGGCAATTCGTGCACGGCCTTGGCCAGCATCGGCTTCACGGGCGGCATCACGGGCAGTTCCACGAGGTGATCCTAGGCCGGGCCACCGACAAAAGCGCGACGTCAGAGCTCCGCCAGCAACAATCCGCTGCGTGGTTTCGGCGTGAAATAGGTGGCCTTCCTCGGCATCCGCGACCCGGCCGCGTGCACGGCGAGCACCTCCGCGTACGGGACCGGGGCCAGCAGCAACACCGCGTCCGCGTCTTCGGGCACCGGGGCGCCCGGCAGCAGCGGCCGCAGGTTCGGCCCTTCCGGATCGACGCCGAGCGCCCCGCGGAGCAACTCCTGCTCGACCAGGGCGTGGTCGAGGCCCGCCTTGCCGAGCACGACCCGGAATGCCGACGCTCCCGCCAGCACGGTCACCTCACCGGCCTCGGCGGGCGGCTCCGGACTGCCGGGGTGCACGTCGAACCCCGCCTCGGTCCATCGCCGGACCAGCGTGCCCGCGTCGAGACCGGTGCCGGTGAGCGCCCGGTGGATGGGCCCGATCCGCAGTCCCGGTCCCCCGGTGACCAGCGCCAGCAGCGCGCCGCGCCCCGACTCCGCGGCGGCCGCGACGCGGTGGTTGCCGTCCGCGACCAGGAGATCCATCTCGTCCAGGGCCGCCAGCAGCTCGGACTGGCCGTCGCCGGGACCGGTGAGCCACAGCTGGTGTTTGCGGCCCACGCCGTCCACTGTGGACAGCGTGGGCACCTGCCCCCGGCAGGTCCGTTCGATCAGCGCGGTCAGCTCGCGGCCACCGGTCGCGGGCACCAGCATGGCGGCGCTCGTGGCGACCCCGAGTCCGGCGAGCATCGCGGCACGCTCCGCGACGACATCCGGATAGACGTCCTCGGTGTGCCGGACCCGCGTCACCCCGTCGTCCCGGACCGCGGCGGGGTCGACCAGGCACAGCACGCCCAGCGCGACCCCGTCCGGCCCGTCGATGCGGTACGGCGCGACGACGGCGGTGACCGGACGGTAGTGCCGTTCGCGGATACGCTCGAACGTCGCTCTGGCCTGCGGCAGCGCAGCCTCGATCGAGAGGCCGCCCGCCAGCGCGGCCGGGGTTCTGGCCGGATGCTGGACCGCCAGCAGGGTGTCACCTCGCGCCTCCGCGAGTGCGGCGACGACCCGGTCCGGGTCGGCGAACTCGTCGACGTCGGGCCCCGGGACGGTGTCGCGGACAACCCAGCCACGGTCGATCGGGCGGATCCAAGTGCTCATCCGACCCATTTTGCGGGAAACCTCACGGAACAAATCGATCCCATGACCGGGTGTCTCCATGGAATGCTTACCCATGCGAAGCAGTTGACGACCTTCATGAGCCCGAGGAGACCGCCACAGATGACCACCCCGGCCCCGGTCACCGCGAAGGAAGGGGTCGGTTTCCGCTCCGCACGCGGCCCCGTCCTGATCGCCGTGATGCTGTGCTCCGGCCTGATCGCCCTGGACTCGACCATCATCGCGACGGCGGTCCCGTCGGTGGTCGCGGACCTGGGCGGGTTCTCGCAGTTCCCGTGGCTGTTCTCGATCTACCTGCTGACCCAGGCGGTCACCGTGCCGCTGTACGGCAAGTTCGCCGACGTGCTCGGCAGGCGGCCGGTGATGTTCTTCGGGATCGCGGCGTTCCTGCTGGGCTCGGTGCTCTGCGGCGCGGCCTGGAGCATGCCGGTGCTGATCGCCGCCCGCGCGGTGCAGGGCATCGGCGCGGGCGCCATCCAGCCGATCGCGCTGACCATGGTCGGCGACATGTACACCGTCGAGGAACGCGCCAGGGTGCAGGGCTATCTCGCCAGCGTATGGGCCATCTCGTCGGTGATCGGCCCGACACTGGGCGGCGTGTTCGCCGAGTACCTCGACTGGCGCTGGATCTTCTTCATCAACCTGCCACTCGGCGCGCTGGCGGCGTGGATGCTGCACCGGAACTTCCGCGAGCGCGTCGAACGCCGCTCGCACCGCATCGACTACCTCGGCGCCACGCTGCTCACCCTCGGCTGCTCGCTGCTGATCCTCGGCCTGCTGGAAGGCGGGGTGGCCTGGGGATGGGCGTCCGCACCGAGCCTGGGGATCTTCGCCGCCTCTGTGGTGCTGCTGGTGTCGTTCGTGTTCGTGGAACGCAAGGCCGAAGAACCCGTCCTGCCGCTGTGGATCTTCACCAAACGGACGCTGATCGGCGGGAACCTGGTCGCCGTCGTCGTCGGCATGCTGCTGATGGGCCTCACCTCGTACCTGCCGACCTTCTCGCAGGGTGTGCTCGGCACCGGCGCGCTCGTCGCCGGATTCGCGCTGGCGGCGCTGACCGTCGGCTGGCCGATCTCGGCGTCGCTGGCGGGCCGGGTCTACATGCGGATCGGGTTCCGGGACACCGCGCTGATCGGCAGCGGGATCGTCATCGCGGGCGCGGCGCTCACGGTGTTCCTGGCGGCGGGTTCGTCGATCTGGCTGGCGGCCGCGGCCGCGTTCGTCCTCGGGATCGGGCTGGGCCTGGCGTCGAGCCCGACACTGATCGCCGTGCAGTCCACCATCGGCTGGGAACGCCGCGGCGTCGTCACCGCGACCAACATGTTCAGCCGCTCGCTGGGCAGCGCCGTCGGCGTGGCGATGTTCGGCGCGATCGCGAACGCCACCCTCGCGAACCGCTTCGCGAACCCGCCCGCCGGGGTCGTCGGCCTGCCGTCCGGCGTCGACGCGACCAGCGTCGTCCTGGAGGGCCATGGCCCGGACACCCCGACGACGACGTTCGTGCGCGGCGCCCTCGCGGACGCCACGCACCACGTCTTCCTGGCGATGCTGGTGGTCGCCGTGCTCAGCGTCGGCGCGCTGCTGCTGATGCCGCGGCGGACCGAAGAGCTGAAGTTCGACTGAAGTACGTGAAGGCCCCCTTCCTTGCGCTAGGCGCAAGGAAGGGGGCCTTCACGTACTTGGGCAGTGCCTTGCCCCCGGCTAGTTCTGCATCGGGACGGCGTGCTCGACGAAGCTCTCCACGAACCGCTCGATCGGCTCCGGTCCGGCCGGGTAGAGCACGAACTTGCTCAGCCCGGCGTCGATGTACTCGGCGATCAGGTCGCGGGCGGCGCTCCAGCTGCCCGCGATCAGCCGCGACGGATCCGCGTCGGACCGTGCCGCGACCGAGGCCGCGAGCGCGTCCGGGATCCCGTTTTCGGCGACGATGAGACTGATCCCGAAGTGGTCGGCCTCGACCTCCCGGTCCGCCTCGGCGGCGGCCTCCTGGATCGCCTCGCGGCCCGCGCGCGCCTCCTCCGGCGTGAGGAAACTTGCCAGCCAGCCGTCCGCGAGCCTGCCGATCCGCCGCAGCGCGCCGGGTGCCTTCCCGCCGAGCCAGAGGTCGAGCCGTTTCAGCGGGCGCATGCCGAGCCCCACGCCCTCGACCCGGAAGAATTCGCCCTCGAAGGTCACCTCTTCCTGTTCCAGCAGCGCCTTGATCAGGAGCAACGACTCGTCGAACACCGCGGCGCGGCGGCCGGGCGGCACCGGGAACAGCGGCAGTTCCGCGTCGCGCGCGGGCTTCAGGCCGAAGACCGGGAGGACTCTTTTCGGTGCGAGCGCGGCGAGGGAGGCGAGTTGTTTGGCGACCAGCACCGGGTCGCGGCCGGGCAGCACCATCACGCCCGTGCCGACCTTCAGTTTCGAGGTGCGGGCGAGCGCGTGCGTCAGCCCGACGACCGGGTCGATCCTGGGCGAGTACACCGCCTCGGGCAGCCAGAGCGAATCGATGCCCGCCCGCTCCAGCAGGTCGACAGCGGCACCGAACTCCTCGGGCGCCGTCCCGGTCCCCAATCCCGCGCCGACCCTGATCTTCAGGTCCTCCGCCACACTCGCTCCCTTCCGCGGGCCCTGGATGCGGGCCGGTGTCCAGTGTTCCCACCCGGCCCCGGCGTGAACAACCCCGCACAAGCATGGACTCGCCCCGCGAATCCCCCGTACATTCCAGTGTTGTGCGGGCCGTTCCCGCACGGATTGGGGGATTTTTCGATGGCAGGGCAGGCTCTACGCGGCTGGACGCGATGCTTCCACCCGGCACCGGCGGCCGAGACGCGGCTCGTCGTCTTCCCGCACGCCGGTGGCTCGGCGAGCGCGTACCGCCCGCTTTCGGCGGCCCTCTCCCCCACCCTCGAGGTGCACACCGCCCAGTACCCGGGACGGCAGGACCGCATGGGCGAGCCGGTCATCGACGATCTGCACGCCCTCTCCGAGCAGCTGGTGGACGTCGTCGCCGCGCTCCCGAAGCCCTTCGCCCTCTTCGGCCACAGCATGGGCGCCATCGTCGCGTTCGAGGTCGCCCGGCTGCTCGAAGCGCGCGGCCTGGTTCCGGCGGCGCTGTTCGTCTCGGCCCGCCGCGGACCGGACCTGCACAAGGAAAAAATGCACCATCTCGCCGACGACGCCACGTTCCTGGCCGAGGTCAGCCGTCTCGGCGGCACGGCCGCGATGATCCTCGACGACCCGGACATCCGTGCCCTCGCGTTGCCCGCGCTGCGCGGCGACTACAAGGCCGTCGAGACCTACCGCTACCGGCCGGGCCCCGACGTGAGCTGCCCGATCGTGGCGCTCGCCGGCGACGCGGACCCGGTCCTGGACGTACCCGATCTCGAAAACTGGCGCGAGCACACCACCGGCACCTTCGAGACGGAGGTGTTCAAGGGCGGGCACTTCTTCCTCGACGACCATCTGGACGCCATCGTGGCCCGCGTCCTCGGCAAGCTGACCGTCAGTCCCTGACGCCTTCCCTGCTCGCCCACGCGACGACCTCGGTCCGGTTCGCCAGCCCCAGTTTCGCCAGGATGCTCCGGACGTGGCTTTCCACCGTGCGTTCGGAAAGCACGAGCTTCTCGGCGATCCGGCGGTTGCTCAGCGCGTCGGCGAGCAGAACGACGATCTCGCGTTCCCGGCCGGTGAGCGGGTCGGCGGCGCGGCGTCCGGCGCGGATCCGGTCGAGCAGTGCCGTGGCCCGCGCGAGCGGGCCCGGCATCACCAGCCGACGGAACTCGTCGAGAGCTTCGCGCGCGATCCCTTGCGCACGAACGAGATCGCCCCGGGCGACCAGGACTTCGGCGAGCAGCAGCCTCGCCGAAGCGACACCCGGCCGGGCGCCGATGCTTTCGTTGACGACGATCGTCTGCTCGTACAGCCGCACCGCCTCGTCGTGGCGGCCGAGAAGGGCGTTGAGCCGCGCGGGCTGTTCCAGCGTCGAACCGGTGCAGAAGACGCCGGCGCCGCCGGACACGATCGGCCGCACCTCTTCGAGGCGCCGCAACAGGTACTCCGCCATCTCGACGTCGCCGAAGGCCTCGACCAGCGGCACGAGGTTGGGCAGCGCGCCGGTCGTGTGCAGTGCGAACTCCGGGCTCCGCACCAAGGGCACCAGTTGCTCGTACCGGACCCTCGCCTCGTCGACGTTGCCCGTGATCAGGCTCAGCAACGGCCGTGAAACCAGTGTGACCGGCAGATGCGGGGCCCGGTCGAGCAAAGCCGCGTAGTCCCCTCGCAGATCGCGAGGATCCCCCGTGAGCAACACGAGCTGGGTACGGAACGCGTAGGACATCCCTTTCGCGGAGAAGTCGTCCGCGAGTTCGGTGTCCGCCAGTTCCTCCGCCTCGAAGTCGAGTTCGCGTGCCTCGGCCAGATCTCCCCGCAACGCCAGCACCGAACTGCGCAGCCGCAGATCGTGCCAGCGGATCAGCGGCAGCCTGGTCAGCCGCGCCAGCGTCGTCACCGCGACGAGTTCGTCGTCGACGAGCGCCATCCGCCCGTCCTCCAGCGCGGCGTCGATCCGCCATTTGTGGCCCCACAAGGAAACCAGCGGCTGCCCGGTCCGCGCGCCCAGTTCGGCCGCGAGTGCCCCGAGGCGCAGCCGCTCGGCCGGCGGCAGGGTCTCCGGGGCGACCTTCATCCGCGCGCGGACGGTGTCGACCAGCGCCTCGGGATCACCGTCCTCTTCAGCGAGCGCGAACGCCTCGTCGGCGAGTTTCCCCGCTTCGGCGAACCGGCCGTAGTCGGCTTCCACCGACGCGCTGTGCGCCAGCAGGCGGGCCCGCGTCGTCTTGTCGACCCCGGCCGCGGCGAGCGCGCGGGCGGCGAGATCGCGGATGCCCGGCAGGAGATCCGGCGCCGCGACGTCGCGGACCACCAGTGCCGCACGAGCGACCAGACCGGCATCGGCGGCACGCCGGGCGTGGTCGAGACTGCGCGCGAACCGGCCGGTCCGGTATTCGGCGACGGCGAGATCGAGCAGCAGCCCGCCACGGTCCACTTCGGACAGTCCGGCCTTCGCGCGCGCGTCCAGCGCGATCGCCAGGAATCGCGCCGCTTCGTCGAAGGCCAGCGCCCGGTTCGCTTCGGCGGCAGCGAGCGCCGCCCACTCCGCCGTCTTCTCCGGCGCGGACGCCGAGCGCAGCCAATGACCCGCGACGGTCCCGGCCAAGGCGGGATCACGCCGGGCGCGTTCCTCGAGCGCGGCCGCGGCCCGGCCGTGCAACGCTTCCCGCTCACCTTGGCCCAAATCCGCGTAGACACCGTCACGGACGACGGCGTGCGCGAACCGGCCGGAACCCAGCACCCCGGCCTGGACGGCTTGGTCGAGTCCGTCGACGACGTCTCCGAGCGGAAGACCGGACACCTCCGCCAGCACGGGGGCGTCGACGTCCTCGCCGAGGACCGCCGCGATGGCGATCAGCCGCCGCACTCCGGGCTCCAGAGCCGCCACCGCGGCGCGCACGAGGTGCCCGAGTTCCGATCTGCCCGCCGAACGCGCGATCGCGCCGAGATAGAGCGGATTCCCGCCGGAGCGGCGATGCGCCTCGCGGACGTCTCCCTCGGCGGGCGGCGATCCCGCCAGTTCGGCGAGCAGCACCCGGACGTCGGGCTCGGCCAGCGGCGGCAGTGAGATGCTGCGCGCGCCAGGACGGCGCAAGAGATCCGGCAGGGCGGCGTCCAGCGCGGGGGTGTGCCCGGTGTCCCGATGCGTCGCGATCACAGCCAGCTTCGAGCGCCGCAACTCCCCCGCGAGATGCCGCAGCAGGCGCAAGGAAGCCTCGTCGGCCCAGTGGAGGTCTTCGAGGACGACGACCAGGCCCGACGGCTCCGCGGCGGCCACCAGCGCGTCGGCCGCGGCCGCCACCAGCCGGAAGCGTGCCGCTTGGACGTCGGCGTCGCCCTCGGTCTCGGCGAACGCGGCCGTCACGGCCGAATCGACCGACGGCAGCGCCTCGACGACCCGCCGCCACGGCCACAGCGGCGGCGCGCCCGGGTCGTCGGCGCACCGCCCCCAGACGACTCCGGACGCCGAGGCCGTCGCCTCCTCGACCAGCCGGGTCTTGCCGATCCCGGGCGGCCCGGAGACGAGCACGAGCCCGCCGGAGCCCGCGGCGGCGTCGGCGAGCCTGCCGCGCAGGCTCGCCAGTTCGCCCGTACGGCCCACGAACGGTTCCCGGTTCACGGAAGGAGTATCGCTCTCCGGGCCCGATTCCGTATCGCCCTGCGTACTGGCACTGATGTCCGGGGGCCTCCGCCGGCGCAGAGTCGGGGTGTCCGACGGGAAAGGAAAGCCCATGTACGCCACCGTCCACCAGTTCCGGCGTTCGCACGCCGACGAGTCCGACGGCTGGGGCCACGCCCTCGCCGCCGAGCTGCACCCCGGCACCGGTTCGCCGGGCACCTGCACCCTCGCCCAGGTCGGCGGGACGACCGGGCTCGTCGTCGCGCTGTGGCGCGACCGCGGGTCCGCGCTCGCCGCCGCCGACCGCCGCACTCCCGGCACGTCCGATGCTCGCGTGTACGAGGTCTCCGACGTCGAAAGCGGCGCGGCCGAACCCCGGATCGCGCAGGCGACCTGGTTCGACCGCCCGCTCACCCGGGCCGAGGCCGACGCCGCCGACTTCGGCGGACGTGAACGGATCTGGCCCGCCGTCCGGAAGCTCGACGGGGTCGGCGGGTTCTACGTCCTGACCGCCGAAGACCGTTCCAGCCTCGTGCTCGGCTTCACCGACTCGATCGAGGCTTTGGAAGCCGTCCAGAAGGCGGTCATGAGCACGGAGCTGCTGCCCGGTGAGGATCCCGCGCTGCTCCCCGGCCCGGACCGGGTCGACGTCCACCGCGTGCTCCACACGTCCCTGCCCGCACACGGCCTGGTGGGTGAGCCGCGATGACCGCCGGGACGTCCTCGCGCACCGGCACCTGGACCGTGCTCGCCGAGCGGACCTCGGCCGCGTTCACCGTCCGGAACTTCGGATTCCGCGAGGTCCACGGCTCGATCCCGGTCAGTTTGGGCTCGGTGAAGGTCTCCGCGAGCGGTGTCACCGCGGTGGAAGCGGCGCTGAACCTCGACCGGATCGACACCGGGCACGCCAAACGCGACGCCGACCTGCGCAAACCCGGTCTGCTCGCGCTCGACGCACATCCTGTGCTGACTTTCGCGGCGGACCGGATCGAAGGCGGCCCCGGCGAGTGGTCGATCGAAGGCACTCTCGGCGCGCGCGGCGAGTCATGCTCGCTCACGCTGACCGCGACCGGGCCGGAAGACAACGGCGACGGCACCTGGCGGGTGCGTGCCCGGGGCGTCTTCGACCAGCAGGCGATCGGTCTCCGCGCGCCGAGGTTCCTGATCGGCCGGGAGATCGCGATCGCGCTCGACGTGGTCCTCGCCCCGCCCGGGTGATCAGGCCCAGGCGGAGAGCTCCTTGGCCAGTGCGGACGGTCCGCCGGCGGTGCGCAGCGTCGGCGGACCGGGCCAGCAGTCCTGGTGGTCGCCGGTGCGCAGGGTCTCGGCGAACCGCGCGACCAGCCGCGGCGGCGACGCGGCCGACCGTCCGCCGAGATAGGCGACGACGACGTGGTGCTCGTCGCCCGCGTGCGTCGCGACCGCGGCCGACCAGCCGTGCTCCTCGTGCCACAGCAGATCGACGTCGCGTTCGGGGAAACCCGGAAGGCGCCAGTTCAGCCTCATCCGGGCGGTGACCGGGCCGGTGAGGTCGGCCGTGCACGAATCCATCCGTATCCCCAGCGCCGATGCCACGTCCTCCAGATAGGCGTTCAGCCTGGTCATGAGATCCAGACCTGCTTCCGTGGGGGCGGGGGTCGAGGTGGTCACGGTCCCTCAGCTTCCTGTCATCTTGAGTTGGCGTGACGGGAATTACCCACCCGGGCGCGGCTTCACACCCTCATTTCGTCACACCCCGGTTTCGGTTCGCTCAAGCCGTGGCCTCGATGACGCGAGTCAGTGCTTTGTGCAGCGCCTCCAGCTCGGAGACCTCCATGCCCAGCTTCTCCACTACGCGGTACGGGATCTTCTCGGCCTCCGCGCGTAACGCGCGACCCGATTCCGTCAGCTCGACCGTCAGCAGCCGCTCGTCCTCGGCACTACGCCGGCGAGTGACGTAACCGATCGCCTCCAGCCGCTTGAGCAGCGGTGACAGCGTCGCGGGCTCGGCGCGCAGAGCGACACTGAGGTCCTTCACCGCCTGTGGTCCCCGCTCCCACAGCGCCAGCATGACGAGGTACTGCGGATGGGTGAGCCCGTGCGGCTCCAGCAGCGGACGGTAGATGGCGATGACGCTGCGCGACGCGACCGACAGCGCGAAACACACCTGACGTTCCAGCGCGAGCGGGTCCTCGCCCAGATCGATCGACTTCATCTCCGGCCCTTCCGAGTTCATGCCGCCGATCCTAGCCGTGGCGTGCACAACACTAATGATTAGCGTACTAACCGTTAGTGTACTGTGGCGAACATCGAAGGAAGGGAGTCGTCCGATGCCCCGCAAGCGCCCGGATGTGTTCCGCTGGCTGTGGTACTCACTCGGCGGCAGGCTGCCCGAGCGTTACCACGACTGGATCCTCCACGACGCGACCACCGGAAGCTGGCGCTGGCGGCACGTCGCCCGCAGCACGGTGATGATCGCCCCGCTGTGCGCGGTGTGGCTGCTCCTGCCCGGCCCGCTCCCCCTGCGGCTGGCGATCGTGCTGATGGCGGCGCTCGTGGCGTACTTCTACTCGATGGCCTACATGGAGGAGAGCATCGAGCACCGGCTCGCCAAGAACGGCTTCCCGCCGGGCACCGGCCGCCGGACCCGCGCCGAGGCCATCGCGGTCGCGGAGGCGGACATCACCGAGCGGTATCTCGCGCGCTATCGCTCGCCGAACGCCTGACCCCGCTCGCCCGGGCGTTGCGAAAGCCACTTTCGCAACGCTCAAGGTTGCGAAAGTGGCTTTCGCAACGCGCGACGGCGGGTCAGGCTGCCCTGCTTCGGGCGATGGCTGCCCGATGGGCCGCGACGAGTTCGGCGGCAACACGTTTCGGTTCCGTTCGCAGTCGACTGGGCAGGGTTTGGAGAACCGCGATTCCGGCGGCCGCGTACCTGGCGTTTCTAGCCACCGTCGCGGCGTACTGCTGCTTGCCGAAATGGAAGTCGTACGAATCGATCTCCCAGGCCAGTCCCACCGCCACGAAGTAGCCATCGGGGGTCGCGATGTATTCGCCGTTCTCCTCCCGTAGCTCGTGATTCCACTGCGGCTCCGGCAAACCGCTCATTCGCCATACCTTCATGGCATCGACCTCTGCCGCCGACCGAGCCCCGTCGGCGATCCGATGCAACGCTTCGCGGGGGATCGCCGTGCCCCGACTGCTCCCGGCGTCGAGTTCGGCGAACAGTTCCGGAAGGCTCAGGCCGCGCTGTACCGCCTCGGCCAGCAGAGCCGAAACCTCCTGTCGTGAGCCAAGCCGACGGCATTCGTCGAGAACCGACCGGACCAAAGGCGCCAGCGGCACTCCCGCCTCGACGATCGGTTGCGGCATCCGGAACGTCCGCTCGACGATCACGTACCCGGAAGCGCCCACCTTGTGCGAGTTCGGAACAAGCACATGGACACGGAAAGGATGGCCCGGCAAGGCCCGCAGCCCTTGTCGTCGGCAGGAAGCCGCTCCCGTCACCACAGCGTCCGGCCCCGCGTACAAGAGTGCGGCATCGACCAGCTGCCGCCGCGTCGGCGTTCCGGAGTGCAGAAGCACGATGCCCGGCAGCAGTCGTTGCCACGGCTTTCCCGGACGGCATCGGCGATAAGCGGTCATGGATGGGACACCGAGTTCCCCGAGCCGGGCGACGGTGATCACGCCACCACGACTGTGTTGATAGAGCCCCTCGGGATCACGGGCCCAGTCTCCGGTTTTCACGCCATGATCGTCGGCACGCAACCGATCGCGCACCACCCCCGTCCGCCGACCTGTGGACAACTCGCCACACCAGCCCCACTGTGGACAACTCCCAGGATGTTGCGAAAGCCACTTTCGCAACGCTCAAGGTTGCGAAAGTGGCTTTCGCAACGCGCGACGATCCCCTGACCTGGTCACGACTAGGCTGAGCGGTGATGAGACGCAAGCTCCGCCCGCCGCTCCCGCCCCGTCACGGGCTCGACCCCGCGAGGCTCAAGATGCCCGCCGAGGGGCCGTGGACGACGTTGCGGGAACACCTCGTCGAGCGGCTCCCCCGGGTCTCGCCCGAGCGGATCGAGGAGATGCTCCGCGAGGAGCGCATCGTCGGACTGGACGGGCCGCTCGACGTCGATTCGCCGTTCGTGCCGGACTCGTTCATCTGGTTTCATCGCGATCTGCCCGACGAGGTCGAAGTCCCGTTCGAGGTCTCCGTCGTGCACCGCGACGAGCATTTCCTGGTCGCCGACAAGCCGCATTTCCTCGCGACGATCCCCCGCGGGCGGCACATTCTGCAGACCGCGCTGGTCCGCCTCCGCCGCGAACTCGACCTCCCGATGCTCATCCCCGCGCACCGGCTCGACCGGGTCACCGCGGGACTCGTCCTGTTCGTGATCACTCCCGAAGTCCGCGGCAGGTATCAGACGATGTTCCGGGATCGCTTGGTACACAAGGAATACGAGGCGATCGCCCGCTACGATCCGTCGGTCTCGATGCCGCGCGAGATCAGCAGTCGCATCGTCAAGGAACGCGGGGTCATCGCGGCGCAGGAAGTCGACGGGCCGCCCAACGCCGAAACCCGCGTCGAACTCATCGAGCACCGCGACGGCCTCGGCCGCTACCGCCTGCTCCCCGCGACCGGCCGCACCCACCAGCTCAGGCTCCACATGAGCGGGCTCGGATTGCCGATTCTCGGCGACGACTTCTACCCGGACCTGACCGAAACCCCGCTCGACGACTTCACCGAACCCTTGCAACTGCTGGCGAAGGTCCTCGAGTTCACCGATCCGATCACCCGCGAACGCCGCCGGTTCGAGAGCGGGCAGACCCTCGAAGCGTGGACGGATCTCGACGGGTGGCGCCGCGGTCCGTGAGGTGCCGGAACGCGTCGGTACAGGTGGTCGTGAGTGGCGTTTCGGGTTAGAACCCGAAACGCCACTCACGACCAACCCGACCGAAGCCCCGCCGGACGACGAAGCCTCACCGGACAGCGGCCCCGCTCACTTCCGCCAGAACTTGATCCCACTCCAGGTCACTTTCACCGGACCGGCGCCACTGGCCGTCCGATAGGCGCCGAACTTGTCGTAGTAGCTGCCGCCGCTGCTGCTCACTGTCTGCTTCAGCGAGCCGTTGATGTACACCTTGTGCGTGCTCCCGACCTGGTGCACGGTGTTGACCCGCACCGACGTCCCGACGGTCGCCCCGCTGCCCAGCGTCTCCCCGCCGTGGACCGCGTAGAGCCGCCCGCCGCGTTCGACCGCGAGCATGAAGTACGGACCGGCGGTCGGCGCGTCACGGAAGGTCTGTTTCAGGCTGATCCGGGTGCCCGCCATGCTGGTGATCCGGAACGAGCCCTCGAACTGCCGGGTCCCGCCGGTGTAGGTCACGTAGCGCCGTTCGGCCCGCTGGTCACCGCTCCCGGTCGAACAGGTCAGTTCGAAGTTGAGCCCGTCGACGTTGCCGCAGCCGCGTTCCTGGACGTTGAACGAGGGGTTCTCCGCCGTCCACGGCCCGGTTCCGACCTGGGCGTTCGCCGGCATCGCCGACGCCACCAGGCCGAGAGCGGCCGCCGCGACCACCCCTGCGGTCCGAAGTCGTCTCCGCATCCTGCCTCCTGCACACTCAGGGCGGCGGTGGTCCAGACCAGGACCAGGCTGCGACTGTACGAGCACGAACCGTCATCGGACAAGATGTTGACGCTCCGCCGTCCCGCTGATTGGGTAACGACGGTGATCCTCTCCATGACGGTCCTCGAAGGACTCGCGGCCGGGACGATCGACCTGGCGTTCCGGCGCTGGCCGAAACAGAACGTCCACCCCGGTGACGTCATGCGCCTGGAGGCCGGGGTGATCGAGGTCGACTCGGTCGAGATCGTCGATCCGGCCACCATCACCGACGCCGACGCCCGCCGCTCCGGGGCGGACTCGGCGAACGCGGTCCGCGGGACTCTGCGCGGCCCCGCGGACGCCCCGGTCTACCGCATCCGCCTGCGCTATCTCGGCCCCGATCCGCGGCGCGCGCTCAGCGCGGAGACCGAACTGTCCGAAAAGGACACCGAGGCCATCGGCAAACGACTGGCCAAGATGGACAGGCGCCGCTCATGGACCCGCGAAACCCTGCGGCTCATCAACGACAACCCCGGGCGCCGGGCCCAGGAGCTCGCCGACCTTCTCGGCCGTGAGAAGGAGGCACTGAAGGTCGACATCCGCAAACTCAAGGACCTCGGCCTGACGCTCAGCCTCGAAGTCGGCTACCGGATCTCCCCTCGCGGCGCGGCCTACCTGCGGCTCACCGAGGATCGCGGTAGAACGCGCTGAGTTCCGGGACGAGCCGCTCCGGCGGGACACTGTGGAACTCGCCGTCCAGCTCCACTTGCCTCGCTCCGGGAATCGCTTTCGTGACGGCGAGAGCGGCGGCCTTCAGCCAGTCCGTGCTGCCGTTGCTGTTCACCACGAGGACCGGCGCCGTGATCGACTCCAGCCCGCCCGGCACCTTCGAATCGCCCATCACCCGGGCGTCGTGGACCAGAGTCGGCGCGAACGACCGGAGCTCGGCCCACATCGGTGTCGCCTTGGCCTCGGCGACGGCCTCCGCGGGCGAGCCGACCGCGGAGGTCATGAAAAGCGCGACGGCGTCGTCCCAGCGGTCCGCCGCGACCAGGTCGCGCATCTCGTCGGCGTACCCCTCGGGGACTTCTTCCGCTTCGCCACGATAAGGCGGTTCGAAGACCGAAAGCCGTGCCATCGGCACTCCCGCCGCGGCGGCGAGGAAGGCCAGCGCGCCGCCGGACGAGATGCCGTGCACGATCACCGGCTCACCGAGCGAAGCGACCACCGCGGCGAGGTCTTCGATCTCGCGCTCGACCGCGTACGGTTCGTTGTTCCCGCTGTCGCCCCGGCCCCGCCGGTCGTAGGTCACCACGGAGTACTCGGCCGTCAGCTCCGCGACCAGTGGCTCGTCGCCGTGACGATCGTTGGCCGCGCCTGCCACGACGACGACCGGCGGACCCGCCCCGCGCCGTTCGAGCGCGATCGGCGTTCCATCCTCGGACGTGACTGTGTCGATCATGGAGACCATCGTGCCCCGCCTTCCCGGCGGGCGCAGGTCAATTTTTCCCGGCCGGGTCCTCTCGCGCCGCGACGCTCCGGGCCTGCCCTTCATGGATGTCGCTCACCCACTCCCAGCCGGGCTCGGCCGAGGAGCCGATACGCGGGTCATCGGGCGTCCGGGCGTCACGCAGGGCGCGCACGTACGCCCGGTCCTGCTCGATCCGCGCGCGTACCTGGTCACCCCTGCCGACGGATCCGTGGCCGGGAACCACGACGGCCACGTCGTCCGCTACTTCTTCGAGCAGCCGCAGCCCGACGAGATACTCCTCGACCGGGTCATTGGTGCTCTTGAAGTTGTCGAGCATCGGGACGAAGACATCGGAGAGCATGTCGCCGGCGGCGAGCACCCCTCGTTCCACGATCAGCAACGCCGCGTGGCCCGGGGAATGCGCCGGATGCTCGATGATCCGGATTTCCGTTCCGTTCCAAGGAATTCGCGCGGTTCCGGCGGGCAGACCGGTGATGAGACCGAACAGGTCCAGCGGCGTCTCCCCGGCGATTTCCGGCGGTAATCCCTCGGCCGCGCGAGCCTTCCAGTCCGCGTCCGACCGCAGATCGCGCATGTCGGCGGCGCAGCGGGCCGTGCCGTAACGAGGCACATCGCCGAGTTCGGCATGCCAGAGCACGTGATCCCAATCGGGATGCGTCGAGAAACCCGCCACGACGGGCTGGCCCAACTCACGAAGATCATTCGTGAGACAGACCATTTCCCCGCCGGTTATCCCGGCATCGACGAGCAACACGCCATCCTCGCCCTGCACGACAATGGTGTTGTTCCGGAGCAGTTCGCTCTGGTGGACCAGCACGCCGTCCGCGACCCGCTCAAGCATGGGACTCCCCCGTTCGTGATCGGAGGCCGGAGCTTAGCGTATTCACCCGGCTGTCAACCGGCGAAAGACGGTGGCGTGCCGTGAACCCTCGTTGCAAACTGTCGCGGCGAGGTGAGCCATGACCGAGAACGACGAATTCGCCGAGGCTCTGCGGACCGGGCCGTTCTGCCGCGCGTTGTCGATGGCGGCGCAGGCACGAGGCCTCAGCCTCCGGCAGCTGAACTACCGCCTCCGCGCCCGAGACGCCTCGGTGAGCGCGATGACCCTGAGCCATTGGCAGAGCGGCCGGAGCGTGCCGGAACGCGAGGAATCGCTTCGAGCGGTGGAAATCCTGGAAGAAGTGCTCGCGTTGCCAACGGGCTCCTTGCGCCGGCTGGTCGGTTCCCGGCGACCACGAGGTCGCGGTGTGCGATCCGCGGTACCGCTCCATCGACGGCATCGGGCGTGGGGACATCCGGCCTTTCTGCCGCCCTTGCTCGAAGAATTCAGGGACAGCCTGATGAAGCCGGTCCGCAAGATCGAATTGCACGAGACGTTCCATGTGCGGCCGGACCGCTGCACCGGCCGCCTCGTGGTGCGGGAGCTCGTCGAGGCCAGACAGGATCGGACGCGCACGATGATCTTCGCGGCCAGAAGCATGCCGGGCGTTGCGCCGCCTCTGGTGGTCGAGGGCAGCGGTTGCCGTCCCGGTACGGTGCTCACACTCGACGAAGAGGGCTTCTCGCTGACGGAATTGGTGCTGGACAGGACTTTGCGACGCGGTGAACGGCTGGCCATCGGCTTCGTCCAGGAGTATCCGCAGCCGATCGTCGCCGAGAACCACCACCGCAGGATCGCGGAATCCGTGGGGCACTACCACGGTGAAGTCGTCTTCGCCCCCGGAGCGGAGCCGGTCTCATGCCGGACTTGGCGTGCCCGCACGCCCGAAAACCGGACCACCGGGTGGACCACCGTGCGGCCCGACGCCAGGCGCACCGTCCACGTGTCGCGGCGGAACGCGGCACCCGGAATCCACGGTCTCCACTGGACCTGGGAATAGCGTTTCTCTGTTTACGGATTCTTTCACCGAGGGTTTCCCACAAGGAGCCGTCTCGTTATGTTCGAGACACACAGTTCTTGTGCCACAGGAAAACCGCGACGAAAGAAGGTCCACAGTGAACAGCAGAACCACCCGCGTCCTGGCTGTCGCCGCCCTCACCGGCGCGGCGTTCGGCATCGCGGCTCCGAGCGCTTCCGCGAGCGCGGTACCGAGCTACCGGACCTGGCTGTCCGACGTGCACACGGCGATGCAGGGCGGCACGGCGTACCTCGACGAGCGGATCGCCAAGGGCGGCTCGAAACTGGCCGTCGTCACCGACATCGACAACACCGCGCTCGAGACCTACTACAACCCCGGCGAACCGACCGCGGACGTGCTCGCTTTCATCAAGCACGCCAAGGAAAAGGGTGTCTCGGTACTGGTGGCCAGCTACCGCTCCAGCGCGAGCGGCGCGAAGGAGGCGCTCACCGACGCCGGATACCCGGTGGACCGCGTCTGCGTGCGCAAGAGCTCGGAGTCCCACGCGACCGACACGAAACAGCGCTGCCGCAAGGAGTACGCCGCCGCCGGGTACACCATCATCGCCAACGTCGGGAACCGCCCCGGCGACTTCACCGGCGGCAACTACGAAAAGGGCTTCAAGCTGCCTGACTACAACGAGCAGCTTTCCTAGCCGGTCGACGATCGACGTGAGGGCCCTCACGTCGATCGAACAGGCGTTCGACAAAGACCGGAAGCCGGGGTAGGTTCGGTTGCCATGACCCCCGCGCTTCAAGCCTCGCTCTTCGACGAGTGCGCCGCCCTCGGACTCGGCTCGCTCGACGGTCTCCGGCGCACCGAACTGACCCGGGGTGCCTGGATCGACGTGCTGCCGGGCTGGCTCACCGGCGCGGACGAACTGTTCACCCGGCTCGCCGAAGACGTGCCGTGGCACGCCGAACGACGGCAGATGTACGACCGTGTCGTCGCCGTTCCCCGGCTGCTGAGCCACTACGGCGAGGGCGTGCCGCTCCCCCACCCGATCCTCACCGAAGCGAGAGAGACGCTCTCGGCGCACTACGCGGACGAGCTCGGCGAGCCGTTCGTGACCTCCGGTCTGTGCTTCTACCGGGACGGGCGTGACAGCGTCGCCTGGCACGGCGACGACACCGGCCGCTCCCGCACCGAAGACACCATGATCGCGATCGTCTCGGTCGGCGCGGCCCGGCAGCTGGCGCTGCGCCCGCGTGGCGGGGGCGAGACCGTCCGGCACGCCCTCGGCCACGGCGATCTGATCGTCATGGGCGGCAGTTGCCAGCGGACCTGGGAACACGCCGTCCCCAAGACCGCCAAACCGGTCGGGCCGAGGATCAGCGTCCAGTTCCGCCCGAGAGGGGTCGCCTGAGACTCAATCCAGCAGCACGGGCAGCGCGTCGACGCCGTAGACGATCGAGACCTTCCGGAAGCCCACCTCGTCCGGGTCTATCGCCAGCCGCATCTCCGGGAACCGGCGGACCAGTGCGGGATACGCGGTGCGCAGTTCCATCCTGGCCAGTTCGGCGCCGATGCACCGGTGGATGCCCCAGCCGAAGGCGAGGTGTGACGTCGGCTCGCGGGTCGCGTCGAACTTCTCCATGTCCTCGCCGAGGACACCGTCACGGTTCGCGACGCTGAGCGAGACCAGCACGATGTCGCCCTTCGCGATCCGGACGCCCGCGATCTCCATGTCCTCCTTGGCGAACCGCGGGAAGGCCATCTGCACGACGGTCAGGTACCGCAGCAGTTCCTCGACGAACTTGTGGACGGCCTCGTCGTCACCGCGCACGGTCTCGAAAAGCGATCGGTCCTTCAGCAACACGAGCGCGCCGAGCGCGAGCATGCTCGCCGTGGTCTCCAGCCCGCCGGTGAGCACACCGTCGGCGAGGCCCGCGAGTTCGCGGTCGTCGATCTCGTCGCCGTGCTCCTTGATGAGCATGCCGAGCAAGCCGTCGCCCGGGTTCTCGCGCTGCTTCTTGATGATGTCGTCCAGATAGGACAGTGACTCGGTCATCGCGCCGAGTGACGCGCCCGCCCCGCCGAAGAGGTCGAACCGCGCGGTGCTCAGCCGCTGGAACTCGTCGCGATCCTCGTACGGGACGCCCAGCAGCTCGCAGATCGTCAGCGACGGGATCGGCAGCGCGAAGGCCTCCCACAGGTCGACAGGGCCGTCCGCCTTCTCCATCGCGTCGAGCTGGTCGGCGACGATCTCGTCGATCCGCGGCGTCAACCGCGAAAGCCGCCGCATGGTGAACTCCGGCGTGAGCAGCCGCCGCAGCCTGGTGTGCACCGGCGGATCGGCGAACCCGAGCCCGCCGGGGTTCTGGTCCTCGGTCACCCCCGCGCTGCCGACCAGGTTCGTGAAGTCGCTGCTGAACTCGGTCACCTTGCCGAGGACGGCCTTCGCCTCGTCGTAGCCGGTGACCAGCCAGCCACTCATCCCGAACGGCAGGTCCAGCCTGCTGATCGGCTCCTCCGCGCGGGTCCGGCCCAGCTCGGCGACCGGGTCGAGACCGTCGCGTTTCAGCGGCGTCAGGAGGTTGTCCGGGATGATCGACATCTTGGACAGGTCGAAACCGTTCTTCTGCTGGCGCGCGAGGTAGCGACGGCCGATCCATGCCAGCACGCGCGAGCGAATGCTCCCCATACTTCGCACCCTACTCCAGCCGCCGACCACCTGACCTGGCACAACAGGTCGCCTCCGGCCGTCGGGGCAGGAATTTCGACGGCCGTTCACCCGTCGTCCCACTCGATTCGTCACGTCCAGAAGGTCGGATTCGGGCCGGGCACGGTTCCCAGCGGGTGGGAGACCTCGGTCACCGTCGGTCACGACGAACATGGAGTAACGCCTGACAAGCGGCCGGCGTCGTGAAATTGTCGGACCTTACTGGGAGGATTCGGACATGCCAGCCTCGCTCATCGGACGCGACCATCCCGCGGGTGTACTCCGCGCGGAGACAGCCCGTGCCGCCGAAAGCCATGGCGGCCTGGTGCTGGTCACCGGCGAGGCCGGGATCGGGAAGACCACGCTCGTCACCGGCGCCGCAGAAGAGGCGAAGCGACTCGGCGCCCTGGTGCTCAACGGGTCGTGCTGGGACTCGGCCAGCGCGCCGGGCTACTGGCCGTGGACGCAGGTGGTCCGCGGGCTGCGGCGTTCGGTCGAGCCGGGCCGCTGGGCCGCGATGGCGGACAGTGAACTGGACGTCCTGCTCGGCGAGGCCCGCGGCGACGGCGCGGCCGACGGCTTCCGCCTCTACGACGCGGTGACGAGCGCGCTGGTGGCCGCGTCCCAGGAACGCCCGGTCGTGGTGGTGCTCGACGATCTGCACTGGGCCGACCCGGCGTCGCTGCGGCTGCTCGAGTTCGCCGCGCAGCACACCTGGTTCGAACGTCTGTTGCTGATCGGCACGTACCGGGACGTCGAGGTCGAGACGACCGATCACCCGCTCCGCTCGCTGATGCTGCCGTTGCTCGCGAAGGCCACTTCGGTGACGCTCACCGGTCTCGAACCGGACGAGGTCAGCGCGCTCATGGCCAGGACGGCGGGCACGGAACCGGACGACGCGCTGGTCTCCGAGGTCCATCGCCGCACCGGAGGCAACCCGTTCTTCGTCGAGCAGACGGCGCGGCTGTGGCACAGCGGCGGCTCCGCCGAGACGATCGCGCCCGGCGTCGCCGACGCCCTGCAGAGACGGCTTTCCCTGCTCCCCCGGCCGGTTCTCGATCTGCTGACCACCGCGTCCGTACTCGGCAGGGAGTTCCACCGCAAGCTGCTCGCCGGGGTGGCGTCCGCACCCGTTCCCCAGGTGGACCGGCTGCTCGACCAGGCCGTCGCGGCGCGGCTGGCCGTGGTGCAGGGGCAGGGCCGGTTCGCGTTCGCCCACGACCTCGTCCGCGAGACGCTGTACGCGAACCTGCCCGAAGCGGAGCGCCGGAATCAGCACGCCGCGGTCGTCGCGGCGGTCCGCGAGATGCCGAGGTCACCGGACCGGATCTTTCCCGCGGACCTGGCCCGGCACGCGCTGCTCGCCGGCCGGGAGCTCGATCCGAACCTGGCCGTCGAACTGTTGCTGGCCGCGGCGATCGACGCCACCGGCCGGATGGCGGCCGAGGAGGCGGCCACGCACTACCGGCGGGCGATGGAGGTCGCCGAGGATCGACGGCGACAGGCGGTCATCGCACTCGAACTGGGCGCGCATCTGACCCGTCACCACGAAACCGACGAGGGCAGGCATGTTCTCGACGAGGTCTCCACGCTCATCCACGAACTCGACGACGACGATCTCCTCGCCAGGCTGGCGCTGACCCTGATCCGCGCCGATCACAAGGGACTGCGGGTCGACGAGACCATCCTGGTGCTCACCGAAGCGCACAAGCGACTCTGCGTCCGCGAGCCCGGTCAGGAATTCACCGTCCAGGAAATGACGCAGGATCTGACCGCGCACATCATGATGACCGCCCGCGACGATCAGGACGATTCCGCGCTGCTGTTCGGTTTGTGGGCCCGCCATGACGCGATCTGGGGGCCGGGCAGCGCCGCGGAACGGGAACGGCTCACCGACGAACTGGTCGTGGTCGGCCGCCGGACGTCGAATCCGGAACTGGAGCACTACGCGGCGTCGTTCAAATGGGTGGCGCTGCTCGAACGCGGCGATCCCCGGTATTTCGAGCAGTACCAGGAGTTCGTCGCCTTGGCGAGCACCGGCCGGGCGCCGAGTTCGCAGTTGGCCTCCCGGATCGACCAGAGCATCATCGCCACGCTCCAAGGCCGGTTCGCCGAAGCCGAGGCGTTGATCCAGCAGGTGATCTCCTGTCACGAAGGAGACGAGCATCCCCATTTCGGCGATCTGAACCAGTTGCAGCGGTGGACGCGATGGTGTCTCGAGGGCCGCTTCGACGATCTCGTCGGATTGCACCGCGAGATCCACGACAACGGGTACGCCTACGGCCGGCTGCTGGAGGCGATCACCGCCGCCCACCGGGGTGACGCCGCGGAAGCCGTGCGGCTCACCGATCTCGCCGCCGACACGAAACCGTACCCCCGCGATCTGGAAGCGCTGTGGTTGCGCTGCCAGGCGCAAACGGCGGCGGTCTCTCGCGACCCCGAACGGTGTGAAGCGGCGCGCGTGCTTCTCGAGCCCTACAGCGGGGAGTGGCTGGTTTCCCTGTACGGCTGCGAAATCTCCGGCCCGGTCGACCTCTGGCTCGGCAGGCTGGACCTGGCGCAGGAACGCTGGGCCGACGCGGTGGCCAGGCTGCGCGACGCCACGCTCTCCGCGGACCGGCTGAGGACCACGGCCTGGGCGATCGAGGCCAAGTCCTGGCTGGCGATGGCCTTGCTCGGCCGCAGTCACGAAGGGGACGCGATCACCGCGGCCACCCTGCTGTCCGAAGTGGACAGAGAGGCCACCGCGATCGGCATGCGGCAGGTCGTGGCCAGGGTCGCCGAACTGCGGGATCGCACGCGGGTCCCGGCCGCCCCGCTCGCCGAGTTCCGTCGCGACGAAGCCGTGTGGACCTTGCACTTCGACGGCGTCACCGCACATCTTCCGGATTCGAAAGGCTTGCGGGACCTGCATTTCCTGCTCGGCAGGCCCGGTTCGGAAGTGGCGGCCGTCCGGCTGCTCGATCCCGAGGGCGGCGAGGTGGTCGTCGCCGCCAAGAGCCTCGGCGGGGACGCCGTCCTGGATGACGAGGCGAAGGCCCGGTATCGCGCCCGGCTGGACGAACTCGACGACCTGATCGACACCGCGACGGGACTGGGGCAAGACGCCCGCGCCGCCGCTTGGGACCGCGAGCGGGACGCGCTGCTGGCGGAACTGCGGTCCGCCGCGGGCCTCGGTGGCCGCACCCGGCGGCTCGGCGACGAGGCCGAGCGCGCCCGCAAGACGGTGACCGCCCGGATCCGGGACACCCTGCGCAAACTCGACGAACAGCATCCGGCACTGGCCGCGCACCTGCGCGCGTCGGTCACCACGGGGTCTTCTTGCCGCTACGCACCGGACGGCAAGGTCCCCTGGCGGTTGTGAGCCGCCAGGGGACCCAGGCGCTGTCCGGTAAGTCTGGTCGATGGGCTTCGTGATCCAGGTGGTTCCTGACGGTGCGGGCGGATCGGCCTCGTACCGGGTCGTACTCGGCCGCATCCGCCCGTGCCGTCAGGGGCCGCCTGGGCGCGAAGACCGCGACCAGACTTACCGGACGGCGCCTAGCACCCCCAGCTTATTTCCGGTTGTAGAGGCGCATCGTCAGCGTTCCGAAGATCGCGAGGATGACCCCGCCCGCGATCAGCACCCAGGTGATCTCGCCGCCGTCCCAGTTGCCTTCCATCATCGAGCGGACCGCCGCGACCACGTGGGTCACCGGGTTGACGTTGACGAAGGCCTGCAGCCAGCCCGGCATCGTCTCCGGGTTGACGTAGATGTTGCTGAGGAAGGTCAGCGGGAACAGCACCATCATGCTGACCCCCATCACCGACTTCTCACTGCGCAGCAGCAGGCCGAACATCGTCCAGATCCACGAGAACGCGAACGAGAACGCCAGCAGCAGGAGGATCGCGGCGGCCACGCCGCCGACCCCGCCGCCGGGACGGAAGCCCATGATCAGCCCGACGCCGAGGATCACCACCGACGCGATGAGGTAGCGCAGCATGTCGCCGAGGAGGTATCCGACCATCGCCGCGGGCCGCCAGATCGGCAGCGTGCGGAACCGGTCGAACACGCCCTTCTCGATGTCGGTGTTCACCGAGATGCCGGTGTACATGGTGATCATCAGGATGCTGCTCGCCATGATGCCCGGCAGCACGAACTGCAGGTACTCCGTCGGCGAGCCGGACAGCGCGCCGCCGAACAGATACGTGAACATCAGCGTCATCATGATCGGGAACGCGGTGACGTCGAACAGCTGCTCCGGCACGTGCTTGATCTTCAACATCGCACGCCACCCGAAGGTGACCGAAGCCGACAGCGCGGTGGGGCGCTGCGGGCGGTTCTTCGCGATCAGGACGGCGGCGAGATCCTCCGCCTTCGGTGCCGCGAGAACGGGTTCGTTTTCTTTGACTGCTGTCGTGCTCAAGCTGCACTCTCCTCAGGCGTGGCGGTGCGGTCGGTGAGGGCCAGGAAGACCTCGTCGAGGCTCGGCTGGCCGAGGGAGAAGGTGTCGACGACGATCCCCGCGCGGGCGAGTTCGGCCAGTGCGCGGGCGGCGTGTTCGGCGGCGCCCTGTTCGGTGCTGTCACCCGAGAGGCGGGCCGTCAGCGCGAGCGGGTCCGATTCGAGCTGGACCTGCGCCTCCAGGATGCGGACGAGCAGCGCTTCGGCCTCCGGGCGCTGATCGGCTTCGCGCAGCCGGACGTGGACCGCGCCCGCGCCGACCGATGCCTTCAGCTGGCCCTTGGTGCCTTCGGCGATGACCTTGCCGTGGTCGATGACCGCGATCCGGGAGGCCAGCTGATCGGCCTCGTCGAGGTACTGCGTGGTCAGCAGGACGGTGGTGCCGTGCTGCACGATCGCGCGCACGATGTCCCAGACCTGGTTGCGGCTGCGGGGATCGAGCCCGGTCGTCGGCTCGTCGAGGAAGAGCACGTCCGGGGTGTTGAGGATGCTCGCGGCGATGTCGATCCGCCGTCGCATCCCGCCGGAGTAGTTCTTCACCTGACGCCCCGCCGCCTCGGACAGGCCGAACGCCGCCAGCAGCTCCTCCGCGCGGGCACGAGCCGCCGGTTTGCGGTGCCCGGTCAGCCTGCCGATCAGCACCAGGTTCTCGGTCCCGGTCAGATCCTCGTCGACCGAGGCGTACTGCCCGGTCAGGCTCACCATGGACCGGACAGCGTCCGCCTCGCGGACGACGTCCTTGCCGAAGATGCGAGCCTCGCCGCCGTTGGGGCGGAGCAGGGTCGCGAGCATCTTCACCGCGGTGGTCTTGCCGGCGCCGTTGGGCCCGAGGACGCCGTACACGGTGCCCGCGGGGACCTTCAGGTCGATCCCGTCGACCGCCCGGTTCTCTCCGAACACCTTGACCAGCCCCGAGGCTTCGATGGCCAGTTCACTCATTTTCCTTGTTCCTTTCAGAAGCTTTCAGCAGACGTAGGGACGGGCGGTGCGTGCTTCGCGCAGGGCGAGGCCCCACCAGACGAGCTCGTCGAGCAAGGTGGTCACGGCCTGCCCTTGCCCGTCGTCGTCGATGGGGGTGCCATCGCGGGCGAAGGTGCCGTCGAGGAGGTTGAAGGCGACCGTGTCCCGCATGGTCACGGTGTGCAGCTCGGTGAAGATCGAGCGAAGCTGCTCCACCGCGTAAAGGCCCTGCGAGCGGTAGCCGTACGAAACGAAGCCCACCGGCTTCGCGCGCCACTCGTCGTAAGCGCAGTCGATCGCCTGCTTGAGCGACGCCGGGAAGCTGCGGTTGTACTCCGGGGTGACGACGACGAACGCCTCCGCGTCGTCGATCCGCGCGATGAACCGCTTCATCTCCGGGGTCGCCTGCTCCGGCAGCCCGGCGGGCAGGCCGAAGTCGATCAGGTCGAGGACGTCGAGAACGAGGTCGTCCCGGTCTTCCGCGCGACCGGTGAACCATTTGGCGACGGCATCCCCCACCCGTCCTTCCCGGGTACTGCCGATGATCACCGCGACCCGCAGCGGACTGCAGTTCATGACCGACCTCCTCTCGCCTCACCCCCTGGGCGCGAGAAAGCCGCCGGGCTTTCGCTAGATCGGATCTAGCGAAAGCCCGGCGGCTTCGGTCGGTGATCTCGCTACGCGTCCAGCGCGATCGCGATCGCGCCCAGCAGGGACGCGTCCTGGTCGAACTTGGCCGACACCAGCTCCGGCGGGAACGGCACCGCCTGCGCCAGCCGTTCGCGCAGCGCGGGCAGCAGGACGTCGGCCGAACGCACCAGTCCCCCGCCGACGGCGATGCGCTGAGGATCGAGCGCGATGGCGAGGTTCGCGACGTGCATCGACAGTTCGTCGAGCGCCGCGCGGACCAGTTCCTTGGCCTGCGCGTTCTCCCTGGCGAGGCCGAACAGCTCGCCCGCGGTTACCGGGCGGCCGAGCGATTCACTCGCCCGGCCGCCCAGCCCACGCCCACCGACGACCTCCTCCAGCGGCGCCGCTCCGCTGGCGAACCCGTCGGTGTCCTGCGGCGAGCGGAGGTTGTAGCCGATCTCGCCCGCAGCTCCGTTGGCGCCGGCCAGCAGCCGGCCGCCGACCAGGACCGCCGCCGCGATCCCGGTCCCCAGTGACAGGAACACCGCCGGATCGGTGTCCGCCAGCGCCCCCCACCGCCATTCCGCGAGCGCCGCCGCCTTGGCGTCGGTGCCCACGGAGATCGGGACGCCGCCGAACTCGTCGGCGACGAGGTCCCGCAACCGCAGTTCCTCCCAGCCCGGCACGTTGGGGGCCAGCAGGATGCGGTCCTCCAGCACGATGCCGGGGCTGACGACGCCGATCGCGACGAGCTCGTCGGCGGCGCCTTCGTCCGCGAGCAGTTTCCGCGAGGCGGCGAGCGCGCGGCTCACCACCTGTTCGGCGCCCGCCTGCGCGTCGGTGTCGAGCCGCCGGGTGACCAGCAGGTTCCCGGTTCTGTCCGCCAGCCCGATCGCGACCTTCGTCCCGCCGAAGTCGATCCCCAGGATCAGTTCTTCCCCCGTCACTTCCCGTTCCCCTCTGCCGCCCCCGCGAACGATTCCTGAACACCCTTGGGCCCGAACGGCCAGACGCGCTCCGCCTTCGCGTAGGCGAGGAACGCCGCCACCCCGAGCGCGATCCATCCCACCGAAAGCCCGATCGAGAGCCAGGTGGCCGAGAAGTAGATGTAGACCCAGCCGAGCAACGCGATGATCGTCGGGATCGGGTAGAGCCACTGCCGGTACGGCCGGTCCAGTTCCGGACGCCGTCGCCGCAGCACCACGATCGCCGCGACCTGCGCGAGCGACTGGACGATCACCAGCACCGTCACCGCCGCGTTGATCACCGCGGTCAGCGTGAACAGCGACCCGATCGCGGTGATGAGGCCCATCGTCAGCACACCGGCGGTCGGCAGGTTCAGTTTCGGGTGCAGTTTGGCGAACACCGGCAGGAACACCTTGTCGCGCGCGGCCTCGAACGGGACCCGCGAGCCACCGAGCAGGCCGGCGAACACCGAGCCGATCGCGGCGATCACGATGAACACGGTGATGATCTTGGCCGCGCCCGTGCCCCACGCCTGTTCCAGCACGGTGGAGGCGACCGACGTGGCGCTCTTCAGTTCCTCCAGCGGGATCGAGCCCAGCACCCCGAGCTGCAGCAGGAAGTACAGGCTCATGATGCCGAGGATCGAGAAGATGATCGACCGCGGCAGCGTCCGGCCCGGGTCCCGTACCTCGCCGCCGAGGTACGCGCTGGTGTTGTAGCCGAGGTAGTCGTAGATCGCGATGATCAGGCCCGCGCCGAGCCCGGCCCAGAACGCGCCGCCGCCGAACGAGAACGCGCCCGGCGTGAACGCGAACGCTTGCGCGCCGTCGAAATGCGTGAAGGCCGCGACGATCACCGAAAGCGCGGCGAACAGCATGATCGCGAACAGGACGGTGGTCAGCTTCCCGATCTCGCCGATCCGCCGGAACAGCGCCAGCACGACGAGCACGATGACGCCGAGCCCGATGACCTTGCCGAGCCCGGTGGTCCCCGCCTCGTCCGCCACCCCCGGGATCAGGTACCCGAGGTACTGGACGAGGCCGATGATGCCGGTGGACATGATCAGCGGGATGAACAGGACCGCGCTCCAGGCGAACAGGAACGGCATGAGCCTGCCGGTACGGACGCCGAAGGCCTCGCGAAGGTAGACGTAGGTGCCGCCGGCGCCGGGGAGGGCCGCGCCGAGTTCGGCCCAGATCAGGCCGTCGGCCAGCGCGATGACCGCGCCGATGAGCCAGCCGAACATGGCCTGCGGGCCGCCCAGGGTCGCCACCATCGCGGGGATGGTGACGAACGGGCCGATCCCGCACATCTGGGTCATGTTGATGGCGGTCGCCTGCAGCGGCCCGATCTTCCGCTCGAGCCCCGGCTGCGGGGGTGAACTCAAAACGCGCCTCCCTGTTAGTTAGTAAAGTTTCTTAACATATTTTCGGGCGTGTCGGAAGGCCGGGCGGCGAAGTTGTCGCGCACTGGTCCACCCGGAATTGCCCGAAAGGGCGGATTCAGCGAAATACCCCCGAACGGACCAATCCGGGACGTATCAGGGAGCCGTCATTCCGCGTCCTTACCCAGAAGGACGTCTTCCAAGGACGGTGAGGTCCATGAAACGGCTGTTCAGCGCGGCGATGGCGATCGCCGCCCTCGGGTTCGCGGCGGGTTGCGGCGGAGCTTCCGCTCCCCGCGACACCGCTCCGGCAGACCAGACCACTGGCGGCGTGACGACGGAGATCGCCCCGACCGCGTCGGCGGGCTCGACGTCGTCCGCGTCGTCCGGCGGGGGCGGCGGTCACACCGAGGATTCGAAGCCGCCGGGAGTGCCCGGCAGCCCGATCATCTACGACCACACCCGCCTCGGCGCCGCACCCGCGATCGCCCAGTCGGACATCCAGGGCGACATCAGGAAGGCCTGCGGCCCGAACCTGTGCGGCGTGAAGGTCGTCGTCGTCGGTGAGGGCGAGTGCACCGCGAGCATCACCCAGTCCCCGGTCAAACCCGGCGGGACGGTGACGATCAAGGCCAAGGCGTGCCCGCCCGAGGTCACCGAGGAGACCACGACCTCGGAAAGCCCGGCGTCCACCAGCGAGCAACCCACCGAGACCACGTCGGGATGACCGCGCGGCGCGGCCTGCGGCGGCCGGCGCCCACGGCCGCCGAGCCCGACCCCGGGCCGCCACAGGCCCTCAAGCTGGTCGGTGCGGTACTGGCCAACACCACGCTGCTCACCGCGCTGCTGTACTTCTTCGGACTCGTCGAGACGCAGGTGCTTTTCGCGTACTTCCGCGTGCACTACACGCTTCTCGCCCAGACCCCGGACGAGATCTTCGCGCGCGGCGTCGACGGGTTGTACCTGCCGCTGGCGGGTGCCGCGGGGGCCGTGCTCGGTTTCGTGATCGCCGTCCGGATCCTGCGGTTGCGGCTGACCGAGCGTGCGTGGGCCCGGCTGCTCCGGATCTGCGCCCCGGTCGCGGCCGGACTCGGTGCCCTGCTGGTCTGCGCGACCGTGTTCGTCACGCTGAACCCGGAGCCGTTCCGCGACCGCCCGGGCCTGCCGGGACTCGGCTTCGCACTCGGCGTGCTGATGCTGCTGTTCGCTTGGCGGCACTGGGCTTCGGCGCTGCGATCGAGCCTGCTGGAACTCGTCCTCGGGTACGCGCTGGTCAGCATCGGGCTGTTCTGGGCCGTCAGCGACTACTCGGCCGCCATCGGCGTCCGGCGCGGATTCGAGGTCGCGGCGCAGCTCCCCGCACGCCCCGCCGCGACGCTCTACAGCGCCGAAAGCCTCAACCTCACCTCCGGCGGTGTCCTCCAGGTGAAATGCGCGGATCCCGACGCCGCCTACAAATACCGGTACACCGGGCTGAAACTACTGCTTCAGTCCGGTGGCCAGTACGTGTTCGTGCCGTCGGACTGGCGGGCGAACAGCGGTGTCGCGTTCGTGATCCCCAAGACCGACAAACTCCGGCTGGAATTCGGCCCCGCCCGGTCGGCGCCGCCCGCTGGTTGCTAGCCCAGGTGGCGCACCAGCCATTCGGTGACCGCGTCGTCGACCACCTTCGCGATCGGCAGCTGCGGCGCGGGTTCGATTCCCGGTTCTTCGGCCAGCGGGTGCGCGAGACCGGGCACTCCGGTCAGGCGGACGTCGTCCGGCTCGGCGTACTGCCCGCGCAATCCCTCGACGAGTTCGCCGGCGTCCGTGCGGAAAGCGGGGAAATCCTCTTCGCCGCTGACCACCAGCAACGGAACCTGGGTGTCCCTGGCCGAAATTTCACCCGATCGTGCGACGAAGTCGAGGCGGTCCGCCGCCTGATCCGCCTCGTCGTTCCACGGATAAGGCTGCTCCAGCATGCCTTCCACCACGCCGATCACCGAACGCGCCCGCACGGCGGGGTTGATCAGGGCCGCCGCGCGGACCGGGATCTCCCGCGTGGTCAGGATCGTCAGCGCCACGGCGCCACCGAGCGAACCGCCGACGACGGCCATCCGGGACGTGTCGAAACCGAAGCGTTCGCGCAGTTCGGCCAGGGCGGCGGGGAACTCCAGCGCCGCCTGCGCGGCGATGGGGTCGATGTAGGCGAGCATCGCGTCACGGACGGCCCGCTCCACGAGCGCGTCCATGCTGCCGTCGACCATTCTCGCGCCGCACAAGGGCATTCCGAGATACACGCGCCACGCGGGCACCCCCGCCAGCGGCAACGCGGCCGCGAACGCGGCGTCGGAGCGGGGCGCGTCGATCATGTGCCAGGCGACGACCACCGGCGCGGGGCCGCTGACCTCGGCCGATGGCGGCAAGACCGTGAACGGCACCCCCGCGGCCGTGCCGGTAATCGGTTCTTCCACGGCTGTCCTTCCTCGTACGCTGTCGATCTCCACGATATCCAGGACGCGCCGGAGGCGGACCTCGTTCCGCCACAGGCGAAACAGTATGCCCGCGAGGTCACCCCGACGCGCCGCGGAGGTGGTTGCGGGCGACCGGCGGCGGCCGAATAGTGTTGCGGCCCGGCCCTTTGGAGGTGAACCGCCCGTGCCAGCTGTCGATTACTACGAAGTGCTCGGCGTGGGCAAGGCCGCCTCGGTCAACGAGATCAAAACCGCGTACCGGCGGCTGGCGAAGTCGCATCACCCGGACGCCGGCGGTTCCGCGCTCACGTTCCAGCTGGTCCGCGAGGCTTACGACACGCTCAGCGATCCGCTGAGGCGCGCGGGCTACGACGCGGGCGGGCGCTCCGTGCGCGCGCCGATCCGGCCGCGGCCGAGACGTCGTTTCGGCGACGAACCGGGCTACGAACCCGAACAGGTCGTGATCGATCCGGACGACCTCGAATGGTGGGAATTCGCCGCGCAGGACGAGCGCGTGCGCCACGGACGGCGGCGCGGCCCCGGCCACACCCCGGTCGTGGCTGCGGTCGGCGGGATGGTGCTGGTCCTGCTGCCGGTGCTGACCGGCGTCGGCTTCTCCGCGCCCACGCTGATCATCTGGCTGATCCTGACCGCCGGAACGGCCCTGCTGGTGCAGCGGCTCGCTCGCGGTTACCTCGCCGCCTCCCGCGCCAAGAACCGGTTCGCCGCCGAGTTCGGCGGGAAGCGCGTGTTCGGCACCCCCGGCACCGAGACCGACGAACTCGCCGAGCGGCTCACCGCCGACCTGCTCGAGCGCTATCTGACCCGGCTGCCCGGCGCCCGCATCTTCCACGGCCTCTCGTGGCCGGACTCGGTGTTCGCCGACGTCGACCACGCGGTGCTGTGCGGAAAGCGGCTCGTGCTCATCGAATCGAAGCTGTGGCTGCCGGGGCACTACGAAACCGGGGACGACGACCGCCTGCTGCGCAACGGCCGTGCCTTCCGCGGCGGCGGGAGCAGGCTGACCGAAAGCCTCGCCGAGTACCGGCGGATCCTGCCGGGGGTCACCTTGCGCGGGGCGATGATCGTGTACCCGAGCCGGACCGGCGAGATCACCACCGAGCACGACGATCCCTCCCCCGCACCGCCGATGACGCCGGAGCAGTTCCTGCACGAGATCGGCGGCTGGCTGGCGGCGGAGCCGTCCACTGTGGACTCACCGACGATGCGGGTGGTGCGCGACCGGGTGGTCGGCACCGTCTGAGGTCCGGGGGCCGAAGGGGCCCTTCACCTCGTCTTACGTGACGAAGGGCCCTTTCCCCGCATCGTATGCCGGGAAAGGGCCCTTCAGCCCGTTGCAACTACTGATTACCGGCCCGAGCGCTCCTTCTTGGCGCGCGCGGAACGGGTGCAGACCTCACCGACGTCGACCGTCTGGCCGCGGTCGATGTAGACGTCCGCCAGCCCGACGAGCTTGCCCTTCGGCGACGTACAGGTCAGCTGGTACGCCTCCTTGGGGCCGTAGGTCGGCGGGATCGGCGACTGGAACGACACTCCGCCGGTCCAGTCGTCCACAGTGGACGGGTTGGCCTGGGCGAAGTTGACCAGCACGGCCCGGTAGTCCCCGGCGGGCGGGTCGAACAGGGTCGCGTGCTCCTCCGTGGTCCCGCCGTTCGCCGACGACGACACCATGTTGCCCGCGGCGTCGAAGACGTACAGGTCCCAGTCGGTGTCCGGGCTGGCCCACTTGACGTCGACGCTGAACTTCCCGTTGTCCACCTTGGGGAGCCCGTCCACGTGGAACGTGAAGCTCTCCGAGGCCGGATCGGCCGGGTAGTTGGTGTTGATCGCCGGCACGCCCGCCGGGTTCGCCACCGCGATGTTCGCCTGCGCCGGGCCCTGCGGCTCGCGGCCGTAGCGGCCCGCGACGTAGGGCCTGGTCGACGGGTTGATCGACCACGCGAACCGGCCGCCGGTCGAGGACAGCGACGAGTTCAGGTTGTCGGTCACGTAGATCGGCGGCTTCGTCGAACCGTCCGGCTGCACGACCGGCGACGTCGGCGTCTGGAACGTCTTGTGCAGCTTCAGCTGGTAACCCTTCGGCGCCGTACCGATCAGCGTCGAGTGGGCCGCCGGGTCGGCGGTGTTGGCCAACATGTCGATGAAGGCACCGCGGTTGCCGCCCTTGCCCGCGCCCGCGGCGGGGGCGACGCCGGTGTACTCGGCGACGACACCGGCCTGGAACGGCGGGTGGAACTCGGTGTTGCCGATCTCGAAGGTGAAGCCCCAGCCACCGGTGGCCCAGTACGACCAGTCCTCGGTCGAGCCGGTCGTGTCGTAGAGCGCCCACGACGGCTGGCTGGTGTACCCGTTGCGCGAGGCCATCTTGTCGCCGAGGGCCTTGTACGCCGGCTCGTCGAGCGGCGGGCGGACGGCGGCGACACCCGGGACACGCAGCACCAGGTTGGAGAAGGTGTGCAGCGTGATCAGGTTGGTCACCTGGCGGTTGGACACGATCGAGCGGATGTTCTGCGTCTCCGGCTCGGAGAACGGCCCTGCCCCGCGGAAGGTGTCGTTGCGCCACACGGTCGACGCACCGGCGCCGCCCCAGAAGCCCGCGTAGTTGCGGTTCGGGTCGGTGCCGCGTTCACGGCCGCCGGGGTTCGCCTTGCAGACGCCGGTCGCGAACTCCTTGGGCGAGTCGTTGACGTTGCAGTTCTTGCGCTTCATCTCGTAGTCGAAGCGCGAGAAATCGCCCTTGGGCTCGGCTTCACGGGAGATTTCGAAGCCGTCCGGGTTGACGATCGGCACGACGATGTTGCGCGTCCGGCCGACCAGGCCGCGGATTTCGGCGTTGTTGCCGGTGTAGCCCTTGACCAGTTCGTGCGCCCATTCCATGGCGTGCTCGCCCGCGGGCCACTCCCGGGCGTGGTGCACGCCCATGGTGAAGTTGACGGGCTTGCCGTCGGCGATGTTCTTGACGTCGCTCGCGATCTCGAGGCCGATGACGTCGCGGCCTTCCCAGGTCGGCTGCGGCAGCGTGAACGCCGTGACGAGCTTGGGGTTCTTGCGGGCCAGTTCCTTGGCCTCGAACTGGTAGTCGTAGAGGTGCCGGTAGCTCGTGCGCCCGGACGGCAGCGTGGAGCCCGGCGTCTTCGCGGCGTACTCACGGTCGGTCTTGGCGTTCTGGATCGACCGGGCCGAGAGGTCTGCGTCGACGACCTTGGACTTGAAGCCGTTGTCGGCCAGCGTCTTCCGGTCGGCGTCGTTGGCGAGGACGACCTCGACGCCGGTGGCGTCGGCCTTCTCGGTGACGTCCAGGCCGAGCCGGAGCAGCTTGTCCTTGTCCTGCTTGGCCGGGGTCTCGACCCGGACCAGTTCGGCGCGCTGCGGCGGGGGCACGGCGCCGGTCGGTGTTCCCTGCGGCGTGAGCGCGAGGAAGTCGACACCCAGGACCGCGTCGCGTGTCTGCCCGTCGTACCGGCAGGTCTGCACGACCAGTTTCTGGTCCTTCTTCACGAAGCCTTCGGCGAGCTCGTGGCTGCGCAACGCGGCGGACGCGGCGACCACGGCGCCGGTGGCCTTGTCGAAGACGGCGAGGTCCCAGTCACCCTCGTTGCCGCCACGCGGCGCGAGGCGTGCCTGGAGCAGACCGTCTACAGTGGACGTGAACTCCCGGCGATCGGTGCCGGACGCACCCGGCTTCTGCAACGCGGCGAAACAGGACCGTGCCACGGCCTGGTTGGCTCGCACGACGTTGTCCGCGGCCCCCGCCGTCGTGGCCGACGGAAGTGCCACGAAGGTGCCGGCGAGCACCAGTGTCGCCGCCGTCCATCCCGCTCTTCGCCGGTTTGGTGAATACCCCACAGACTGACCTCCTTGGACAGTCCGGTGACCGGGTGAGGTCACCGGTAGCGAGACCCTAGACCCGGGACCCCACCTGAGGGACCCGCCACAAGTCGCCTGCACCCCTTTCGGCCCAACGATCTCACCGACCGTGCCGGAACGATCACCATCACGTGCGCCGTAGAATGGGACTTTCCTGTCGATTCCGACAGGTCGGCCTAAGAAAACCTTCAGGTTGGGTGGTTACCTTTCAACCATGACGACGTCCCAGGTCACCGCCAGATCCCCGCTGGCCCTGTTCGCCGCCGTGGTCTCGGTCGCCGGTGGCGCGCTGCTGATCCTGCTGTTGCAGGTCCTCCCCGCCACCAGCGGCATCAGCCCGGTCCGCCGCACCATCAGCGAATACGCGCTGAGCGAGAACAAGTGGATCTTCGACGTCGCGGTCCTGCTGGTCGCGTTCGGTTCGGCGATCGGCTTCGGCGCGCTGATCCGCCGCAGGCACCTTCCGGCGCTGTCCGCGGCGTCGGTCTTCTGCGCGCTCTGGACGTTGAGCCTGGTGGTGATCGTGGCGTTCCCCAAGAACAACTGGGCGATCGGGCCGAGCGCAGGCGGGACCGTGCACCGGATCGCGAGCGTGGTGGCCTTCGTCTGCCTGCCGCTGGCCGTGTGGTTCGCCGCGAAGGCCGTCTTCCCGTCCTCCCCAGCGCGCCGCGCGGTGACGCGGGTGCTCGCGGTGGCGGCGCTGGCCTGGTTCGGCGTGATCCTCGGCGCGATCGTGGTGTCGATGAACGGCGGCAGGCCGTGGTGGCAGGCGATCCCGCTGGGGCTGGTCGAACGCGCGATGGCGCTGACCGGGCTGATCGCGCTGGCGTCGCTCCTGATCCCGGCCCGGGTGGTCGCCACCGAGCCCGAGACCTTGCAGGTCGTGTCCTGACCACCGGAGGCCTCGCCAGGGGATGGGACGAAGCCGCCGAGGGGTACGAGGCCTACTACGTCCCCCGGTTCGCGCCCTGGGTCGCCGCAGCGGTACGGGCCCTCCCCCAGGCCTTGCCCGACGGCCCCGTTCTCGTCCCCTGCTGCGGGACCTTCCCGGAACTGGACCTGCTCACCGAACGGCTGCCGGGCCGCGAAATCATCGGTATCGACCTGTCTGCGGGCATGGCCGCGCTGGCCCGGCGGCGGGCGGCGGGCAACCCGCTCGTGCGCGTCGTCGAAGGCGACGCCTCGGCACTCGACCTCACGGCCGCGGCCGTCGTATCGGTCTTCGGCCTGCAGCAACTTCCCGAACCCGACGCCGCGCTCCGATCCTGGGCCGGCGCGCTGAGGCCGGGCGGATGGCTTTCGGTCGTCTACTGGCCACACAGCACCGAGCCGGGCGGGCCGTTCACGGTGCTGTCCGACGTCCTGCGGGAGCACGTCCCCGCCGGGGACCGCTCCTGGGAAGACCGGCTCCTACCCGCGCTGGAGGACGCCGTACTGGAACAGGACGAGCCGCTGTCGTTCCCGATGGTCCATCCGGACGCGGACACGTTCTTCACCGCGCACACCCGCTCCGGCCCGATGCGGCCGTTGGCGAACGCGCGCGGTGAAGCGTTCATCGCCGCGCTGCGCGAGGAATTCCTGCGACGTGCCCCGGCAGGGGAATGGCGACATCGGCCGCTTGCCCGGCATATCGTCGCGCGGGCGGCAGACCGGGCGTGAGCTCGAAGCCGTCCTCGTCCGCGTCCTTGCGCAACCGCGCCGTGCAGACCGAAAGGTGCACCACGTTGGCCCGCTTGTGATGGCGGTACACATGGACGTCGGTGGCGAAGCACGCCGCGGCGAGGAGCGCCCGCCGCTGCTCGATGCGCTCGTAGCCGACCCCCGCCGGGCAGAACAGGGTGACCTCGACTTCGTCGCCCCTCGGTTTGGTCCACAGGATCACCGGCAGCTTGCCGTCGAGCGTGCACACCCGCGCCCGGGCGAACCCGGTCCGCAACCGGTGCTGCACGACGACCGACCGGAGCCGGTCACGAACGAAGCGTCGCGCCGATTTCCAGTAGAACAGCCAGTTGACGACGCCGAACAGCACGACCGCGGCCCAGATCGGGCCGACGGCCTGGAACAGGGAGAACAGCGCGTACGGGACGACGATCAGCGCGCCGATCTCGTACCGCCAGTGATAGAGGGCGGTGAACGGGTTGGGCCTCCTGACCACCGTGACCTCTCTGGCCAGTTCGGCGATCGCCTGTGGTTCCTGCCAACGGTTCATGACCTTCCTCCTGTCCGTCCGGCGGTGTGCTCGGCGGCCACCGCCGCCGCGGGAATGGAGCGGACGACACCGACGCCGGCGCAGTCCGGGCAAACGGCGTCCTCGTAGGGCCACCACCCCGTGCCCCCGCACGGTTCGCACGCGTGCACGGTGTCCCAGCGAGGGTCGCGATAGACGCGTCGCCTGCTTTTCGGTACGCGGGTCACCTGCCAGCCGCGCTCGGCGGCTCTGGCGTCTTCGCCGGTCGCGAAAAGCCATTCGTGGAAGCGATCGGCAAGTCGATCGAACCAAGTTCGGGATGCTGACGTGTGGTTCTCGTGGTGGGTCATGGGGTTCACCCCCGATGCTGCGAAGCGCGGACTCGGGTCGGCACACACGACGCCTACTACGGCATTCGTGTGGCCCGCAGACGGCTCGAGCCGGTTCGGATGCGCAGCGTCACATTCAGATGGCTGACAGCATCCGCTTTCCGGTCGCGCCCGGGTCATACCGGCCCTGGTCGCCGGGTGGGTCACGAACGCCGGGACCTGGCAGAACAGGTCCCGGTGCGGCATTTCGCACGTTGTGACACGACGTTGACCAAGGCGCCATCACGGTCCGATTCGCTTGCTGTACTCTCGCCGTTGTGTGCACGTTCAGTCACCGCCCTACATTGCCTACCAGAGGTAGGTAAGCCCGTGTCTAGTGCCTACATAAAGCCTACATCGACTGGGGACCAGCCGGTAAGCCCTGATGCGGAAACCGTTACCGCGTCGGGTGTCGGCCGTGAGCTGCGAAGGTTGCGCAAGGCCACGGGCGAAACGCAGGCGGAGACCGCCAGGGTCATCGGGGTCACCCGGGCGAACCTGACCCAGTGGGAGACCGGCAAGTACCTGCCGTCCGCGCACAACGCCCGCCAGCTCGACGACCACTTCCGTGCCGCGAACGCGCTGGTCACGCTGGTGGAAAGGGCCCGATCACCCCAGGACCACACCCCGCCCGCGATCGGCGAAGCGGGCGCCGTGGACACGTCCCGTTCGCTGCTGCAGGTCTTCCACACCGTCGGCGCCAAACTCGCCGGGCACCTGATCCGCGACGCCGAGGGCAAACCGCTCGGCTGGCGGCACAACCTGCAGAAGAACACCGGCCCGAAGGCGCTGAGCACCGCGTACGGGATCAACGCGATGCTCGTGGTAGGCGATCCCTACATCGACCTACATACGCTCGCCGAAGATCTCTACGCACTGCAGTCGGAGCACGGCTGGCGGGGCCGCTCGGGCGGCAAGCGGCCGGAGACCACCGCGTCGGTGGTGGACGCGCTGTTCCGCACCAGCACCATGTCCGCCGACGAAGGGCTGGGCCTGCTCGAGGGGTCACTCGACCCGTACAGCAGGACCCGTCCGTACCTGTTGTCCGCCGTGTTGCACACGGCGGTCCGGCTGCGGCCGGACGCCCCGCTGACCGACCGGCTGATCGACGCCCTCCTGGCGGCCCGGCTCGACTTCGACGGCTCACAGCTGTGGCCGGAGAAGAACGAAGCAGGCCTCGTCGCCCCGGAGGCTTCGGTGGTCCACACCGCGCGATCGGTCGTCGCCCTCCGGGACGTTCTGCGCAGCCGTGAAGATCGCAACGACGTCCGGGACGCCGCCGACGAAGCCACACAATGGCTCATCGAACGGTCGCACTCGGACGACGGCGTGGCCGAAGATCTCGAGAGGCCCCGCCCCGACGGTGAAGGAACCACCCGGATCATCATCCGGCACTTCACCGCCGCCTGGGTCGTCCAAGCACTCGCCACCGCCCCGCTCCTGCCACTCCCCCGGCTCAACCGGGCGCTCGGAACCCTCTGGGAGCGCTATGACGCCGAACAAGGGCTGTGGGCCTGGGGAAGCGGGGATCTACCCATCTGGCAGACGCTCGACGCCGTCACCTCCCTCCGCGCGGCCGCGCTCGCCGTCGCCGCGCCCCCGCTCAGTCCTCCAGGAACCCCAGGTACTTGATGATCGACACTCCGCCCGCGTTCCTCCGCGGTGTCACCGGCACACGACCCGGCGACGGCGACGCGGACCTGCCCTGGCTGCGCTCGGTGGCGCACCGGATCCAGGACGCTCCCGGTACTTTCCTTTCGTGGCTCGAAGAAATCCTCGATGACGAAGAAGCCGTCCGAGCCGCGGCGAAGCGTTCCTACTGGCACCCCAACGGGTTCGCCAAAATGGTGCTCCATGCCTCCGCCGATTTCCGGATCCGGCTCCACGTCTGGCCGGAATCCGCGGAACCGTCCCGTGGCGAATCCAATCCGCACAGCCACCGGTGGGAATTCGCCTCGACCATCATCGCCGGTGAAGGCCTGCACATGGCCGAGTTCCGCGAAACCACCGAGGGCGGGAAGGCGCACGACCGGTACCGCTACGGTGCCGATCCGGCGAACCCGGCCGCCTTGCTCGCGGACGGCGAAGCCCGCCTCGAGGTGGAGAACACCCCGAGCGTCCGGCGCGGCGACGTCTACTCGTGCGACACCGCGATCGTGCACACCGTCCGGCCGATCGACGCGGGATTGACCGCGACGGTGGTGATCCAGGGCCCGCATCGCACCAGCACGACCGTCGTCTACTGCGAACCCGGCCAGACCGAAGACCAGCCCAACGGCGAACTGACCGAGACCGATTTCCGGCTGCTCGTCGGTTCCGTCGCGAAAGCGGTGGCGTCATGCCGTTGACCTGGCCCGTCCATCGCCGCGGAGTGCTGACCGACAAGGCGATCAAACGCGCGCACCGGACCGGGGAACTCACCGTCACCCCGTTCGAACCGGACCTCGTCCGGCCCGCCGCGATCAGCCTGCGGCTCGGCGACGAGGCGTTCGCGCTGGACTCCAACGGCACCGTCGACATCGCCGACAGGAGCACCTATCCGGACCTCCGGAAGAAGGAACTCGACGCCGACGGCAGGCTGCGCATCGAACCCGGCGAAGTCGTTCTCGCGCCGACACTGGAGAAAATCGGGCTCTCGGAGAAACTCGCCGGGCTCGTCGACGGTACGAGCGACTACGCGCGGCTCGGCATCAGCGTCGTCCTGTGCGGTCAGGTCAGTCCCGGTTTCGGCCGCGAGAAGGGCGCCGTGCTGACCCTGGAGATTGTGAACCACCTGCGGCATCCGGTACTCCTGCACCCCGGCACGCGGATCTGCAACCTCATGCTGTTCGCCACCACCGGCAGCGACCAGCCCTACGGCACGCTGCCGCACAACTACTCCAGCGACCACTCCGTGGCCCCGTCCCGATTGGCGGATCATGTCGGGCGTAACTGACCTCTCGCCCGTCGGCGACCACGTCCGCCTCGGCGACCTCGGCGAGCACGCGATCCTGGAGCACCTCCTGCGGCCGCGCTACGGCGGTGTCCGCGGATTCGGTGACGACTGCGCCGTCCTCGACGCCTCGGAAGGGCTTCGCGGCGAACTGGTCGCCACCACGGACAGCTGCCCCACCCCGCTGGTCACCATCCTGGGTGAAACGGATCCGTATCACGCGGGCTGGCTGCTCGCGACGATCAACCTGTCCGATCTCGCGGCGGCCGGCGCCACCCCGCTCGGGCTAGTCGTCAACTACACGCTGCCGAAGACCACCACAGCGGGCGAGTTCCGGCGGCTGCTCGACGGCGTGGACGACTGCACCGCGATGCACGGGACCAAGGTCGTCGGCGGCGATCTCCGGGACGGCCCGGTCCGGCAGCTCACCGCGACCGCGATCGGCCGGTGCGTCCCCGGGAGCAGGCTCGGGCGCGCGGGCGCGGAAGTCGGCGATCGGCTGCTGCTGGTCGGTTCGCCCGGCTACCTCTGGTCGTACGCGTTGCTCGTCGAAGAGCAGGCGCGGCTTCCCGAGTCCTTCGTCGCCGAAATCCGGAAACGTGCCTGCCGCCCGATGGCGCAGGTGACCGCCGGGAGGACGCTCGCCACGGCAGGGCTGGCACGCGCGGCGATGGACGTGTCCGACGGGCTTTTCCCGACCGTGCGGTCCCTTTGCGGCGCCAACGGCCTCGGCGCGCGCGTCACGACGGACATCCATCTGGACGAGGCGCTCGTCGACGTCTGCAAGCAGTCGGGACTCGGCCGGTTCGAGCTCGCGCAGGCTTGGGGCGACTGGACGCTCGTGGTCGCCGTCCGGCCGCAAGACGTCGAGCTCGCCAAGAAAACCCTTGCGGGGGAAGGCGTCGCGGCGCAGGAGATCGGCACTCTCGTGCCCCGCGAGGAGGGCGTCTCGCTGGACGACGGTGAGACGACCGAGCTTTGGGAGGGGATCGCGCAGGAGCGGTTCTCGCCCAGTTCGTGGCACGGCGGCGACCTGCCGAAGCTGATCACCGAGGTCCTGGGCAGGCGCGCAGGCTGAACACGCTCGTGAGTGGTGAGGACGGTTAGAGCGGGCCGGTGTTTGCCTAGCTATGCGTGACCAGGGCGAAGGTGTGGTGCGGTAGTCGAGGGGGTCGGTCCGGTCTCGGAGTTCGATGACACCGGAATCTCACCGCGACAGGTTCGAGTGTGGAGGATTCGGGACGTTGAACGTCCCGAATCCTTCATCGTCGAGGGGTCGCTCCGGTCTTGGTACTTGATCAACGGAGGATCGGGGACACTCAACGTCCCCGATCCTCCGTTGATCAAGACCGTGGTCTCGCGGATGGCAGTCGAGTGGGGAAGATTTGGGACGTTGAACGTCTCAAATCCTCCCCACTCGCCCACATCGGCATCCAGAACAAAGCCCCACAAGCTCACCGAGATGACATCAGGATCCAGTGGGCAGGCAAATACCGGTCCACCCGAATCGCCACTCACGAGCTGGTGTCGCTTACCGCAGGCGGTAGGCGTTGATGATCGTCTGCGTCACCGAACCACCGCCCGAATCCGTCGCGGACAACCGCAACGAGACGAAGGGCGACGAACTGAACAGCGGCGCCACGACGAAGGCCTGCCGGTGCTCACCGCTTCCGACGACGGGCTGCCGATGCCAGCTCTTGCCCCCGTCGAAGGAGGCCTCGGCGGTGACCTGCCGGACGGTGCCCGTCACCCCGGCGGGGCGCTGGACCTCGATCGGCACGGCGAGCGGCAGCAGACGCCAGGCGTCGTTGGCCGAGCCGAGCGCCGGAGTGGCCCTCAGCGCCATCAGCGGAAGCGGCTTCTCGCCCGCAGCCCGTTGCGAGCGGAACTTCCATGACGTGACCACGTTGGCGGACAACTCGGCGTTGGCGCCTTCCGGCCGCTTCGCGTCGATGGTCAGCGTGTACTCGCCCGCTTCCGGCGGCACGGTGAAGGTCACCGGGCCGTTGTTCGGCCAGAGGTGGCCTGGCACCCGGGGCACGGAACCGATCTCCTTGCCGTCCCGCACGAGCCGGGTGGTGCCCTCCACCGCAGACAGGCTGACGTGGTCACCACTGGCCGCGAGCAGCGGGAACAGGAGACTGAGGGTGTCCCCGTCGCGCACCGTTTTGGTCAGCTTCGCCAGCGTCGGGCCGACGACCGCGCGGTTCCAGTCCTCCCGGGAGCGCTGACCCGCCCGGTACTCGACGCCTGCCGCCGTTTCCTCGGTGTCGCTCCAGGTTCCGTTGGTACCGAGCCGGTCCACGAAGAGCCGCTTCAGCCACCGGATCTTCCCGGTGCTGTAGAACTCTTCCCGCGTCGAGGGCAGCTGGGCCTGGGCGGTGAGGAACCAGGCGTTGCCGAGGGCGACTTCGTTGTCGTAGGGCGACGGCAGCACGTGCAGGTTGCCCCATTGCTTGCCGGTACTGGCGTAGCCGGCGTTCACCTTGGCCAGTTCGTGGTCACGCACCCGGTAGGCGGAGACGTCGGGAACCCTGCCGTTGCTGGGGAATTGCAGGTTGTACAGGTAGGGGCTGTTCTCCGACCTGCCTTCGCCGGTCTGCTTGCTCAGCATGGTCGTGACGAGGAAGTCGAAGTCGGGCACGTTAGTACGGGTGGGGGCGACGTAGGAGTACTGGACGTCGTGGAAGAGCCTCGGCTGGTACCACGAATGGCTCGTGACCCCCCGGCCCGCGATCTGTTCGGTGAAGGCGACGATCTGACCGTTCGAACTGGCGTCCCGGCGATCGGTCCGCACCGTCACGGGTTTCGCCAATCGCCCGTCCAGCACGACTTCCCGGTCCCGATCGAGCACGAAACCCGGTTCCGCGACCAAACTCGACCCCGGCGACTCGGAGATCTCCGAGACGAACAGGTACCGGCCCTGCGGCAACCGGATCGGACCTCCGCCTTCCTGCGCGACGAAGATCTTCATGTCGCCACTGTCCAAATTGGTCACGATCAGCAAGCCGCTCGGCCCCTGCGGACCGGGGCCGTTGCCCTTGCGGTCGAAAAGCTTGACGTCGGCCGAAAAGACCTCACGCTGCAGGTCCGCGCCGATCAGGCTGCGTACCTCGACACCGTCGGCGGAGGTGGCGAGCAGGGTGCCGCCGTAGGCAGCGCGGGGCTTCTGCCCGGGGTTCACCGTGATCGCCGCCGTCGCGGTCCCGCCCGCCGGCACCGTGACCTTCGGCCGGTCCACCGTGAACAGGCCGTCGGCCGCCGCTTTCCCGTTCTCGTCGCGGACGTCCAGCCGCAGGTCGAGATCGACGGGCCGGTCACCGCTGTTGCGGTAGGTGATCTCGCGGGTCAGCGGTTTCGGGTCGGCCGCCGGGACGGTGCCGAAGGCCACCGTGGTGACGTCGGCGTGCACCCGCTGCTCGACCGCCTTGGCGAGGTCGGTCCGGCCCGCTCCCTGTTGGAAGACGGTCGGCCCTTCGGCCGGTTTCGCGGTACTCGTGAGCCCGGCCTTGATCTGCTCGGGACGCCAGTCGGGGTGCTGCTGGACGAGCAGCGCCGCCGCTCCGGCGACATGTGGCGTCGCCATCGAGGTGCCCGACATCGGCTGATAGTCGCCACCCGCCTTCACCGCGACGATCCCCACGCCCGGCGCGGTGATCTCCGGCTTGACCGCGTTGTCCCCTCGTCGCGGTCCCTTGCCGGAGAACGACGCCAGCGCGTCGGCCCGGTCCACCGCGCCGACGGTGAGGGCCGCGTCGGCGCTGCCCGGTGAGCCCACCGTGCCCGCTCCGCGGTCCCCGTCGTTGCCTGCGGCGATCACGAACAGCACGCCGTTGTCCTTGGTGAGACGGTTCACCGCCGCCTCGAGAGGATCGACATCCTCGGTGTCATCGCCGCCGAGGCTCAGGTTGATCACCTTGGCGCCCTCGGCGACGGCCCACTCCATGCCGCTGATGATCTCCGACCAGCCGCCGCTGCCGTCGTCCCCGAGCACCTTGGCCGCGAGCAGCCCGGCGTCGGGAGCGACACCCTTGAGCCGCCCGGCGGAAGCCGTGCCGGAGCCCAGGATCGTCGAGGCGACGTGGGTGCCGTGACCGTGCCGGTCAGTGGGGTCCCCGCCACCTGAGAAGTCCTTGGCCGCGACCACCTTGCCCGCCAGATCCGGATGCTTGCCGTCGACACCGGTGTCCAGCACCGCGACCTTGACGTTCTTGCCGGTGAACCCGCTCCGCCACGCCTCGGGCGCACCGATCTGGGGCACACTGCGGTCGAGATTCGCCTTGACCTTCCGGTCCAGCCACACCTTCCGCACCGAAGCCGCGCTCGGACCGGTCAAGGCCGACCAGAACTCCCCCGCGCGGTCCTTGGGCTGGGCGAACGCGGTCGCGCCGATACTGTCCAGCCGCCGCACCGCGGTCGCGCCCGCGCCGGCCACCGCGCCGTCCTGCTGCACGATCAGCGGCAGGGTCGGCCGCGCGCCGTCGTCGTAGCCGTCGGCGAGCAACCGGTCGATCCGGAACAGCCGCTCGTCCAGCACGCCCTTCGCCACCAGCGGGAGGGCGTCGGCGGGGAAGACCGACCAGCCGTTCTTGTCCTGGCTGCGCTGGAATCCCATCCGTTCCCGGCCGGGTCCCGGCTGCACCGAGAGCGCGGGCACGTCCCCCTGACGCTCCTGCACGGTGATCCGGTCGCCGGTGATCAGCGTGAGGGTGCGAGGCCCCGGCATCGCCGCGTTCTCCGGCGGTGCCGGGTCGGAAGCGGCCTGCGCGGTCTGTGCGCTGGTCACCCCGAGCATGGTCACCAGGAGCAGACCGGCCAGGACATGGGCTCTTCGGCGCATGTGGCACCTCCGTTTGCACTCGTATCGGTGCGCCGAGGCTTTCGGAAGTGCAGGTGGGAGCGCTATACGTCGGGGCCGATCAGGTCACCCAGAATAGCCGTTCGGGCACGCCGTGATTACGGTCACATGCGGGCTAATCCCCCGCATGTCTACAGACCGACCGCTTAGTACGGCAGACTCCCTTTCACTTCAACTCGACGACGAGGAGCAGACCCGTGACCGAACACCCCTCCCGCGTAGCGATCGTCACCGGAGCAGGCCGAGGCATCGGCGCGGCCGTGGCCAAGCGCCTCGCTTCCGACGGGTTCGCCGTCGGCCTGCTGGACCTCGACGAAGCGGGCGTCAAGCAGGGAGCCGAGGAGATCGTCGCCGAGGGCGGCAAGGCCGTCGGTGTCGCACTGGACGTCAACGACGCCGCGCAGGTCGAGGCGGCGGTGACCCGGGTGGCCGAGGAACTCGGCGCGCCGACCGTGCTGATCAACAACGCCGGCATCACCCGCGACAACCTGCTGTTCAAGATGACCGAGCAGGACTGGGACTCGGTGCTGGGCGTTCACCTGAAGGGGTCGTTCCTGATGACCCGTGAGGTGCAGAAGTACCAGACGCAGGAGAAGTGGGGCCGCATCGTCAACCTGTCCAGCACTTCGGCGCTGGGCAACCGCGGGCAGGTCAACTACTCCGCGGCGAAGGCGGGCATGCAGGGCTTCACCAAGACCCTCGCGATCGAACTGGGCAAGTTCAACGTCACCGCGAACGCCATCGCCCCCGGCTTCATCGCCACCGACATGACCGCGGCGACCGCCGAGCGGATCGGCATGTCGTTCGAGGACTTCAAGGCCGCGGCCGCGTCGCAGATCCCGGTCCAGCGCGTCGGCACGCCCGACGACATCGCCAACCTCGCGTCGTTCCTGGTGAGCGACGGCGCCGGATTCATCTCCGGGCAGGTCATCTACGTCGCCGGCGGACCGAAGGACTGAGTCATGCGCGAATTCGCCTCCCTGCAGGAGTTCGAGAACGCCGTCGGCGAGCACTTCGGCTACAGCGAATGGCTGACGCTCACCCAGGAACGGGTGAACCTCTTCGCCGACGCCACCGACGACCACCAGTGGATCCACGTCGACGTCGAGAAGGCGGCCGCGGGCCCGTTCGGGGCGCCGATCGCCCACGGTTTCCTGACGCTGTCGCTCATTTCGGGCTTCGTCGGGAAGCTCTACCGGGTCCACGGGCTCAAGATGGGCATCAACTACGGCCTCAACAAGGTCCGCTTCCCCCAGCCGGTGAAGGTGGGATCGAAGATCAGGGCGGGCGCCGAACTGGTCGAGGTCACCGACGTCACCGGTGGCAAGCAGGCCATCGTCCGGTGGACGATCGAGATCGACGGCGAGCCCAAACCGGCGTGTGTCGCGGAGATGGTCGTCCGGCTGATCGCCTGAGGAAGTGACCTCCGGCACCTCGCCGGACCTCCCCTACCCGACATACCGACTGGTCGGTACTGTAACCGGAAAGCGAGACGCTGGAGGCACGATGAACCAGTCCGACCTGCCGGGCCTCGACCTGGCCAGGCTCAAGTCCCATCTGGACGAGCACCGGCCGGGTCTCGTCGAGGGCGACCTGAGCGGCCAGGTCGTGGAAGGGGGCCGGTCCAACCTCACCTACATCGTGGGCGACGGCCGGTCCCGCTGGGTGGTCCGCCGCCCGCCGCTGGGCCACGTCCTGCCGACCGCGCACGACATGGGCCGCGAGTTCCGGGTGATCTCCGGCCTGCACGGCACGGCCGTCCCGGTGCCGGAAACCGTGCTGCTGTGCGAGGACACCGACGTCATCGGCTCGCGGTTCTACGTGATGGAGTTCGTCGAGGGCACGCCCTTCCGCTCGGACACCGAGCTGGCCGCGCTGGGACCGGCCAGGACGAAGGCCATCGCGGACGAACTGGTCGACACGCTGGTCGAGCTGCACGCTGTCGATCCGGAATCGGTGGGGCTGGGCGATTTCGGCCGTCCGGAGGGCTTCCTCGAACGCCAGTTGCGGCGCTGGAAGAAGCAGCTCGACGGCAACCGCAGCCGCGACCTCCCCGGCGTCGACGAACTGCATGAGCGGCTCGCCTCGACCGTGCCGGTTTCGGGCAGGCCGTCGATCGTCCACGGTGACTACCGGCTCGACAACGTGCTGGTGAACGCCGACGACCGGATCACCGCCGTGCTGGACTGGGAGATGTCCACCCTGGGAGACCCGCTGACCGACCTCGCGCTGCTGGTGGCCTACGCCGAGCGGGACAAGGTGTCACTGCAGTTCGTGTCCAACGCCAGTTCCGCGCCGGGGTATCCGCGCAACGACGAGGTCATCGCCCGGTACGCCGAGCGCTCGGGCCGCGACGTCTCCCGGCTCAACTGGTACGTGGGCTTCGCCTTCTTCAAACTCGCGGTGATCCTGGAAGGCATCCACCTCCGCTACAGCAAGGGCCAGACCGTCGGCGCCGGGTTCGACGGCATCGGCGCGGGCGTCGTCCCCCTGATCGCGCACGGCAATGAGACTCTCAAGGAAGAGGGATAGAGATGGACTTCGCCTTCGACGCGAAAACCGAGGAACTGCGGGGGAAACTCCTCGAGTTCATGGATTCGCACATCTACCCGGCCGAGGCCGTCTTCGAGGCTCAGCTGGCCGAGCGCGACAGTGAATGGTCGCAGCCGCCGATCGTCGAGGAGCTCAAGGCCGAGGCCCGGGAACGTGGGCTGTGGAACTTCTTCCTGCCCGGTGACCACGGCGCCGGGTTGACGAACCTGCAGTACGCGCCGCTGGCCGAGATCACCGGCCGCAGCCTCCGGCTCGCGCCGACCGCGCTGAACTGCGCTGCCCCGGACACCGGGAACATGGAAGTCCTCACCATGTTCGGCACCGAACAGCAGAAGAAGCAGTGGCTCCAGCCGTTGCTGGACGGCGAGATCCGGTCCGCGTTCGCGATGACCGAGCCCGACGTCGCCTCCTCCGACGCGCGCAACATCGCCACCAGCATCCGGCGCGACGGCGACCAGTACGTCATCAACGGCCGCAAGTGGTACATCTCCGGCGCGATGAACCCGAACTGCAAGATCTTCATCGTGATGGGCAAAACCGACCCGGACGCACCCCCGCACAAGCAGCAGAGCATGATCCTGGTCCCCCGCGACACCCCCGGCATGACCGTCAAACGCGGCATGCACGTGTTCGGCTACACCGACGGCGACCACGGCGGCCACGCCGAAGTGACCTTCGAGGACGCCCGCGTGCCGGCGGAGAACCTCATCGCCGGTGAGGGCGACGGGTTCGCGGTCGCGCAGGCCCGCCTCGGACCGGGTCGGATCCACCACTGCATGCGCGCCATCGGCATGGCCGAACGCGCGCTGGAACTGATGTGCCGCCGGGCGCTTTCGCGCGAGACCTTCGGCAAGCCGATCGCCGAACAGGGCGTGGTGCAGGACTGGATCGCCGAGTCACGGGTCAAGATCGAGCAGCAGCGGCTGCTGGTACTCAAAACCGCGTGGCTGATGGACACCGTCGGCAACCAGGGCGCCCACACCGAGATCCAGGCCATCAAGATCTCCACCCCGATCACCGTCGAATGGATCCTCGACAAGGCCGTGCAGCTGTTCGGCGCGGGCGGCGTCAGCCAGGACTTCCCGGTCGCCGAGATGTGGGCGCAGGTGCGGACACTGCGGCTGGCCGACGGCCCGGACGAGGTGCACAAGCGTTCGCTGGCGCACCGTGAACTGAAGAAGTACCGCACGGAGGCCAAGAAGTGACTACCCCACAGGACCTCAAACAGCGCGTGGCCGATCTGCTGGCCGCGTACCCGCCGGAAAGCACGCCACGGCAGGACTTCCTCGACGCGCGGTTCGACGCCGGGCTGGCGTGGATCCACTTCCCCGAGGGCCTGGGCGGCCTGAACGCGCCGCGTTCGTTGCAGTCCGTCGTGGAGAAGGAGCTCGCGGCGGCGGGCGCCCCGGACAACGACAAACGGCGGATCGGGATCGGTCTCGGCATGGCCGCGCCGACCATTCTCGCCTTCGGCACCCCCGAGCAGCATCAGCGCTTCCTGCGTCCACTGTGGACCGAACGGGAGGTGTGGTGCCAGCTGTTCAGTGAGCCGGGCGCCGGATCCGACCTGGCCGCGCTGGGCACCCGCGCGGTGCGCGACGGCGACGACTGGGTGGTCACCGGGCAGAAGGTGTGGACGTCGGGCGCGCACAAGTCGCAGTGGGCCATCCTGGTCACCCGCACCGATCCCGACGTGCCGAAGCACCACGGCATGACGTACTTCGTCTGCGACATGACCGCGCCGGGGGTGGAGGTCCGGCCGCTGCGCCAGATCACCGGCGAGGCCGAGTTCAACGAGGTCTTCCTCAGCGAGGTCCGGATCCCCGACGCGCACCGCCTCGGCGCGGTCGGCGAGGGCTGGAAGGTCGCGCAGACCACGTTGATGAACGAGCGCGTCGCCATCGGCGGGGCCGAGTTCCCGCGTGACGGCGGCATGGTCGGCGTCGTCACGGAAACCTGGCGTGAGCGCCCGGAGCTGCGGACGTCCGAACTGCACGACCGCCTGCTGAAACTGTGGGTGGAGGGCGAAAGCCTGCGCCTGGTGAGTTCGCGGCTGCGGCAGCAACTCGCCGCCGGAGCGCCGGGGCCGGAGGGTTCGGCGGTCAAGGTCGCGTTCTCCGAGCTGAACCAGGCCGCGTCCGGGCTGGAGATCGAACTGCTCGGCGACGACGGCCTGCGCTACGACGACTGGACGATGCGTCGTCCCGACGGCGTGAACTTCCTCGGCCGCGAGGCCGGCTACCGCTATTTGCGCGCGAAGGGGAACTCGATCGAGGGCGGCACCTCGGAGGTCCTGCGCAACATCATCGCCGAACGCGTGCTGGGACTGCCGTCCGAGCCGCGGATCGACAAGGACGTCGCTTGGAAGGACCTGCCCCGATGAGCGACCTGTTGTATTCCGAGGTCGAAGAGGACCTTCGCGCCAGCGTCCGCGATCTGTTCAAAGACCGCGCCGAACCGGCGGCCCTGATCGCCAGGACCGAGACGGCGGAACCGTACGACCTGACGTTGTGGCGCACGCTCGCCGCCGACCTGGGCGCGGCGGGTCTCGCCGTGCCGGAGGCGCTGGGCGGGCACGGCGCTTCGGCGCGTGAAGTCGCCGTCGTGATGGAGGAACTCGGGCGCAGCGTCGCCCCCGTCCCCTATCTCGGCAGTGCCGTGCTGGCGACGTCGGCCCTGCTGGCCACCGACACTGCGCAGGCGGAAGTGGTGGAGAAGCTCGGGAAGCTGGCCGCGGGCGCGCTCGTCGGCGCGCTGGCCGTACCGCTGTCGACCGCGCCCGGCGCCGAGTTCCCCTCGACGGTCACCGCCGCCGCGGACGGCACGCTCAGCGGCCAGGTCCGCAGCGTCGTCGACGCTTCGGTGGCCGAACTGATCGTCGTCCCGGCGGTCGGGCCCGATGGCCCCGGCCTCTTCACGGTCGACGCGGCTTCGGCGGGAGTGACGGTCACCGAGGCGATTTCGCTGGACCTGACGCGGCGCATCGCCGACGTCACCTTGGAGAACGTGGCCGCGAAGCAGGTCGCAAGCTCCTCTGCGGCGGAGTCCGCGCTGAACACGGCACTCCTGACCGCGGCGGGACTGCTCGCTTCGGAACAACTCGGGATCGCCGAATGGGCGCTGACCGAAACGGTGCGGTATCTCAAGGAGCGCTACCAGTTCGGGCGTCAGGTCGGGTCCTTCCAGTCGCTGAAGCACCGGCTGGCGAACCTGTACACGGATCTGGTGAACGCCAGGGCGACCGCGCGCTACGCCGCCGACTGCCTGGCTTCCGGCGACGACATCGCGATCGCCGTCGCGGTGGCGCAGGCGCGCAACTCCCCCATCGCCGTCCACGCCGCCGAAGAGGCGATCCAGCTGCACGGCGGGATCGGCATGACCTGGGAGCACCCCGCGCACCTGTACCTGAAGCGCGCGAAGAGCGACGAGATCGCCTTGGGCACTCCTGGGCGGCATCGCGCGGCCCTCGCACCGCTGATCGACCTGCCCGCCTGATTCCTCCCGGCGGGGTCCGCACCGGAAAGTGTCGGACCCTGCCGGTATACCTGTTCGAACATCTGATCGAACAGGGAGTCATCATGAAACTGCTCGTGGCCACCTCGAAGACCCAGGGTGCGCGAGAAAACGACTTCAACCACTGCATCGAGGGCGAACTGATCTGGATCGCCCCGTGCTGCGACGACGGCGAAGACTCCCCCGATTCCGAATGCGGGTGCAGCCGGTCCTTCGCCGGGCTGAACTCGCACCACGGGACGACGACGGCACTCGTCGCGGAGCTACCCGACTTCACCTACTCCGACTACGCCGAAGCGTTGCGGTCGAGCCTGGCCGCCCAGGGCTGGCCCGCCGACGCCGACGAAGTGGCGACAGGACTGCTCGCCTTCACCGCCGGATGGGACGTGGGAGCGGTGCTCGAACGCCGCAGCGAATGGTTCGCGGAACGGCTCGTGCCCGCACCACCAGGCTGAACCTATTCGGGTCGCAGCGCGGCCAGCAGGAGATCGGCGAAGTGGTCGCCGATCTGGCGGGCCGAGAGCGCGCCACCGCGCCGGTACCAGGAACCGAGGTGGTGCACCGAGCCGAAGAAGAAGTCGACGATCACGTCGGCCGGTTTGTCCGCGCGGTACTCGCCGGACTCCTGGCCTTCTTCGATCAGCGTGCGGAAGCGCTCGTGGTACTTGCGCCGTTCCGCGCGGACGGCCTTCTGCTTTTCCACGCTGAGCTGGTGCATGGACTGCATGAAGATCGTGTTGTCGTCGAGGTTGTCGATCGTGCTGACGACCACGTCGGAAGCAGCGGAGCGCAACCGCTCCCGCAGCGGCGCCTCACTCGAGGCCACCTTTTCCAGTTGCTCGGTCTGCGCGCGCAGCACCCGGGCGTAGATCTCGTAAAGGAGGTCGTCCTTGGAGCCGAAGTAGTGGTACATCGCCCCCTTGGTGACCCCGGCCGCCTCGACGATCTCCTGCACGGAGGTGCGGTCGAAACCCTTCTTGGCGAAGAGCTTCGTGGCGTGCGACAGCAGACGGCGCGGCACGGCGGCCTGGTCTTCGCCGCTCGCCTCCGCCGTCCCCGCCTTGCGGGTGGTCGCTCGTGTCATGGCCGGCTCCTTCTCGTGCGGACGCTCAGCATACCGGCCGGTTTGTCGACGCCCCGGGAACCGCCGGTACCGGGCGGGAATTACCGGCCACTGGGAACTTGACACGGCCCCGACTGCCCGGTTCATACGGTTGGGTGACGGTCAGCCGGGCTCCGTCCTGGTGAACTGGGCGCATGAGCACCAGGCACACGGACACCGGGACGGGTCTGCGGACGGACGTCCGCGTCGAGGAGGTGGGGATCCTGCGGGACGACGCCGGTCTCGGCACGACCCCGCTCACGGTGCTCGCGGGCGAACCCGGCTGCGGTCGCGGCACGGTGCTCGACAGGCTCGCCGAGGAGCTCACCCCGTCGGCCAAGGTGCTGGTGCTGCGGCTCGCCGAACTCGACCGGACGCTCCCCTACGGCGCGATCTTCCGGCTTCTCGTCCTCCTCGGCGCGGACCGGGCCGAGGAGGAGCCCGCGCGGCGATCCGTGCTGGCCATGCTCGCCAGGGCGGGCGAAACCACGCCGACCCCGGAGACCGTCGCGAAGATCGCGACAGCCGTGTTCGCGCTCCTGCGGACCCAGACCCCGCTGGTGGTCCTGGTCGACGACGTCCAGTGGCTCGACGAGCACACCGCACGGCTGGTGAGCCCGCTGCTGCACCGGTGTTCGGCGGAGACGCCGATCAGCGTGGTGGCGACGCTGCGGATCGGCGCGGGGGACGACATGTCCGGGAGCCCCGCGCTGCGCGGCGCCTTCGCGCGGCTGCGGGCGGGTGGGCGCGCGAGGCTGCGGTTTCTCCGGCCGCTTTCGCGAGCCCAGTCGCGCTCCCTGCTGACCGGGCTGGTCTCGGCCCTGCCGAACGACGGGCTGGTGACCGAACTGCACACCGCCGCCCGGGGCAACCCCGCCGCGCTGACCGCGCTCGTGCACGGTTACCGGTCCGCCGGGGCCCTGCGGATCGTCGACCGCACCGCGTACCGCGTCGAAAGGGTCGACGAACCGGTGGCCACCGTGGACCATCCGCTTCTGCGGGCGGTGACCGAGGCGGGTGGCGGAGTGCGGGAAGCGGCCGAGACGATGGCGATGCTCGGCCCGCTCGGTGCCTCCGCCACCGGGCTGGCCGCGACCACGCTGGGGTGGCGGGAGGACGACCTGCGCGGAGTGCTCGACAGGCTTGTCGCCGAACGCGTCCTGGTGCGGGACCGGGACGGCGGATACCGGTTCCGGGTCCCCGCCGTCCGGGACGCCCTGCTGACCGGGATCGGGCCGTACGCCTCGCGAAGCATGTCCGCACAAGCGGTCCAAGCCGTGTGGTCGGGTTCCGCGACCGTCTCCGACCCGGATCTGGTGCTCGACTGGATCACCCAGGCCGGGTCGCTCGTCGACACGCGCCGCGCGTCGGCCGAACTCCTCGAGAACGGCAAACGTGTCCTGTTCACCGACGGCGCCAAGGCGGAACGCTGGCTCCACGCGACGTTGTCCTGGGTGACCGAACCGCCGGCGCGGACCGTCGTGCTGATGCTGCTGAGCGCGGCGAAGGCGTTGCACTACCGCGCCGCCGAGGCCGGGGAATGCGCGCGGCAGGTGCTCTGCAAGCATCTCGGCCATCTGGAACCGGCGCAGGCGCAGGAACTCTCGACCGTGTTCATCACCGGGCTCGCGGCCCGCGGCGACCTCGGGGAGCTCGCCGAAATCGCCGCGGGCGCGTCCCCGGTGCTGCCGGACGACCCAGCCCTGATGGTGATCAACCGGGCGTACGCCCTGCTGCTGAGCCGTCGCTGGATCGAGGCCAGGGACCTGCTCGAACGGGAACGCGCGGTGTGGACCGGGAGCAACCACATCACCGCCGACTTCGGCACGATGTTCCTCGCGGCCTGCGGCGTCGTGCTCGGTGACACGTCCCAGCTGCACACCCTCGTTGCCCATCCGGAACTGTGGCGGTCTGGACATCTGCCGCAATACGGCATCGAACAGCGCCGGTTCGAAGTGGAAATGCTGCTGCAGCTGGGAGAACTCCAGCAGGCGCGACGGCGGATCGCCGAGACCGGGATGACCCTCGACCAGCTCCCCGGGCCGAACCGGTTCGCGCTGAACTATCTGGGCGGGGACTGGCCGGAAGCGATGGAACTGGCCCGCCGCACGATGTTGGGCGGCACCGACCCCGCCCGGCCGCTGCACAGCCTGCTGACCCAGTGCGCGATCCGGATCCTCGGCGCGCAGGGCTGGCTCGCCAGGGCGCGGGCGCTGGCCGCCGACAGCCGTCAGTCCGGGATGCAGCACACGGTCGACCACGCCGAGTTCACCGTGCTCAGCCTGCTCGGCGACACCGAGGGCGCCGACGCACTGCTGTACTCGGCCGCGCGCAGCGCCGACGCGGGTGGCTATCTGCTGGGCACCGAAGACCTCTGGGCCGACCTGGCCCGCTCGGCGCTGGTGCGGAACAAGCAGCGCGAAGGGGAACACTGGGTGCGGCGCGCGGCGCGCACCGCGACCCAGCTCGACACCGCCCGCGCCCACCAGAACCACTACCTGGCGCGCGCCGCCGTCCATCGCGAGCCCGCCGCGGCCCGGCGTGCCGCGGCCATCGCGCGCGAACGCCGGGACGTCCCGTACGAGTCGGCGATGACGCTCCTGCGAGCGGGTCTGGCCGGGCACCGGCCGGAACAGTCGTGGACCGAGGCGTACGAACTGTTCGGTGTGGTGGGAGCCTGGTTCTGGCGCGGCCGAGTGCGGAAACTGTTGCGCGACAACGGCTTCGCCGGTCCCGGCCGGACGGAGACGACCGCCGAGAACGAGCGGCTGCTGGCGATCCTCGTCGCCGAGGGCCTCACCAACCGGCAACTGGCGGTCGTCCTCGAAACCAGCGAGAAGAGTGTCGAGGGCAGGCTCAGCAGGCTGTTCTCCCGGACCGGGTACACGTCGCGCGTGGAACTCGCGGCGGCGATCCTGACCGGCGAATACCTGACCTGACCCTCGCGGTGGGATCGCATTCAGAGGACTAAATGCGCGGGTACAGGTGCGCCGCGCGCGTCTAGCAGGTGAGAACGTCCACAGTCAACACATCGGGCGGTAACTGGCATCGTTCTCGGGTGCCACTGGCACCGAGCCAGTATCCGCGCCACACCGTTGTCGGGGGGTGGGGTGCGGGGCCACGGTGGAGATCGTCTTCGGAAGCTCCAAGCAAGGTGGTGACCCCGTGCGTTTCGACCTACTCGGCCCCTTCAACGTCGTGCACGACGGACGTCCGGTAGTGCTGCGCGGCGCGACCCAGCGAGCCGTACTCGCCTATCTCCTGTTGCGCCACAACGAGGTCATCGCCACCAGCACCTTGCTGCAGGCGATCTGGGCGGACGAGATCCCCGCCACCGCGCGCAAAATGGTGCAGAACGCCGTTTCGGGGCTGCGCTCCACGCTGGCCCAGCGGGCCGGCGCCACCGAGCAGGCGATGCTGCTCACCCACGCGCCCGGTTACCTGCTGCGCGTCGACAGCGACCAGGTCGACGCCGCCCGGTTCCGGCGGTTCGCGGCAGACGGCCGGACAGCACAGGCGGGCGGCGACGTCGAGCGGGCCGTTTCGGCCTATCGGGAGGCTCTCGCGCTGTGGCGGGGCCCGGTGCTCGCCGACCTCACCGAGACCGGCGTGGTGTGGCCCGAGCTGGTCGCGCTGGAGGACCAGCGGATCGCCGTCCACGAGGACCTTTTCGGTCTGGAGCTGGACCGCGGGCATCACCACGAAGTGCTCGCCGACCTGCGCGGGCTCGCCGAGGCCAACCCGAATCGCGAGCGGCTCAACGCCCAGCTGATGACCGCGCTCTACCGCTGCGGCCGTCACGTCGACGCGCTCGAGGTCTACCGGGCGACGCGGGCCAGTCTCGCCGAGGGTCTCGGCCTGGAGCCGGGCAAGGAGCTGCGTGAGCTGGAACGCGCGATCCTCCAGCACGACGAAACCCTGCTCACCCGGCGGCCGGATCCGGCGCCGCGCCCCGGACCCGAGCCGGCGGAAGAGCCTGCCCCGGTGGTCGCGCCGCTGCCGTTCACCCCGGCCCCGGTGATCGCCCTGCCCCGTACGGAGCCCGTCGAAAGCGAGCGGAAGCCGGTCGTCGCGATCGGTGTCGCCCTCGCCGCCACCCCGGACGACGATCCCGAGGAGGCCGTGGAGATCCAGGCACGGCTGCGGGACGTCGTCGAGGAGGAGGCCCTCGCCGCGGGCGCGCATCTGCCCGGCGATTCGGGCCCGGTCGTGCTCGCCTTGTTCGGCCTGCCCCGGACCGGTGACGACGACGCCGTCCACGCGACCCGGACCGCGCTGCGGATCCTCGACCGGCTGGCCACGGCCGGGATCGCCGGTCAGATCGGCGTCGACAGCGGTGACGTCCTCGTCGAGTTCACCGCCGCCGGTCCCGGACAGGTGGCGGGCCCCGTGCTGGACCGCTGTGTCCGCTCGGCGCTGCGGGCACCCGAAGGCCGGATCCGGGTGTCGGACGCGGTACGCGAGGCTTCGGAGCCCGCCGTGGTGCACGAGGCTTCGGAGGACTCGCCCGGCTGGTGGCACGCCGTTTCGGCCCGTCAGCATCCGGTGGCCGAGCCCGCCGACCCCGGCGGTTTCGTCGGCCGTGACCACGACCGCGATCTGCTGAACCACCTTCTCGGCTTCGTCGAGCGCGGCGGCCGCCCGCATCGGGTGACGGTGCTCGGCGAGCCCGGGATCGGCAAGAGCCGCCTCCTCGCCGAGTTCGCCGAGACCTTGTCCGAGCAACCCCGCGTCCGCGTGCTGGACGCCGGGGCCGATGTCACCGAAGCCTTCGCCGTCGTTCCGGGACTGCTCCCCCAGACCGCCTCGCGGCTGCGCACCGAAGGCGGGGATTCGGCACTTCGAGCCGCCGCCACCGAGCTGACCGCCTACGGGCCCCTGGTCGTGCTGGCCGACGACCTGCACCGCGCCGACCACGAGACCCGCGACGCTGTCGTCCGGCTCGGGGAAGCCTGCGCGGGACTGCCGGTGCTGATCGTCGCGTCCGCCAGGCCCGGGCTGCTGGGTGCCGAACACGGCGAGCGATGCGGGACGACGGTGACCCTCGCCCCGCTTGCCGACGACGCCGTCGGCAAGCTGCTCGACAAGCTGCTGCCCGGCACCGCCCGGCTCATCCGCGGCAGGCAGGAACTGATCGGCAGGATCGGCGGGAACCCCCGGTTCGCGCACGCGTACGCCCAGGGGGTGCACGGCCGCACCACCCCGTTTCCGGGACTGGGCCAGGCGATGACGCCCCCGCTGGTCCGCCGGACGCTCGCCGCGCAGCTCGACAACCTACCCGCGGCCGAGAAATCCCTTCTGAAGGCGGCCAGCCTCACCGGGGACGCGTTCACCGCCGAGGACGTCGCCGCCGTCTGTGGTCGGGACACCGCCGAGATCGAAGGAACGCTGTCCCGGCTCGCGAGTCTCGCGGTGCTGCGGCGCGAAGACGACGACGCCGGCTACACGTTCCGCCGGGCGACTCTGCGAGAGCTGGTCTACCAGCGGATCCCGCGCGCGACCCGCACCGCGCTGCTGCGCCGCCCGGCCGTGCACCGCATCGAAGCCCTCGCCTGAGGCCCGGCAGCGTCGCGAAAGCCACTTTCGGGACATCAGATGTCCCGAAAGTGGCTTTCGCGACACCCGAGGTCGGCGCCACTCACGACTCTGTACCGACGAGAAAGCCCCCGGTCGCCAAGCGACCAGGGGCTTTTCCTCGCCACCGCTCAACCGGTGGGGCGCTGCATCACGTCCGACGTGTACTTCACCGAAGACGCCTCATGCCGCGAAGTGAACGGGCACTTCCAGTCGTCTTCGGTCATCCGCCCCGCGAAGTGGCGCGACGGCATCTGGTACTCGTACGTGGTGAAACTCGGGTTGACCGAGCCGTTGTTGGTCGTCTCCCGTTTGCGGATCGCGTCCTGCATCGAGAAGAACTTGTCGCCGAGCAGCATGAACTGCATCAGCGAGTTGAACGCGATCGCCGGCCGGGGGAACCGGCGGCTCGCCCTCGACGCGCCCGGGTGCATGCCGACGACGAAGAACGAGTGCCCGGCGACGTGGAAGCCGAAGTTCGGCTCGTCGGGGTCGGACGTCGCGCCGTCGTCGAGGCCGTAGGTGCGGCTGTCGATGTCGTGCATGAGCTGGAGATGGCGCCACAGCAGGCGTTCGTGCTCTTCCTCGTCGAGGATCCCGCCGGGCTCCTCGAAGGTGGACACGAAGGTGCGGAAGCTCTTGTCCGACAACGTGGGCCGGATGTCGCGGGCGTAGCCGAGCATGTCGCGGTAGTGGGCGCGCGCCGACTCCGGGTCACCCAGCGCCGGGTAGTGGCCGTGGACGATCGAGCCCTTCTTCAGCGCCGCGCGAGCGCCGAGACAGCTGAACTCCGTGGTCTGGATGAACGCTTCGAGCTCCGCTTTCGGGTCGCTCATTTCACTCCGCCTTTCCGGTGCTCCGCGGCCGGTCGCGGCCCGCCGGGGAGCCAGTCGAAGGCGCGCACGGTGACCGGGCGCGCCGGGACCGCCAGCGCGGCCGCGTTGCCCGCTCCGGCGTCCAGTTCCGTGATCGTCCACTCAGGACGGTCGTCGAGTGCGACGTCGCCGCCGGTGAGGGTGAAGGAGGGGCCCGGCAGTCCGGCGAGGCCGGTGCCTTCGGCCTTGAGGTAGGCCTCCTTGCAGGTCCAGTACCGGAAGAACGTCAGGGGTTCGCGGACGGCCGCGGCCTCTTCCGGGCGCAGCGTCCGCGCGGCCAGGCCGTCGTGGTCGACCTCCCGGACCTCCTCGACGTCCACGCCGACCCGGACCCCGGCGGCGACCGCGACCAGCGCCAGGTCACCGGAACGGGACAGGCTGAACTCGATCCCCGTCGCACCGGCCAGCGCCGGGCGGTCACCGTCGCGGGTGAACCGCAGCGCTGCCGGAGCGGTGCCCGTGTAGGAGGCGAGGATGTCGCGCAGGGCGACGTGCGAGGCCAGGAACCGGGCCCGTTCCTCGTCCACGGTGATGGCGGCCGCCCGGCGCAGCTCGTCTTCCGAGAGCGCGCCGAGCAGGGCGTACAGCTCGGACGAGCCGGGGGCGAGCACCCTGCCGAGGGGGACCCGCCACACGTGCGCGTCCCGGCAGGGCCGGAGCCGTTCGCCCAGCGCGCCCGAAGGCTGCTTCCAGGCCGGGAACCACTGCGTCGTCATCGGCCCAGCTTCCGGTGGATCACACCCAGGAGCTCCGGTACGCGCTGTTCGAGATAGAAGTGCCCGCCCGGGTAGGTGACCATCGTCGCGTCGGTGGCGAGTTCGAGCCACGCCGCCAGTTCGTCCAGATCGGCCCGCGGATCGCGATCGCCGCCGAACACGGTCAGCGGCACCGGCAGCGGCTCCCCCGGCGTGTGCCGGTAGGTCTCGTTGACCGCGAGGTCGGCCCGCATCAGCGGCAGGAACATCGCCAGCAGCTCCCGTTCCCGCCGCAGGACCTCCGGCAGCCCGCCGAGGGCGTGCAGTTCGGTGGCGAGCCGCTCGTCGGGCAGTGCTCGCAGCTGGAGTCTGGTGTCGGGCAGCTGCGGCGCGGCCCTTCCCGAAACGAACAGGTGTTTCGGCAACGTGGCCCCGCGCTCGACGAGCCGCCGGGTGAGCAGGTACGCGGTCAGGGCTCCGACGCTGTGACCGAAGAACGCGAAGTCACCGGTCAGCGCGTCGCCGAGGCCGTCGATCGCCGCCTCGACAAGACTTTCGACGTCTTCGTGCGGCGTCTCGCGGCCGCGTTCGGCCCGGCCGGGCAGCTGGACCGGCAGGACGACCAGCTCGTCGCCCGCCACCGGGATCCAGTCGCGGTAGACCGCCGCGCTCGCGCCGGCGTGCGGGAAACAGAACAGCTTGGTCACCGCGCCCGGCGGGATCCCGCCGGGCAGCCAGGGCCGCGCCGTGATCGGTGCGGTCATCGCAGCTCCATCGTCAGATAGGACGGCGGCGGCTGGATGGTGCTCAGGTCGGACTCGAGGACGAGCCGGTCACCGTCGCGCGAGATCTCGGTGAAACCAGCGAACGCGTAGGTCACGTACATGACCCGGTTGCGCCCGGTCTCGACGAAGTCCGCGCGCAGTTTCGCGCCGTCTTCCTTGGCCAGCCCCATGATGTGGTTGAGCAGGACCGTGCCGACCCCGCGCGACATCACGCGGCACGACATCAGCATCATCCGCAGATGCCAGGCTTCCTCGCCGCGTTCGGCCAGCGCCAGGCCGATCTTGCCGTAACCGCCGTACTTGTCCGAAAGGGACGCGACGAGCAGCACGTGGTCGGGCGAGGTCCGCAACTCGTCCAGTTCCTCGTACGAGTAGGTCCGGCCGGTCGAGTTGAGCTGGTTGGTGCGGACGGTGAGTTCCTCGGCCCGCTGCAGGTCTTCCCGCTGGGCGCGGGCGATCGTGAACTTCATGTCCAAAGTGGACAGAAACTCCTCGCTGGTGCCCTCGTGGTCCTGTTCGACCTGCTCCCGGACGGCGGCCGCGCGGTAGAGGTCGCGCCGCACCCGCGACTCGTCGGTGACAAACTTGGGCCGGAACTCCTCCGACGCCAGGGTCTCCCCCAGTTCCGCCACGTCGACGGTCTTGACCGACGGCAGCGCGTGCGCGACCTCGGCCAGTTCGAACGGCTGGTCGTCGACGAACGCGATCGCGTCGAGGCCGATGTTGAGCGCCTTCGCGATCCGTTCCACCGAGCCGGATTTGGGGTTCCAGGTGATCTGCGGGTACAGGAAGTATTCGTCGAGCCCGGCCGCCTTCAGCCGCGCCATCGCCGCGTCGTGGTCGTTGCGGCTGGCCACCGAATGCAGCACGCCCAGCTCGTCGAGGCGCCGGATCTCGGCGACCACGTCGGGGCGCACGGTCACCTCGCCGTCTTCGAGCAGGGTGCCGTCCCACACCGTGTTGTCCAGGTCCCACACCACGCATTTGATGCGGCCGCGCTTCGGTTTCTCCAAGACCTCGCTCATCCCGCCACCTCCCGGTACGCCTCGTCCGCGATGGTCAGCTCCTGGATCTGGGTGCTGCCCTCGATGATTTCCATGACTTTCGCGTCGCGGTAGAGCCGGGCCACCGGATAGTCCGGGCCGCAGCCGTTCGCGCCGTGGATCTGGACCGCGTCCGAAGCCGCCTTGGCCGCGGCGGTGGACGCGAAGTACTTGGCGACCCAGGTCGCCATGATGGTCGCCGGGTCGCCCGCGTCCTTGAGCCTGCCCGCCTTCTCGCACAGCAGCCGCGCGGCGTCGCGCGCGGTGACCATTTCGCTGATCTTGGCGCGGATCTGCGGCAGATCCCGCAACAGCCCGCCACCCGCCGAACGCGCCGACGTGTAGGCGGCCGACGCGGCCAGCGCGGCCCGGATGATGCCGACCGAGCCGCACGCCACGCTGTAGCGCCCGAGGTCGAGCGCGCCGGTCATCACCGTTCCCGCGGCCCAGCCCGGCGGGCCGACCAGCGCGGACGGGTCGAGCCGGACGTCGTCGAACTCGATGGTCGCCAGCATGCTCGCGGTGGTGCCGAGCATGTGCCGGACCGGGGTCACCGTGACCCCGGGATGGTCGGCGGGGACGAGGAACGCGCTCATCCCGGTCGCCGTGCCGGCGAACACCAGCAGCAGCCCGGCGACCTGGCCGCCGGTGATCCAGGTCTTGCGGCCCTTCAGCGTCCAGACGCCGTTCTCGGCGACGGCCACGGTTCCCGCGGCCGTCGAGTCGCTTCCGCTGAAGTCCGGTTCGGTCAGGCAGAACGCGCCGAGGGTGGCGCCTTCGGACAGCACGGGCAGCCAGCGATCGCGCTGTTCGTCGTCACCCCAGCGCTGCACCGTCGCGGTCACCATCGTGTGCACGGTGAGCAGGCTCCGCAGCGACGAACAGCCGCGGCCGACCTCCTCGTGCAGCCGTCCGAGGGTGACCATGTCCAGTCCGGCGCCGCCCGCCTCCGCGGGCAGGAACGGGGCCCACAGTCCCAGCTCCCCCACCCGCCGCAGCACGTCACCGGGGATGCTCTCGGCCCGGTCCCACGCGTCCGCGTGCGGGCCGACCTCCTCGTCGACGAAACGCCCGACCACCTCGGCTTCGGGGGTTTCGGGCCGTGTCCTCGCCCTCACGTTTGCTCCTCGTTCAGTGCGCGGCCGCGGCGGTGCGCCGCTCGACCAGCTCGGTCATCCGCGTGACGGTGCGGAAGTTGTCCAGCTTCAGGTCCTCGTTGGGGATCCGCGTGGCGAACGCCTTCTCGATGAACATGACCAGCTCCATCGCGAACAGGGAGTTCACGAAACCCAAGGCGAAGATGTCCTGCTCGTCGGTGAACGACAGACTGGGGAACTTCGCCCCGATGAAGGCGCGGATCTCGCCTCGGACGTCCTGCGACATGGTGGATGCCTTTCTCGTTAGAGGGAGCTGAAGGGGCCTTTCGCCGCATGCGACGCGAGGAAAGCGCCCTTCACCGCGTGAGATGCGGCGAAAGCGTCCTTCAGCCGCTGTAGTTGTAGAAACCCTTGCCGCTCTTGCGACCGTGCAGTCCGGCGGCGGTCATCTGCTTGAGCAGCGGGCAGGGGCGGTACTTGCTGTCGTTGAACTCGTCGTAGAGCACTTCGACGCTGTAGAGGATCGTGTCGACGCCGATCAGGTCGGCGGTCTCGAGCGGGCCCATCGGATGCCCGAAGCAGCCGCGGAACACCTCGTCGACGGTCTCCGCGTCCGCGACTCCTTCGTGCACGAGGAAAGCGGCCTCGTTGACGGTGAGCATCAGCACGCGGTTGGAGACGAACCCGGAGGCGTCGTTGACCGGGATCGGCTTCTTCCCCATCGACAGCAGCAGCTCGCGCACGATGTCCTTGGTGGACTCGCTGGTGTGGTAGCCGGGGATGAACTCGCACGACGGCTTCATCGGCACGGGGTTCATGAAGTGCACGCCCATCACCTTGTCCGGCCGCCGGGTGAGCGCGGCGACCTTGGTGATCGGGATGGCGGAGGTGTTGACGACGAACACCGTGTCGGCTTTGCAGGCTTCGTCGAGTTTCGGGTAGAGGCGGGACTTCAGGTCCCAGTTCTCGGTGATGTTCTCGATCACGACTTCGGCTTCGGCCAGCAGGTCGAGTTCGGTGCCGAAGGTGATCCGGCCGAGCACGGCGGCGGCGTCGATCTCCGGCCCGCCGAGCATGCGGCTCATCCGGCATTCGAGTTCGATCCGGTCGCGCGCGTCGGCGAGCTTGCCCGGGTCGACGTCGATGAGCACGGCCTCGTGCCCGCTGGTGGCGAGATTCTGCGCGACCCCGGTGCCCATCACACCGGCGCCGACGACTCCGACGAGGGTCATCGTTCCTCCTTGGCTGCGTTGCTCGTGGTCAGGTCCAGCACGCCGTCCAGCCGGCCGTGGGCGGCACGCACGGCCTCGGCACCGCCGGGGTGTTCCTCGGCGAACACGACGGTCGCGCCCAGTTCGGCGCCCAGCCGGGCGGCCAGATCCCGGGCAGTGACGTCGAGTTCGCCTTCGATCAGGTAGACCGGCCGCGCGGACCGGGCGCCGAGTGCGACGTCGGCGGCGGCCTGGGTCGGCTCGATCCAGTAGCGGTCGCGCTGGAACGGATAACCGGGCAACGTGGTCTTCCGCGGGTCACGGCCGTCGTGATAGGCCCGCCAGTCGATGTCCGCCCCGGAAAGCCAGGCCCGGCCGAGCGCTTCGGTGAGCACGGCCGTGTCCTGGCGGGGGTCGGCCTCGCCGGGCAGGGTGGGTACCAGCAGCGGCCACGAGGTCTGCGGGAAATCGGGGTGGCCGCGGAACATCGAGCCGAGCGACTGCCCGGCTCCCAGTTCCAGCAACACGGTATCCGGGGAAGCACTGGCAATTTGCTCGATCATCGCGGCGAACCGCACCGGGCGGCACATGTGCTCGGCCCAGTAGCCGGGATCCTTCAGCTGCTTCGCGGTGATCGGCGCGCCGGTGACGTTCGACAGGTACGGGACTTCCGGCTCGCGCGGGGTGAGGTTCTTCCGCGCCCACGCGGTCAGCTCGGCCGCGGCGGGGCGCAGGGCACGCGAGTGGAAGGCGTGCGTCGTGCGCAGCGGCCGGGCCGGGACGCCGTGTCCGGCGAGCGCGGCTGCCAGCTTCTCGACGCCGTCGCCCGCGCCGGACACCACGATCATCCGCGGCCCGTTCACCGCGGCGACGTCGACACCGAACGCGGTCACGTCACCCACCAGCTTGGTGAGTTCGTCCGCGCCCAGCGGCACCGCCGCCATCGCGCCGGTCGGCAGCTTTTCGATCAGCCGCGCGCGAGTAGCCACCAGTGCGGTGGCTTCTTCCAGTGTCAGGGCGCCCGCGAGCGCGGCTGCGGCGAACTCGCCGACGCTGTACCCGGCGAGCAGGGAGGGCTGGACGCCCCAGGCGCGCAGCAGACGGCCGAGCGCGTAGCCGAGGGTGAACACGGCGGGCTGGGTGACGGACGGCGCCGCGTCCTCGCTGTCGGCCGCGCGGCCCAGCAGCCGGGCCAGGTCACCGCCGTCCGCACCGCGGGCACCGTGCAGGCTCTCCGTCGGGTCGACGCCGAGATGGGACTTGAACAGCGCGGCGCACTCGTCGACGGCGGCCTTGAACTCGGGCTCGCTGTCGTACAGGCCTCCGGCCATTCCCCGGTACTGCTCCCCGACCCCGGCGAGCAGGAAGGCCGCCTTCCGCGGCTTCGTGTCCGCTTCGGCGACCACGCGGGTCTCGGACGCGAACGCGTCGGCGGCATCGTCCACAGTGGACACGACGGTCATCCGGCGGTGGCCGAAGGCCTTCCGCCCGTTGTGCAGCGTGTAGGCGACGTCGGCCAGGTCCGTCCACTCCGGACGGACCGCGGCGAGTCGGCCGGTCATCGCGTCCGCCGCCTCCGGGGTCCGGGCGGACCAGGCGAGCAGCTGATGCGGCCGGGCGGCCGGGCGCTCCGGGAAGTCCTCCGGCGCCTCCTCGATGACGACGTGGGCGTCGGTGCCGCCGAAGCCGTAAGCGCTGACCCCGGCCAGCCTCGGCCGCTCGCCGCGCGGCCAGTCGGTCAGTTCCTTCTGCACCACCAGCTTGTCACCGCTGTGGGCCAGCTGCGGGTTCGGCTTCTCGAAGTTGACCGGTGGCGGCTGCTTTTCGTGGTGCAGGGCGAGCGCGGCCTTGATCAGCCGGGCGATCCCGCCCGCCTGGTTGATGTGCCCGAGGTTCGCGTCGATCGAGCCGAGCGTGATCCGCTCGACGCCGTCGACGTCGAAGATCTTCTGCAGTGCCGAAATCTCGGCGACGTCACCGAACGGGGTGCCCAAAGTGGACACTTCGATGTGGTCGATCGCGGCGGGCTCGACGTCGGCGGCGGCCATCGCCTCGGCGACGACGGCGGCCTGGCCGGGGACGCCCGGCAGGTTGAAGCCCTGACGTGCGCGGTTGCCCTCGTGGTGGATGGCCCAGCCGCGGATCACCGCGTAGATCCGGTCGCCGTCGGCCTGCGCGTCTTCGAGCCGCCGCAGGACGACGACACCGAGACCGTTGCCGGGGACCTTGCCGTTGGCGCCCGCGTCGAGGATCCGGTTGATCCCGTCGGGCGCGAACCGGCTGCCCTCACGGTAGAGGTAGCCCGGTTCCTGGGGCACGACGACGGAAACCGAGCCGGACACCACCAGGTCGGATTCACCGGTGAGCAGACTGGAGCAGCCCTGGGCGACCGCGGCGAGCGCGGTCGAACTACAGCTCTGCACGCTGACCGACGGGCCGGTCAGGTCGAGCGCGTACGAGAGCCTGGACGCGATCAGGTCCTTTTCGTTCTGCAGGATCAGCTGGTCCGGGCCGACGGTCAGCGCGGTGACGTCGTTGGACAGCAGATTCGACAGCAGGTAGGTGCTCGGGGCGCCGCCCGCGAACACGCCGGCCAGGCCCTCGATCCGGTCCGGGTCGACACCCGCGTCCTCCAGCGCGTGCCACGCGCATTCGAGGAACAGCCGGTGCTGCGGGTCGAGCAGTTCGGCGTCGGTCCGGTTGTAGCCGAAGAAGTCGGCGTCGAAGCGGTCGATCCCGGGCAGCAACCCGGCCGCGGGGACGAACGCGGGGTCGTCGGCCACTTCGGCGGGGACACCCGCGGCGAGCAGTTCGGCGCGGGTCATCCGGGTGATGCCGTCGCGGCCGGCGCACAGATCGGCCCAGAACTTGCCGATGTCGGGCGCGCCGGGAAAGTTCCCGGCCATGCCGACGATCGCGATGTCGTCGCCGGTGTCCCGTTCTCGTGTGGTCATGGGGTGGTTCACCTTCCGGTCCGGCTCGGGCGCTTGCGGAGCTTCGCGGTGCGGGCGCGGCGGCGTTCGCCGCGGGCGGAGACGTCTTCGGCGGGTTCGGCCGTCACCTGCGGTGCGCCGGGTTCGCCGAGGAGCGTGACGAATTCGGCGATGGTCGGTTTCTCGAACAGGCTCGCCGGGGCGAGCTCGACGCCGAATTCCTTGGCGACGCGGCCGATCAGCACCAGGCCGATCAGCGAAGTGCCGCCGAGGTCGAAGAACGGGTCGTGCACGCCGACCTCTTCCAGGCCGAGGCAGTCGCACCAGGCGGCGGCGACGCGTTCCTCCGCCGGGGTGCGCGGGGCGACGTACGCGGTGCGCAGTTCGGGCCGCGGGTACCGCTCCCCGGTGGGGATCGCGGCGTCGGCGCCGACCAGCGCGTCGACCGAACCCATCCGGGCCAGCGCGGCCAGCACGTCGGTCAACGGGAGCGGCAGCACGGTCACCAGCGGCTCGCCGGAGGCGACGATCCGCGAGAGCAGTTCGGTGCCTTCTTCGGCGCCGATGCCGAACTCCTCGCGGAACTTGCGCGACCCTTCCTGCGCTTCGGTGGAGCCGGACAGCCCGGACGACGTCCAGGCGTCCAGCTGCCAGGGCCCCCACGCGACCGACACGACCTGCTTGGCCGGGCCCCGTCCGCCCGCGGCGGCGGAGGCGACACCGTCGAGGAAGGCGTTCGCCGCGGAGTAGTCGATCTCGCCGACGCCCACGGTGAGCGTCACCGTCGAGGAGTACAGGACCAGCAGGTCGACCGGTTCGACGCGCAGCGCGTCGGTCAGGGCGAGGGTGCCGTCGATCTTCGGCGCCAGCACCGCGGCCGCCTGCTCACGGGTCTTGTTCTGCAGCAGGCCGCCACCGGCGATCCCGGCGGCGTGCACGACGCCGTCGAGGTAACCGAAGTAGCCGCGGACCTCGGCCAGCAGCGCGGCGGCCTCGCCGGGAGCGCTGACGTCGGCTCGCAGCGTCAGGACGTCGGCACCGAGGGCACGCAGATCGCGCACCGCCAGCAGGACTTCGCTCGTGCGGTCGTCGACACCGTGGTCGGAGATCCAGGCGTCCCAGGTCTCCTCCGGCGGCAGTTCGGAGCGGCCTGCCAGCGCGAGGTTCACGCCCAGCGGCGCCAAACGCTTGGCCAGGGCCAGGCCGAGGACGCCGAGCCCACCGGTGATCAGGTAGGTACCGCCGGGCTTCCAGGCCAGTGCGTCGTCGGTCTCCGGCAGCTCGACGACGTCGAAGCCGCGCAGCCAGCGCCGTCCGCCGCGCCAGGCGGCGACCGCGACCCCGTCGACCGTGTCCACTGTGGACGCCGCGAGCAGGTCGAGCTCGTGGGTGGCCTGGGCGACCTTGTCGCCGGTGCGGTCGAAGTCCGCGTACTGCGCGTGGACCGACGGATACTCGGCGGCGATCGCATCGGCCGTGGCCGCGATGGTCGGGGCGAAGGCGTCGGTGGCGTCCCCGCCGAGGACGTCGAAACCATTGTGTCCCAAGGCGAGCAGGTCGACGCGACGCCCGGCGCATTCGGCACCGATGGCCTTGCCTAGTTCCAGAAGGCTGTAGAAGCCGGATTCGAGGCCGCTCGCGGTGAGACCGAGGGCGTGCACGATCCGCAGCGGTCCGTCACCGGCGAGCGCTCGGCGGTCCACATCGGACGCGACCGTGACGCGGTGCCCGGCGGCTTCCGCGGCGGCCGCGAAGCCGTCGGCGAACTTGCCCGGCTCGGCGAACAGAACCAAGTCGCCCGGGGTCGCGGGCACTCGGCGGGTGGTGTCCCGGTGCCAGGTCGGCGTGTGCGCGGCGAGGCCCGAACGGACCGGGGTCTCGGGCGCGGCCTCACCGGCGGACATCTGCGTCAGCGACCAGCCGTTGCCGCGGGAGGCGACCTCCGGCCAGTAGCGGGTCCGCTGGAAGCGGTACCCGGGCAGGGAAACGAACCGGCGGTCCGGCCCCGCGCCCTTCGCCCAGCCGATCTGGACGCCGTGTTCCCACAGCGCGCCGAGCGCGGTCAGCCAGGCACGCCGTCCGGCCCCGGCCACCGGCTCCGGCAGCAGGGAGACGACCGGGGTCTGCGGCAGGTAGCGACCGGCTGCCTCGGCGCCGTCGTCCCCGAGCCCGGCTTCGACCAGGACACCGGCGTACTTGGCCAGCGCCAGCAGGCCGTCTTCGAAGCGGTCGTCCGCGATCCGCCAGTGCGCCGGATCCGCGGCCTCGGCAGCGGTGAGCACCGCGCCGGTGCGGGGCGAGATCACCGGTACCGTCGGCGTTCCCGCCTTCGGAACCGATCCGCCGAGCGCGAGTTCGAGGCCCTCGGCGAGCCCGAACAGGCCGCCCGCGACGGCTGCGACGCATTCGCCGGTCCCCCGGCCCAGCAGCACGGCCGGTTCGAGGCCCCACGCGGTCAGCAGCCGGGTGAAGGCGTACTCGACGGCGAAGACCACGGCCCGTTCGTCGGCCTCGGCGGTGCCGTAAAGCGCGCCGAGCAGGTCTGCGCGGCCGTCCAGCAGGGCCGCGCAGTCGTCGATCGCGGCGCGGAAGGCGAGTTCGGTGCGGTAGAGCTCGTCGGTGGTGCCCTGCCAGCCGTGGCGGGTGCCGGACAGCAGGAGCCCGAAGCGACGCTTGTCGGTGACGGCCGTGCCGCCGGTGACCGAGTTCAGCGCCGTGACGGCGTCGCCGTGGTCGCGGACCAGCACCGCCTTGCGGAGCGGGAGAGCGCTGCGTCCGGCCTGGGTGGTGAAGGCGACGTCGGCCAGTTCGGCGTCTTCGGTCAGGTGGGCGGCGAGGGCTTCCGCGGTGGCGCGCAGCCCGGCTTCGCTCTGCCCGGACAGCGTGAGCAGCTGCCATTCCCCGCCCGGGGTGGCGGCCGGGGCGGGCGCGGCCTGGTCGAGGACGAAGTGGACGTTCGAGCCGGACCAGCCGAACGAGCTGACGCCCGCGCGCAGGATCCCGTCGGCGTTGGCGGGGAACGGCCGCGCTTCGGGGACCGGGCGCACCGTGCCGTCCACGGTGACCACCGAGTTCGGCGTGCTCATGTGCAGGTTGCCCGGCAGGGTTCCGTTTTCCAGTGACAGCACCGTTTTGATCAGCCCGGCCATGCCCGCCGCGGCCAGGGTGTGGCCGACGTTCGTCTTGACCGCGCCGACGTAGAGCGGCTCGGGCGCGTTGCGCTCACCGAAGATCTCGCCGAGCGCGGTGAACTCGATCGCGTCGCCGAGCTGGGTGCCGGAGCCGTGCGCCTCGACGTAACCGATCTCGTCGGGAGCGACCCCGGCGTCGGCCAGCGCCGCCCGGATGACCGCGTTCTGCGCCGCGCGGTTCGGTGCGGTGAGGCCGTTGCTGCGGCCGTCCTGGTTGGTCGCGGTGCCGCGGATGACCGCCCGCGTCCGCCTGCCCGGGCCGACCTCGCCCGCCCGGCGGAGCACGACGACGCCGCCGCCTTCGCCGATGACGTAGCCGTCGGCGCTCTCGTCGAAGGTCTTGGTGCGGCCGTCGACCGCGAGCATGCTCATCTTGCAGGACTGGATGAAGACGTCCGGGTTGATCATCGCCGAGGCCGCGCCGACGATCGCGATGTCGCACTCGCCCCGGCGAAGGCTCTGCACGGCCAGGTGTGCCGCGCTCAGCGCCGACGAGCAGGCGGTGTCGACGGTCAGGCAGGGCCCGCGCAGGTCGAGCAGATGCGCGATGCGCCCGGCGGCGGCGGAAAGCGAGCTGCCGAGGCCGAAGTAGGGGTCGTCGGCCGCGTCCATGCCGTCGGCTTCGAGCTGCCGCATGCTGTACTGCATGGTGTCGATCAGGCCGGCGAACACGCCGGTGCGGCTGCCGCGCAGTTCGTCCGCGGTGAGCCCGGCGTCCTCGATGCCCTCCCACACCAGCTCCATGAGCAGCCGGAACGTCGGGTCGAGCCGCCGCGCTTCCTGGGGCGACAGACCGAAGAACGCCGCATCCCAGCCCGCGATGTCGTCGACGAACGCGCCCTGCTGCGTGTACGCCTTGCCCGGCGCGGTGCGGTCGGGGTCGTAGTAGTCGGCGGCGGTCCAGCGGTCCGGCGGCACCTCGCGCACGAGATCCTTGCCCTGGACCAGGTTCTCCCAGAACTTCTCGGGAGTGTCGCTGCCGCCCGCGAACCGGCAGGACAGGCCGACCACGGCGACGTCCTGGCCCGCGGCGGCCGGGCCGGTGACGACGGTCCGGGTCTCCTGGGCGAACGGGGTGAGCGCGGCCAGCAGATGCGCGGCCAGCGCGGCCGGGGTCGCGTGGTCGAACACCATGGTCGGCGGCAGCGCCAGCCCGGTCTCGGTGTTGATCCGGCCGCGCAGTTCGATGGCGGTGAGCGAATCGATGCCCAGTTTGGTGAACTGCTGCCCGGCCGGGACACCGTCGGTGTGCCCGAGGACGGCGGCGGTGTGGGTCAGGACCAGTTCGGTGACGACGCGTTCGCGTTCGGCCTCGGGCAGTCCGGCGAGCCGGGTGCGCCACGCGTCGGCGGCTTCCGCGCCCTCGGCGGCCTGTGCTGCTTCGGCGGCGGCGATGGCGGCGACCTCGGGCAGGTCGGCCAGCAGCGGGCTGGGCCGCAGCGCGGCGAACGGCGGCGCGAACTTCTCCCAGGTCAGTTCGGCGACGGTCAGCGCGGTCTCGTCGCGGTCGAGCGCCTGGCGGAGCGCGACGAGCCCGGTTTCGGGTGCCATGGCGGGAACGCCGAGTCCGCTGAGCATTTCGTCGAGGTCCGCGCCGACTCCCATGCCGACCCGGCCCCAGCGGCCCCACGCGATCGACGTCGCGGGCAGGCCGCGCGACCGGCGCCGTTGCGCGACCGCTTCGAGGTGCGCGTTCGCGGCGCCGTAAGCGCTCTGGACCGCGTTGCCGATGGAAGCGGCGATCGAGGAGAACAGCACGAAGGCGTCGAGGTCGAGTCCTTCGGTGAGTTCTTCGAGGTTGCGCGTCCCGGCCACCTTGGGGCGCAGGACGTCGGCGTAGCGCTCGCGGTCCATCGTCTCGATGAGGCCGAGTTCGAGTACCCCGGCGAGGTGGAAGACGGCGCGGAGGTCGTCGCGGACCGGCTCGATGACCGCGGCCAGGGCATCGCGGTCGGCGACGTCGCAGGCGGCGATGGTGACGCGATCGCCTGCCAGTTCGGCCGCGCCGGGTGCGTCTTCTCCCTGGCGTGAAACGAGAACGACGTGGTCGGCGCCGTGCTCGACCAGCCACCGGGCGACGATCCCGCCCAGGCCGCCGGTGCCACCGGTGACGAGTACGGTGCCACGCGGCTTCCACGACCGCTTGGGCTCGGCGGGTTCTGCGTGCGCGAGCCGCCTGCCGAAAGCGCCGGTCGCGCGGACGGCGACCTGGTCCTCACCGCGGGGACCGGTGAGGACGCCGCGCAGCAGGGCCACGACCCGCTCCCCCGCCTCGGCCGGGACGTCGACGAGCCCGCCCCACGCCTGGGGGTTCTCCAGTGCGGCCGCGCGGCCGAAGCCCCACAGCTGGGACTGCGCGGGCGCGTCCGGTGCGTCATGGGCGCCGGTCGAGACCGCGCCGCGGGTCAGCGTCCACAGTGGACCTTGAGGATCACGTGCGGCCAATTCCCGCACCAGCGTCATGGTGGCCTCGGCACCGAAGGACAGTCCGTCGCTCTCGGTCTCGTCGAGGGCCAGCAAGGACAGGATGCCGTCGAAAGACTCGTCGGGCAGTTCCACGCGATCGGGCCGGTCGACGACGAGCCGCCGGATCTCGGCTCCGGCCAAGGCCTCGGCCGCGGTCTCGATCCACGGGTGTTCCCTCGCGGAGGTGACGAGCAGCCAGCGGCCGGTGGCCGTGGTCGACGCGGGAGTGAAGGGCTGCCAGCGAACGTGATAGGCCAGCGAAGCCGCTTCGGCCGACAGCGACCGGGCACGGCGGTAGCGCGACAGAGCGGGCAGGACGGTGCCGAGTGGGGCTTCGACGTCGGACAGCTTCAGCTCGGCGGCGAACTCGCCGACGTCACCCGCTTCGACGACCGACCAGAACCGGCCGTCCTCGGCGGCGACGGGCGCGCCCGCACCCGGGTCCTCCAGCCAGAAACGCTTGCGCTGGAAGGGATAGGTCGGCAGCGTGACCACCCGCGCGCCACTGCCGCCCAGGTAGGCGGCCCAGTCGACCCGGGCGCCGTTGGCATGCGCGAGCCCCAGCGCGGTGACGAGCGTGGCCGCCTGGTCGCGGTCCTTGCGCTGGGTCGCGGCGAAGACAACGCCGTCCGGGCGGACCGAACGGCCCATCGGGGTGAGTGCCGCGTCCGGGCCGAGCTCGAGGAACGTGGTGACGCCTTGGCCGTGCAGGGTTTCCACCGCGTCGGCGAACCGGACGGTGCCGCGGACGTGCTCGGCCCAGTACTCCGGGTCGGTGAGCCTGTCGGCGTTCTGGCCGGTCAGCGTCGAGACGACCGGGATCGCCGGCTCGCGATAGGTCAGGGTCCGCGCGACCGCGGCGAACTCGGCCAGCATCGGCTCCATCAGCGCCGAGTGGAAGGCGTGGGAGACGGACAGGCGGGTCGTGCGGCGGCCCGGGAAGCGTTCGGCGACCGCGGTCGTCGCCGCCTCGGCGCCGGAAAGGACGACCGCGCGGGGTCCGTTGACCGCCGCGAGCGCGACGTCCTCGGACAGGTACGGGCGCACCTCGTCCTCGGTCGCCTCCAGCGCGATCATCGCGCCGCCTTCGGGCAACGCCTGCATCAGCCGACCGCGGGCCAGGACCAGCTTCGCCGCGTCCTCCAGGGAAAGCACCCCGGCGACGTGCGCGGCCGCGAGCTCGCCAACCGAGTGCCCGGCGAGGAAGTCCGGGGTGACACCCCAGGACGTCACGAGCCGGAAGAGCGCGACCTCGAAGGCGAACAGGGCGGGCTGGGCGAATTCGGTGCGGTCGAGCCGCGCGGCGTCGGAGCCGAACACGACGTCGCGGACGCCGGGCAGCTGCGCGCAGGCTTCGTCGAAGGCGTCGGCGAACACCGGGAAGCATTCGTGGAGACGGCGGCCCATGCCGAGTCGCTGCGATCCCTGGCCGGTGAACAGCACGGCGAGGCGTCCGGCGGTGTCGCTGCCGGTGACCGTGCCCGCCTCGCCGCCCGCGAGGGCGCGGAGACCGGCGGCCAGTTCGGTACGGTCGGCGCCGGTGACGACGGCGCGGTGCTCCATCCCGGCCCGGGTGGTGGCCAGCGACAGCGCGACATCGACGGGCTCGGCGCCGGACTCGTCCACAGTGGACAACAGTGCGGCGGCCTGTGCGCGGACGGCCTCGGGGGAAGCGCCGGACAGGACGTAGGGAACGACCGGCGGGGCTGCGATCTCGCGGTCCGCGGCGGGTTCGTCGGACGGCTGCTCCAGGACGACGTGCGCGTTGGTGCCGCTGATCCCGAACGAGGACACACCCGCGCGGCGGGGCCGGTCGGTGGCGGTCCACGGTCGGGCCTTGTCGAGCAGTTCCACGGAACCGGCCGACCAGTCGACGTGCGGGGACGGCGCGTCGACGTGCAGGGTCGCGGGCAGCACTCCGTGGCGCATCGCTTCGACCAGCTTGACGATGCCGGCGAGTCCGGCGGCGGCTTGGGTGTGGCCGATGTTCGACTTCACCGAACCCAGCCACAGCGGGGTTTCCCGATCCCGGCCGTAGGTTGCCAGCAACGCCTGCGCCTCGATCGGGTCACCCAGCGCGGTGCCGGTGCCGTGCGCCTCGACAACGTCCACAGTGGACGCTTCGATCCCGGCGTTCGCCAGCGCCGCGCGGATCACGCGCTGCTGAGAGGGACCGTTCGGGGCGGTCAGGCCGCTGGAGGCGCCGTCGGAGTTGACCGCGCTGCCGCGAACGAGCGCGAGGACCGGATGGCCGTTGCGGCGGGCGTCGGAAAGGCGTTCCAGCACCAGCATCCCGGCGCCCTCGGCCCAGTTCGTGCCGTCGGCGGCGGCCGCGAAGGGCTTGCAGCGGCCGTCCGGCGCGAGCCCCCGCTGCCTCGAGAACTCGACGAACGCGCCCGGCGTCGCCATCACCGTGACCCCGCCGGCCAGTGCCAGCGTGCACTCCCCCGACCGCAGCGCGCGGGCCGCGAGGTGGACCGCGACCAGCGAAGACGAGCACGCCGTGTCGATCGACACCGACGGTCCTTCGAGGCCGAGGGCGTAGGAAACCCTGCCGGAGACGACGCTGCCGGAGGTGCCGATGCCCAGGTAGCCCTCGTGTTCCTCGGGCAGGGCGGTCAGCCGCGAGGCGTAGTCGGTGAACCCGACCCCGGCGAACACGCCGGTGGCGCTGCCTTTGAGCGAGAGCGGGTCGATCCCGGCCCGCTCGACGGCCTCCCACGCGGTCTCGAGCAGAAGCCGCTGCTGCGGATCGGTCGCCTCGGCCTCCCGCGGCGAGATACCGAACAGTTCGTTGTCGAACTCGGCGGCGTCGTGCAGGAAGCCGCCTTCACGGACGTAGCTGGTTCCCGGGACGGACGCGTCGAGGTCGTGGATCGCGTCGGTGTCCCAGCCGCGGTCGACGGGGAACGGCGAGATCGCGTCGGCGCCCGAATCGACCAGGTCCCACAACTGTTCCGGGGTGCGGACACCGCCGGGGAACCGGCAGCTCATCGCGACGATCGCGATGGGCTCGGTCTCCTTCTCCCGCGCGTCCGCCAGCTCGCGGCGGCTCTCACGCAGGTCGGCCGCCATCCGCTTGAGGTAGTCGACGTACTGCTCTTCCGAAGGCATGGGTCACGGCTCCTGAGGGTCTGTCGCGGGTCAGCGCGGGCCGAACTCGTTGTCGATCAGCGCGAGGAGGTCGTCCGGGGACGCGGCTTCGAGGTCGGCGGTGGCGTGCGCGGGCTTCTTCGCCGCCCAGGCCGACACCAGCCGCTTCAGCCGTCCGTCGATCTCCGCGTCGCCGGGGTCGGCGCCGTCGAGCAGGGCTTCGAGCCGGGTGATCTGTTCGGTCACCGCGGCACCGGCGCCGGTCTCGGGGGCGAGTTCGGTCTGGAGGTACTTGGCCAGCGCGTCCGGCGCCGGGTAGTCGAAGACGACCGTCGTGGGCAGGGTGAGCCCGGTCGCGGCGGCCAGCGCGGTCCGGAACTCGACCGCGGTGAGCGAGTCGAAACCGAGGTCGAGGAAGCCGCGTCCGGGGGCGATCGCGGCCGCCCCGGCGTGCCCGAGCACGGCCGCGGCCTGCCCGCGCACCAGGTCGAGCAACGCGCGCTCCTGCTCCGCCTCGGCCAGCCCGGCGAGCTTGGAACGCAGTTCGCCGGCGTCGGCCGCCGCGGCCCGGCGCCGCACCGCGGGGACCAGATCGCGCAGCACCGGCGGGAGTTGCCCGGCCGCGGCGAGCCCGGCTCGATCGAGCTTCACCGGGACCGACGCCGCCAGGTCCGTGGCCAGTGCCGCGTCGAACAGCGCCAGGCCTTCGTCGGTGCTCAGCGCGGGGAAACCGTTGCGGCTCAGCCGTTGCCCGGCTTGCTCGCCGAGCGCGCCGCCCATGCCGTCGGCCCAGCGGCCCCAGGCCAGCGAGCGGGCGGGCAGGCCGAGCGCCCGGCGGTGCACGGCGAGACCGTCGAGGAACGCGTTGGCGGCGGCGTAGTTGCCCTGCCCGGCGTTGCCGAGCACCCCGGCGGCCGAGGAGAACAGGACGAACGCCGCGAGCTCGTGACCCTTCGTCAGTTCGTGCAGATGCCAAGCGGCGGCGGCCTTCGGGCCGAACACGGTCGCGAGCCGATCCGGGGTGAGCGTGTCGACGAGACCGTCGTCGAGGACACCCGCCGCGTGCACGATCCCGGTCAGTCCGGGGATACCGGCCAGCAGGGTTTCGACAGCGGCGCGGTCCGCTACGTCGCAGGCCTCGATCCGGACGTCGGCGCCGAGCACCTTCAGCTCGTCGGACAACTCGGTCGCGCCCGGGGCGTCCGGCCCGCGACGGCTGGTCAGCACGAGGTCGCGGACCCCGTACGCCTGAACCAGATGCCGCGCGAGGTGGGCGCCGAGCCCACCGGTGCCGCCGGTGACGAGCACCGCTCCACCTGCCAGCTCCGGTGCCTCGGCGGCGGAGTCACGCACCTGCGCGAGCCTCGGCGCGTACAGCTTTCCTTCGCGCAGCAGCAGTTGGTCCTCACCGGTGGCCAGGGCCCTGCCGAGAATCGTCGTGTCGCCATCGCCGTCGACGAGGACGAACCGGCCGGGGTTCTCCGACTGCGCGGCACGCACCAGACCCCAGACCGCGGCGGCCGCGGGGTCGGCACCGTCCTCTTCGGACAGTGCGACCGCACCGGCGGTCAGGACGACCAGGCGGGTCTCCGCGTACTTCGGGTCCTGGAGCGCGGCGAGCACGGTCGCGGTCGCCGTCCGGGCCGCGTCGGCGACGTCGCCGTCGGGCTCGGCGAGTTCCAGTACGACGGCGTCGGGCAGGTCCGCGCCGACGTCTTCGTGGCGGGCCCACGACGTTTCGCCGTCGACCGCCGGAACCGGTGTCCAGACGATCCGGTGGAGCGACTCGCTCGGCGCCGTCACGGCCGCCGGGCGTTCCCCGAAGGTCACCTCGGCGGACAGCACCGGGGCACCGGCGAGGTCGAAGACCGCCAGCTCCCCCGCCGGGCTCAGGCTCGCCCGGACGGTGGTGGCGCCGGTGGCGTGCAGGGTGACGTTCCGCCAGGCGACCGGCCAGCCGTACTCGGTCAGCAGCGGGTCGATCAGGCCCGGGTGGAGACCGAACAGCTGCGGGATGTCGTCCGGCACGGTCAGTTCGGTCAGGACGTCGGGGGCGGCCGGTGCCGGGGCGGGTGCGGTGACCAGGTATCCGGTGCCGTGGCGCTGCCAGTCCTTCCCGGCGCGGGTGTGGATCGAGACCGGGCGGCGGCCGCCGTCCTCGGGGCCGACGGCGACCTGGACCTCGCGGTCCCCGGTCAGCGGCGCCTCGATGGCGAACTCCGCGAGGGTGCCCGCACCGGCCTCGTCACCGGCGCGGATCGCGAGTTCGACGAGCAGGGTGTCCGAGGGGTCGGACGGGAGGACCCCGGTGCACAGGACCGAGCCGTCGCCCGCCGAGGTGACCGCGGAGGCCAGGACCGGATGGCGCAGGCCGCCGGCGACCCGCGCCACGGCCGGTTCACGCAGCCAGTACCGCTCGTGCTGGAAGGCGTAGGTCGGCAGGTCGATCACGCGCGGTTTCGCGGGGGCGAAGAACGCGGGCCAGTCGACGTCGATCCCGCGGACGTGCAGCCGGGCCAGCGCGGTGACCGCCGCGGTGGGCTCGTCCCGATCGTCGCGCAGGGCGGGGATCGCCTCGCCGGACCCCGCGGCCAGCGCCGAAAGCACCGCCGCCGGTCCGATTTCGAGGAAAGTGGTCACGTTTTCGGCCGAGAGGGCGGTCAGCGCGTCGGCGAACCGGACCGGTTCCCGCACGTGCCGCACCCAGTACACGGGATCGGTCAGCTCGGTGGCGACGGCGCCGGTGACGGCCGAGACGACCGGGATCTTCGGCTCGGCGTAGGTCAGGCTCCGCGCCACTTCGGCGAAGTCTTCGAGCATCGGGTCCATCAGCGGCGAGTGGAACGCGTGGGAGACGTCGAGGCGCTTCACCTTGCGGCCACGGGCTTCCAGCGCCGACGCGGCGGCCAGCACCGGTTCCTCCGCGCCCGAGAGCACGATGGCGTCGGGCCCGTTGATCGCGGCGACGGCGACCCCGCCGAACTCGGCGGCCTCGGCCTCGGTCGCCTGCACGGCGACCATCGCGCCGCCTTCCGGCAGCGCCTCCATCAGCCTGCCGCGGGCTTCGATCAGTTTCGCCGCGTCCTCCAGCGAGAACACGCCTGCGACGTGCGCGGCCGCGATCTCACCGATCGAGTGCCCGGTGACGTAGGCGGGACGCACACCCCAGGACTCGAAGAGCCGGTAGAGCGCGACTTCCAGAGCGAAAATGGCGGGCTGGGCGGTCCCGGTCCGGCTGAGATCGCCGTCGATCGGGAGAAGCGCGGCGATCTCGTCGTAAACCTTCGCGAAGGCGGGGAAGGCTTCGTACAGGCCGCGGCCCATCCCGGCGCGCTGCGAACCCTGTCCGGTGAACAGGAACGCGAGTCGGCCGGTCGCGGGTTCGCCGGTGACGACGCCTCCCGCGGATCCTCCGGAGGCCAGTGCCCGCAGCCCGGCGCCGGGCTCGCCGACGACGACCGCGCGGTACGCGTGGTGAGTCCTGGTGGTCGCCAGCGAGAATCCCGCGTCGACCGAAGAATCCACAGTAGACAGACGAGAAGCTTGAGCGGCCAGGGCCTCCGGGGTACGACCGGAGAGCACCAGGGGTACGACAGGCAGCGATCCCGAAGGCTCGGGCTCGGCTTCGGCCGGGGCCTGTTCGAGGACGATGTGGGCGTTCGTGCCGCTGATGCCGAAGGACGACACCCCGGCGCGGCGTGGCTGACCGGTCTCCGGCCACGGCTTCTGCTCGGTGAGCAGGGAGATGTCGCCGGTGGTCCAGTCGACGTGCGGGGTCGGCTCGTCCACGTGCAGGCTCGCCGGGACGACACCGTGGTTCATCGCCTCGACCATCTTGATGATCCCGGCGACCCCGGCGGCGGCCTGGGTGTGGCCGATGTTCGACTTGACCGAACCGAGCAGCAACGGCCGCTCGCGGTCACGGCCGTAGGTCGCCAGCAGGGCTTGTGCCTCGATCGGGTCGCCCAGCGGCGTGCCGGTGCCGTGCGCCTCGACGACGTCCACAGTGGACGCCTCCACGCCCGCGTTCGCCAGCGCCGAGCGGATCACCCGCTGCTGCGAGGGACCGTTAGGGGCGGTGAGGCCGTTCGACGCGCCGTCCTGGTTGACCGCCGAGCCCTTGACCACCGCCAGCACCCGGTGTCCGTTACGGCGAGCGTCGGAAAGGCGTTCCAGCACCAGGATTCCGACGCCTTCGGCCCAGTTCGTGCCGTCGGCGGCCCCGGCGAACGGCTTGCAGCGCCCGTCCGGTGCCAATCCGCGCTGACGGGAGAACTCGACGAACATGTCGGGCGAGGCCATCACGTTGACACCGCCCGCCAGTGCCAGCGAGCACTCCCCCGACCGCAGCGACTGCGCGGCCAGGTGCACGGCCACCAGGGACGAAGAGCAAGCGGTGTCGACGGAAACGGCCGGGCCTTCCAGTCCCAGCGCGTAGGCGACCCGGCCGGAGACGACACTGCTGAAGGACGCGGTGCCGAGGAAGCCTTCGACCTGCTCGGGAATCGCGCTCAGCCGCGAGATGTAGTCGTTGGACAGCGCCCCGGCGAACACGCCGGTGCTGGTGCCCCGCAGGGAGCCGGGCTCGATACCCGCGCGCTCCAGCGCCTCCCACGCGGTCTCGAGGACCTGCCGCTGCTGCGGGTCGATCGCCAGCGCCTCACGCGGCGAGATCCCGAAGAACTCGGCGTCGAAGTCGCCCGCGTTGTACAGGAAGGCGCCTTCGGAGGCGTAGGTGGTACCCCGGTGGTCGGGGTCCGGGTGGAACAGGGAGTCCAGGGGCCAGTCGCGGTCGGCCGGGAAGTCTCCGACGCCGTCGCGGCCCTCGGCGACCAGCTGCCAGAGCTCGGCGGGCGAGGTGACCTCACCCGGATAGCGGCAGCCCATGCCGACGATGACGACCAGGTCGTCGTGGATACCGGCCCCGGCCGTGGCGGGGGGTACCACGACCGGGGCCGGCGTTTCGTCCCCGACGAGCTCGCCGCGCAGGAAGACCTTCAGCGCGTCCGGTGTCGGGTGGTCGAAGACGAGCGTCGCGGGCAGCCGGAGACCGGTCGCGGCGCCGAGACGGTTGCGCAGCTCGACCGCGGTGAGCGAGTCGAAGCCGATTTCGTTGAACGCGCGGGTCGCGGCGATCCCGGCCGCGTCGGCGTGGCCGAGCACCAGCGCGACCTCGCGGCGCACCAGGTCCAGCAGCAGTTCGTCCCGGTCCGGCGCGGGCAGCCCGGCGAGTTTGCGCCGCAGTTCGCCCGCCTGTTCGGCGCTGGCCGTCTTGGCCTTGGCGCGGCCGGAGCCGCCGACGAGCGCGCGGATCAGCGGCGAGATCGGGGCGTCGCTGCCGCGCACGGTCGCGCGGTCGAACTTGAGGCCCAGCAGGACGGCGTGGTCGAGGCCGACCGCGCGGTCGAACATCGCCAGGCCCTCTCCCGCGTCGATCGGCGGGAAACCGCTGCGGCGCATGCGTTCTTCGCCCGCGTCGCCGAGTTCGCCCTTCATACCGCCGGACCAGAGGCCCCAGGCGACCGACTGCGCCGCGAGACCTTCGGCGCGACGGCGGGTGGCGAGGCCGTCGAGGAAGGCGTTGGCGGCGGCGTAGTTGCCCTGGCCCGGGTTGCCGAGCACACCGGCCGCCGAGGAGAACTGGACGAACCAGCGCAGCGGGAGCCCTGCGGTCAGCTCGTGCAGATGCCAGGCCGCGTCCGCCTTGGGAGCCAGGACACGGTCGAGACGTTCGGGGGTGAGCGCGTCGATCGGGGCGTCGTCGAGGACACCGGCCGCGTGGACGACGCCGGTGAGCGGGTGCTCTTCGGGGATCGAGGCCAGCAGCGCGGCGACGGCGTCGCGGTCCGCGCTGTCACAGGCGGCGATGGTGACGGTCGCGCCCAGGGTTTCGAGTTCGGCGGAAAGCTCGGAAGCGCCGGGCGCGGCCGGACCCCGGCGGCTGGTCAGCAGCAGATGCCGGACGCCGTACTCCGCGATGAGGTGCTTGGCGAGCATCGCGCCGAGACCACCGGTACCGCCGGTGATCAGGACGGTGCCTTCGGGCTCCGGGCCGCGCGGGATGGTGAGCACGACCTTGCCGATGTGCTTGGCCTGGCTGAGCAACCGGAACGCCTCCGGCGCCCGGCGGACGTCCCAGACGCGGCGCGGCAACGGCTTCAGGACACCGGTGGCGAACAGGTCCAGCACTTCGGCCCACATGCGGGAGAACTGCTCGGGACCCGCCTCGATCAGGTCGTAGGGCCGGTACTCGACGCCGGGGTGCCGAGCGGCGACTTCTTCGGGATCGCGCAGACCCGCCTTGCCCATCTCCAGGAACCGGCCGCCGCGCGGCAGGAGCCGCAGGGACGCGTCCACGAAATCGCCGGTGAGCGCGTCGAGGACGACCTCCACGCCGCGTCCTTCGCTGGTGGTGAGGAAGTGCTGTTCGAAGTCGAGGGTGCGGGAGTTGGCGATGTGGGCGTCGTCGAGCCCGGCCTCGCGCAGCACGTGCTGCTTCGCGGGGCTGGCGGTGCTGTAGACCTCGGCGCCGAGATGCCGCGCGATCTGGATCGCGGCCATGCCGACGCCACCGGCGCCCGCGTGGACGAGCACGGACTCCCCCGCCTTCAGACCGGTGAGTTCCTTGAGCCCGAAGTAGGCGGTGAGGAACACCAGCGGCACGGACGCGGCTTCTTCGTCCGTCCAGCCGTCGGGGATCCGTGCGCACATCGAGCGCTGTGCGGTGGTGATGGAGCCGATGCCGCCGATGGCGACGCCCATGACGCGGTCTCCAGGTTTGAGATCGCCTGTGCCTTCTACGTCGGACCCGGTTTCGAGGACGACACCGGCGATCTCGTTGCCGAGCGGGCCGGGTTCGCCCTCGAACATGCCGAGGACGTTGAGCGCGTCGCGGAAGTTGAGCCCCGCGGCGGCGACGGCGACCCGGATGTGCCCGGGCGCCAACGGTTCCAAGGCCTGGGGGCAGGGCTCCAGGCGGAGTTCTTCCAGGGTGCCGCGAGCCGCCATGCCGAGGCGCCACGCGGGTTCGGCGGGCGGGCTCAGTTCGTCGGTTCCCGGGACGGGGCCGAGGCGCAGCACGGCGAACCCGCTGTCGCGCAGGGTGAGCTGGGGTTCGCCGGTCGCGAGCGCGGCGGCGAGTTCGGTGTCGGCGAGGTCGCCGGTCTCGGTGTCGACGAGGACGACGCGGCCCGGCAGTTCGCTTTGCGCGGAGCGGCCGAGGCCCCAGACGGCGGCGGCCGCCGGGTCGACCTTGCCGGGTCCGATCGCGGCGCAGGTGACGATGACGAGTTTCGCGTCGGCGAACCGGTCTTCGGTGGAGAACTGCTGCAGGACGGCGAGGACCTCGCGGGTGGCGATCCGGGCGCCCGCCGGGTCGGTGAAGACCGGGAGCACGACCACCGGTGGCACGGCGCCGCCGCCGATCCGCCCGTGGTAGGCCCATTCGGCCGGGGCCGGCTCGGCCGGGGTGGGGATCGGGGTCCAGTCGAGGCGGAACAGCGAGTCGAGACCGGGGGTCGCCGAGGTGACCGGGGCGAGTTCGCGCAGGGTGAGGGAACCGATGGTGACGACGGGCGCGCCGGTCCCGTCGGCGGCGCGCAGGGTCACGGCGCCGGACGCGGCGGGCGTGAGCTTCAGCCGCAGCGCGGACGCGCCGGTGGCGTGCAGCGTGACGTCCTGCCAGAGGAACGGCAGTTTCGCGCCGCCCGGCTCGTCGGCCAGCAGGCCGATCGCGTGCAGGCCGGCGTCCAGCAGGGCAGGGTGCAGGCCGAACCGGTCGATATCGGCTTTCGCGGTGTCTTCGGGCAGCGCGGTCTCGGCGAAGATCTCTTCGCCGAGGCGCCAAGCCGCCTTGAGTCCTTGGAAAACCGGGCCGTATTCGAGACCCGCGGCGGCGAACACCGGGTAGACCTCGGTGACGTCCACCTGCGTCGCGTCCTTCGGCGGCCATTCGGCGAGGTCGAAGCCCGCGGCCGGGGCCTGCGGGGCCAGCGTTCCCGAACCGTGCAGCGTCCAGGCGCCTTCACCGGCCCGGGAGTAGACGGCGACGGCGCGGCGGGCGCTCTCGTCCGGGGCCGCCAGGACGACCTGGACGTCCAAGGGACCGGCGAGGACCATCGGCTCGCGCAGGGTGAGTTCTTCCAGATGCGCGCAGCCGGCTTCGTCACCGGCCCTCAGCGCCAGCTCGACCAGGGCGGTGCCGGGGACGATGACGGTGCCCGCGACCGCGTGGTCGGAAAGCCAGGGGTGGGTGGACGGCGAGATCCGGCCGGTGAGGACGATCCCGGCACCGTCGGCGAGCGGGACGGACGCGCCCAGCAGCGGGTGGGCGGCGTCGGCGAGGCCGAGCCCGCCGGGGTCGCCCGCGCCGAGTCCGCCGCGCAGCCAGTAGTTCTCGCGCTGGAACGGGTACGTGGGCAGGTCGATCGTGCGGGCGCCGGTGCCGTCGTGGAACACGGTCCAGTCGACGCGGGCGCCGCGGACGTGCAGTTCGGCGAGCACGGTCATCGCCGTCCGGGCTTCGGGGCGGTCCTTGCGCAGCACCGGGACGGTGAGGATGCCTTCGGGCGGCAGCGTCCGCGCGACCATCCCCGCCAGCACCGAATCCGGGCCGATCTCGACGAACCGGGAAACCCCTTCGCCGCGCAAGAAACCGATCCCGTCGGCGAACCGGACGGGCTGCCGGACGTGCCGCGGCCAGTGGCCGGGCACGGTGACCTCGTCGGGTCCGGCGAGACGCCCGGTCACGTTGGACACCACCGGGATCGACGGTGTCCCGTGCGGGATCTCTTCGGCGATCGCGCCGAATTCGGCGAGCATGCCGTCCATCCGCGCGGAATGCGACGCGTGGGAGATGTTGAGCCGCTTGATCTTCCGGCCGCGTTCGGCGAATTTCGCGGCCAGCGCCTCGGCGGCGGCCTCCTCACCGGAGACGACGACCGAGTCGGGCGCGTTGAGCGCGCCGATGGCGAGGCCGTCGGTCAGTTCGGCCGCGACCTCCTCTTCGGTGGCCTGGATGCCGATCATCGCGCCGCCCGGCGGCTGGGCCTCCATCAGGCGGCCGCGCGCGGTGATCATCCGCGCGGCACCGGCGAGGTCCCAGACCTCGGCGACGTGGGCCGCGGCGAGTTCCCCCGCCGAGTGGCCGACGACGTAGTCCGGGCGCGCACCCCACGACTCCAGCAGGCGGAAGAGCGCGACCTGCAGGGCGAACATCGCGGGCTGCGCGTAGGTCATCCGGTCGAGCAGCTTTTGGTCGTCGCCGAAGACGACCTCGGCGAGCGGGCGGTCGAGGTGGGTGTCGAGGGCGGCGCACGCCTCGTCGAAGGCCGCACGGTAGGCCGGGAAGGTGTCGTACAGCTCGCGGCCCATGCCGCAGCGCTGCGCGCCCATCCCGGAGAACAGGAACGCGGTGCGCCCGAGCAGCGGTTCGCCGGTGACGACGCCGGGGGCGGGTTCGCCCGCGGCGAGCGCGGTCAGTCCGGCCTTGAGGTCGTCAGGCGTGCTGCCGACGATCGCGGCGCGGGACTCCAGCGCGGTCCGGGTGGTGGCCAGTGACCAGCCGAGGTCGAGCGGGTCGACGTCGTCCGAATTGGACACAGTGGACAGCAGGTCGGCCGCGGCGGCCTTGAGCGCGGCGGGCCCGCGGGCTGACAGCGGCCAGGTCTGGACGGCGGGCCGGGTCCGCTCCGGCTCGGCGTCCTCGCTTTCGGGGGCCTGCTCCAGGATGACGTGCGCGTTGGTGCCGCTCATGCCGAAGGACGACACCCCGGCCCGCCGGGGCCGGTCGCCGGTGTCCCACGGCTTCGGTTCGGTGAGCAGTTCGACGGCGCCCGCCGTCCAGTCGACGTGCGGGGAGAGCTCGTCCACGTGCAGGGTGCGCGGCAGGACGCCGCGGCGCATGGCCTCGACCATCTTGATGATCCCCGCGGCGCCCGCGGCGGCCTGGGTGTGCCCGATGTTGGACTTGATCGACCCGAGCCACAGCGGGTTTTCCCGTTCGCGGCCGTAGGTGGCCAAGAGCGCCTGTGCCTCGATCGGGTCGCCGAGGGTGGTGCCGGTGCCGTGTGCCTCGACGGCGTCGACGTCGGCGGCGGTCAGCTTCGCGTTCTTCAGCGCGGCACGGATGACGCGCTGCTGGGCCGGGCCGTTGGGCGCGGTCAGGCCGTTGGACGCGCCGTCCTGGTTGACCGCGGATCCCTTGAGGACGGCGAGGATCCGGTGCCCGTTGCGGCGGGCGTCGGACAGCCGCTCCAGCAGGAGCATGCCCGCGCCCTCGGACCAGCCGGTGCCGTCGGCCCCGGCGGCGAACGCCTTGCAGCGCCCGTTCGGCGCCATCCCGCGCTGCCGCGAGAACTCGACGAACGTCTCCGGTGTGGCCATCACCGTGACCCCGCCCGCCAGTGCGAGCGAGCACTCCCCCGACCGCAGCGCGTGCGCCGCGAGGTGGACCGCGACCAGCGAAGACGAGCACGCCGTGTCGATCGTGACCGCCGGCCCCTCCAAGCCGAGGGTGTAGGCGAGCCTGCCCGACAGCACGCTGTTGGACGAGCCGGTGCCGAGAAACCCTTCGACCTCTTCGGATCCGCCGTCGAAACCGGAGACGTACTCACTGCGCATCGCACCGGCGAACACCCCGGTGGCGCTGCCCTTCAACGCGGCCGTGTCCAGCCCCGCCCGTTCGAACGTCTCCCACGTGACCTCCAGCAGCAACCGCTGCTGGGGGTCCATCGCCAGCGCTTCCCGCGGCGAGATGCCGAAGAAGCCCGCGTCGAACTCACCGGCGTCGTGGAGGAATCCGCCCTGATCGCTGTAGCTCGTGCCCCGGTGTTCCGGGTCCGGGTGGTACAGCCCGTCGGTGTCCCAGCCCCGGTTCGCCGGGAATCCCGTCATCCCGTCCCCGCCGCCGTCGACGAGATCCCACAGTCCTTCCGGCGAGGTGACCCCGCCCGGGAACCGGCAGGCCATGCCGATCACGGCCAGCGGCTCGGAGCCGCTCTCCTCGGCTTCTCGCAGACGGCGCCGCGTCTCACGCAGTTCGGCGGTCAGTCGCTTGAGGTAGTCGAGCGTCCGCTCGTCGGTGGTCATGACGGTGGTCCTCCTCGCGGCGCCGGGCCGGGGTCAGAGTTCGTTGTCCAGCAGGGCGAACATGTCGTCGATGGTGTCCACTTCCAGATCCGCGTCGCCGCCGGACGGCCGGACCCGGTCCTGCCACAGGGCGACCAGGTTCCGCAGCTTCGCCTCGACCTCGGCACCGTCCGCGGCCGCGATGTCCACTGTGGACAGCTCGGCGGCGAGCCGGTCGATGCCCGACGCCAGGCCGGTTTCCCCGGCCGGGGCCGCCGGTCCCGCAGCGTCCATCTCGGACTGCAGGAACTTGGCGAGATCGTCCGGGGTCGGGTAGTCGAAGATCAGCGTCGCGGGCAGGCGCAGCCCGGTGGCCGCGTCGAGCCCGTTGCGCAGCTCGACCGCGGTGAGCGAGTCGAAGCCCAGTTCGGTGAACGCCCGGCCCGGCTCGATCGAGTCCGCGCCGTCGTGCCCGAGGGCCGCCGCGGCCTGACCGCGCACCACCCCGAGCAGCACCAGTTCGGCGTCCGCCTGCGCAAGCCCCGCGAGCCGCCGCTTGAGCCCGTCGGCCTGCGCCGCCGCGTCCACCGTGGCGGCACGCCGCACCGAACCGCGGACGAGACCGCGCAGCAGCGGCGGCACCGGTCCGGTCATCGTGCGGAGCCCGGCGACGTCGAGCTTGACCGGCACCGAGACCGGCTCGGCCAGGCCGGTAGCCAGGTCGAACAGCTCCAGTCCTTCGACCGGGTCGAAACTGCCGACCCCGTCGCGGCCCATCCGGTCCGCGTCCGCCGAGTCGCCCATCCCGTCGGCCCAGAGGCCGAAGGCGAGCGACGTCGCGGGCAGGCCGAGACCGCGGCGGTGGTGCGCCAGCCCGTCGAGGAACGTGTTCGCCGCCGCGTAGTTCGCCTGTCCCGGCGCGCCGAGCACCCCGGCGGCCGAGGAGAACAGGACGAACATGGTCAGGTCGTGGCCGCGGGTCAGCTCGTGCAGGTTCCACGCCGCGTCCACCTTGGGCCGCAGCACCTTCTCGAGCCGCTCGGGGGTGAGCGCGGTCAGCAGCCCGTCGTCGAGGACGCCGGCCGCGTGCACCACACCGGCGAGTTCCGGTGTGCGGTCCAGGACCGCGGCGAGCGCGGCGCGGTCGGCGGCGTCGCACGCCTCGATCCGCACGGTGGCGCCCAGCGCGGTCAGGTCCGCCGTCAGTTCGGCCGCGCCGGGCGCGTCCGGACCGCGACGGCTGGTGAGCACCAGGCTGGTGACGCCGTGCTCGGTGACCAGATGCCTGGCCAGCACCGCGCCGAGGCCGCCGGTACCGCCGGTGACCAGCACCGTGCCGCCGATCGGGCGGCGCGGCACGGTCAGCACGACCTTGCCGACGTGCTTGGCCTGCGACAGGAAGCGCAGCGCCTCCGGTGCCCGGCGCAGATCCCAGGTGCGGACCGGCAGCGGGGTGAGCGCGCCCTGGTCGAACAAGACGATCAGCTCCTCCCATATCTGCGCGATCCGGCGGTTGCCCGCTTCGATCACGTCGAACGCCTGGTAAGTCACACCGGGATGGTGCCCCGCGGCGCCGCCGTCCGGACGGACGTCGGTCTTCCCCATTTCCACGAACCGCCCACCGCGCGGTAACAGGCGCATCGAGGCGTCGATGAAGTCGCCGGTCAGCGCGTTGAGGACGACGTCGACGCCGTTCCCTCCGGTGGTCTCGCGGAACCGGTCCTCGAAGTCGAGCGTCCGCGACGACGCGATGTGGTCGTCGTCCAGCCCGGCCGCGCGCAGGACGTCCCACTTGCCCTCGCTCGCGGTGCCGAACACCTCCGCGCCGACGTGCCGGGCGAGCTGTGTCGCGGCCATCCCGACGCCACCGGCCGCGGCGTGGATCAGCACCGACTCGCCCTTCTTCAGCGAACCGAGGTCGGTCAGCGCGTAGTAGGCGGTGAGGAACACCAGCGGCACCGACGCGGCCTCTTCGAACGTCCAGCCCTCCGGCATCTTGGCCAGCAGGGCCCGGTCGGCGAAGGTGAGCGGGCCGAACCCGCCGTGCACCAGGCCCATCACCCGGTCACCGACGGCGAGATCGTCCACTTCGGACCCGACGTCGGTGACGACACCGGCGGCCTCGTACCCGATCCGGCCCGCGTCACCCGGGTACATGCCGAGCACGTTGAGCACGTCGCGGAAGTTCGTCCCGGCCGCGCGGGTGGCGATCCGGACCTCACGCGGCAGCAACGGTTCGAGCACGTCCGGGTACGGCTCGAAGGAGAGCCTGTCGAGGGTTCCCTTGACCACGCTGTCGAGACGCCAGGCCGGTTCGTGCCACGGCGGCACGAGGTCCGGCGACGACGCCGCGGTCAGCAGCCGCGCGGCATGGACGACGCCGTCGCGCACGGCGAGCTGGGTTTCGTCGCCCAGCACGGCCAGCGCGGTGTCGACGTCGGCCTCGGCCGCGTCGAGCAGCACCAGACGACCGGGATGCTCGGACTGAGCACTGCGGACCAGGCCCCAGACCGCGGCCGAAGCCGGGTCGACACTGTCCGAAGTAGACACGGCGACACCGTTCTCGGTGCGCACCACGAGCGTGGTGTCCTTCTCCTCGGCCAGCCACTCCTGCAGTTTCGCCAGCGTGCTCAGCAGCAGCGCGTGCGTGGCCGCCGGGGTGTCCCCGGTCTCCGGTACCGCCGACAGGATTTCCCTCGGGGTCGCCGGGGACTCGTTCGTCACCTGCGCCCAGCCGAGCCGGAACAGAGCGTCCGAAGTGGACGGAGCGGCCGGGCCGAGGTCGGTGACCTCGCGCAGCAGCAGCGCTCCCACCGTCAGCACCGGTGCTCCGGCGCCGTCGGTGAGCTCCAGGCGGACCGAGTCGGTGCCGGTGGCGGAGACCCGGACGCGGGCGGCGGTGGCACCGACCGCGTGCAGGACGACGTCGCGCCAGAGGAACGGCAGCCGCGTGGTCGTGGTGTCCCCGGTGGGCAGCAGGCCGATCGCGTGCAGCGCGGCGTCGAGCAGTGCCGGGTGCAGGCCGAGCTTCCCGGCGTCGCCGTGGGCGGCGGCGGGCAGTTCGAGATCGGCGCAGACGTCGTCGCCCACCCGCCACGCGGCGGTGAGGCCCTGGAACACCGGCCCGTACTGCAGGCCCGCTTCGGCGAGCCCCGGGTAGAGCTCGGTGACGTCGAGGGCTTCGGCCCCGGCGGGCGGCCACGCGGCGTCCTTGGCCGCCGGGTGAGCGTCCCCGGGGGCGAGCAGGCCGGTCGCGTGCTCGGTCCACGGAGCCTCGCCGAGGCGGGAGTGGATCGACACCGGACGCCGTCCGTCGTCGTCCGGAGCACCGAGGACGACCTGCACGGCGAGTCCGCCGGTCTCCGGCAGCACCATCGGCGCGGCCAGGGTCAGTTCGGCGACGCGGGCGCAGCCGAGTTCGTCGCCCACCCGGACGGCGAGCTCGACCAGTGCCGCGCCGGGGACCAGCACGGTGCCGAGCACCGCGTGGTCGGCCAGCCACGGCTGCGCGGCGCGGGACAACCGGCCGTAGCCGACCAGCCCGTCCTCGCCCGCCGTCGGCACGGTCGCGCCGAGCAGCGGATGCCCGGCCGCGGCCAAGCCCAGCCCGGCGGCGTCGCCCGCGGTGGCGGGCGGGTCGAGCCAGAACCGCTCACGCTGGAACGCGTAGGTCGGCAGCGACACGGCGCGGGCGTCCGTGCCGTCGAAGAACGCCGTCCAGTCGACGTCGGTACCCGCCGCGATCAGTCGGCTGAAGGCGAGCGCGGCGGTCTGCCGCTCGTCACGGTCCTTGCGGAGCACCGGGACGAACACCGCGTCCGGGGCGCTGTCGGCTCCCATCGCGGAGAGCACGCCGTCCGGGCCCAACTCCGCGAACCGGGTGACGCCCGCTTCGGCGAGTGCGCGAACCCCGTCGGCGAACCGGACAGGCTCGCGGACATGCCGCACCCAGTAACCCGGGTCGGACAGTTCGTCGGCGACCCGGCCGGTCACGGTGGAGACGATCGGGATCCGTGGTTCGGCGTAGCTCAGGCTCTCCGCCACCGTGGCGAACTCCGCGAGCATCGGCTCCATCAGCGCCGAGTGGAACGCGTGCGAGACGACCAGAGCCTTGGTACGGCGTCCTTCCCCGGCGAACCGGGCGGCGACCTCGCGGACCGGACCGTCCACACCGGACAGCACGATCGCCTGCGGTCCGTTGACCGCGGCCAGGCAGACGTCGTCGGACAGGTGTTCGCGCACCTCGTCCTCGGTCGCCTGGACCGCGACCATCGCACCGCCTTCCGGCAGCGCCTCCATCAGCCGTCCTCGCGCCTCGACGAGTTTCGCCGCGTCCTCCAGGGAGAACACGCCCGCTACATGGGCGGCCGCGATCTCGCCGATCGAGTGACCGGCCAGGAAGTCGGGCCGGATCCCCCACGACTCCACGAGCCGGGACAACGCCACCTCGAGAGCGAAAATCGCGGGCTGCGCGGTGCCGGTGCGGTCGAGATCACCAGCGAGAGGCAGCAGCGCGGCGACCTCGTCGTAAGCCTCGGCGAACACCGGGAAAGCGGCGTAGAGCCCTTCGCCCATACCGAGCCGCTGGGAACCCTGGCCAGTGAACAGCAGGGCGAGCTTGCCTTCGGCCGAGCGGCCGGTGACGACCTGCGGGGTGGTCCGGCCGCCGGCCAGCGCGGCCAGACCGGTGCGCAGCGCGTCGGCGTCGCCGGTGAGCACCGCCCGACGTTCGAACGCGGTCCGGGTGGTCGCCAGTGCGTAGCCGATGTCCAGCGGGTCGGCGAATCCGACGGTGCCGAGCAGCCGCCCGGCCTGGGCCCGCAGCGCGTCTTCGGTGCGGGCGCTCAGCACCCACGGCAGAAGCGACGGCGGCGCCGGAATCCGGGCCGGTGCGGCGGGTTCCGGAACCTGCTCCAGAATGACGTGCGCGTTGGTCCCGCTGATGCCGAACGCCGACACCGCCGCGCGCCGCGGCCGTCCGGCCTCGGGCCACGGCCGGGCCTCGGTGAGCAGCCGGACCTCGCCCTCGTTCCAGTCGACGTGCGGTGACGGCTCGTCGACGTGCAGGGTCGCGGGCAGCACTCCGTGCCGCATCGCCTCGACCATCTTGATGATCCCGGCGAGCCCGGCGGCGGCCTGGGTGTGGCCGATGTTGGACTTCACCGAGCCGAGCCACAGCGGTTCCTCGCGGTCCTGGCCGTAGGTGGCCAGCAGCGCTTGCGCCTCGATCGGGTCACCCAGCGCCGTACCGGTGCCGTGTGCCTCGACGATGTCCACAGTGGACGATTCGACGCCCGCCGCGGCCAGCGCGCGGCGGATCACCCGCTGCTGCGAGGGACCGTTGGGCGCGGTCATGCCATTGGACGCGCCGTCCTGGTTCACCGCCGACCCCTTGACGACGGCCAGTATGCGACGTCCGTTGCGGCGCGCGTCGGAAAGCCTTTCCAGGAGCAGGAAACCCGCGCCCTCGGCCCAGGCGGTGCCGTCGGCCGCCGCCGCGAACGGCTTGCAGCGGCCGTCGGCGGCCAGGCCGCGCTGACGGGAGAACTCGATGAACGGGTTGGGGCTGGCCATCACGGTCGCGCCGCCGACCAGCGCCAGTCCGCACTCGCCCGAACGCAGCGCCTGCGCCGCCCAGTGCAGGGCGACCAGCGACGACGAGCACGCCGTGTCGACCGACACCGCCGGGCCTTCGAGCCCGAAGGTGTAAGCGACCCGGCCGGTCAGCACGCTGCTCGCGCTGCCGGTGCCGAGCAGGCCCTCCATCCCCTCCGGGGTGGCGGCCAGACGGGAGGCGTAGTCGTCGTACATGACACCGGCGAACACACCGGTGGCGCTGCCGCGCAGCGAGACCGGGTCGATCCCGGCGCGTTCGAACGCCTCCTGCGCGGTCTCCAGCAGCAACCGCTGCTGTGGGTCGACGGTGACCGCTTCCCGCGGCGAGATGCCGAAGAACTCCGCGTCGAAGTCGGCGGCGTCGTGCAGGAAACCGCCCTCGCGGGCGTAGCTGGTGCCGGGGTGGTCGGGGTCCGGGTGGTACAGCCCGTCGAGATCCCAGCCGCGGTCGGACGGGAACGGCGTGATCGCGTCGGTCCCCTCGGCGACCAGGCGCCACAGATCCTCCGGTGAGCTGACACCGCCCGGGAACCGGCAGCTCATCGCGACGATCGCGATGGGCTCGTCCGGTTCGGTCACGCGCACCGGTTCGATGTCCACACCTGCTTCGTCACCGGCCAGCTCGGACCGGACGTAGGTGGCGAGTGCCACCGGGGTCGGGTGGTCGAACACCAGCGTGGCGGGCAGCCGCAGCCCGGTCGCCTCGCCGAGCCGGTTCCGCAGTTCGACGGCGGTGAGTGAGTCGAAGCCCAGTTCCGTGAACGCGCGACCGGCCTCGACCGACGTCGCCGTGCCGTGTCCGAGCACGTCGGCGACGTGCCCCCGGACCAGATCGACCAGATGCGAGAGCTGGTCGGCGGGCGAAAGCCGGGTCAGCGTCGCGGTCAGCCCGGCGGCGGCCGCGGCGTTGGCCGCGCCCCGCCGCTTCGGCACCCGGACCAGGCCGCGCAGCGCGGGGGCGGGCTCGCTGGTGCGGGCCAGCGTGCGCAGCGTCGCCAGGTCCAGCTTCACCGGGACCGGAACCGGCGTCGAGGCGGCCAAGGCGGCGTCGAACAACGCCAGGCCCTCTTCGTCGGTCAGCGCGCCGAACCCGGCGCGAGCGAGACGGTCCACATCGGACTGTCCGCCCATGCCGTTGGCCCACAGGCCGTACGCCAGCGAACGGGCGGGCAGCCCCTCCGCGTGACGCCGGCGCGCGAGGTCGTCGAGCAGGGCGTTGGCCGCGGCGTAACTGGCCTGCCCCGGACCGCCGAGGATCCCGGACACCGAGGACACCAGGACGAACTGGGTCAGCGGCTTGCCGAGGGTGAGTTCGTGGAGCGCGAGCGCCGCGTCGGCCTTGGGCCGCAGCACGGTGTCGAAGCGCTCCGGGGTCAGTTCCGTGACGACGCCGTCGTCGAGCACGCCGGCGGCGTGCACGATCCCGGTGAGGTCTTCGATCCCGTCGAGCAGCGCGGCGAGCGCGTCGCGGTCGGTGACGTCGCAGGCGACGACCTCGGCGCCGAGCTCTTCCGCCAGCTCCGGGGCGCCGGGCGCGCCGAGGCCGCGGCGGCTGGTGAGGACCAGCCTGGTGACCTGCGGCGCGAGGTGCCGGGCGATCGCGGCCCCGACCCCGCCGGTGCCGCCGGTGACGAGAACCGTGCCCTCGCCCCAGATCGCGGCCTCTCCCGGCGTCGCCCGGGTCAGGCGCGGGACTTCCGCGACACCGTCGCGGATCCGGACCTGCGGTTCGCCGGTGGCCAGTGCGGTCGCCACGTCATCGACGTCGTCCCCTTCGAGGACGACGAACCGGTCCGGGTGTTCCGAGGCGGCGGTGCGGGCGAGACCGCGGACGGCGGCCCCCGCCGGGGTGTCGCCGGTGCGCACCACCAGACGTGTCCCGCCGTCGGCCAGGAACTCCTGGATCGCCGTGAGGGTCGCGGCCAGCGCGTCACGCGGCTCGCCGTCCGGCGCGGTGAAGACCTGGACGTCCTCGGCCGCTTCACCGTCGGCGGGTACCTCGACCCAGGTCAGCTCGTACAGCGAGTCGGTGCCGCGCGGCCTCGGGGCCTCCGCGGTCCGGACGTTCACCGTGCCGAGGGTGATCACCGGCGCGCCGGTGGTGTCGGTGGCCAGCAGGGAAACGGTGCCCGACCCGGTCGGCGTGACCCGGACGCGCAGCGCGGTGGCGCCGGTGGCGTGCAGGGTGACGTCGCCGAAGAGGAACGGCAGCCGGGTGCCCTCACCGGGGAGGAGACCCAGGGTGTGGAGCGCCGCGTCGAGCAGCGCCGGATGCAGCCCAAAGCCACCGACTTCGGTGCCCTCGGGCAGTTCCACCTCGGCGAACACGGTGTCCCCGTCGCGCCAGGCGGTGGTGAGCCCGCGGAACGGCGGGCCGTAGTCGAGACCCGCGGCCGCGAGGTCCGCGTAGAGCCCGTCGAGCGGGATGGGTTCCGCGGCGGGCGGCCATGCGGTCAGCCCGGACGGCACGGCGGCCGTTTCCGGGACGAGGATCCCGGCGGCGTGCTCGGTCCACTCCCCCTGCGGGGCACGCGAGTGCACGGAAACCGGTCGTCGCCCGCCCGTGCCCGCCGCTCCGACGAGCACCTGGACGTCGAGCGCGCCGTGCGGCGGCAGCACCAGCGGTGCGGCCAGGGTCAGTTCCTCCACGCCCGCGCAACCGGCTTCGTCACCGGCACGGACGGCGAGTTCGAGCAGTCCGGTGCCGGGGACGAGGACCTCGCCGAACGCGGCGTGCCCGGCCAGCCACGGATGCGTGGCGACCGAAAGCCGTCCGGTGAGGACCCAGCCGTCGCCGTCGGCGAACGGCACGGCGGCGCCCAGCAGCGGGTGCCCGGCGGGCTGGAGCCCCGCCGTGGTGACGTCGCCCGCGCCGGATCCGGCGGCGAGCCAGAAGCGGCGGCGGTCGAACACCGTCGTCGGCAGGTCGACGACGCGGGCGCCCGTCGGGCGGAACACCGCGGCCCAGTCGACTCCGGCACCGCGGGTGTACGCGGCGGCCAGCGTGGTGAGCGCGGTTTCCGCCTCGTCACGGTCGGCGCGCAGGAACGACGCCGCGAAGGTGTCCGGGCCGTCGTCGGCGAGGGCGGTCAGGACGGCGGCCGGGCCCAGCTCAACGAACCGGGTCACGCCTGCCTCGCGCAGCCACGCCAGTCCGTCGGCGAACCGGACGGTGGCGCGGACGTGCTCCACCCAGTACTCCGGCTCGGCGACCCTGCCGGTCCTCTCGCCGTCCACTGTGGACACGAACGGGATCACCGGGGCCGAGAACTCCAGTCCCCGCACCACGGCGGCGAACTCGTCGAGCATCGGCTCCATCAGGGCCGAGTGGAAAGCGTGCGACACCTCCAGCCGCTTGGTGCGGCGGCCGAGCTTTTCGAACTTCTTGGCCAGCTTCAGCGTCGGCGAGGCGGCACCCGAAAGCACGACCGCGTCCGGGCCGTTGACGGCGGCCAGCGACACCTTGGCCGTCAGGTGCTCGCGCACCTCCTCCTCGCTCGCCTGGACCGCGACCATCGCGCCGCCCTCGGGCAGCGCCTCCATCAACCGGCCACGCGCTTCGACGAGCTTGGCCGCGTCCTCCAGGGAAAGCACACCCGCCACGTGAGCGGCCGCGATCTCGCCGATCGAATGACCGGCCACGAAGTCGGGGACGACGCCCCAGGATTCGGCGAGCCGGTACAGCGCGACTTCCAGCGCGAAGATCGCCGGCTGCGCGGTGCCGGTGCGGTTCAAGTCGCCTCCGGCCGGGAGCAGCGCGGTGACCTCGTCGTAGGCGGCGGCGAACACCGGGAACGCGGCGTAGAGCCCTTCGCCCATGCCGAGCCGCTGCGATCCCTGTCCGGTGAACAGGAACGCCGTCCGGCCGGACAGGACGCGGCCGGTGACGACCGACGGGGTGGCCGTGCCCTCGGCGAGGGATTCCAGTCCCGTGCGGAGATCCGCGTCCGTGGCGCCGAGCACGACGGCACGCCGTTCGTGCGCGGTGCGCGTCGTCGCGAGTGCGAAGCCGACGTCGACCGGCTCGCCGTCACGGCCGAGCAAGCGTCCGGCCTGCTCCCGCAGGGTGTCTTCGGCGCGGCCGGAGAGCACCCACGGCACGAGAGCCGGAGCGACGACCTCGCGCGGGGCCGGGGTTTCGGCCGGTGGCTGTTCGAGGATGACGTGCGCGTTGGTCCCGCTGATCCCGAACGACGACACGGCGGATCGCCGCGGCCGCCCGGTTTCCGGCCAGTCCCGGCCCTCGGCGAGCAGTTCGACGTCACCGGCTTCCCAGTCGACGTGCGGGGTCACCTCGCCGAGGTGCAGCGTCTTCGGCAGGACACCGTGGCGCATCGCCTGGACCATCTTGATGATCCCGGCGACCCCCGCGGCGGCCTGGGTGTGACCGAAGTTGGACTTCACGGAGCCGAGGTACAGCGGTTCGCCGTCGCGCTCGCGGCCGTAGGTGGCCAGGAGCGCCTGCGCCTCGATCGGGTCACCCAGCGTCGTACCGGTGCCGTGTGCCTCGACAGCGTCCACAGTGGACGACGGGACACCGGCCGCGGCCAGCGCTTGGCGGATCACCCGCTGCTGTGAGGGACCGTTGGGCGCGGTGAGGCCGTTGGACGCGCCGTCGGAGTTGACCGCCGAGCCCTTGACCACCGCCAGCACGCGGTGCCCGTTGCGGCGCGCGTCGGAAAGCCTTTCCAGCACGAGCATTCCCGCGCCTTCTGCCCAGCCGGTTCCGTCGGCGTCGGACGAGAAGGACTTGCAGCGGCCGTCGGCGGCGAGGCCGCGCTGACGGGAGAAGCCGATGAACGTCTCCGGCGTCGCCATCACCGTGACCCCACCGGCCAGCGCCAGCGAGCACTCCCCCGAACGCAACGCCTGCGTCGCCCAGTGCAGGGCGACCAGCGACGAGGAGCAGGCCGTGTCGACCGACACCGCGGGCCCCTCCAGGCCGAGGGTGTAGGCCACGCGGCCGGACAGCACGCTGCCCGAGGTACCGGTGCCGAGGAATCCTTCGACGTCGTCGGGGACGTCGTTGCCGAGCCGGGTGCCGTAGTCGTGGTACATGACCCCGGCGAACACGCCGGTCGGGCTGCCCTTGAGCGACGTCGGATCGGTGCCGGAGCGTTCCAGCGCCTCCCAGGCGACTTCGAGCAGCAACCGCTGCTGCGGGTCCATCGCGAGCGCTTCCCGGGGCGAGATCCCGAAGAACTCCGGGTCGAAGTCGCCCGCGTCGTGCAGGAATCCGCCTTCGCGGGTGTAGGTCTTGCCCGGCCGGTCGGGGTCGGGGTCGTAGATGCCGTCGACGTCCCAGCCGCGGTCCTCGGGGAAGCGGGTCACCCCGTCCTTGCCGCCGGAAACGAGGTCCCACAGCTCTTCCGGCGACGTCACACCGCCCGGGTAGCGGCAGGCCATGCCGACGATGACGATCGGGTCGCCGTCGGCGCGGGCCGCGGTGAAGACCGGGGTCGCGTCGGCGGGTTCGTCGAGCAGTTCGGCGAGCAGGAATTCGGCCAGCGCCAGCGGGGTCGGGTGGTCGAAGGTCAGCGTCGCGGGCAGGCGCAGCCCGGTGACCGTGCCGAGGCGGTTGCGGAACTCGACCGCGGTGAGCGAGTCGAACCCGAGGTCACCGAAGGCGCGATCGGCCTCGACGGCGTCGGGGCTGGTGTGGCTGAGGACGTGCGCGGCCTCGGTGCGGACCAGTTCGGTCAGCAGCCGCACGCGTTCGCCGGCGGGCACTCCCGCGAGCCGCTGGCGCAGCCCGGCCGCTTCCGCTTCCTCCGCCGCACGACGGCGCCGTGGCCGGACCAGGCTCCGCAACACGTGCGGGACCTCGGCTTCGGCACGCAGCGCGGCCAGGTCGAGCTTGGTCGCGACGGGACGCGGGTCGTCGCCGAAGGCCAGCAGGTCGAACAGTTCCAGCCCGGCTTCGACGGGCAAGGCCGCTCCACCGCGACCTTCACCCATGCCGGTTTCCCAGAGGCCGAAGGCGATCGAGGTGCCGGGGAGGCCCTGGGCGCGCCGGTGGGCGGCGAGCCCGTCGAGGTAGCCGTTGGCCGCGGCGTAGTTCGCCTGGCCGGGTGCGCCGAGGGCGCCGGCGATCGAGGAGAACGTGACGAACAGCTTGAGGTCGCTGGTCAGTTCGTGCAGATGCCGTGCGGCCTCGGACTTGGGGCCCGCGACGGCGGCGAGCCGTTCGGGTGTCATCGCGGCGAGGACGCCGTCGTCGAGGACGCCCGCGGCGTGCACCACGCCGCTCAGCGGCTCCTCCGCGAGCGCGAGCACGGACTCGAGCTGGGAACGGTCGGCGACGTTGCAAGCGGCGATCGTCACCTCGGCGCCGAGCGCGACCAGATCCTCCCGCAGGGCTTCGGCGCCGGGGGCGTCCGCTCCCCGGCGTCCGACGAGCAGCAGGTGCCGGACGCCGTGGCGCTCGACGAGCCGCCGGGCGACGTGCGCACCGAGTCCGCCGGTACCGCCGGTGACCAGCACGGTGCCGTCGAGGGTCCAGTCCGGGTCGGCGGTGGCGCGGGACCGCGTCAACCGCGGGACGCGGAGGCCCTCTTCGGTGAAGGCGACCTCGGGTTCACTGGTCGCGGCCGCGATCCGGACGTCGCCGGTGCCGTGGACCAGGACGAACTTGTCCGGGTACTCGGCCTGCGCGCTGCGCACGAGTCCGGCGACGGCGGCGTGCTCCGGGCTGTCACCGGTGAGGTGCACGACGAGCCGGTCTTCGGCCGTCTGCAGCGCCTCGAGTGCGGCCTCGACCGACGTGGCTTCGTGCACGGCGATGTCTTCGCTCTCCGAAGGCGTCGCGACGGGGATCCAGTCGATGCCGAACAGCGCGTCGGTGGTGGCGCTGGGCAGCGGCCTGTCGCCCACCGGGCGCAGGCTCAGCGAGCCGGCCGAGAGCACCGGAGCACCGGTGCCGTCGGTGACACGCAAGGAAACGGCGTCCTGACCGGCCGGGGTGAGCCGGGCCCGCACCGTGGTCGCACCGGTGGCGTGCAACGCCAATCCGGTCCACGAGAACGGCAGCCGGGCCGGGCCGCCGGTCAAGCCGACGGCGTGCAGGACCGCGTCGAGCAGGGCCGGGTGCAGTCCGAACCCGCGGACGTCGGTGCCCTCGGGCAGCGCGACTTCCGCGAAGATCTCGTCACCCTGGCGCCAGGCCGCGCGCAGACCGCGGAACGGGTCCGCGTAGGTGAGTCCGGCTTCGTCGAGTGTCGCGTAGAAGCCTTCCAGGTCAACGGATTCGGCACCGGCCGGTGGCCATTCCGGTTCGGCCGCGGGTTCGGTGTCCGTCGCGATCAGCGAGCCGGTGGCGTGCAACGTCCATTCGCCGTCCTGAGGACGCGAGTGCACCGCCAGCGTGCGGCGGCCGTCACCGTCCGAAAGGGACACTCGCAGCTGGACCGGGGCCGCGGTGAGCACCAGCGGCGCCTGCAGCGTCAGTTCTTCGACGGTGCCGCAGCCGACCTCATCGCCCGCCCGGACGGCGAGTTCGGCGAACGCGGTACCCGGCAGCAAGACGGCGTCGCGGACGCGGTGCCCGGCCAGCCACGGCTGCTCGTCGAGCGAAAGCCGTCCGGTGAGCACCAGCCCGCCGCGTTCGGGCAGCGCGACGGCGGCGCCCAGCAGCGGGTGGTCGAGCGCGCCGAGACCCAGCGCGGTGGCGTCGCCGGAGCCCGGCGGCGCCAGCAGCCAGAAGCGGCGGCGCTGGAACGGATAGGTGGGCAGGTTCGCGGGTCGCGCGCCACTGCCGTCGAAGAAGCGGTCCCAGTCGACGGGGGCGCCCGCCGCGTGCACCGTGCCCAGCGCGGTCATCGCGGACCGGGCCTCGTCGGAATCCTTGCGCAGGGCGGAGACGAAGACGCCTTCGTTGCCCATCGCGGAGAGCACGGCGTCGGGGCCGAGTTCGAGGAACGCCGTGACACCTTCGGCGGTCAGCGCTGCGAGGCCGTCGGCGAACCGCACGGTTTCACGGACGTGGCGCACCCAGTAACCCGGGTCGGTCAGATCGGCCGATTCGCTCACCGTGGACACGATCGGGATCCGCGGCTCGGCGTACTCCAGCGACTCCGCGACCTCGGCGAACTCCGCCAGCATCGGCTCCATCAGCGCCGAATGGAACGCGTGCGACACCACGAGATGCTTGGTGCGACGCCCTTCCTGGGCGAACCTGGCGGCGACCGCGCGGACCGGACCGTCCACACCGGACAGTACGACCGCGTCGGGCCCGTTGACAGCGGCGAGGCTGACCTCGTCGGTCAGGAACTCGCGCACCTCGTCTTCGGACGCCTGCACCGCGACCATCGCGCCGCCTTCGGGCAGCGCCTCCATCAACCGGCCGCGTGCCTCGACGAGTTTCGCGGCGTCCTCCAGGGAGAACACGCCGGCGACGTGTGCCGCCGCGATCTCACCGATCGAGTGCCCGGCCAGGAAGTCCGGGGTCACACCCCAGGACTCGTAGAGCCGGAACAGCGCCACCTCCAGGGCGAAGATCGCGGGCTGCGCGGTACCGGTGCGGTCGAGGTCGCCGTCGAGGGGCAGCAGCGCGGCGACCTCGTCGTACGCCGCCGCGAAGGCGGGGAAAGTCTCGTAAAGGCCCTGGCCCATGCCGATTCGCTGGGAACCCTGCCCGGTGAACAGGAACGCGAGCCGTCCGGTGACCGCGCGGCCGGAGACGACGTTGACCGCCCGGCCGGTGTCGGCGAACGCGGCCAGCCCGGCCCGCAGGACGGACGGATCGGTGCCGACGACGACCGCGCGCCGCTCGTGCGCGGTGCGGGCGGTCGCCAGCGACCAGGCGACGTCGAGCGGGTCGGCCGTCAGGTCGGCGAGCCGCGCGGCCTGTGCCCGCAGGGCCTCCTCGGACCGGCCGGACAGCACCCAGGGCAGCATCGCGGGCCGGGCAGTCGATTCCTCGGTCTCCGGCGCGGGAACGTGTTCGAGCACGACGTGCGCGTTGGTCCCGCTGAACCCGAACGAGGACACGCCCGCCCGGCGCGGACGGCCGGTCTCCGGCCAGCCCGCGGCCTCGGTGGCCACGCGGATCGCGCCGGCCTCCCAGTCGACCTGGGCCGAGGGCGCGTCGACGTGCAGCGTCGCGGGGACGACGCCGTGCCGCATCGCCTCGATCATCTTGATCACCCCGGCCACCCCGGCGGCGGCCTGGGTGTGCCCGAAGTTCGACTTCACCGAGCCGAGCAGCAACGGCTCTTCGCGGTCCTGGCCGTAGGTGGCCAGCAGCGCCTGTGCCTCGATCGGGTCGCCCAGCCTGGTGCCGGTGCCGTGTGCCTCGACGACGTCGATGTCCGAAGTGGACAGTCCGGCGTTGGCGAGCGCCTGCCGGATCACGCGTTGCTGCGACGGCCCGTTCGGGGCGGTCAGTCCGCTGGACGCGCCGTCCTGGTTGATCGCGGAACCCTTGAGCAGGGCGAGGACCGGGTGACCGTTGCGGCGCGCGTCGGACAGTTTCTCCAGCAGGACGAACCCGGCGCCCTCACCCCAGCTGACGCCGTCGGCGCCGTTGGCGAAGGCCTTGCAGCGGCCGTCGATCGCCATCGCGTTCTGCTTGCTGAAGTCGACGAACGGGTCGGGGTTGGCCATCACGGTGACGCCGCCCGCCAGTGCGAGGGAGCATTCCCCCGAACGCAGGGCTTGGCTCGCCAGATGCATCGCGACCAGCGAGGACGAGCACGCCGTGTCCACCGACACGGCCGGTCCCTCGAACCCGAAGGTGTAGGAGACACGGCCGGACATCATCGCGCCGGACGTGCCGGTGCCGAGGAAACCTTCGACCTCCTCCGGGATCTTCGTCAGCCTGGACGCGTACTCGTGGTAGATCGCGCCGGTGAAGACACCGGTGTCGCTGCCGCGCAAGGTGCCGGGCGGGATGCCCGCGCGTTCGAAGGCCTCCCACGCGATCTCCAGCAGCAACCGCTGCTGCGGGTCCATGGCGAGGGCTTCGCGGGGCGAGATGCCGAAGAACTCCGGGTCGAAGTCCCCCGCGTCGGGCAGGAAGCCGCCGGTGCGGGTGTTCGACACACCCTGTTTGCCCGGGGTCGTGTCGAACAGCGCGGCCAGGTCCCAGCCGCGGTCGGTGGGGAACTCCGTCAGGCCTTCGCGGCCTTCGGAAACCAGGCGCCACAGGTCTTCCGGCGTGTTGACGTCGCCGGGGAACCGGCAGCTGGTCGCGACGATCGCGATCGGCTCACCGGCGTCGACGACCCGGGCACGGACACGAGGTCCGGCGGTGAGGTCGCCGAGCAGTTCCGAGCGCACGTAACCGGCGAGGGCGACCGGGGTCGGGTGGTCGAAGATCACCGTCGACGGCAACCGCAGCCCGGTCACGGAACCGAGGCGGTTGCGCAGTTCGACCGCGGTCAGGGAGTCGAAACCGAGGTCCATGAAGCCGCGGCCGGGTTCGACCGTGGCCGCGTTGACGTGCCCGAGCACCAGGGCGACCTGCGTGCGGACGAGGTCCAGCAGCTCACGGTCCTGATCGGCTTCGGTCAGCCCGGCGAGCCGCCTGGCCAGCGAGGAGTCCTGGCCGCCGCCCGATTTCGCGGTCCGGCGGCCGGGTTTGACCAGCGTGCCGAGCAGTGGGGGGAGCGGTCCGGACGCGGCGAGTACCGGCAGGTCCAGCTGTACGGGGATGGCGAGCGGCGCTCCGGCGGCGATGGCCGCGTCGAACAGCGCGAGACCGTCCTCGACGGCGAGCGCGGGAGTGCCACCGGCGCGCAGCCGCGCCAGGTGGGCTTCGCCGAGCGTCTCCGCCATGCCCGCGGCCCACGGGCCCCAGGCCAGCGATTGCCCGGCGAGACCGAGCGAACGGCGGTGGGCGGCGAGACCGTCGAGGTAGCCGTTGGCCGCCGCGTAGTTGCCCTGCCCCGGGGCGCCGAGCACCCCGGCGGCCGAGGAGAACGTGACGAACAGGTCCGGGTCGCCGGACAGTTCGTGCAGATGCCGGGCCGCGTCGGCCTTCGGGCCGAGCACGAAGTCGAGCCGTTCGCGGGTGAGCGCGTCGATGGTGCCGTCGTCCAGCACGCCGGCGGCGTGCACGACACCGGTCAGGTCGACGCCGTTCAGCAGCGCCGCCACGGCGTCACGATCGGAGACATCGCAAGCGACGACCCGGACTTCGGCGTCGAGCTCTTCCACCAGCTCCGCCGCTCCGGGCGCGTCGAGGCCCCGGCGGCTGGTGAGCAGGAGCTTCCGGACTCCGTGCTTGGTCACCAGATGGCGGGCGACCAGGGCACCGAGACCGCCCGTGCCGCCGGTGATCAGCACCGTCCGGTCCGGGTCGAGTGCCCTCGGCATGGTGAGCGCGACCTTGCCGATGTGCTTGGCCTGGCTGAGGAACCGGAACGCTTCCCTGGCCTCGCGGACGTCCCAGGTCCGGGTCGGCAAGGGGGCGAGCGCACCTGAGGCGAAGAGGTCGGTCAGCGCGTCCCACAACTGAGCCGTCCGCTCCGGCCCGGCGTCGATCAGGTCGAAGGCGCGGTAGTGGACGCCTTCGGGCTCGCGGATGTCGGTCTTGCCCATCTCCAGGAAACGGCCGCCCGGCGTCATCGTCCGGATCGAGGCGTCGATGAAGTCCCCGGCGAGGGCGTTCAGGACGACGTCGATACCGCTGAACCGCTCCTCGAACTCCAGCGTGCGGCTCGAGGCGATGTGCGCGTCGTCGAGTCCGGCGTCGCGCAGCACGTACTGCTTGCTTTCGCTCGCGGTGCCGTACACCTCGGCGCCCAGATGGCGCGCGAGCTGTGTGGCGGCCATGCCCACTCCGCCGGCGGCGGCGTGGATCAGGATCGACTCGCCCGCCTTGAGCCCGGCCAGGTCGACCAGCGCGTAATAGGCGGTCAGGAACACCAGCGGCGTCGAGGCCGCCTGTTCGTACGTCCAGTCCGCGGGCTTGCGGGTGATCATCGGCCGTTCGGCGATCGCGATCGGCCCGGCGCCACCGGAGACGAGGCCCATCACCTGGTCGCCGGGGCTCAGGTCGGTGACGTCGGCGCCGACTACGAGGACGGTCCCGGCGAACTCGCTGCCGAGCAGTCCGGCCTCGCCGGGGTACATGCCGAGCGCGTTGAGGACGTCGCGGAAGTTGAGCCCGGCGGCGCGGACGGAAACCCGGACACCCAGCGGGCCGAGCGGCTCGTCGGGCAGCGGTTCCAGGGTCAGGTGGTCGAAGGTGCCCTTGCCGGACAGGCCGAGCCGCCAGTTGCCCGGCGGCGGGAGCAGGCGTCCGGTGGATTCGGGCGTGACCAGGCGCGGGACGCGCAGTTCGCCCTCACGGACGGCGATCTGCGGTTCCCCGGCGGCCAGCACCGCGTCGGTGAGCTCCTCGGCGTCGGCGAGCAGGAACCGGTCCGGGTGCTCGGACTGCGCGCTGCGCACCAGCCCCCACACCGCGGCCGCGACTGGGTCCGCATCGGACTGTCCGGTGTGGACGAGCAGTTTCGCTTCGGCGAAGCGGGCTTCGGCGAGGAAGGTCCGGAGCACGTCGAGGGTCGCGCCGGTGACGGCGTGGACGTCGTCGCCTTCCGCGCGGTACACGACGACCTCGGGGGCCTCATCGGTGACGTCGGCGAACCGCGCCCAGCGCGGGGCTTCGCCGTCCGGTGTGGCGATCGGCCGCCAAGCCAGTTCGTACAGTCCCTCGCGAGTGGTCGCGGGACGCAGCTGTCCGGCCGAAACCGGGCGGACGACCAGGGAGCCGACGGTGGCGACCGGCGCACCGGTCCCGTCGGCCACGCGCAGGGTGACCGCGTCGGTGCCGGCCGGGGTGAGCCGGACGCGCAGTTCGGCCGCGCCGGAGGCGTGCAGCACGACGTCGCTCCAGGCGAAGGGCAGCCGGGCGGGGCCGTCACCGTCGGCGGCGAGCGCGTGCAGCGCCGCGTCGAGCAGCGCCGGGTGCAGGCCGAATCGAGCCGCCTGGTCGCGGGCGTCGTCGGGCAGGGAGACCTCGGCGTACGTGTGCTCGCCGTCGCGCCACAAGGTCCGCAGGCCCTGGAAGATCTCGCCGTACTCCAAGCCGAGCGCGGCCAGTTCCGGGTAGCGGCCTTCGAGAGAGACGGCCTCGGCGCCGGGCGGCGGCCACTCCGCCAGGTCCCAGTCGGGCGTGGACGAAGCCGGGGCGAGCGCGCCGGTGGCGTGCAGCGTCCACTCCCCCGCGCCATGGGGACGCGAGTGCACGGTGAGCGGGCGGTGGCCGGTTTCCTCCGGCGTCCCGGCCCACAGCTGGACCTGGACCGCGCCACTCTCCGGGAGCACCAGCGGCGTCTGCAGCGTCAGCTCTTCCAGCACCGCGAGGCCGGTCTCGTCGGCGGCTCGCACCGCAAGTTCGACCAGCGCGGTACCGGGCACGACGACCTGCCCGTGCACCACGTGCTCGGCCAGCCACGGATGCGTCCGCAGCGAAAGGCTTCCGGTGAACAGGAATCCGCCCGCGTCGGCGACCGAAACGGCGGCACCGAGCAGGGGATGGTCGAGCGAGCCGAGACCGAGACCCGCCGCGTCACCGGCGGCGTGCGTCGCGGGGAGCCAGTAGAACTCGCGCTGGAACGGGTACGTGGGCAGTTCGACCGGACGCGCGCCGTCGAACGCGGCGGCCCAGCCGACCTTGCCGCCGTCGGTGTACACGGCGGCCAGCGCGGCGACGAAGGTCTCGGGTTCGGGCCGGTCGCGGCGCAGGGCCGGGACGAACAGGCCGTCCGCGCTTTCCTGACCCGCCGCGGAAAGGACGCCGTCCGGACCGAGTTCGAGGAAGCGGGTGACGCCCGCCTCGGCCAGCGCGCCGACACCGTCCGCGAACCGCACGGCCTCGCGCACGTGCCGGACCCAGTAGGCCGGGTCGAGGATCTCGGCGGTCTCGGCGATGCGGCCGGTGACGTTCGAAACCAAGGCGATCTTCGGCGTCTGGTAGGTGACGCGGCGGGCGACGGCGGCGAACTCGTCGAGCATGCCGTCCATCAGCGCCGAGTGGAACGCGTGGGAGACAGCGAGGTTCTTGGTCCGGCGGCCCTGCTCGGTGAACACGGCGGCGACGGTCCGCACGGCGTCCTCGGTACCGGAGACGACGATCGCGCGCGGTCCGTTGACGGCCGCGATGTCCGCCCCTGTCACCAGGGCGGCGCGAACCTCGTCTTCGGTCGCTTCGATGGCGCACATCGCGCCCCCGCGCGGCAAAGCGCTCATCAGGCGGCCGCGTGCCGTGACCAGTTCGGCGGCGTCGTCCAGTGACCAGATGCCGGCGACGTGTGCCGCGGCGAGTTCACCGACGGAATGACCGATCAGGAAATCCGGGACGACACCCCAGGATTCGACCAGGCGGTAGAGCGAGACCTCCAGCGCGAACAGCGCGGGCTGGGCGTTCCCGGTGTCGTTCAGGGCTTCGGCGTCCTCGCCGAAAACGATCTCGCGCACGCCGGGCAGCAGCTCGCAGACCTCGTCGAACGCGGCGGCGAAGGCCGGATACGCCTCGTAGAGCTCGCGGCCCATGCCGAGTCGCTGCGAGCCCTGGCCGGTGAAGCACACCGCGAGGGCACCGTCGGTCGCTTCGCCGACGTTCGAATCCCCCTCCGCGACCGCCGTCAGCCCGGCGCGCAGGGTGACCTCGTCGCGGCCGGTGACGACGGCACGGTGCTCGAAGGCGGACCGGGTCGCGGCCAGCGACCAGCCGATGTCGGCCGGGTCGCCCTCGACGTCCAGCAGCGCGCGAGCCTGGGCGCGCAACGCCGCCGGGGTACGGCCGGACAGCACCCACGGGATCACCGGCGGCGTGACGGCGTCCACTGTGGACGGCTCGACGGCGGGCGCCTGCTCAAGCAGCACATGGGAGTTGGTCCCGCTGATGCCGAACGACGAGACGCCCGCCCGGCGGGTCTCCCCCTCCGGCCAAGGGCGCGCCGACGCCAGCAGTTCGATCGTTCCCGGCGACCAGTCGACCTGCGGGCTCGGCGCGTCGATGTGCAGGCTCGCGGGCAGGATTCCGTTGCGCAGGGCCAAGACCATCTTGATGATCCCGGCGACCCCGGCCGCGGCCTGGGTGTGGCCGATGTTCGTCTTCACCGAACCGAGCAGCAACGGCCCCCGCTCGCCGCGGTCGCGACCGTAGGTGGCCTGCAGGGCTTGGACCTCGATCGGGTCGCCCAGCGTCGTCCCGGTGCCGTGCGCCTCGACGACGTCGACGTCCTTCGTGGACAGACGAGCGTCGGCGAGCGCCTGGCGGATGACGCGCTGCTGCGAAGGACCGTTGGGGGCGGTGAGGCCGTTGGACGCGCCGTCCTGGTTGACCGCGGAGCCGCGCACGACGGCCAAAACGGGGTGGCCGTTGCGCTGGGCGTCGGACAGCCGCTCCAGCACGATCATGCCGGCGCCCTCGCCCCACGCGGTGCCGTCGGCCCCGGCGGCGAACGCCTTGACCAGGCCGTCGCGGGCGAGACCGCGCTGGCGGGAGAACTCGATGAACGCGTCCGGGCTCGCCATCACGGTGGCGCCGCCCGAAAGCGCGAGGTCGCACTCCCCCGCCCGCAAGGCGCGGACGGCGAGGTGGAGCGTGACCAGGGACGCCGAGCACGCCGTGTCGACGGTGACCGACGGGCCTTCCAGCCCGAGGACGTAGGAGATCCGTCCGGAGAGGACACTGCCGGAGATCCCGGTGCCGAGGTAGCCCTCGACCCCTTCGACGCCCTTGGGCAGGTCGCGGCCGTAGTCCTGGCCGTTGGTGCCGACGAAGACCCCGGCGCGGCTGCCGGACAGCGACGCGGGGTCGATCCCGCCGCGCTCCAGCGCCTCCCACGACGTCTCCAGCAGCAGCCGTTGCTGCGGGTCCATCGAGACGGCCTCGCGCGGCGAGATGCCGAAGAACTCGGGGTCGAATTCCCCGGCGCCGTCGACGAAACCGCCTCGGTCGACGTAGCTGGTGCCGAGGTGGTCCGGATCCGGGTCGACGAGCGCGCCGACGTCCCAGCCGCGGTCGTCGGGGAACCCGGTGATCCCGTGGTCCCCGGCGGTCAGCAGTTCCCAGAACCGCTCCGGCGACCGGACGCCGCCCGGGAAGCGGCAGCCCATGCCGACGATGGCGATCGGTTCGGCGGCGCGGTCTTCCAGCGCGGCGAGCCTGCCGCGCGTGCGCTGCAGTTCGCCGGTGACTCGCGTCAGGTAGTCGCGAAGCTTGTCGTTCTCACCCACGGTGTCCCCACTCATCGGTCGAGGTCGCGTGCACTCGGGCTCAAGCACCGAGTTGCTGGTCAATGAAGGCGAAGAGTTCGTCGTCCGAAGACGGCGTGAAGCCGGGCCCGTCCAGGCGCTCGGCGAGTTTCCGAAGCCGTTCGCCCGCCCTGGCGTGCTCGTCGCCGCCGGGATCGAGGCGGCCCAGCGCGGCTTCCAGCCCGTCGAGCAGGTCGTCGACGTCTGCGGTGTCAGCACTGTCCGCGCCGTCCGCCGCGGCGAGTTCCTGCCAGAGGTAGGCGGCGAGGGACTGCGGGGTCGGATGGTCGAAGACGAGCGTCGCGGGCACGGCGAGGCCGGTCGCGGCGTCGAGCCGGTTGCGCAGTTCGACCGCGGTGAGCGAGTCGAACCCGAGTTCGGTGAACGCCCGGTCCGGCCCGATCGCCGACGTGTCCGGATGGCCGAGCACGCGGGCCACGGTCTCGCGGGCGACCTTCAGCAGCAGCCGTCGCTGTTCGGGCTCGATCAGCCCGGCCAGCCGGGACCGCAGATCCGCCACCGGCGCTTCGGCCGCCGCGGTTTCCGGCCGGGGAAGTTCGGCGAGCATCGGAGCGGTACGGAAGTCCTCGAAGAACGACGGCCAGTCGAAGTCCGCGACGGTGACGCAGGTGTCGTCCGCGGCGATCGCCCGGACGAACTCCTCCGCCGCGACCTCCGGCGTCATCGGGCGCAAACCCTTGCGACGGACGGTTTCGTCGACATCCTCGGCCATCCCGCCCTCGGCCCACGGGCCCCAAGCGATCGACAGCGCCTTGACGCCCTCGGCCCGCCACTGGGCCGCGAGCGCGTCGAGTTCCGCGTTCGCGGCGGCGTAAGCGGCCTGGCCCCCGTTGCCGAGCACCCCGGCGACCGAGGAGAACAGCACCAGCGCGTCGAGGTCTTCCGTGATTTCGCGCAGGTTCCGCGCGCCGGTCACCTTGGGCCGGGCGACGGCTTCGAACCGGTCCGGGGTCGCGTCGTCGAGCAGAGCGTCGTCGAGGACACCGGCGGTGTGCACGACCACGCGCAGGTCCTCCAGGCCGGTGACCACTGTGGACAGTGCGTCGCGGTCGGCGGCGTCGCAGGCGTGGATGTCGACGCGGGCGCCGAGACCTTCCAGCCGTTCGCGCAGTTCCGCCGCGCCCGGCGCGTCTCCACCACGGCGCGAAAGGAGCACGACGTGATCCGTCCCGGCGCGGATCAGCCGTTCGGCCACGAGCGCGCCCAGCGCCCCGGTACCGCCGGTGACCAGCGCGGTGCCGGAAGTCGTCCATTCCTTGGCCGGCACCGGAGCGGCGGGGACGAACCGGCGGGCGAAGATCCCGTCTTCCCGGATGGCGACCTCGTCTTCCGGACCGCCGAGCACTTCGCGCAGCCGGGCTACCACGCCGTCGTCCGGCTGATCGGGCAGCGTCACGGAGCCGCCCCAGCGGCGGGGCTGTTCGATCGCCGCCACCCTCGCGACGGCGGCGACGCCGGGATCGCCGGTGGCGCACCAGACCTTCGCCGGGGTGTCCCGCAGGAGCGCGGCGAGCGCAGCGCCGTCCTCCGGGAAGGCGAGGACCGGCCCGGTGTCGGGCACTTCCGTGACCAGGGGCGCATCGAGCGCCTTCGCGGCGGCTTCGGCCCAAGCGCTGGATTCGGGGGCATAGACGGTCCACGCTTCCGACGTCGCCACCGGTTCGATCGGGCGCCACACGACCTCGTAACGCCGGGCCGGTGGCGTGCTCCGGTCGGCGGCGGCGAGCCAGAAGCGGTCCCGCCGGAAGGGATACGTCGGCAAGTCGACACGGGCGCCGCCGCCGAGGATCCCGGCCCAGTCGAGCCGGACCCCGGCGGTGAACAACCTCGCTCGCGCCAGGTCGGCGGCGGCCGCCTCGTCGCGGTCTTTCCGTTGCGTGGCGATGAAAGTGCCGTCGCTGACGCAGTCCGCGCCGAGCGCGGTCAGCGAAGCGTCCGGGCCGATCTCGACGAAACGCCGGACGCCGCGCGCGTGCAGGGTCGCGATGCCCTCGGCGAAACGGACGGGCTCGCGCACCTGCCGTACCCAGTACTCCGGGTCGCGAACGTCCCCGGAGGCGAGCGGGATCCGGGGTTCGGCATACGTCACGCTCTCGGCGACCTCGCGGAAGTCGTCGAGCATCCCGTCCATCATCGCGGAGTGGAAGGCGTGACTGACCGAAAGCCGTTTGGTGCGGCGGCCCGGGAAGGCTTCGAGCAGGGCGGTGACGGCGGCTTCCTCGCCGGAGAGCACGACGGACGACGGACCGTTGATCGCGGCGATGCTGACGCCGCCGGGCAGGTCCAGTTCCGCTTCGGTGGCCTGCAGCGCGACCATCACCCCGCCGGAAGGCTGGGCCTGCATCAACCGGCCGCGGGCGGCGACCAGCCGGGCGGCGTCGTCGAGCGACCACACGCCGGCGAGGTACGCGGCGGTGAGCTCACCGATCGAATGTCCGAGCAGGAAGTCGGGTTCGACGCCCCAGGACCGCACCAGCTCGGCCATCGCGACCTCGAAGGCGAACAACGCGGGCTGCGCCACGTCGGTCCGGTCGATCCTCGTCTGGTCTTCGCAGGACAGGATTTCGGCGAGTTCGAAGCCGGTGTGCGCGTCGAGCCGTTCCGCGACGCGGGCGAAAGCCTCACCGAAGACGGGGAACGCCGAGGAAAGCGCGGTGCCCATTGCGAGCCGCTGCGCGCCTTGCCCGGTGCACAGGAACACCAGTTTGCCGCTGCCCGCGCGGCCGGTGACGACGCCGGGCGCGGACTCGCCGCGGGCCAAGGCGCCGAGTCCGGCGAGGAGTTCTTCTTCATCGGCGCCGGTGACGACCGCGCGGTACGGCAGCGCGGCCCTTCCGGTGGCCAGCGACCAAGCGAGGTCGGCGGGGTGTCCCCCGGTCTGGCGCAGCCGGTCCGCCAGCTCGGGCAGCGTGGCCTCGGACCGCGCGGACAGCACCCACGGGACCCGGGCTCGCGGGAGGTACTCGACCGCGGGCGCCGGTTCCGGGGCCTGGCGGAGGATGACGTGCGAATTGGTGCCGCTGATCCCGAACGACGACACGGCGGCCGCGCGCGGGCGGCCGGTCTCGGGCCAGGGCCGGTGCTCGGTGAGGAGTTCGACCGCACCGGAATTCCAGGCGACGTGCGGGGACGGCGCGTCGGCGTGCAGCGTGCGCGGCAGTTCGCCGCGGCGCAGCGCCTCGACAATCTTGATGATCCCGGCGACCCCGGCCGCGGCCTGCGTGTGACCGAGGTTCGACTTGACCGAACCGAGGTACAGCGGGACCTCACGGTCGCGGCCGTAGGTGGCGAGCAGGGTGTCGGCCTCGATCGGGTCGCCGAGTTTCGTGCCCGTGCCGTGCGCTTCGACGACGTCGATGTCCGAAGTGGACAGACCGGCGCCTGCCAGCGCGGCGCGGATCACGCGTTGCTGCGATGGGCCGTTCGGCGCGGTGAGGCCGTTGGACGCGCCATCGGAGTTGACCGCGGAGCCTTGGACGACGGCGAGCACCCGGTGGCCGTTCCGGACTGCGTCGGACAGCTTCTCCAGCACCAGAACCCCGGCGCCCTCGCCCCAGCCGGTGCCGTCGGCGCCCGCGCCGAACGACTTGCAGCGGCCGTCCGGGGCGAGCCCGCGCTGACGGGAGAATTCGACGAAGGTGTCCGGGACGGCCATCACGGTCGCGCCACCGGCCAGGGCGAGCGAGCACTCCCCCGCCCGCAGCGCCTGCGCGGCGAGGTGCACGGCCACCAGCGACGACGAGCAGGCCGTGTCGACCGAAACGGCCGGGCCTTCGAAGCCGAAGGTGTACGCGACACGACCGGAAAGCACGCTGCCCGCCGTGCCGGTACCGAGGAAGCCTTCGACGCCCTCGGGCAACTCGGTGACGCCGGTTCCGTAGTCGTGGTACATGATCCCGGCGAACACACCGGTCGCGCTGCCCTTCAGCGCCGAGGCGTCGAGCCCGGCGCGCTCGATCGCTTCCCAGCTGATCTGGAGCAGGAGCCGCTGCTGCGGATCCATCGCGAGCGCTTCACGCGGCGAGATACCGAAGAACTCGGGGTCGAATTCGCCGGCCTCGTGGAGGAATCCCCCTTCCCGCGCGTAGGACGTGCCGGGATGGTCGGGATCGGGGTGGAACAGCTCGGCGAGGTTCCAGCCGCGATCGGCGGGGAACTCCGAGACCGCGTCGCGGCCGTCGGCCACCAGCTCCCACAGCGCTTCGGGCGAATCGGCCCCACCGGGGTAGCGGCATCCCATGCCGATGATCGCGACCGGTTCCCGCGCCGCTTCGGCGAGTTCGCGGTTGCGCGCGGCCAGCCTGCTGTTCTCCTTGACCGATTCCCGCAGCGCGGTCACCAGCTCTTCGGGTGTCGCCATCAGATTCTCCGGACCGGACGAGACGGGCGCAGCTCGGGCATGGCCTCATCCTGGGCGCGAGCACCGCTCCCCCCGCGCGCTGTTCGCCACCCCGGCCCCATTCCCCGGTAACCGAAGACCCACTCCAGTACGTGAAGGCCCCCTTCACTGCGCTAGACGCAACGAAGGGGGCCTTCACGTACTGGGTGCGGCGGGGGCTGAAGGACGCTTTCCCCGCATCTCACGTGGGGAAAGCGCCCTTCACCGCGTCCGATGCGGGGAAAGGCCCCTTCAGCTCTGGCCGGACGAGGTCATCGCGCGGCTGATCAGGTCCCCCACGTCCAGGTCGTCGATGGCCTCGGCCGACACCGCGGGCGTGTCCGCAGGCAGTTCTTCGGCCAGTTGCACCAACGCCTCCAGCACGCCCAGCTCACGGAGCCTGTCGAGCGACGCGCCCGCCAGGGCCCGGCGCAGACGTGCCTCGTCCGGCACCGCGACTTCGGGGAACAGCAGGGTGCCGAGGTGGGCCGCGAGCGCCGCCGGGGTCGGGTGGTCGAACACCACCGTCGCCCCCAGCGGACGGCCTGCCGCGGCCGCGAGGCGGTTGCGCAGCTCGACCGACGTCAGCGAGTCGAACCCGAGGTCGGTGAACGCGTGCTCCGGATCCACCTCGCCCGCCGTGGCGAAGCCGAGTACCTGCGCGGTCTGCGTCCGGACCAGGTCTTCCAGCGCGTCCGGCGTCAGCGGACCGGCGTCAGCGACCGGGGAGGCCGTCCGCCGCACCGGGAGCCGGACGAGTCCGGTGAGCAGCGCGGGCAGCACTCCCGCCCGGGCCTGGTCGCGCAGCCCGGCCAGGTCGAGTTTGACGGGGACGGCCACCGGACCGGGAGCGAGATCGAACAGGACCGCGCCCTCCTCCGGGCTCAGAGCGCCGAAGCCGTCGCGCCGCATCCTGTCGATCAGCGCCTCGTCGAGAACGCCGCCCATCCCCTCCGCGGCCCACATCCCGTAGGCGAGCGACCGCGCGGGCAGGCCGTCGGCGTGCCGCTGCTCGGCCAGCGCGTCCAGGTAGGCGTTGGCCGCGGCGTAGTTGCCCTGTCCCGGCCCGCCGAGCACGCCGGACACCGACGAGACGAGCACGAACTCGGTCAGCGGCCGGTCGATAGTCAGTTCGTGCAGGTGACGGGCACCGTCGGCCTTCGGGCCGAGCACGCGGTCCAGGCGTTCGGGGGTCAGCGCGGTGACGACACCGTCGTCGAGCACGCCGGCCGCGTGCACGATCCCCGACAGGCCGGGGATTCCGTCGAGCAGGACGGCCACGGCGTCACGATCGGCGACGTCGCACGCTTCGACGCGCACCTCGGCTCCCAGTTCGCCCAGCCGGTCGGCCAGTTCTCGAGCGCCGGGGGCGGCGAGGCCACGACGACTGGTGAGGACGAGACGTTCGACGCCGTGCCCGGTGACGAGCCGTTCGGCGAGTTTGGCCCCGACGCCTCCGGTGCCGCCGGTGATCAGCACCGTGCCCGCGGACTCCCAGTCCGGTTTGGGGCCGGGCTCGGCCCGGACCAGACGCGGTACCTCGGCCCGGCCGTCGCGCACCCGGACCCGGGGTTCCCCGGTCGCGAGTGCGATGTCCACATCGGACACTTCGCCGTCGAGGATGACGAACCTGCCGGGGTTTTCCGCCTGAGCGGATCGCACCAGCCCGGCGGCGGCCGCGTCGTCGAGCCCGGGTCCGGTGACCACGACCAGCCGTGAGCCGGAGAACCGGGGTTCGGCAAGGAAGCTTTGCAGGGCGGCGAGGACGGCGTGGATTCCCTCCGGGGGAACCGGCAGGACGACCACCGGTGGAACCGGTTCGGTCACCTCGTCCCACCGCGCCCACGGCACCGGCGTGGTCACCGATGCCTCGGCCGCGATGTGCTCGACGCGGAACAGCGACCGGTCTTCACCCGCCCGCAGTTGCTCACCGGTGACCGCGCGGACGACCAGCGAGCCGACCGACAGCACCGGCGCTCCGGCGAGATCGGTCAGGTCGACGGCGACCTCACCGGGCCCGATGAACCGCAGCCGCGCACGGACCGTCGTGGCGCCCGTCGCGTACAGGCTGACGTCGCTCCAGCTGAACGGCAGCGCGCCCGATTCCTCGCCCTCGCCGAGGAACATGCCGTGCAGGGCGGCGTCGAACAGTGCGGGGTGGATACCGAAGCGGGCCGCGTCCTCCTGCGCCTCCTCCGGCAGGGAGATCTCGGCGTAGCGATCCTCACCGTGCCGCCAGGCCGCCCGCAAGCCCTGGAACAGCGGGCCGTAGGCGAACCCGCGGTCTGCGAGGTCGTCATAGAAGGAGCCGAGGTCGATCGGCTCGAGACCGTCCGGCCACGCGAATCCCTTGGCGGGTGGTTCCGCCTCCGCCAGCAGGCCGAGCGCGTTGAGTTCCCACTCCTCGCCGGGAATCCGCGAGTGCACGGTCACCGCCGCCGCACCGCTGACCGCGACCTGCAGTTCGATCGGCCCGCTCTCGGGAATCACGACGGGCGCGTGCAGGGTCAGTTCCACCAGGCGCGGCCGCCCGGCCTCGTCACCCGCCCGGACGGCGAGTTCGGCGAGCGCCGCCCCTGGCAGCAGGACGGTGTCGTGCACGGTGTGCCCGGCGAGCCAGGGGTGCGTCGCGAGCGAAAGCCGTCCGGTGAGGACCGTGCCGTCGCCCTCCGCGAGCGAGAGCCCGGCGGCGAGCAGCGGATGTCCCGGTGAGTCCAGCCCGGCCGAGGTGAGGTCCGCGACGGGCGCGGGTTCGAGCCAGAAATGCTTGCGCTGGAAGGGATAGGTCGGCAGATCAAGGGCACGCGCGCCGGGCAGGACGCCGTCCCAGTCGACACGGACACCCTGGACGTGCAGCGTGGCGAGTGCGGTCGTCGCCGTGACGGCCTCGTCCCGGCCCTTGCGGAGCAACGGAATCCCGTCGGTGAGCGCCGAGAGCACCGCGTCGGGGCCGACTTCGAGGAACTTCGTGACCCCGTCGGCGCGGAGTGTCTCGACAGCCTCGGCGAAGCGCACGGTCTCGCGCACGTGCGACACCCAGTACTCCGGGTCGGTCACGGGCGACACGAGCGGGATACGCGGCTCCGAGAACGTCAGCTCCCGCACCACCTCGGCGAAGTCGTCCAGCATCGGTTCCATCAGCACCGAATGGAACGCGTGCGAAACGTCCAGCCGCTTGGTCTTCCGGCCGCTGAACCGGGCCGCGAAAGCGAGCGTCGGCTCCTCCGCACCCGAAAGCACCAAGGAAGTCGGGCCGTTCACCGCGGCCAGCGAAACACCGTCCGGCAGTTCCCCGAGTTCGTCCTCGGCCGCTTGCACGGCCACCATCACCCCGCCCTCGGGCAGGGCCTGCATCAACCTGCCGCGCGCCGTGACGAGCTTCGCCGCGTCCTCCAGCGAGAACACCCCGGCGACATGAGCCGCCGCGATCTCACCGATCGAATGCCCCGCCAGGTAGTCGGGCCGCACCCCCCACGACTCCACCAGGCGGAACAAAGCCACTTCCAGCGCGAAGATCGCGGGCTGCGCGAACTCCGTCCTCGAGAGGTCGCCGAACTCCGGCAACAGTGCGCACACCTCGTCGTAAGCCGCCGCGAACACCGGGAACGCCGCGTACAGCTCGGTTCCCATGCCGGGACGTTGCGAACCCTGGCCGGTGAACAGGAAGGCGAGCTTGCCCTGTTTGACCTTGCCGGTGATGCCGCCACCTTCGGCGATGGCTTCGAGCCCGGCACGCAAACCGTCCGCGTCCGCCCCGACGACCGCGGCCCGGCGTTCGTGCGCGGTCCGCGTCGTGGCCAGCGAATAAGCGACGTCAAGCGGGTCTGCGGAGTCCACAAGGGACAGCAAGGCTTGCGCTCGCTCGGCCAGAGCCTGGTCGGTTTTCGCCGAAAGCACCCACGGCACGACACCGTGCGAGGCGGGCTCGGCGGGCTTCTCGGCCGGGACCTGTTCCAGGACGACGTGCGCGTTGGTCCCGCTGATCCCGAAGGACGACACCCCGGCGCGCCGGGGCCTGCCGGTTCCGGGCCACTCGCGCGGCTCGGTGAGCAGTTCCACCGCCCCGGCGTCCCAGTCGACCTCGGCCGACAGCTCCGCCGCGTGCAGGCTGCGCGGCAGCACACCCCGCCGCATCGCCTCGACCATCTTGATGATCCCGGCGACCCCGGCCGCGGCCTGCGTGTGGCCGAGGTTCGACTTGACCGAACCGAACCACAGCGGCTCGTCCCGTTCGGCGCCGTAGGTCGCGATGAGCGCCTGTGCCTCGATGGGGTCGCCCAGCCTCGTACCGGTGCCGTGTGCCTCGACCGCGTCGATGTCCGAAGTGGACAGACCGGCGTCGGCGAGCGCCGCGCGGATCACGCGTTGCTGCGAAGGACCGTTCGGCGCGGTGAGGCCGTTGGACGCGCCGTCCTGGTTGACCGCGGAACCGCGGACCACGGCCAGGACCGGATGCCCGTTGCGGCGGGCGTCCGAAAGCCGCTCCAGCACGAGGACGCCGGCGCCTTCCGACCAGCCGGTGCCGTCGGCGTCCTGCGAGAAGGACTTGCAGCGGCCGTCCGGGGAAAGTCCGCGCTGGCGGGAGAAGTCGAGGAACGTCTCCGGCGTCGCCATCACGGTGACCCCGCCGGCGAGCGCCATGTCGCACTCTCCCGCCCGCAGCGACCGGGCGGCCAGGTGCAGGGCGACCAGCGACGACGAACACGCCGTGTCGACCGACACCGCCGGGCCCTCAAGCCCGAGGGTGTAGGCGATCCGCCCGGACAGCACGCTGGCCGAGGTGCCGGTCCCGAGGAACCCGGCGACACTGTCGGGGACGCTGGCCAGTTTCGCGGCGTAGTCGTAGTACATGATCCCGGCGAACACACCGGTGGCGCTGCCCTTCAGTGAGGCCGGGTCGAGCCGGGCGCGTTCGAAGGCTTCCCAGCTGATCTCGAGCAGGAGACGCTGCTGCGGGTCCATCGCGAGGGCTTCGCGGGGCGCGATCCCGAAGAACTCGGGGTCGAATTCGCCCGCGTCGTGCAGGAATCCGCCGTGCCGCGTGTAGGTCTTGCCGGGCAGACCGGGTTCGGGATCGTAGATGCCGTCGACGTCCCAGCCGCGGCGGCCGGGGAACGGCGAGATCGCGTCGGTCCCCGCGGCCACGAGGTCCCAGAGATCCTCGGGCGACCGGACGCCGCCGGGGTAACGGCAGCTCATCGCGACGATCGCGATCGGCTCGTCGGCGGCGCCACGCCGGGTCACCACCGGGCGGACCGGTTCCGGGGCGCCGAGCAGTTCGGTGCCGAGGAACGCGGCCACCGCGGCCGGGCTCGGGTGGTCGAAGACGAGGGTCGCGGGCAGCCGCAGACCGGTCTCGGAGGTGAGCTCGTTGCGCAGTTCGACGGCGGTCAGGGAGTCGAAACCCAGTTCGGTGAACGGTCGCGACGCCTCCACCGTGTCCGCGCCCGCCCTGCCGAGGACGGCCGCGACGCGGGCCCGCACCAGGTCCACCAGCAAGGCTTCGCGGTCGCCCTCGGGCAGCCCGGCGAGCCGTCCGGCCAGTCCGGTGTCGGTGCGGCGGGCGGCTTCGCGGCGAGTGCGGACGCGGACCAGCCCGCGCAGCAGGGGCGGTACCCCGGCGTTCCGCACGGTCGCGAGGTCGAGCCGCACCGGGACGAGGACGGCGCCGCCGTCGGCCACCGCGGCGTCGAACAGCGCGAGGCCCTCTTCCGGTTCGAGGGCGCCGAAGCCGTCCCGGCCGATCCGGTCCCGGTCGGTGCCGCTCAGCGCGGCACCCATGCCGTCCCGCCACAGGCCCCAGGCGAGCGATTGAGCGGGCTTCCCGTCGGCCCGGCGCTGCCTTGCGAGCGCGTCCAGGGCGGCGTTCGCGGCCGAGTAGGCCGCCTGTCCCGGCGAGCCGAACACCCCGGCGATCGACGAGAACAGCACGAAGAAGTCGAGGTCGCCGGCGAGTTCGTCGAGGACGTGCGCGGCGGTGGCCTTCGCCCGGAACACCGCGGCGACCCGCTCGGGAGTGAGCGAAGTGAGGACGCCGTCGTCGAGGACCCCCGCCGCGTGGACGATCCCGGTGACCGGTGGTTCGGCCCGGTCCAGCAGGTCGCGCACCTGATCGCGATCGGCGACGTCGCAGGCCTCGATCCGGGCCCCGAGTTCCTCGGCGAGTTCTTTCGCGCCGGGCGCCGTCTCACCACGACGGCTGACCAGCAGCAGATGCCGGACGCCGTGTTCGGCGACCAGATGCCGGGCGAGACGGGCGCCGAGCCCGCCGGTGCCGCCGGTGACCAGGACCGTGCCGGAGGTGTCCAATGTGGACTCACCGGTGCCGGCCCTGGCGAGACGTGGCGCGGACAGGATGCCGTCGAGCGCGTGCACTTCGGGTTCGCCGGTGGCGAGCGCGGCGTCGATGTCCGCGCGGGTACCGCGGACCAGGACGATCCGACCCGGATGCTCGGCCTGCGCGGTCCGGACCAGGCCTTCGACAGCGCCTTCGCGCCCGGTCAGCACCACGAGCGGGCCGGGCTCGTCCGTGGCCAGGAAGTCCTGCAGCGCGGAGAGAGTGGCGTCGAGCGAATCGGCTTCCAGGACCCCTGCGGGCGTGACGTCCGAAGAACCAGCGGGAAGCGGGACGTCTTCGAGACGATAGAGGCCGTCCTGCACCGAACTGGGGGCCGTCACGGCGCGGACGTTCAGCCCGCCGATCGTGGCGACCGGCGCGCCGGTGCCGTCGGCGAGGTCGAACTCGAACGAGCCGTCGGCACCCGGCCGCGCGTGCACGCGCAGTTCGGTCGCGCCCCGCGCGTGCAGCACGACGTCGCGCCAGGCGAACGGCACCGCTCCCCGGTCTTCGCCGAGGACCGCGGTGGCCTGGAGCGCGGCGTCCAGCAGCGCCGGATGCAGGCCGAACTTCGCCGCCTGATCGGGATCCGGCAGGGCGACCTCGGCGAAGACCTCGCCGCCGCGACGCCAGACCTTGCGCAGGCCGCGGAACATCGGCCCGTAGGCCAGCCCGGCGGCGGCGAGCCGGTCGTAAGCGTCATCGAGGTCCACGGACTCGACGTTCTCCGGCGGCCAAGCCAGGTCCACAGTGGACACCGGAGGCGTGCCGAGGAAGCCGGTGGCGTGGGTGGTCCACGGATGCTCAGGCAACCGCGAGTGGATCGACACCGGGCGGCGGCCGTGCTGGTCGGCGGCGCCCGCGACGACCTGGACCTCCGGCGTGGCACCGGGTTCGAGGACGAGCGGTTCTTGCAGGATCAACTCTTCCACGCCCGCGCAGCCCGCTTCGTCACCCGCGCGGACGGCGAGTTCGGCGAACGCGGTGCCGGGCACGAGCACACGGCCCGCGACGACGTGATCGGCCAGCCACGGATGCCGGTCGAGCGAAAGGCGCCCGGTGAGCAGGACCCCGTCGTCGGTGGCCACGGACACCGCCGCGCCGAGGAGCGGATGGTCGGCGGCGGCGAGCCCGGCCGCCGTTACGTCGGCGTCGCTTTCCTGGCCGAGCCAGAAGTACTCGTGCTGGAAGGCGTAGGTCGGCAGTTCGGTGAACCGCCCGCTGCCGTCGAGGTAGGCGGACCAGTCGACGGCGACACCGCGCGTGTGCAGGGTGCCGAGCGCGGTGACCAGCTGCCGGGGTTCGTCGTGACCACGGCGCAGTGCGGGAACCCCGCCGTCGACCAGTGCGCTGAGCACCGCGTCCGGCCCGAGTTCGAGGAACTTCGTGACCCCGGTGGCCGTCAAGCTCTGGACCGCGTCGGAGAACCGCACGGTCTCGCGGACATGGGCGACCCAGTAGGCCGGGTCGGTCACGGGCGACATCATCGCGATACGCGGCTCCGAGAACGTCAGCTCCCGCACCACCGCGGCGAAGTCGTCCAGCATCGGTTCCATCAGCACCGAATGGAACGCGTGCGACACCTCCAGCCGCTTGGTCTTGCGGTCCGTGAACCGGGCGGCGAAGGCCAGCGTCGGTTCCTCGGCGCCGGACAGCACCACCGACGACGGACCGTTCACCGCGGCCAGCGAAACACTGTCGGGCAACTCCCCGAGTTCGTCCTCGGACGCCTGCACCGCGACCATGACGCCGCCCTCGGGAAGGGCCTGCATCAACCGGCCGCGCGCGACGACGAGTTTCGCCGCGTCTTCCAGCGACAGCACGCCCGCCACGTGGGCCGCGGCGATCTCACCGATCGAATGCCCCGCCAGGAAATCGGGCCGCACCCCCCACGACTCCACCAACCGGAACAACGCCACTTCCAGCGCGAAGATCGCGGGCTGCGCGAATTCCGTCCGGCCCAGATCCCCGAGCTCCGGCAGCAACGCGCGCACTTCGTCGTACGCGGCCGCGAACACCGGGAACGCCGCGTACAGCTCGGTTCCCATGCCGGGGCGCTGCGAACCCTGACCGGTGAACAGGAAGGCCAGTCCGCCTTCGGTGACCTTGCCGGTGACACCGCCGCCACCGGCCACTTCGGACAGACCCGCCGAGAGGGTCTCCCAGTCCGTGCCCGTGACGACGGCCCGGTACGGCAGCGCCGCCCGGGTGGTCAGCGTGTAAGCGACGTCGATCGGCTCCGCCGTTCCCGCGGCCGACAGCAGGCGAGAAGCCTGGGCGGCCAGCGCCGATTCGGTCGCCGCGGAAAGCAGCAGCGGCACGACCGCGGGCGCGTCCCGCACGGCGGCGGTTTCCGTCGCGGGAGCCTGCTCCAGCACGACGTGCGCGTTGGTGCCGCTGATACCGAACGACGACACCGCCGCCGACCGGGGGTGGCCGGTCTCGGGCCACGGTGTGCTTTCGGTCAGCAGCGAGACCGGTCCGGCGGACCAGTCGACCTCGCGACTGGGCGTGCCGACGTTCAGGGTCGGCGGCAGGACGCCGTGCCGCATCGCCTCGACCATCTTGATGATCCCGGCGACCCCGGCCGCGGCCTGCGCGTGGCCGAAGTTCGACTTGACCGAGCCCAGGAACAGCGGGCGATCGCGGTCGCGGCCGTAGGTGGCCATCAGCGCCTCGGCCTCGATCGGGTCGCCCAGTCTGGTCCCGGTGCCGTGCGCCTCGATCGCGTCGATGTCCGAAGTGGACAGTCGAGCGTCGGCCAGCGCGGCGCGGATCACGCGTTGCTGCGACGGGCCGTTCGGCGCGGTGAGCCCGTTGGACGCGCCGTCGGAGTTCACCGCGGAACCCCGTACTACGGCGAGGATCCGATGACCGTTGCGCTGGGCATCGGAGAGCTTCTCCAGTACGAGCATTCCGACGCCTTCGGCCCAGGCGGTGCCGTCGGCGTCGTCGGAGAACGACTTGCAGCGCCCGTCCGGGGCCAGGCCGCGCTGACGGGCGAAGTCGACGAAGATCCCCGGCGAGGCCATCAGGTTGACGCCGCCGGCCAGCGCCAGGGTGCACTCCCCCGCGCGCAGGCCGCGCACCGCGGCATGCACCGCGACCAGGGACGACGAGCACGCCGTGTCGATCGACACCGCCGGGCCCTCCAGGCCGAGCTGGTAGGCGATCCGTCCGGAGTGGACACTGCAGGTGGTGCCGGTGAGCAGGTAGCCGTCCACCGTGTCACCCGGATTGTGAAGCCGTGGCCCGTATTCCTGCGCGGAAACACCGACGTAGACCCCGGTGGGGCTGCCGCGCAGCGCGGCCGGGTCGAGACCGGACCGTTCGACGGCCTCCCAGCCGACCTCCAGCAGCAACCGCTGCTGAGGTTCCATCGCCAGCGCCTCGCGCGGTGAGATCCCGAAGAACTCGGCGTCGAATCCGGCGGCGCCGGGCAGGAAACCGCCGGTGCGCACATAGGTGGTGCCGCGGTGGTCGGGGTCGTCGTCGAACAGGCCGGAGGTGTCCCAGCCGCGGTCGGCCGGGAACTCGCCGATGCCCTCGCGGCCGGAATCGACCAGGTCCCACAGCGCGGCGGGCGTGTCGGCCCCGCCGGGGAACCGGCAGGCCATGCCGACGATCGCGACCGGCTCGTGCCGTCCGTCCTCGGCGTCGCGCAGCCGTTCGCGGGTCCGGTGCAGATCCCCGGTCACTCGCTTGAGCAGGTCGAGAAGCTTCTCTTGGTCCGCCATCACACCCTCGCTGGTCAGAAGATCTCGTCGGTGAGGAAGTCGAAGACCTTGTCGACAGCGGCGTCGAAGAGCAGGTCGTCGAACTCGTCGTCCTTGTCTCCGGCCGCGTAGGCCAGCAGCAGCTTCTTCAGCGGCTTGGCGACCTTCTTCCGGTCTTCGGTGTCCAGGTCGCTCAAGCGCTCACTCAGCCGCTCGATGTCAGCGAGCACCTTGGCGACCGCTTTCTTGTCCGCCATCAGGAAATCCCCAGTTCGGTGGCCAGGAAGTCGACGACTTCGTCCGCGGTCGCGTCTTCGAGGCGCCCGCCGACGTCCGTTCCCGGCGTGATGCCGTCGAGCAGGGCCCGCAGCCGTCCGGCGACCGCCGTGCGGCCGTCGTCGTCGACCCCGCTCAGGCGCGCCTCGAGCGCGTCGAGTTCGGCCAGCACTGCGTCGGCCGCGCTGAGCGATGGCGGGGCCAGTTCGGTCAGCAGGTGCCCGGCGAGTGTGGCGACGGTCGGATGGTCGAACACCGCGGTGGCCGACAGGCGCAGCCCGGTGACGGTGTTGATCCGGTTACGCAGTTCCACCGACGTCAGCGAGTCGAACCCGAGGTCCTTGAACGCGCGCGCCGGATCGATCATGCCGCCCGCCTCGTGGCCGAGGACGGCCGCGGCGTTGTGCCGCACCAAATCGATCAGCAGGGCCGAACGTTCTTCGTCCGGCAGTGCCGTGAGCCGCTCGCCGAGGCCGGCGCCACCCGTCGTCGCGGGTCCCGCGACGCGCCGGGTCGCGACCTTCGCGAGCCCGCGCAGCACCGGCGCCACTTCGGTGGTCCTGGCGTGGGCGCGCAGCGCGGCCCGGTCCAGTTCGATCGGCAGGACGGCGGTGAACCCGCCGTCGAGGGCGGCGTCGAACAGGGCGAGCCCGGACTCCGCGGTCAGCGGCGGAAGTCCTTCGCGGGCCATGCGGTCGACGTCGTTCTCGGCCAATCCGCTGCCCATTCCCTCGCGCCACAGGCCCCACGCGAGCGAGACGGCGGGCAAGCCTTGTGCGCGGCGTCGAGCGGCCAGCGCGTCCAGGAACGTGTTCGCGGCCGCGTAGGAAGCCTGCCCCGCGGAACCGACGATCCCGGACACCGAGGAGTAGAGCGCGAACAGCGCGAGGTCGTGGCCGCGGGTCAGCTCGTGCAGATGCCAGGCCGCGTCCACCTTGGGGCGCAACACTTTCGTGAGCCTTTCGGGGGTCAGCCCGGTGAGCACGCCGTCGTCGAGGACACCCGCGGTGTGCACGACGCCGGTCAGCTCGACGCCGTCCAGCAGTGCGGCGAGCGCGTCCCGGTCCGCGACGTCGCAGGCGGCGATCCGGACTTCGGCGCCCAGCCCGGTCAGCTCGGCGTCGAGTTCGCCCGCGCCCGGCGCGTCCGGGCCGCGGCGGCTGGTGAGCAGCAGTTTGCGGACTCCGTGCGTGGTCACGAGATGCCGGGCGACGAGCGCCCCGAGTCCGCCGGTGCCCCCGGTGACGAGCACCGGCCGGTCCGGATCCAGCGCCCGCGGCACGGTCAGCGCGACCTTGCCGATGTGCCGGGCCTGGCTGACGAACCGGAACGCGTCCGGCGCGTGCCGGACCTCCCAGGTCCGCACCGGCAGCGGGGTGAGCGCGCCCTTGTCGACCAGCGCGAGCAGTTCGGTCCAGATCTCGGCGGTGCGCGCCCGGCCCGCTTCGATCAGGTCGAAGGCCCGGTAGGCGACGTTTTCGGGCGCGCGGACGTCGGTCTTGCCCATTTCGAGGAACCGGCCGCCGGCCGCGGTCACGCCGAGGGAGGCGTCGACGAACTCGCCCGCGAGGGAGTTGAGCACGACGTCGACACCGCGTCCGCCGGTGGCCGTCAAGAACTCGGCGGCGAAGTCGAGGGTCCGCGAGGACGCGATGTGGTCGTCCGGCAGCCCGGCGGCGCGCAGGACGTGCTGTTTGCCCTCGCTCGCGGTGCCGAACACCTCCGCCCCCAGGTGCCGTGCGAGCTGGGTCGCGGCCATCCCGACCCCGCCCGCCGCGGAGTGGATCAGGATCGACTCGCCCGCCTTGAGCCCGGCGAGGTCGACGAGAGCGTAGTAGGCGGTCAGGAAGACCAGCGGCACGGTCGCGGCCTGCTCGTCGGTCCAGCCGTCCGGGATCCGGGTCAGGAACGGGCGCTCGCCGACGGCGACCGGGCCGATGCCGCCATGCACCATGCCCATCACGCGGTCGCCCGGTGCCAGATCGGTCACCGCGGCTCCGGTGGCCAGCACGGTCCCGGCGACCTCGCAGCCCAGCGGCCCGGCCTCGCCCGGGTACATGCCCAGGACGTTGAGGACGTCGCGGAAGTTCAGCCCAGCCGCCCGGACGGCGATGCGGACGTCGTCCGGTCCGAGGCCGGGCTCGTCGATCGTGGTCAGGGCGAGGTTTTCGACGGTCCCCTCGCCGGATTTGTCGAGCCGCCATGGCCCGGCGGGCGGCAGCAGGACCCCCGCGCCCGCCTCGGCGATCCGCGGGACGAGCGGGACACCGTCGCGCACCGCGACCTGCGGTTCCCCGGTCGCCACGGCCATCGGGACCTCCTCGGGCGAAGCGTCGACGAGGACGAACCGGCCCTGGTGTTCGGCCTGGGCGCTGCGCACCAGGCCCCAGATCGAGGCCGCCGCCGGATCCGCGGCATCGGGTCCCGCCGCGTGTCGCGTGTGGACGACCAAAGTGGACTCTTCCCGCGTCACCCAGTCCTGGAGCACTTCCAGCACACGGGTGCCGAGCTCGTGCGCCGAGGTGACCGGGTCACCTTCGGACCTCAGCGACAGCACGGTGGGTTTGCCGGGGACGACCTCCGGATACGTCGTGCACGCCACCGGTTCCGCGGCCGCGACCGGCGTCCAGTCCACGGTGAACAGCCCGGCGGGGAGTTCCCGGCCACGCTCGGACGGACGGCGGACGGTCAGCGAGCCGACGCTGAGCACTTCGGCGCCCGACGGATCGACGGCGACCAGCGACACGGTGTCCGCCGCGTGGAAGGTGATCCGCAGCCGCAGCGCTGTCGCACCGCTCGCCCGCAGGCGGACGTCCGACCAGGAGAACGGCAGTCCACCGGCGGACTCCGCCGACTCGCGGAAGAACATCGCGTGCAGCCCGGCGTCCAGCAGGGCCGGGTGGATGCCGAAACCGCCGCCTCCGTCCTCGACGTCGGCGGGAAGCGCGACTTCGGCGTGGACGTCGTCGCCGTCCACCCACACCGCCTGGAGGCCGCGGAACACGCCTTCGTAGCCGAATCCGGGCAGGTCGTCGTAGAAGCCTTCCAGGGAGGGGGATTCTCCCGGCGGTGGCCACGCGACAGCTGTCGGGACGGCACCGGTGTCAGGGACGAGAGTGCCCTTGGCGTGGCTGGTCCACTCCTCGCCGTGCTCCGGTCGCGAGTGGACGGTGACCGCGCGACGGCGGTCGTCGTCCGCGGCGGCCACCACCACCTGCACTTCGACCGGGGCCGCGAGGACGAGCGGCGCGCCCAAGGTCAGCTCCTCCACGCAGCCGCAGCCGGTCTCGGCTCCGGCGTGCAGGGCCAGTTCGAGGAAACCGGTGCCGGGGAACAGGATGTCGTCGCCGACCCGGTGCCCGCTCAGCCACGGCTGCTCGGCCACCGAGAGCCGGGCGGTGAAAACGGTGTCGCCGCCGGGGACCGGGACCACCGCCCCGAGGAGCGGGTGCCCGGCGTCGCGCAGGCCGAGCCCGCGCGCGTCCTTCCCCGGACCGGGGGTGAGCCAGTAGCGCGACCGCTGGAACGGGTAGGTCGGCAGAGCGATCCGGCGCCCGCCCGGGACTAGAGCCGCGAAGTCGACGTCGACCCCGCGTACGTGGGCGGTGCCCAGGGCCGTCAGGATTTCGGGCACCTCGGGCCGGTCACGGCGGAGCAGCGGCCGGGCGACGCCGTCGTCGACCAGCGCCGAGAGCACGCCGTCCGGGCCCAGTTCCAGGTAGGTGCCGCAGCCGTTGTCCCGCAGCACGCGCAGCGCGTCGGCGAAGCGGACGGTGGCCTCGACGTGGCGGATCCAGTACTCGGCCGCGTCGTGCCCGCCGATCTCGCCGGTGACCGTCGAGACGATCGGCAGGTTCGCGGGGTGGTACTCGGCGAGCCGCGCGATCCGGGCGAAGTCGTCGAGCATGTCCCGCATCAACGGCGAGTGGAAGGCATGACTGACGTTGAGCCACTTGACCTTGCCGTCGAATCCGGCGATCGCCGCTTCCAGCGTCGCACGCGCGCCGGACAGCACGACGGCTTCCCCGCCGTTGACCGCGGCGATCCCGGCGCTGCTCTCGTATCCGGTCAGCAGCGCGCGGGCCGTTTCTTCCGTGGCACGGAGGGAGACCATCGCGCCGCCCTCGGGCAGCTCGCGCATGAGCCTGCCGCGAGCGGTCACCAGCATCGCCGCGTCGGACAGCGACAGGACGCCCGCGACGTGCGCGGCCGCGAACTCGCCGACCGAATGCCCGCACAGGTAGGCCGGGACGACGCTCCAGGACTCCAGCAGCCGGAACAGGGCGACCTCGACGGCGAACAGCGCGGGCTGCGCGTAGTCGGTGCGGTCCAGCAGCGCCGGGTCCGCCCCGCCGAACACCACGTCCCGCAACGGAGGATCGAGCTGCAGGTCCACGTGGGCACAGACCTCGTCGAATGCCTCGGCGTAGACGTCGTAGGTGTCGTAGAGTCCCCGGCCCATCGCGATCCGCTGGGCGCCCTGTCCGGTGAACAGGTAAGCGAGTTCGGCGGGCTCCTGGAGTGGGCCACCGCGCAGCACTCGCTCGTCGAAAGCGGTCAGGGCCTCGGTCAGGCCGGTGGCGTCCGGTGCCAGGACGAAGGCACGTTCGGCCAGCGTCGCCCGGGTCTTGGCGAGCGAGAAGACCAGGTCCGAGGGGTTCGCTTCGACGGCGGCGAGCTGCTTCGCTCGGGCACGCAACGCGTCCGGGTCGGCGGCCGAGAACGCGACCGCGATCGGCGACGGCACCTCGGGTGCGGGCGCTTCGGACGCGGCGGGCGCCGGTTCTTCGAGGATCAGATGGGCGTTGGTGCCGGAGATGCCGAACGACGAGACGGCGGCCCGGCGCGGTTCCTCACCGCGGGGCCATTCCACCGGCTCGGCCAGCAGCGAAACCGCGCCTGCGGACCAGTCGACCGCCGGTGTCGGGTCGGCGCCGTGCAGGGTGCGGGGCAGCCGGTCGTGCCGCAGCGCCATGATCATCTTGATCACCCCGGCCGCTCCGGCGGCCGCCTGCGCGTGCCCGATGTTGGCCTTCACCGAACCCAGCCACAGCGGGGCTTCCCGGTCCTTGCCGTAGGTCGAAAGCAGTGCTTGCGCCTCGATCGGGTCGCCGAGGGTGGTCCCCGTGCCGTGCGCCTCGACAGCGTCCACAGTGGACGCGGCGATCCCGGCGTCGGCCAGCGCGGCGCGGATCACCCGTTGCTGGGACGGACCGTTGGGCGCGGTGAGCCCGTTCGACGCGCCGTCGGAGTTGACCGCGCTGCCGCGGATCACCGCGAGCACCGGATGCCCGTGGCGTTCGGCGTCGGAAAGCCTTTCCAGGACGAACATCCCGGCGCCTTCGGCCCACGCCGTACCGTCCGCCGCCGCCGAGAACGGCTTGCAGCGCCCGTCCGGCGCCAGGCCGCGCTGATGCGAGAAGGCCACGAAAGGACCGGGCGTACCGAGCACGGCCACCCCGCCGGCGAGCGCGAGCGTGCATTCACCGTTGCGCAGCGCGCGGACCGCGAGATGGAGGGCGACCAGCGAGCCGGAACACGCGGTGTCGACGGTCAGCGCGGGCCCTTGCAGGCCGAGGGTGTACGCGATCCGGCCGGAAACGACGCTCGGCGCGCTGCCGGTGAGCAGGAGCCCGTCGAGACCTTCGGGCGCGTCCGCCAGGCGGGTGCCGTACTCCTGCGGCTCGGCGCCGACGAACACCCCGGTGCGGCTGCCGGTCAGGGTCCCGGCGTCGATCCCGGCGCGTTCCAGCGCCTCCCACGCCGTCTCCAGCACGAGGCGCTGCTGCGGGTCCATCGCCAGCGCCTCGCGCGGCGAGATGCCGAAGAACCCCGCGTCGAATTCGGCCGCGCCGGGCAGGAAACCGCCGTGACGCACGTAGGTCTTGCCCGGGGTGCCCGGCCGGGGGTCGTACAGGCCGTCGACGTCCCAGCCGCGGTCGCGGGGGAATTCCGTGACGACGTCCCTTCCTTCGTCCACAAGGGACCAGAGAGCGGCGGGCGAGTCCGCGCCGCCGGGGAAGCGGCAGCCGATGCCGACGATCACGATGGGTTCGCCGGTGGCCGCGCCACCGTCCGCGGCGTCCTCGGGCCCGGCACCGAAGAGGCGCTCGTCGAGGAAGTCCGCCAGCGCCTCCGGCCCCGGATGGTCGTAGGCGAGGGTCACCGGCAGTTCGAGTCCGGTCCCGGCGCTCAGCCACGCGTGCAGCTTCACCGCCAGCAGCGAATCGAACCCCAGGTCGGCGAAGGTGCGGCCGGCCGGGAGCGGCCCGTCCAGCACCGCCGACGTCGCCCGGCGCACCAGGCCCAGCAGCGTGCGGCGCCGCTCGGCGCGCGGCCTGCTCTCCAGCTGTCGCAGGGAATCCAGCTCGGTCATGCGCGCACTCGCCACCTCGGGTCGCCTGGCACAGGGAAGTCGTGCTCCAGCTATCCACAGCGGGCCGGGCGAGCGGGACGGAACTGTTCCACCGCCGGGTAACCGCCCGCCCCTCCGCCGGGTTTCCGTGCCGTGGGCAAGCGGTGGAAAAGGTATCCGTCGCTCCGGAACGGAATCGTTAACGTGGCTCTCGGCGAACCGGATTTCAGTGCCCCGATTTCAGCGCACAGACCCGTGGCCGCACGAGAACGCCGGCGTCCGCCGTGCCGGCCGGGTCGTCCGCGCGACGCCAGAACTAGTGCCGGAGGTAACGCCGATGACCATGTCTCCCGTCGAAGAACGCGTCCTGCCCCGCCCGCGGGCCGAGGCGGCTCCGCCGACGAGCATGCTGTGTCCCGATTTCCCGTTCGCCTACGACGACTGGATCCGCCATCCCGCCGGCCTCGGCCGGGTGCCGCGCCAGGCGCACGGCACCGAGGTCGCGGTGATCGGCGGTGGCCTGTCCGGGATGGTGGCCGCCTACGAGCTGATGAAGCTCGGCCTGAAGCCGGTGATCTACGAGGCCGAGCAACTCGGCGGCCGGATGCGCTCGGTGAGCCTGCCCGGCTACCCCGACGCCGTCGCCGAGCTGGGCGCGATGCGCTTCCCGCCGTCCGCGGGCGCTCTCTTCCACTACATCGACAAGGTCGGGCTGGAAACGACGCCGTTCCCCAACCCGCTCTCCCCCGCGTCGCCGAGCACGGTGATCAACCTGCACGGCGAGAACCACTGGGCCCGGACGTCCGCCGACCTGCCCGCGGTGTACCGCGAGGTCAACGACGCCTGGACGAAGACGCTGCAGGAGCAGGCGGATCTGTCGCTGATGGAGGACGCCATCCGGCGCCGGGACATCTCGACCATCAAGGCACTGTGGAACCACTTGGTCACCAAGTTCGACAACGTGTCGTTCTACGGCTTCCTGACCTCGTCCCCGCTGTTCTCCTCCTTCGAGCACCGCGAGATCTTCGGCCAGGTCGGTTTCGGCTGCGGCGGCTGGGACACCGACTTCCCCAACTCCGCGCTCGAGATCCTGCGCGTGATCTGCACCGACACCAGCGACGAGCACCACCGGATCATCGGCGGCTGCCAGCAGTTGCCGCTCGGGCTGTGGACCGACGAGCCCGCCGAGCTCGAATACTGGCCGTCCGGCACGTCGCTGGCGAGCCTGCACGGCGGCGAGCCGCGCCCGGCGGTGGTGCGGATCGACCGGACCGGCCGCGGGTTCACCATCGAGGACGCCGACCGCGACGTGCGCACCTATCCGGCGGCGATCTTCGCCGCGCAGAACTGGAACCTGCTCTCGGGGATGAAGAGCGACGACGCCTTGCTGCCGCAGCCGGTGTGGACCGCGCTGGAGCGCACGCACTACATGGGCGCGTCCAAACTGTTCGTCATCACCGACCGGCCGTTCTGGCTCGACCAGGATCCGGCGACCGGCCGGGACGTGATGAGCACGACGCTCACCGACCGCATCCCGCGCGGGGTCTACCTGATCGACAACGGCCCCGACGAGCCCGGCACGATGCTGCTTTCCTACACGTGGAACGACGACTCGCTGAAGGTCGCTTCGCTGACCCCGGACGAGCGGCTCGACGTGATGCTCGCCGCGCTGGCCAAGATCTACCCCGGCGTCGACATCCGCTCCCACATGATCGGCCCGCCGATCGCGATCACCTGGGAGACCCAGCCGCACTTCAAGGGCGCCTTCAAATCCTGCCTTCCCGGCAGCTACCGCTACCAGCGGCGGCTGTTCACCCAGTTCATGCAGCGCGACGCCGCCGACCACCACCGCGGCTTCTTCCTGGCCGGCGACGACGTCGCGTGGATCGCCGGTTTCTCCGAGAGCGCGGTCACCACCGCGTTGAACGCCGTGTGGGGCGTCGTCGAGCACCTGGGCGGCGGCACCCATCCGGACAACCCCGGTCCCGGCGACGTGTTCGACGAGATCGCCCCGGTGAGCCTGGATTGACAGTGGAAAGGACTTCCCCATGTTCGCGAAGATCTATTCCCCCGACGCGGTCACCGGCGGCGCCGCCTTCGAGCAGCAGGCCCTCCGGGTCGCCGAAGTGCTGCGCGACCGCGGTGTCGGCTCCGGCGACCGTGTCCTGCTCAAGGCCGACAACACGTTGGCCTACCTGACGATCCTCGTCGCGCTGATGCACGCCGGCGCGTCCGTGGTGCTCGTCGACCACATGGAGCACGCCGACCGTACCGCCGAGACGATCGCCGGTTCCGGTGTCGTGCTGGCGGTCGTCGACGACGACGCGCCGATGCCTGCCGACGCGCCGACGGCGTACACCTACGAGATCATGGTGGCCGCCGCCGACCGGACCCCGACCGATGTCCGGTTGCGGTTCGACGTCTGGGAAAAGCTGCCCGACAGCCTCGTGATGTGGTCTTCCGGCTCGACCGGCGTCCCCAAGGGCGTCGCGAAGAACGGCGCGCGGTTCCTGAAGAACCTGGAACGCAACGCCGACCTGGTCGGCCACGTCGCCGACGACGTCCTCCTGCCGCTGCTGCCGTTCAACCACCAGTACGGCCTTTCGATGGTGATGATCGCTTGGCTGCGGGACTGCTCGCTGGTGATCGCGCCCTACCGCCGTCCCGACCGGGCGCTGCGCCTGGCGGGGATGGCCGGCGCGACGGTCGTCGACGCGACGCCGTCCACCTATCGCAGCCTGTTCAACATCATCGGCAAACGTCCGTCGCTCAAAGCGGAATTCTCCCGCGTGCGCATGCTGTGCAGCGGCGCCGCCCCGCTCGAACCCGGGGTCGTGGAGCAGTCCGACGAGCTCTTCGGCATGCCGCTGCTCGACAGCTACGGCAGCACCGAAATGGGCAACGTCGCCTTCGCCAACATCGGAAACCCCCGTGGCTGCGGGCAAATCGTCGAAGGACTGACCCTGGAGGTGCGCGCCGACGACGGCACCGTGCTGCCCAGCGGCGAAATCGGCGAGCTGTTCGTCCTCGACCCGGATCTCATGGAGGGCTACCTCGACGGCACCGGGCAGGTGCTCCCCGTCGACCGCGGCTGGTACGCCACCGGCGACCTCGGCCGGCTCGACGCGGACGGGAACCTGTTCGTCGTCGGGCGCAAACGGGCCGTGCACCGCAACGGGCACACCCTGCACCCCGAGGTGATCGAGCACCGGCTGGCCGAAGACGGCTGTTCGGCGAAGATCGTCGCGCTGCCCGACCAGCGGCGCGGGTCGAGCCTGGTCTTCGTCGTCGAGGACGACGCACAACGGGACTCGCGCTACTGGCGCGACCGGATCTGCGGCGTGCTGCCCCCGGCCGAGCAGCCGAACCGTGTCCTCGTCACCGATCAGTTCCCGTTGAACCGCAACGGGAAACCGGACCGGAAGCGGCTCGAGCAGTTCGCCGCGGCCGAACAACTCTGATCCGAAAACGAAACTGGGTGTGCACAGTGGACATTTCCACGGATGCCGTCCTCTTCCCCGGCATGGGTCCCGCCCGTGCTTCGGAACTGGGCAGGTTCCTCGTCATCGACCCTCTGGCCCGGCGCCTGCTCGGCGCGGCGGAGCACGCGCTCGGCCGCTCCTTGCTGGATCCGCTGGCCAGAACGGGCGAAGAGTACAACGAGCACACCCAGATCGCGTTCGTGCTCGCGTCGCTGGCACTCGCCGAACGGGCGGAGCGGGAGCACGGGCTGGCACCGGTCGCGGTCGGCGGCGCCAGCTTCGGCGAACGCGCCGCCGTGGTCCGCGCGGGCGCCCTTCCGCTCGGGGATCTCGTCCGGCTCGTCGACGCCGTGGCCTGCCGGGAACGGGAGTATTTCGAGACGACGAACCAGGATCTCGTCAGCCAGTTCGTCGTACGGACGCCGGAAACGGCGCTCGGCGGGATCCTCGACGGGATCGGCCACGAACTCTCCGGCCGGTTCGACGAGGAAGTCCACCTGGTGACCCTGCGCGAGTCCGCTTTGGACGAATTCGTCCGCCGGGTGCGGGCCGCGGGCGGGTACGCGCTCACGACGATGCGTCCCGCCGCCCACGCGCGGATGCTCGGCGGGCTGCGCGACAGGCTCGCGGAGGAGGTCTTCGGCGAGTTCGACTTTTCCGCCCCTGACCTCCCGATCGTGTCCGATCAGGACGGAGAGCCGGTCCGGACCGGTGACGAGGCGGCGTCGCTCCTGCTGGAGTCGACGGTCAACGCGGTACGGCTGCCCGGGCTGGTCCACCGGTTCACCCGGCTCGGCGTCGGCCGGGTCCTCGTCGCCGGCCCGGACCACCTGCTGCACCGGCTGCCCGGGCTGACGTCGGCGTTCACCCTCCTGCGGGCCGACCTCCGGAGCACGCTGAAACCGAAACCCCGGCCCCGCCTTCCCGAGGCGGTGGCCGCATGAGCACCAAGGCCCGCGACATCGCGACGATCATGGTGTCCTGCCTGGCGCAGCTGATGGTCGCGATCGACATGACCGTGCTGCACCTGGCCGTGCCGGCGCTCACCACCCAACTCGGCGCGTCGGCCGAGGAACTGCTGTGGATCGCGGACGTCTACGGCTTCGCCATGGGCGGTCTGCTGGTGACCATGGGCAATCTGGGCGACCGGTTCGGCAGGCGGCGGGTGCTCGTGGTCGGGGTGGCCGCGTTCGCGCTGGGCTCGCTGGTGGCCGCCTACGCCCCGAGCGCCGAAATGCTCATCACGGCCCGGGCGCTGCTGGGAGTCGCGGGCGCGGCCGTGCTGCCCTCGACGACTTCGTTGCTGCGCGCGGTTTTCACCACCCAGCGGGCGCGGACCGCCGCGGTGGGCGTCACCGCCGGGGTATCGGCCGCGGGCTTCGCGATCGGCCCGATCGTCGGCGGGGTCCTGCTGGAACACTTCTGGTGGGGTTCGGTGTTCATGGTCAACATCCCGGTGGCGCTGCTGATCCTCGGCGCCGCCCGCGTCGTGCCGGAATCCCGCTCCAGCGGTCGGTTGCGGCTCGATCTGCCCAGCGTGCTGCTGTCCATCGTCGGGCTGGTGGCCGTGGTGTACGCGCTGAAGGGCGCGTTCTACGTCGGCCTGTGGTACCCGGAAGTGCTCGGCGCGTTCGCGGTCGGGGGCGCGTCGCTGTGGTGGTTCGCCCGCCGCCAGCGACGGCTCGAACAACCGCTGATCGACCTGGACCTGTTCCGGCGCCGCGGGTTCTCGGCCTCCGTCGGCTCGAACCTGGTGTCGGTGTTCACGATGTCGGCCTTCGCCCTGATCTCCAGCCAGTACTTCCAGCTCGTCCTGGGCTGGAGTCCGCTGCGCTCCGGGCTGGCGTTCGTCCCGGGCGCAATCGCGGCGCTCGTCGCGGGCGGTGTCCTGGCGGCCAAGGCGGTGCGCCGGTTCGGCCGGGCGCCGACGGTGTCGGGCGGGCTGGCGCTGGCGTCGATCGGCTTCGGGCTGTTCGGCGCGGTGAACACGGACTCGACGTACGTACTGGTGCTGGCCGCGCAGGTGGCGTTCGGTGCGGGCGCGGGGCTCACGCTGACCGTCACCGGCGACACCATCCTCGGCACGGTCCCCCGCGATCGCGCCGGTGCGGCGTCGGCGATCTCCGCCACCGCCTACGAACTCGGCGGCTCACTCGGCATCGCGGTGGTCGGCAGCGTGCTGTCCGCCGTCTACCACGCCGAGCTGGCCCTGCCCGCCGGCGTACCGCCCGAGCTGGCCGCCCAGGTGCGGGAGTCGTTCAGTGCCACGGCGGCGGTCGCGACCGGCCTGCCGGAACCGGTGGCGACGGCGGTCCGCACGGCCGCGGAGGAGTCGTTCGTCGGCGGCATCCGCACCAGCATGCTGGGCAGCGCGGCGGTGATGGTGGTCCTCGCGGTGGTGGCGCTCCGGAGCCTGCGCGGCGTCCCGAAGGTGATCGAGACCGACGTACCCCAACCACAACCCGACCCCGTCCCCGACGCCCCGAGCACCCGCATTTAGTCCTCTAGTCGCGGTAGTTGCGCACGCTAAGGACCACAACTAGAGGAGGTCGTGAGCGGCACACAAAGTGTCGTGCACAGACGTGGGCCTGGTGGTTTCCTGTGGGGTGGTCGTGAGTGGCGATTCGGGTTAGAGCCGCAAGGTCTTAGGTACCTGCTGTTGTGGCTGGAGTTGGTTGCAGGTCCGTGAAGGCCTCCTTGCCTACCCTGAAGGTAGGCAAGGAGGCCTTCACGGACTACGTGATCGCCCTCCGCAGCCTCAGCGACACCCGCCAGCCCCGGCAGTCACGGGCGGCGGCGCGTGAAGGGCCACTTCCCTCGGCTCAGCCGAAGAAACTCGACCTTCACACCTTCCCCGAGTACATGAAGGCCCCCTTCCTGTACCTAGGCGCAAGGAAGGGGGCCTTCATGTACTGCGGGGGCGAGCCAGGGCGACAGTGGCGTGGTGGGTCGAGTCGTTGCGAGGGCTTCGCCAGCCAGCCCGGGTGTCGCGAAAGCCACGGGCCACGCGCTGCGAACGCCACTTTCGCAACACGCCCCGATCCCCACACCCGCATTTAGTCCTCTAGTTGCGGTAGTTACGCACGCTAAAGACCGCAACTAGAGTACGAAACGCGGAGGGAGAGAGCGCTTTCTTCGGGAAGGCTGACTCTGGTGGAAGCGGTCGACCGTGGTCCGCCGGGGCAACTATGCTGGCCGAAGGTGCCCCGGCCGCCTGACCTCCCGACCGAGCGGTCCTCCGTGCGCCATGCTCGGAGCGACCGTCGCCCGGCCGCGCCGTGGTCCCGCGCCGGCCGAGGAGGGAAATGGGAGCGACGGCCGTCACGAACGCCGGACCGGACGACGCGCAGGCCGCTCTGGACCGGGTGCTCACCGGGTCCGGTGCGATCTGGGTGCTGCACGGCCCGGCGGGCAGCGGCCGCAGCACCGTCCTCTCCGGGCTGGCCCAGCGCGGACGCCGCTCCGGCGCCGCCGTGCTGGCCGTCCCGGCCGGTCCCGAGCCCGAAACCGTGTTGCTCCGGCTGACGACCCAGCTGGTCGAGCTGATCGCGACCCTCGACCGGCCCGAGCTGGTCAGCATGCTCAGCGCGGTGGCCTGGCTGCGGGCCCGGCTCGAGTCGGGCTCCGGCACCGGACCGCAGACGACGGCCCACGATCTGATCACCGTTCTCGCCACCCTCGCCCCGCGCAGCCGGATCGTCCTGCAGTTCGACGACTTCGATCTGCTGCCGCCGGAGCTCGCCACCGTGCTCACCCTGGTCGCCGAGGGTGCCCGCGCCACCGGGACGGTCACCGTCGCGACCGCGGCAGGCCGGGACCCCGGCGGCGGCCCGGTCGGCAAACTGCTCGCCATCGCCGACGGCACGGTGGGCCTCCGGCCGCTGACCGCCGCGGAGACGACGGCGCTGCTGCCCGGCTGGACCACCCGCGCCGGGCGGATCGCGAGCGATCCCGCGCTCGTCAGCGCGGTCCGCACCGCGCTCGGCCCGCTGTTCGGCAATCCCGGCACGGTCGGCGCGACGATCACCGGCCTGCGCGTCTCCGGCAGGCTGTCGGTCGTCGACGAACACGTCTGCCTGACCGGCGCGGGACCCCCGATCGTGCTGCCCGAGGGACATCCCGAGACGCTCAGGCTGCGACGGCTCGGGCCGCGCGCCCGGCGGCTGGCCGCCATCATCGCGGTGCTGAGCGAACAAAGCGTCCCGACCCTCGAAAGGTTGCCCTGGCTGGCCTCCGCGGCCGCGCTGACGCCGTCGGTCGCGGGCCAGGCCCTCGACGACCTGGTCCGGGCCGGGATCCTTCGCGGCGGGACGGACGGCGCGGTGGAGTTCGCCGTCCCCGCGCTGGCCGACAGACTCCGGCTGGAGCACGGCCTACGCTGGCGCACGGTGCTGCACCGGAGGATCGTGCGGGATCTCCTCGACCGTCATCCGGCCGATCCCGCCGAAATCGCCCCGCATCTCGCCGAGCTCCCGCCGTCACCACCGGATCCCGGGACGGCGAGCCTGCTGCTCGACGCGGCCGCGAGCGGGAACACCGACATGCCGGCGGCGCGCCGCTACCGGCTGGCGGCGCTCCGGCTGCTCGCCCCGTCCGACGACCGGTTTCCCGAAGTGCTCCGGGCCCTGCTCGCGGACAGCCTCGCGGCCGGCGGCTACGGCGCGCTGGCCGACGACCTCGCCACCGTCGTCGCACCGCGGCTCGCCGACCCGGGGCCGTCCGCCCGGCTGTCCGCCACCGTCCTGATGTGCTGGCTGGGCGCGCTCGCCCACGAGCAACGACTCGCCGAACTCGACGTCGTACGACCGCTGGCCGCCGAAGTCGCGCATCTCCTCGACAAGGTTCCCGACTGCCGTCTGCTGCTCGACGCGGTCAATCGGGCCGACCGCCCGGCGGCCGCCGAAGCGGTGCGGGCGCTCGCGCGTGCCAGTGGCGCGGAAGACGACCAGCTGTTCGCCCTCGGCGCCGGGATCCTGCTGGGCGCGCTGCCCGGCGACGGCGGCAGACCGGCCGAGGAGTGGTTGGTACTGACGGAAATGCCGCCGCACGAGGACGTCGCCGAAGCCGCCGAGGTCCTCGACACGGTCAGTGTCCTGAACGTCCTGTTGCGCGGCCGCTACCAACCGCCGACGTCCGGTTTCGCGGTCGATTGGCATATGGTCCGGCAGGCTTACCGCGAGGGCGAGTGGGACGCGGCGTTGTCGCTGGCCCGGCAGCTCGAAGGCGACCGCCTGTGGTGGGACCCGCCCCGCCGCCACCGGTTCGCGAGTGTGTTCGCCGCGGAGATCTGCGCCCAGCGCGCCCAGCCGGACAGGGCGGCGGATTGGTTGCGCCGCTTGCCTTTCCGGACTTCCGCCGACGCGTACGTCGCGTGGGTCAGGTGCCTGCTCCACCAGTCCGAAGGACGGCACGACGAAGCCCTCGCCCGAGGCTGGCAGGACTACGCCGAATGCCGCGACCGCGGGGTGCGAGCGGGGATGGAACGCCTGCTCGCCCGACTCCTGCACGGAGCGAGGCAGCAGGGGGACACCGAGACCGTGACCCGCCTGCTCGCCGAACTCGAGAGCCTCGCCGTCCGCAGCCCGACCGCGTCGGTCCAGGAGGCGGCGCTGGTGTGCGGGGGTCTCGTGCGCGGTGACATGGAGTCGGTGCGCGCCGGGGTCAAGCTGGCCCGGCAGTCCGGCGACGTGTTCCGGATAGCCGAGGCGTGCACGGCGTTCGGCGAGGTGAGCCCGGTCCCCGGGCCGTCACTGCTGGAGGCGCACCGGACGTTGAAGCGCCTGGACGCCGTCGCGGCCCTGCCGCACGTTTCGGATCTGCTCGATCGGCACCGGATCTCCTTCTCCCCGGACCGCGCGGACCGGACCGACCGGGCGGGGTTGGATCCCTTGGAGCGCCACATCGTCGGCCTGATCGCGAGCGGCCGCACGAACCGGCAGATCGCGGCGGCACTGCAGGTCAGCGAGAAGCGCATCGAAGCCCGGCTGACGTCGCTGTTCGAACGCACCGGCAGCCAGTCCCGGGTCGAGTTGGCGGCGGCGTGGCTGCAGGGACGCCTCGGCCCCGCCGGATCCTGACCGGGCTCAGCCCGCCCGATGGCCGCGCATCGCCGCGGCCAACTGGGCGCGGCCACTGATGCCCAGCTTGCGATACGAACTGGTGAGGTGCTTCTCCACCGCGCGCACGGTGACCTCCAGCAGTTCCGCGATGTCGCGGTTGCGGCGGCCGGACACCGCCAGTTCCACCACGCGCTGCTCGGTCGCGGTCAGCAGTCCGCCGTCCGCCTGATCCGGCGGCTCCGCGGACCCGGTCAGCCAGCTCGCCCCGCATCCGGCCGCCAGGCTGCGCCCTTCCAGCAGCCGCTCGCGGGCGTCGGGTCCGGTGCCGCGTTCCCCGAGCAGGATCAGCGTGCGGGCGAGTTCGAGCCGGTCTCCCGAGCGGGCCAGGGTTTCCGCGGCCTCGCGCAGGATCGGGACGGCGTCCTCGTCCCGGTCGAGCAGCGTCGCGCGGATCCGCAGCGCGCGCCCCACCGACGACGGCGCGCCCCAGGACAACGCCCGCTCGACCTCGCCCTGCGCGACCGCTTCCGCCCGCTTCGGATCGTCGGTCGCCGCGAGCAGCAGGGCGATCTGGCCGCGCAGTGGCAGCAGCACGCGGTTCCCGAACCGCTCCAGCTGATGCACGCAGTCGAGGAAGTACTCGGCGGCCGCGGTGTGATTGGCCTCGGTCAGGGCCAAGGTGCCGTACGCCAGGGACCGGAGCCAGGGGTCGTGCTCGACCTCCAGATGGTCGACGATCAGCCGCGCGAGTGCCGGATCTCGTTGCTCCATCGCGATTTCGGCCAGCACCCGCATCGCCGTCATGGTGATCCCGACCCGGCTGGGACCCGCCGACACCAGCACCGCCTGCGCCCGGTCGCGGGCGACGCCGAGCAGGCCGGTGGCGGAGGCCACGAGCGACTGTCCCGCCCAGGCGACCAGTGTCGGCAGGTCCGGATCGGCCGCGGGACCGCACGCCGCGGCGAGCCAGGAGTCGACGCCGTCGAGCGAATCGGCGGCGGCCAGCACCAGCACCGTGAGCGGCAGCGTGGTGTACATCTGGTCCGGCGAACCGGGTTCCCGCTCCAGCACCTGCCTGGCGAGGTCCACAATGGACTCCCGGGGCGCGACGCCCGCGACGGTCATCAGGTACAGCAGGACCGCGACCAGCTCCCGCTGGGCCGAGGAATCCTGGGCGGGCGCGGGACCGAGTTCCGCCAGCCGGTCCGCCGCCGCGTCGCCGGCACCGGGGACACCCCGTTCGAGATAGCGAAGACGGGCCTCCATGCGCAACGCCGCGTCGGCCGCGTCCGGACCGGGGACCTCCCGCAGTTCCGCGAGCACCTGCCGGAGGCGGCGGACGTCCGCGGCGAACCGCAGCCCGGTCACCACCGGGAGCAGGCCGAGCGCGAACGCGCGGTCCACCGGATCCCGCATCAGGCCCAGCGCCTGGTGCAGATGCCGGTGGGCGGCGGGCAGGTCGTAGCCGCGTTCGACGGCGGCGAGATCGACGAGCAGTTCCGCGCGGTCGGCACCCGGATGCGCCAGCGCGTGCTGCAGATACTGGGCGGCCGTCTGGGGCGACGAGTTCGCGAGCGCGGCACTGGCCGCGGTCCGCAGCACCTCCGCGGCCCACGGCTCGGGTTCGGCGACCGTGGCCAGCAGCTGCCGTCCGATCTGCTCGACCGGCCTTCCGTTGCGGTAGAGGACATTCGCGGCGCGCAGGTGCAACCGGTCCTGTTCGTCCGCGCTGAGCTGGTCGGCGACGAGATCGCCCGCCATCTCCCCCGCGAACCGCAGCAGCCCGTCTGCGGGGGCTTCGACGAGCCCCAGCCGCCGCAACGCGCGCAAGGCCGCGTCGAAGTCCGGCGAGTCGAGGTCGGCGAGCTCGGCGAGGACGCCGGGCTCGGTCGCCCCGCCGAGGGCGGCCATCGCCTTGGCCACCGCGGAGACGTCGTCCGGCTGGGCGCGCAGGCACCGGGTCAGCCGCGCCGCGGCGGGCGAGGGCCGCAGCGCGGCGAGTTCGGCCGCGGCCGGGGCGATCGGCCGCAGACCGTGGCCGAGCATCGCGTTGACCAGCGCGTCCAGCAACATGGGCGAACCGCCGGTGCGGGCGTAGCAGACGTCCGCGAACTCGTCCGCGGGTTCGGCTCCGCAGCGGGCGGTCAGGTAGGACCGGACACCGGCGGCCGAGAGCGGGGTGGCGTGCACCGTGCGTGCCGCGGTCCGGGCGATGTCCTTGACCACGACGTCGTCCGCGGAGTCGTCACCTTCCAGCAGGGTGGCCACGACGAGGACCCGCAGGCGGCTCATCCGCTTGGCCAGATACGCGAGCCACCGCGCCGAAGCCGGGTCGGCCCACTGCAGATCGTCCACCAGCAGCGCGACCGGACCGGTGTCGCGCACCATGTCGGTGAACAGTTCCAGCAGTTCGTGCAGGACGAGATGGGCGCGGCGCGCGTCGGGCGGATCGGCGGGGAACTCACTGTCGGCCCGGACCGCGGTGAGCAACTCCCCGCGGCGGCCGGATTCCAGCAAGGGTTCCAGCAGCAGCCAGACCACGCCGTGCGCGACGCCTCGGTCCAGTGGGGTCGCGGCCGCCCGGACGACGCGCACGCCCCGCGCGGCGGCCTCCTCCCCCGCCGCGTGCAGCAGCGCGGACCGGCCGGCGCCCAGCCCGCCGCGGACGACGACGAACTGCCCCGCTCCGGCACGCGCCTCGGCGACGGCCCCGGCGATCGCGGCCTGCTGGTCGACTCGCTCGATCATCATGACGACGGATCAGAGCTCCTTGTCCAGCGCGTCGAACAGCTCCCGCAACTCGGCCCGCCCGGTCACCTCGAGCTGCCGGTAGATCGCGGTGAGCCGGAGCTCGACGGCGCGTTTGCTCACGCCCAGTTCCTCCGCCAGTTCGGCGTTGGAGGCGTTCGCGAGCACGCGGCGGACGAGGTCGGTCGCGGCGGGCGAGAGCGCCCGCCAGCGCCGGGACGCCGTGCGATAGGACCGCCGCGGCCGGTCGGACAGCCGTTTCCCGAGGTCGGCGATGCGGGAGGTCGCCCACGCGAGCTGGTACGCGGTGGCCAGCCGTTCGGCCTCGCGCAGCAGTCGCGGCACGCCGCTGGTCTGCCCCCGGTTGATCTGCGCGGCCGCGAGCAGCAGCACCGCCTCGACGTAGAGCACCCTGGCGGGCGACTGCTGGAGCGCGTTGACCGCCTGCGTCAGCCGGAACACCGCGTCTTCGGACCGCACCGCGACACCCGCGCCCAGATGGGTCCGCCCGATCGCGGTGCGCGTGCCCCAATCCTGTGCCAGCCGCCATTCCTCGCTGATCATCGCGGCGGCGGTGTGCTCGTCGCCGAGCGCCTGCGCCGCGATGGCGACATGCGAACGCCACGGCACCAGTCCGGGGTTCTGCCAGCCGATCGCGTTCATCCGCCTGCCGCATTCCTGGAACAGCCCCAGTGCCCGCCGATGGCGTTTCAGGTCCAGTTCCAGCAACCCGCGCATGAAGAGCAGATACGGCGTGGAGTACAGCGGCCCGCCGTCGACGGCCGCGTCGACGGCGCGCTGGGCGGCCTCGAGATCGCCGCGGGTGAGCCCCGCCGCGATCGCGATCGTGCTCAGCGACGCGGTGACCGTCGGCGGCCAGCCGTCCGGCGGACCGGACGCGGTGGCCTTGGCGAGCGCCTCCTCCGCGGCCTGCACGCGACCGCGTTGCAGGTGGATCCAGGCCTGGCCGGTGAGGCCGAGTGCCACCGGCACGCCCGCCCCGGCGGCGCTCGCGTCCGCGATCACTTCCTCGTAGACGGAAAGCGCTTCCAGGACGTCGTCGGTCTGGGTGAAGGTGATGGCCAGCGCCAGCCGCGGCGAATAGAGGGTCATGGGCTCGTTCGACGGATCCGCCGCGCGCCGGGCCAGTCTGCGGGCCACCCGCCCGTCGCGGCACGCCGTCGTCGCCAGCCAGGACGCGGCCGCCGTCTGCTCGGGGGTCAGCGATGTCGGGTCCAGGTCCGTCAAGGCCGGGATGCCGAGGAGGACGGCCCCCGCGCCGGTCCCTTCGGCCAGCCAGTGCAACGCCGTCAGATCCGCGCGATCCCGGTCGTCGGCCACGGCCTCGCTCAACACGGCCAGCTCGCGAAGCGCGTCGTCCCTGGCCCCTCGCTGCATCATCAAGTCCACAGCGGACAGTCGCGTTCGGACGGTGTCGTCGCCGTCGGAGACCCGGGTCGCCCTGGCCAGCCGCAACCCGCCGGTGAACGGGCACGACGACGCCTCGACCGTCTCCAGCTCCAACCGCAACCGGGCCGACGTCCCGGGCGGCGCGGGTTCGGCGAGCGCCCGCCGGTAGTACCGGGCCGCTTCGGTGTGGTCCCCGGCTTCGCGTCGGCGCAACGCGGCCGCGTGCAGGGTCTCCAGCGCCCAAGCCTCGCCGACCGGCTGCGAACCGAGCAGCAGCCCGGCGACGTCCTCCTCCGGGGCGGCCCGGCGATGCCCGAGCTCGGCGGCCCGCCGTCGCGTCCCCGCCCGCTCCTCCGCGCCGGTCGCGGCCAGCACCCAGGTGGCCACCTGGGGGTTCATCGGCTCGGCGGGATCGGTCCCGATCAGGCCGGAGTCCGCCAGCACCCGCAGCGCCCGGTTCAGCGGCATCCCGAGCGGGGCGGCGAGCGGGCGCAGGTAGGCCTCGTCGAGGGTGCCGATCGCGGCGATCGTCCGCACCAGCGCGGCGAGATCGGACGGCAGCCGGGCGAGCAGGTCGAGCACGGTGTCGCGGCGCACGTCCGCGGTGATCGCGGTGATCTCCGCGCCGGGCCCCGGCCCGGCGGCCGACCGGGCGAGCACTTCCGCGAGCAGGGCGGGGTTCCCGCGTGTGGCCGCGTAGACCTCGGCCACCGGCGGACGCGGCGCCGGGACCGCGTGCACCAGCCGCCGGACGGCCGCCTCGCTCAACGGCCGCAACCGCACGACATGCCGGTTCTCCCAGGGAAGACCGCCGAGGCACAGCGGATCCGCGCCGTCGCCGTCGGCGTCCTGCGGGCCGGAATGCGCGGCGATGAGCAGCACCGGGTCGCTCCCCCTGCGCCGCTGCAACGCGGCCAGCCAGGCCTCGGACTGTTCGTCGGCCAGGATCAGATCGTCGACGACCAGCAGGACCGGGCGGCGCCGGGCCGATTCCAGCAGCCGCTGGCAGAGCAGTTCGTGCAGGACCTGCACGTCGGTGCCGTCCGAAAGCGCGGCGTGCAACCACGGGACGTCCGCGAGTTCCGGGATCGAGGCGAGCAGCTGGGAAAGCAGCCCGTACGGCAGCTCCGCCTCGGTGGCCGATCCGCGCGCGGTGAACACCTGCAGCCCCCGCTCGGTGGCCAGCGACGCGACCTGGTCCAGCAGCGCCGTCCGCCCGCTGCCCGCCGGGCCGAGCACGAGCGCGGAACCGCCGTGGCCGAGTTCGAGATCCCCGACCAGGCGGCTGAGCAGGCGCAGTTCGGTTTCGCGCTCGACGAGTTCGTCCGCGCCGTCGGCTTCGAGCCGCCGGACGGCGCTCACCGGGCACCCTCGAGCAGCACGGGACGGTCGTCGACGTGGCCGACGATCACGGCCAGCTCGCCCCGGCCGGTGATCCGCAGCTTGCGGTACACGCTCGTCAGATGCGTTTCGATGGTCCGGACGGTGACGAAGAGGCGTTCCGCGATGACCCGGTTGCTGATCCCGCGCCCGGCGAGCCGGGCGATGTGCCGTTCGGCCGGGCTCAGCGAATCGAGCGGGGAGACCTCGCTCGGGATACCGGCCTCGGCGGCGGTCCGCTGGGCCCGGCGGAGCAGAAAACGGTCCCCTGTCCGCAAACTCAGCTCGACACAGCGCCGCAGGCGGACGCGCGCGGCGGCCGTGTCCCCCGCTTCGACGAGCGCGTGGCCGAGGTGGAACTCCGCCAGCGCTTCCTCCAGCCGGGCGGGAGACCCGGCGAGAATGCCCGCAGCCTCTTCGATCAGCGCGATCCGGTCGGGGCCGCGGGTGGCGACCGCGGTCGCGAGCCGGGACATTCCGACCGCTCGCGGCGTGCCCCACCGCGCCGCCGGCTCGGCCCCTTCGGCCGCGAGTTCCGCCGCGGCCTCGAATTCCCTTTCGCCCGCCAGCAGGCAGGCGCCCTCGAACCACCACGGTGCCAGCAGCGGGTTGGCGATGCCGACGTCGGCGAGGCTCTCGCCGCAGCGGTGGAACAGCTTCAGCGCCGCCTCGCGATCCCCCGCCGCCCAATGCACCCGCGCGTCGACGAGCTGGAACCACGGGCGCATCACCGTGTGATCCCACAACTGCGGGGAATCCGCCTCCCGCAACAACTTCATCGCCTTCGCGGTGTCGCCCTGCTGGGCCGCGACGGTGGCGAGCGCGATCCGTGGGACCACCCCGCCGGTGCGCCCTTCGGCACGGCGGCTGAGCGCGTAGGCCTGTCCGGCGTCGGCGGCCGCGGTGGCGAGATCGCCGCACCAATGCCCGAGCAGGCCGCGGAAAGCGAGGTACTCGCTGCGCTGGGCCGGGACGAGCTCGATGGCCCTGGTCAGTTCGTTCCTGGCGACGTCGACCTCGTCGGTCAGCAAGAGCGCCAGGACGGCGGAGCTGACGGCCGAGTCGTCGGTGGTCGGGGTGTACCCGCGGATCGCGCGCATCGCCCATTCGGCGGCCTCGCGCGGCCGGGTCCCGTCGAGCGCGGCGACGACGGCGCACACGGCCAGATGCCTGGCGTCGACGACGGCTTCCGGGCCGTCGCCGGTCCGGGGCTGGATCCGGGTGTCGAGCTTCGGCAGGCTGTCGCGATCTTCGATGCCCACCAGGCACAACAGCCCTTCGAGATGGATCCGCAATTGCTGGTCCACCTCGCCGCCGAGGACGGTCAGCACCCGGTCCAGCACGGTGACGGCGGTCCCGCAGCGGCGGGCGACGAGCGCCGCGCGGCCCAGCTTCACCGCGGCCCTGGCGCGGTCGGAGGGATCCTGCTGCAGTTCGAGCGCGCGGCGCAGGAGGTCGAAGCCGCTGTCCGGTTCCAGCAGCGCGACCGTCTCGGCTAGCTGGACGGCCAGGCCCGCATCGGAAGGCCTCGCCGCCGCGGCGGGCCGAAGATAGCGCAGCGCGTCCCAGGGCGCGCCACGGTCGCAGGCGCAGCTCGCGGCGTCCCTCAGCAGGTCGACCATCCACGAGTCCAGCTCGCCGAGTTCGAGCAGGTGCTCGGCCACTTCTTCCGGCGACCCGGCCGCGTCGCTCAGCAGAATCGCCGCGGTACGCCGCCACCGGCCGAGCTCGGCGGGATCGAGGGCGTCGAGCAGTCCTTCCCGCACCGGGTCGTGCCGGAAGGAAAACCCTTCCGGCGCAAGGATGTGCTGACTCCGCAGCAGGTCGACGGCGGTTCCGGCGGTACGGGCCGGTACCTTGGCCAGCCGCGCCACCAGGGACAGGTCCTGCCCGCCGAGTACCGCGATGGCGGTGGCGACCGACCGGGCGTAGTCCGGGATGCCGGTGAACAGGGAGTGGATCAGCGCGGCTCCCGCCGCGGAACCGGCCACCGGCGCGACGCCCGCCGCGACCTTGCCCAGTTCGTCGAGCATCTCCCGCAGCAGCAAGGGATTCCCGCCGGACTGCTCGACGCAGTGCCGCACGAACGCTTCCCCCGGCTCCGATCCGACGGCCTCGCGCGCCAGTGAGGCGACGGCCTCCGCGGGCAGCGGACCGAGGTCGAGCACCTCGGTGCCGTACCAGGATTCGAGGTCCGACAACCGTTCCGCCACACCGTCCGGGCCGTCGGCGGCCGACCGGACCAGGATCATCCGCACCGGCAGCCGCGTCGCGTGGCGGGCGATGAGGCTCAGCCAGCGCAACGTCGGTTCATCACACCACTGAACATCGTCGACGGCGAGCACGATCGCGGGCTGCCCGCCCGCCCAAACCGCGAATCCCTCGTACCAGGCGGCGAAGTCGTCCGGATCCGAGACCGGCGCGCCGGCCCGGCGCAGTTCCGCGAGCAGTTCCCGGGAAGCCGCGGCCCCTTCGCCCCGGCAGATGACGGTGTCCGTGAGAGCGGCCAGCGCGGTGTCCAACAGGCTGGACTTGCCGATACCCGACTGCCCTCGCACGACGATGACGGAGCCTTGACCAGGCGCACCGGGGCTCAGCCGTGTGGCGAGCCGGCGCAGCTCGTCGTCACGTCCGGCCAGCGTGCGCCCGGGTCTGTTGGCGTCCACCATCTCCGCCTCCTGTCGTCCCATCGGGTCGCTGCCGTCACACAGAGCGAACAAACGCTTACGTGCTTCCATCTCATCGTGTGATCGTCTTACCGAATAGACCGGCCAACCCCGGCGAGGGTTATCCCTCGCTACGAGGATGCGTGCCGCTCAAATGAGCGCGAAGTCGGAGAGCGCGCGATTCCGAGGGCAAGGCGGCCACACTCGACGCGACACCACACGTGAGCCCGGTGCGACGAAGTGTGACAGAAGACCGCGCTCCAGGGAATGAACCGTGAACGACCCATGACATCCAGGTTTACCCCAGCAGGCCACCCGGCGTCCGCTCCGGTCGGCCGTGCCGCTCAGATGAGCGAACATGCCTCGAAGATCATTACGAATTCTTCCGAAATACGACGGTGAGCAGGGGCTGAGCCCGGACCGTTCACTGGGACCGCACCGTAATCGCACGAGCACGTCACGCGGCGGCCATCCATCCGTCAGATCCGGGCGGTCAGCTCGCGCGCCGGGACTCCGGCACCCGCGGCGGCCACGCCGTCGAGTCGAGCAGCCCGGTGGCGAAGGCGCGCGAAACCAGTTCGACCCGGTTGCGCGCCTTGAACTTCCGCTGCAAGCGGGCGACGTGGTAGTCGATGCCCTGGCGGCTCAGGTAGTACTTGTCGGCCATCTCCAGGCTGGACAAGCCACTGGCGATGCCCTGGAGGATCTTCGCCTCGATGTCGTTGACCGAGCTCAGCTGCTCGGCGCGGGCCGCGGCGGGCCCCGCCTCCGGGAGCACGGTCAGCAGGATCGCCGTACCCGGCGCCCGCATCCGGCCCGCCACGATGGTCAGCCGGTCGGCACCGCCGGATCCGAGCCCGGTCACGCTGCCGCGGAAGCGCTGCTCCCAGCCTTCGGCGACCCGGTTCAGCCGGTCACGCAGATGATCGGGACCGGTGGTGACGAGCTCGGGGAACGATTCACCGAGCACGTCGGCGGGACGACGGCCGAGCAGCCGGAAGAAGGCGGCGTTGCCACCACCGAGCCGCAGCCCGGCACTGAGCGCCGCCAGTGGCATGTCGGCGACTTCCACGAATTCACTGATGATTCCGGGCCGCGCGGTACGACCCGCGTCGAAAGCCCACTTGCCGATCGGGGAAATCGTTCGGATGCCGGCCATGGAAAGCCCCCTTCTGCCTGAGCCATTCGTGTCCACCAAAGCCGTCCCTGCCCAAGACTCGGCAAACACTACGAACCGGCTCTCGACGGGGTCAACGAATTCCGCAGCAGTTCGTGGCCACCGAACCCACCGTGCGGACAGGCCGTACCGAAGGTTCGGTATCGGCGGCCCCGCGGGAGAATCCTCAGCTCAGCGGCGGATTCGGTGACCGAACCCCCGCGGCGAGCCCGCACCACGAGGGATGCGAGGCGAATTCCGAGTGAAGAACTTCTCGCGTTTCGCCCAGTCAAGATAGCACCGAATCCGCCGGTCCTTAACATTGATTTAAGGTGGATCTCGGCGTCTTTGCGCCGTCGTCGGAGCGGATTCGCGAAGAGGGTGCCCGGTGATCGGCACACCGCCCGTCCTCACCTGTCGATCGACCGAATCGGCATTCGGCGCAGAAGCGATCGCTTGACCGAAACCTGGCCGTCCACTGTGGACACCGAAAAAGTGACAGGGCTGTCCCGGATGTTTCACACCCGGGACAGCCCTGCGCGGATCAGACCGTTTCGCGCGTGGTCACCGCGTCCTTCTCGGCGGCCAGCGCGGTGCAGGTGCGCACCCACAGCTCCCAGCCCGCCAGCGCCTGGTTGCAGTTCCAGCCGGTCCAGCGCATCGCCTGCGCGCCCTCGTTCCCGGCGCGGTTACAGGAGGTTTTACTGCTCCAGCCTTCACTCTGCTTGCGGTACGGCGTGCAGGAAGCCGCCGCGACGTCACCAGACGCCCCGGCAGCGCACGGTTCCGCGGTGCTCGCCATCGCCGTTCCCCCGGTGAGCACGGAGCCCGCGAGGGTCGCGGCGAGAACGGCCCCACGGACCACGAAGCGCTTGTTCATTGAGTTTTCCTTACCGCGAGCAAGACCCCACGCCTACAGTGGCCGAATCTCAGGCGAAGATCAACCTTCCCGGCCGAAGGGCCCCGTTCGAAACCCGGAGCACCGCGGCTTGGTTCACCCACCTGATCAGCCGATCCCGGTCCCAGCTCATGGGCACGGTTGCGCATGCGTGCATCCCAACGGTCCACTCGTCGGTACTCCGATCGGAAGGGATCACCATGTCCGTCACCGACGAACTCCTGGCCAACAACGCCGACTACGCCTCGCGCTTTTCCGGGCCGCTTCCCTTGCCACCCGCCAAGCAGGTCGCCGTGCTCGCGTGTATGGACGCCCGGATCAACGTTTACGGCGTCCTCGGCCTTCAGGAAGGCGAAGCGCACGTCATCCGCAACGCGGGCGGCGTCGTCACCGAGGACGAAATCCGTTCCCTCGCGATCAGCCAGCGCCTGCTCGGCACGCGGGAAATCATCCTCATCCACCACACCGACTGCGGAATGCTGACCTTCACCGACGACGGCTTCAAGAAATCCATCCAGGAGGACGTCGGCGTCAAACCGTCCTGGGCCGCCGAAGCCTTCGGCGACCTCGACGCCGACGTGCGTCAGTCGATCGCGCGCATCAAGAACAGCCCGTTCATCCCCGAGAAGGATTCCGTCCGCGGCTTCGTCTTCGATGTCGCCACCGGAAAACTGAACGAGGTCGCCTGACCGGGGCGCGGGCCGCGACCGCGCGCACGGTCGCGGCCCGTTCCGGTCATTCGCCGATGACCTGCTCCACCTTGCGCTGCAGTTTGTTCATCCCGCCGAGCCAGCGGTCGGTCTGCGTGGCGCGCGCGGCGTAGTAGTCCGCGACCTCGGGGTGCGGCAGGACCAGGAAACGTTCGTCGGCGATGGCCTCGAACAACGCGTCCGCGACCTGCTCCGGCTGGATCGCCGACGCGCCCATGAGCAGTTCGCCCGCCGGGCCGGTGTTCTCCAGCATCGCCGTCCGCACGCCTTGCGGGCAGATCGCCTGCACGGTGAGGCCGCGATGCCGGTAGGTGGCCGACAGCCATTCGGCGAAGGCGAGCGCACCGTGTTTGGTCACCGAGTACGAGGCCGAACCGAGGGTGGTCAGCAGTCCCGCCGCCGACACCGTCGAAATGAAGTGCCCGCGGCCGCGCTCGAGCCACGGCGGCAGCAACAGCCGTGCCGCGCGCACGTGCGCCATCACGTTGACGTCCCAGATCCGCGCCCACTCCTCCTCCGGCGCGTCCACGCCGCCCATCGGCGCGATCCCGGCGTTGGCACAGAAGACATCGACCTCGCCGAGGGTTTCGCGGGCTGTCTCGATCAGCGACGCGACACCCGCTTCGCTCGCGGCGTCACCGGCGACGGCGGTCCCGCCGATCTCCTTCGCGACTTCGGCCGCGGCGTCCCCGTTCAGGTCGCCGACGACGACCCTTGCCCCCTCCGCGGCGAACCGGCGGGCGAGCACGGAGCCGATACCGCCGCCTCCACCGGTGACGACGACACCCGCTCCGGCGAACGACGCGGTCACAGGCCACCCGCCAGGGTCACGCCGCCGTCGAGGACGACCGTCTGCCCGGTGATCCAGCCCGCTTCGTCCGAGAGCAGGAACGACACCGCGCTCGCGATGTCCGCCGGCACCCCGAGCCGCTTCATCGGGTACGACTCGGAGACCTCTTCTTCCCTGCCCTCGTACAGCGCGGTCGCGAACTTGGTCTTGACCACGGCGGGCGCGACGGCGTTCACCCGGATCTTCGGCCCCAGCTCGAAGCCGAGTTCCTTGGTGAGGCGGATCAGCGCGGCCTTGCTGACGCCGTACATTCCGATCCCCGGAGACGCGCCGAGTCCGGCGACCGACGCGACGTTCACCACCGCGCCGCCGTGCTCCCCCATCCACGCGTCGCGCGCCCGGCGCGTCCACGACAGCGGCGCGAGCACGTTCACCGCGAAGATCTTCGCCGCGGCTTCGGGCTCGATGTCCAGGGTCGGCCCGAACACGGGGTTGATGCCGGTGTTGTTGACCAGCATGTCCAGCCGCCCGAAGGCCTCGATCGTCTTGGCGACGGCCTCGTCCTGGTGCGCGGTGTCGTCGGCCTTGCCCGGGACGGCGATCGCGACGGCTTCCCCGCCCAGCTCGGCGACGGCCTCGGCCAGCGGCTCCGGCTTGCGCGCGGTGATGCACACCTTCGCGCCGCGCTCGACCAGGTCCTTGGCGATCCCGAGGCCGATACCCCGGCTGGCGCCGGTGACGATCGCGACGCGATCCTTGAACGAGTTCACTCTTCGATCTCCTCTGTGTTCACCGACGAGCGCAGTCACTAAGCGAGCGCTCACTTACAATGGGAAGGGCCGGAGGTGGTGTCAAGCCCACCATCCGGTACGAGCGTCTGGGAGGATTCGCGGATGACCATGTCGCTGTCGGCCGAACTGTGGCCCGACGTCCAGCCGGAGACGGCACGACGGCTGATGCTGGCCGGGGTCGAATCCTTCGCCCGGCGCGGTTATCACGCGACCACCACCCGGGACATCGCCTCGGCGGCGGGCATGAGCCCCGCGGCGCTGTACGTCCACTTCCCGTCCAAGGCCGCGCTGCTGTTCGCGATCTCCAAATACGGCCACGAGCAGACGCTCTCACTGGTCGAGAGCGTCGTGGCCCGCGAGACCGACCCTGTCGAACGGATCCGGCTGCTGGTCGAGGACTTCGTGGCGTGGCACGCGCGGCGGCACACCGTGGCGCGCGTCGTGCAGTACGAACTGCACGCGCTCCCGGACGAGGAGTTCGAGATCGTCGCGAAACTGCGCCGCCGCATCGAGCAGATCGTGCGCGAGGTCATCACCGAGGGCACGCGGACGGGCGTGTTCACCGTCGGCGACCCGCACACCGCCGCCCGCGCCGTGCTCTCGCTCGGCGTCGACGTCTCCCGCTGGTACAGCGACCGCGCCCGCCAGACACCGAAGAAGCTGGGCCAGGAGTACAGCGAGCTGGTGCTCCGCATGCTCGGCACGAAACTCTCCTGACCGGTATTGATCGACCTCCGTCGGCGATACCGCCACCAGAGTGACATACCAACCGGTCGGTATCGAGAAATACCCGCTGAGACGTTGACCACATACTAAGCGGTTGTTAACTTGCCCGGACTGCATCGCCGCAGCAGCGCCGAGCGAAGGGCATCCAGATGGCCGACAGTGCTCCGAACGCCCCGGAAACCGCCGCCGAACCGACGATCACCGTCTCCCAGCGAAGGAGGGCCGCGACCGCGGCGGCGCTCGCGTCGTCGGTCGAGTGGTACGACTACTTCGTCTTCGGGATCGCCGCCGCCCTGGTCTTCGGGAAGACCTTCTTCCCCACCACCAACGCCGCGGCCGGTGTCCTCGCCTCGTTCGCGACCTTCGCGGTCGGCTTCCTCGCCCGGCCGCTCGGCGGGATCATCGCGGGCAGCATCGGCGACAAACGCGGCCGGAAACCCGTGCTGGTAATGGCGATCGCGCTGATGGGAGCGGCGACGACGCTGATCGGCCTGCTCCCCACCTACGACACGATCGGCATCGCCGCGCCGATCCTTCTGGTGCTGCTCAGGCTCGTGCAAGGCGTCGCGGTCGGCGCGCAGTGGGGTGGCGCGATGCTGCTCGCCACCGAGTACGCGCCGCCGGGCAAACGCGGTCTCTACGGCAGCCTGGTCCAGCTCGGCGTCCCGATCGGCGTGGTGCTGGCGAACACGGTGTTCCTGATCGCCGCGCAGGTCGCGCCGCCGTCGGACTTCCTCACCTGGGCGTGGCGGATCCCGTTCCTGGTCGGCATCCTCGTGCTCGGGCTCGCCTGGTACATGCACGTCAAGATCGACGAAACCCCGGAATACCGCCGTGCCGAAGCGAAACTCACCGCCGAGGAACGCGGCCGCGCCAAGTCGCCGCTGCGCGACGTCATGCGCAACCACAAGGGCACCGTCCTGCTGGCGGGCGGCTCGTTCATGGTCAACACCGCCACCTTCTACATCCTGCTCAACGGCGTCCTCGACTACGCCACCCGCCATCTGGGGATGTCGCGGACCACCGTGCTCGTCGCGACCCTGCTGATCAGCACGCTGCAGCTGGCGATCATCCCGTTGGCGGCGAAGCTGTCCGACCGCATCGGCAGGCTCAAGATCTACACCTTCGGCGCGGCGGGGGTCGCGCTCTGGGCGATACCGATGTTCCTGCTGATCGACACGGCTTCCCTTCCGCTGTTCGTGGTCGCCTCGTTCGTCGGGTCGCTGTTCCTCGGCATCATGTACGGCCCGCAGGCGGCGCTGTTCGCGGAACTGTTCACCGCCGAGATGCGCTACACCGGCGCCTCGCTCGGCTACCAGATCAGCGCGGTGGTCGGCGGCGGACTCGCACCGTTCATCATGGTGCTGCTCCTGGAATCCACTGGGACGTCGATGTCGGTTTCGCTCTACATCATCGTGCTGGCCCTGATTTCGCTCGGTTCGATCGGCCTGCTGGCCAAACGCGCCAAGCGAGCCGCACAGTCCACTTCGGACTCAGTCGACCGCCCGCGCGAAGCGGTCGGCGACCAGCCGTAGCCGCTCCTTGACCTCGTCCGGCGCCTCCTCCACCACGAAGTCGACGTCCCAATGGGCGAGGTAGTAAGGCATCACGGAAAGGTCGTTGGATCCGACCCTGACCCGGCAGGTGTGCTCGTCGATGGCCTCGATCGTCCCGACGGTCGGAGACACGTATTCGGCGAGCGCGTCCGCCGAGGCCTGCACCCGCAACACCATCTGGTGTGGATACGGCGACGACGTGATCCCGCGGGAGACATACGCGGCGAGGTCCTCGGCGGGTGGTTCCCTCGGCGTGAAACGGAAACTGGTGTCCGGGACGCCGTCGATACGGTCGACGCGGAAGGTCCGCCAGTCCTCGCGGTCGAGGTCGAACGCGACCAGGTACCACCGGCGGCCGGTGTGCACCAGGCGCAGCGGCTCGATGTGGCGCTCGCTGACGTCGCCGTGGTGACTGCGGTAGCCGAACCGGAGCCGCTGATGGTCCCGGCACGCGGACGCGATGACCGTCAGCGCCTCCGCGTCGATGACCGGCACGACGCCGCCGAGCGGGATCATCGCGGTGTTGAACGCGGTCACCCGGTGCCGCAGCCGGGCGGGCAGCACCTGCTCCAGTTTCGCGAGCGCGCGCACCGAGGTTTCCTCGATGCCCGACACCGTCCCGTTCGCGGCCGTACGGAGCCCGACGGCGACCGCGACGGCCTCGTCGTCGTCCAGCAGCAGCGGCGGCAGCGCGGCCCCCGCACCGAGCCGGTAGCCGCCCGCGACTCCCGGCGTGGCGTGCACCGGGTAGCCCAGCTCCCGCAACCGCTCGACGTCACGCCGGACCGTGCGGACGTCCACCCGCAGCCTGTCGGCCAGGTCGGCGCCCGGCCAGTCCCGCCGCGCCTGCAGCAGCGACAGCAGCCTCAGCAGCCGGGCCGACGTGCCCGTGGTCATCGGTTCGCTCGCTTCATGAGGAGGAGTGTGGCAGACATCGAGGACAGGTTCGGTCCGCATTGGAGTCGTGAGTGGTGATTCGGGTTAGAGCCGCAGGGTCTTAGGTACCTGCTGGTTGTGGCTGGAGTTGGTCGCAGGTCCGTGAAGGCCCCTTTCCCGAGTACATGAAGGCCCCCTTCCTGTACATAGGCGCAAGGAAGGGGGCCTTCATGTACCGCGAGGGCGAGCCAGAGCGGCAGTGGCGTGGCGGGCCGAGTCTCGTGAGTCCGTAAGGTGAGTCCCGTGATCGATCCCGCGCAGCTCCTGTCCGTCGCCCGCGAGGAAGCCGAACTCGGCAAGGCCGAGGGTGGGGTCCCGATCGGCGCCGCGCTGTTCGACACCGCCGGTGTCCTGCTCGGCCGCGGGCACAACCGCCGGGTCCAGGACGGTGACCCGTCGATGCACGCCGAGACCTCCGCGTTCCGGAACGCGGGCAGGCGGCCGCACTACCGCGACACGATCATGGTCACCACCCTCTCCCCCTGCTGGTACTGCAGCGGGCTGGTGCGCCAGTTCGGCATCGGCCGGGTGATCATCGGCGAGGCCGCCACGTTCGAAGGCGGGCACGGCTGGCTCGAGGAGAACGGCGTCGAGATCACCCTGCTCGACGACCCGGCGTGCACCGCGCTGATGACCGAATTCATCCAGGATCATCCGGACCTGTGGTTCGAGGACATCGGGGTCCCGACCGGGACCTAGTCGAGCGAATCCTCGGTCTCGAAGACGACGGTCCGGTTCCGCCCGGCCGTTTTCGCCGCGCGCAGCGCCTGATCCGCCGCGCCGATGAGCCTGTCGAGCGTCTCGCCGTCGGCAGGATGCGACGAGACCCCGATCGAAACGGTCGCCCCCGCGAACGTCCCACCCAGTGAGACGAACGTCGACGCGATCCGCAGCCGGATCCGTTCGGCGATCGCGTGCGCGTCGAACCGGGTCGTCCCGGGCAGCAGGACGACGAATTCCTCGCCGCCGAACCGGCCGACCAGATCCGCCGCGCGGACCTCCGCGCGCAAAGTGTCCGCCACGGCGCGGAGGACGTCGTCCCCGACGTGCCTGCCGTGCCGGTCGTTGAGCCGGGCGAAGTGGTCGAGGTCGAGCATCAGCAGCGAAAGATCGGCGCCGCGGCCGCGAAGCAGGTCGAATTGGGTGCGGGCACCGTCCAACCAGGACGACGCGGTGAGCAGTCCGGTGCCGGCGTCCGTGCCCGCGTGGCCGCGCAGGGCGCGCATCGTTCCCGCCCGGTGCAGTACCACGAGCGCACCGGCGAGCACCACGGTGACGAACGGCCAGTCCACCGCCGACCAGGCGAGCAGCAATCCGAACGCGACCATCGCCGCGTCGAAGGCGAATCCCGACGGTTCCGCCCCGAATTCGGCGGCGGGCGCGGCCAAAGCGGCATCGACGGACAGGAACACCAGGCCGGTCGCGAAAACCAGCGCGAAACTTTCGAAATCCCTTGTCCCGCCGGTGAACGGCGGCGCACCCAGCAACACCGGGATGATCGAAGCACCGAGCGCCGAAAGCATGGTGGCGGAGGCCGCGAACACCTGACGATGCGGGATTCCGCGCCGGATCCGGCACCAGCGGTATCCCGCCGAGGCGACGACGAGCACGGCGGCCAGCGCGGGTGGCAGCAACAACGCGCCCGCGAAGATCCAGGCCGCGTCCAGTCCGGCGCCGAGCCGGGTGTCGGCGCGGGACCGCTCGACGGGCCGCGAAAGCTCCGAACTCAGGATCATTCCGGCCAGCAGACCGGAAAACGGGAGCAGCGACGACGGAGCGGGCGGCCGCAGCACGAAGAGGTACGTGGTGGCGGCCAAAGCGGCCGCGTCGACCAGGAGCAGGTACCCGATCAGGCCCCGCCTCGGCAGGTCCCACAGGCTCCATGTCCCCAGTATTCGCCGCGGCGCGGCGAGCCGGTCTCTTCGGCCGCGGCTTCCGGTCGCCATCAGGGAGTCCCCCACCATTTCGGCAAACTAGCCGGTAATCGCGGAACTGTCGATCCGCTTTCCGGGTCATGACCCCCCTACTAAGGTCGGTCGTTCCCGGCGGGAATTCCGGTGAATTATTGACAGTCCTCAATGGTCTAGTCCACTGTGAGAGAGCGCATCCTCCCGGTTGATACGCCGCGTCAAGACGGAGGTGCTCCACATCTGCGCGCATCGCTGCGCGCTTACCAGTTGGAGGACCTATGAAATCCTTACGACGCTGGGCAACACTGGCCACCACCGTCGGCGCCGCTCTCGCCACGGCCGTCGGCCTCGCCCCCGTCGCTTCGGCGGCCCCGGACGCGGTGCTGGCCTCGCCTTATCTGTACCAGTGGTCGGGACAGACGGACCCGATCGCCGCGATGAACGCCACCGGGGTCAAGGCCTTCACCCTCGCGTTCATCCTCTCCGACGGCGGCTGCAACCCGAAGTGGGACGGCAGCCGTTCGCTCACCGGCTCCGACGCCACGATGATCAGCAACATCCGGGCCAAGGGCGGCGACGTCATCCCGTCGTTCGGCGGCTGGTCCGGTACGAAGCTCGGCACGAAGTGCACCACACCCGCGGCACTCGCCGGCGCGTACCAGAAGGTCATCGACGCCTACAAGCTCAAGGCGATCGACCTCGACATCGAGAACACCGACGAGTTCGAGAACTACACCGTCCAGGACCGGATCCTGAACGCCATCAAGATCACGAAGCAGAAGAACCCCGGCCTGCGCGTGGTCATCACCATCCCGACCGAGGTCGGCGGCCCCAACGCAACCGGCAAACGGCTGATCAACCAGTCGAAGGTGCTCGGCGCGGGCGTCGACGCGTGGTCGGTCATGCCGTTCGACTTCTCCAGCGGCGGTGACATGGCGGGCAAGACCCGCAGTGCCGTGGACGGGCTGAAGAACGTCGTGAAGTCCACCTTCGCCCTGAGCGACGACGCGGCCTACCGGCGCAGCGGGCTCTCGTCGATGAACGGGAAGACCGACGTGGCGGGCGAAACCGTCAGCGTCGCCGACTTCCGGGCGATCCGCGACTACGCGGCGAGCAAACATCTCGCCCGGCTGTCGTTCTGGGCGGTGAACCGCGATTGCAACAACTGCGCGGGAATCGCGCAGGGCAAGTACGACTACACGAAGATCGTGGCGGGTTACACCGGCTGACCATCGGCCTCAGTTTCCGCAGTCCGGCTTGGTGTTCAGCGGGCGCCCTCTCGACCACACGAGGTCGACCGGATGCACCGAACCGTCCGGGTCGATGGACAGGATCGGCAGCGCCTTGTCGAGCTGGTTCCCCGTCGCCTGGTCGAACGCGACGAACCCGGTGGCGCCGGGCACCGGCGAGTTGCAGTCGATGCTGCGCAACACGTCGGGCACCGACACCGGATCCGCCGACACGTTCTGCACCGCCGCCTCGACCGCCGCGGCGACGGCGTCGTGTTCGATCATCGCGGCGCCGTCCCACAGTTCCGCCTTGGGAAAACCGTGGGTACCGGTGAATTCGGCGATGAAGTTGTCGTAGTTCTTCTTGTACGTCGGGTGCGCCGGATCCGACGTGAACATATCCCACTGGTCGGGATAAGCGAGCGCCGTGTAGCGGAGCCGGACACTGATGTCCTTGTCCAGCTCCAAAGGTTTCCCGGCGAGAGTGCTCGCGTCGTCCCCGGTCATCACGGTCACCGAATCGAGCCCTTCACAGGCGCCGTCCCCGGCCAAGGCCGCCACGAGGGCACCGAGATCGAGCCCACGGCCGGCGAAGTAGATCAGGTCGGGTTTCGCACCGCAGATGTCGTTGTGCCACCGGCTGAACAGACCCCGCAGATACCCCTCACGCGAGGTGTCGGTGAGCGGCTTGACGTCGTAGGTCTTCGTGAAGATGACCGGGACCTTCGACGTGTTCTGGAAGGCCTCCGCGAGGGTGGTCGCGTAGGTGTCCTCCTTGCTGACGCCCTGGATCATCATCACGCGGCGGAAACCGTGCGCTGCGATGTACCCGGCCGCCGCGCGGGCCTCGTCGGTGTTGGTCGGGCCCACCCGGAAGAAGTTCTCGATCCGCGCGCCTTGCGGATCGGTGTTCATGTTGTCCGCGGTGACGGTCGCGCCGATCGTGGCGATACCGTGCCGGGACAGCTCGGCCACCAGTGCCCGGCTGTTCTCCGAACTGGTGCCGACATCGGTGACCGCCACGATGCGCTGGGCGGGCGCCGCGGCGATGATCTCCTCGGCGACGACGCGCCAATGGTCGGCGTTGCTCCCGTAGTTGGCCAGCAGGAGCTTGATCCCCGGCGGCCCGTTCTTCGGCCAGGCGGCGGTGATCGCGCCCTGGACCTCACGCCGGACGAACGGGAACGGCTGGCTGTCGACCTTCGGGTCCGGAGCGAGGTTCTCCAGCACCACGATGGTCTTGAAGTTCTCGCCCGCCGCCTCGTTGCGCCCCTTGATGAGCTTCTCCAGCGGGTCGAGCGGGTCGTCGTCCCGCAGCGGACCGGAGTCGAGGTTCAACCCGACGCAGACGTACGACGAGCCGGTCGACTTCTCGTCCGCGTCCACCGCGTGCAGCCCGGCACCACAGGACTCCCACGGTCTCGTCACCGCCACCGTGACGCCCACCAGCACGATCACGACCGCGATCAGCGACAGTCGATGACGGCGCGCCCACCCGTGGGGCCGCACCGGCGGGTCCGTCGCCGTGCGTTCACGGGCGGACATACGGGTTCTCAACGAATCGAGCCAGGACATGACGGGGTTCCGTTCGGGGTTCAGGGAAATTCGCCGCGACGGGCGAGCTCTTTGGCCGACACGAGCGCGCCGACGTCGGGGCGATGCGAAGTGGTGGCCAGCGCGGCGAAAGCGTTCGCGATCACCTCGTGCTGAGCCTGCCCGCGGACCGCGAACGGGTTGGCGGTCAGCCAGCCCGCCGCGATGAGCCGGGCGACGTTGTTGCGGATCTTCGACCTGTCGTCGGGACTCCGCGCGCTGTCGAGGTTGACCAGTTCGTCGTACAGCTCCGCGTGATCCCGTCCGGGCGGCAGATCGTCCGGCGCGTTCAGGACCAGCTCGAGCTTCGCGACCCACTCCGCGTGCGGGATCCGGTTGAACTCGTTCTCGAAGAAGGTGACCACCTCGCCGATGGCGCCGAGCGCGAGGTTGCAGTAGGCCAGGCGCACCGGATCCTGCGCGGTGTCCGGGTCGTCGCGCAGGGCCGTGAACTGCTCGGCGTAGGTCGGCCCGTCCCCGCGCCGGGCCAGCGCGGACACCAGGTTCGCGGCGATCCACGGATGCAGGGCCGCCTGGTCCTCGGTCATGCTCGCCGAGTTCTTCGCCGTCACCCACAACGCGGTGCGCAGCTCGGTCAGGATCCGCCCGACGTGCGGCTGGTCGATGCGGCTCTGCGCGGCGTCCGGGATCAGCCAGGGCGCGGTCGCGAACGGGGCCGCGGTCACGAAGTCGTCGAGGTTCACGTCGTCGAGGTGCTCGGTCAAGCCGAGCTCGGCCAGCCTGCGGTAGCAGGGATCCCGCTCACCACGGGGATCGGTGGTGAGCAGGTCGCGGTCGCCTTCCCGCACGTCGATCACCCGCAACCGCTCCGCGAGCTGCTCGACCGCGGACGGGAGCCCGCCGGTCGCCCGGTGCGCGAGCGTCACCTTCGGGGTCAGCGCGCCGGAATCGAGGACACGCGCGATCCGCCCGATCGGCTGGGCCGAGAGCCGGACCGGATAGTAGGGCGATTCGAGCGCGCCTTTGGCCGCGTCCGCCCAGTCGTCGTACGAGGCCTCTTCGCAGTCCACCATCGGCCGGACGGCGGACGGGGCGCCGGAGGCGGGTTTCCACGGAGCCAGCCACGCGGTCCCCCAGTCTTCGTGCCACCGCCCGCTGGTGGCGATGACCAGCAGCGCGTCGTGGGCCTCGCGGTCGTTCGGATGCTGGACGGCGTACCGTTCCCGCGCCGAGATCAGGTCGGCGAGGAACTCGGTCCCCCCGGCGTGATCGACGTCGTCGAGGGCCACCACCCAGTTGTGCCAGTGCCTGCGCTGCCGCGAAAGGTCACAGCTGCAGGGGCTCTTTTCCTCCGGCCTGGCCAGCCGCGGATGGTTCGCCCGGACGTCGCCGAGGAACGCCGCCATCAGCCACGCGGTGACAGCCTTCGCGTCACGGGCGTTGCCGTGCGCGAGCCGGTTGAGTTCGAGCAGCGCGTCGAACGGGGACCTGCCCTCGGCGTTCGGGAAGTCGGCCAGTGAATGCAGGGCCTTGCGGAGCCTCGGCCGGATGTTCCGGACCAGATGCGGGAACGTCTGGCGGAACAAATCCGCGTACTGCGGTTCGACGAGACCGGTCACCTTCGCCGTTTCGGACAGCGTGTCGAGTGCTTTGTCCAGTGCCGGTGTCCAGATGACTCCCTGGAAACTGGCGATCAGCGCCTTCAGTTGTGCCAGATCTTCGTCACGATTCCGTCCGGGAAGCTCCGCCTGAACTGCGATCAGCGCAAGAGTGAAACGCAGAAACTTCGGTTTCGGCCGATTCCGCCATTTGCCGGACAATCCGTAGGCCAGTTTTGTGAGCACGTCGATCGTGCCCGCGCGGCCACCCTGCCCGAAATCGAATCCGGCGTGCACGACGCCCCAGCCCAGGTCACGCCGGATCGCTTCCAGTGCCGTGGTCTTTCCCGAACCGACCGGTCCGAGCAGCAGCGTCACCGGCTGCCGGCGCGACGGATTCCCCGTCTCGCGATTGATCAGCATTCTCCGGGCGAGCTGCACCGCGGGAGAATGTCGGTCCACACTCATTTTTCCTGTTCAGCCCCTAGCTGTGATCCGGAATGGAGAGTGCGGACCATCGTAGGTACTCGATCAGAATCGGGGCACAGGAAATTCCACACCAGACACGAACGGACGAAATCCGGGGAGAATCGTAATTCTTGCTCGACGGTGAGCGATACCGCCGATCACTCGAACGGCGCTACCCGCCCCAAGCCGGATGGCGGCCACCGCCGGGATAGCCGCCGTAGTACCAGTCGTAGTACCAGTCGTTGTCGTGGTGGCCGGCGCGCGGATCCCGCCGTTCCTCGGGGGCCGGGACCGGTGTCGGCGTGGGAGACGGGGTCTCCGAGCCGTTCATCGACGCGGTCAGTGGCGGCGGGGGCGCGACGCTACCGCCTGACGGCCCGGACGGGGCGGGCGACGGCACCGCGTCATCCGGGACCTCGACCGCCTGCGGCGCGATGGTCAGCGACGGCGGCGGGAGTGGCATCCCCGGGATGACCTCGGCCGAATCGGCCGGGGTGAGCAGCACGGCCAGCAGGCCGCCGAGGACGACACCACCCGCCGAAAGCGCGGAGATCCGCCGGAGCTTCCCGCTTCCGGGACCGGTGGTCTCCGGCGCCCGGTGCTTCGGCCCGCGCGGTCCCCGGCGACGGGGTGCCGCACCGGCTTCCCGCATCAACTCGCTCAGGGCGTCCCCACCGTTGTCGCGGCGAGCCGTGCGTGCCATCGGCACCTCCAAACCCCGGTCCGTCGCTCAGCGCGACGGCCTCAACCCGGGGTGGATCCTAGGAACGCGGGAGCCGGTTGTAAACGGTTGCCCGTCCACAGCGGACAGACGTGCGGCGAAAGGTCAGGCAGCTGCGGTGACCGCGATCGCGGCCTCGCCCGCTTCGGTCAGCTCGGCGGGCACCCGACCGGTGACGGCGGAGAGGCCGGTGGACTCGGCGGGGCGGATGTAACCACCGTGGGCGAGGGCGTGCGCGGTCATCTGGTCACAACAGGCGAACCCGTCGATGAAGAGGTCCGGCTCGCAGCTGCACGACATCTGGGCGCGGCGGGCCGCGACTGCTCGCAGCATCGCCATGGCTCGATGGGACAACTCGACCTCTGAACCGGACACCGGAACGCACCTCTTTCGATCGGCTGCCTGATCAGCAGCACTTACACCGTGTTATCGGTCGCTGCTCCATCAGTGTTAACAAGATCTCAGACGTTCCCGGGAATCTCTACGTTCCGTTCGATCTTCTTGCTTTTCGCCAGTGCCAAAGTGGGCTCCAGGACACTGGCCCACTGGGCGACGATCTGCTTGCGGCGCCTCGTGTCGTCGGTCAGCAGATTCGCCAGCCCCAGGCCCCGGGCAAGATCGAGAGTGGCCTGGACCAGCTCACGAACGCCCTGGTGGGACTCGTCGACGCCGAAGAGTTCGACCGTCACCCGATGTGCTTCCCGGCCGACCCGCGCCTCCAGCGGCACCAGGGTCGCGCGCAGCCCTTCGTCGGTCGACGCCGCGACCCACAGGTGGAGCGCGGCACGGAACATCGGCCCGCTGTAGAGGTTGAGCACCATGTCGACGGCCCGTTCGATCCGCGACCGCCCCGACGGCAGTTCCGCGGCGCGGGCGCGCAGTTCCACGATCTGGATCTCGCCGACGTGCTCGACCGCGGCCGCGACCAGGTCCTCCCTGGTCGGGAAGTGGTGCTGCGCGGCACCACGCGAGACCCCGGCGCGTTCGGCGATGACCGCCACCGTGGTCCCGTTCCAGCCCAGCTCGCCGATCGTCTCGACGGCGGCCTCGACCAGCCGCCGCCGGGTCGTGCGGCTGCGCTCCTGCTGCGGTTCGCGGATCATGGCCCTGATTCTGGGGTACGACTTTCGACCCAGAAATCGAGCTGCAGGTCTTCCTCGGACCCGCCGACGCGGTACTTCGAGAGGTCCGTGACCCCCTCGGCGGCGAGCACCTCGTCGTCGAGGTAGAAATTCCCCGTCGCCTCGGCGCTCGGTTTGGTGAGGATCGCGTGCGCGGCGTCCGCCATGATCTCCGGCGTCCGCGACTTCGCCGCCAGTTCGGCGCCGACGACGTTGCGGATCGCCGCGGTGTCGATCGTCGTCCGCGGCCACAGCGAGTTCGCCGCGATCCCGAACGGCCGCAGTTCCGCCGCGAGCCCGACGGTCACCAGGCTCATCGAGTACTTCGCGATGCTGTACGCGAGATGCCCGGCCTGGAACCACTTCTCGTCGAGGCTGATCGGCGGCGACAGCGTCAGGATGTGGGCGTTCTCCGCCAGCTTCAGATACGGGATGGCGAGCTTCGACAGCAGGAACGAACCGCGCGCGTTGATGTCCTGCATCAGGTCGTAGCGCTTCATGCTGACCGACTCCGTCGGCGTCAGATCGATCGCGCTCGCGTTGTTGAGCACGATGTCGATGCCGCCGAACTGCTCCGCGGTCCGCGCGATCGCGGCCTCGACCGAGGTGTCGTCGCGGACGTCGCCGACGATCGGCAGCGCCTGCCCGCCCGCGTCCTCGATCGCCTTGGCCGCGGTGTAGACCGTGCCCGGCAGTTTCGGGTGCGGCTCGGCGGTCTTGGCCAGCAGGGCGATGTTCGCCCCGTCGCGGGCCGCGCGGATCGCGATGGCCTCGCCGATCCCGCGACTGCCGCCGGAGATGATGATCGTCTTGCCGTGCAGCGTGCTCATGGGAACGCCTCTCAGTAGGACCGGGGCAGGCCGAGGCTGTGCTGGCCGACGAAGTTGAGCACCATCTCGCGGCTCACCGGCGCGATGCGGCCCAGCCGGACGGCCGTGACCAGCGTGCCCAGCCCGTATTCGCTGGCGAGACCGTTGCCGCCGTGGGTCTGCACGGCCTGGTCGACGGCGCGGATGGCGACCTCGGCGGCCGCGTACTTCGCCATGTTCGCCGACTCGCCCGCGCCGAAGTCGTCGCCGGAGTCGTAGAGCGAAGCCGCCTTCTGCGTCATGAGCTTGGCCAGTTCCAGCTCGATCTTGATCTCGGCCAGCGGATGCGCGAGCCCCTGGTGACTGCCGATCGGCGCGCCGCCCCACACCTTGCGCTCGTTGGCGTAGGCGACGGCCTTGGACAGCGCGTACCGCGCGATGCCGAGCGAGAACGACGCGCCCATGATGCGTTCGGGGTTGAGCCCGGCGAACAGCTGCGCGATCGCCGCGTCCTCCTCGCCGACCAGCGCGTCGGCGGGCAGGTGGACGTCGTCGAGGAACAGGCCGAACTGCTTCTCCGGCGAGACGATGTCCATCTCGATCTGCTTGTACTCGAAACCGGGCGCGTCGGTCGGGACGATGAACAGCGCGGGCTTGAGCTTGCCGGTCTTCGAATCCTCGGTGCGGCCGACGACCAGGACGGCGTCCGCCTCGTCGACACCGGAGATGTAGACCTTCCGTCCACTGAGGACCCAGTCGCCGCCGTCGCGTTTGGCGGTGGTGGTGATCTTGTGCGAGTTCGACCCGGCGTCCGGTTCGGTGATCGCGAAGACCATCCGCCTGCTGCCGTCGGCGATCCCGGGCAGCCAGCGCTTCTTCTGCTCGTCGGTGCCGAAGCGCGAGATGACCGTGCCGCAGATCGCCGGCGAGACGACCATGAGCAGCAGAGGACTGCCCGCCGCGGCGAGTTCTTCCAGCACCGCGGCGAGATCGGCGATCCCCGCTCCCCCGCCGCCGTACTCCTCGGGCAGATTCACGCCGAGGTAGCCGAGCCGTCCGGCCTCGGCCCACAGTTCCTCGGTCTTGAGCCCGGCGCGGGCCTGCTTGGCGTAGTACTCGTACCCGTACTTCTTGCCGAGTTCGGCGACCGCGGCCCGCAGCGCGACGCGCTCCTCGGGCTCGGTGAAGTTCATCGCGTTCATTCGTTCTCTCCTACCACCGCGAGGATCGTGCCCACTTCGACCTGCTGCCCGACGACAACCGGCAGTTCCGTCACGACGCCGTCTGCGGGCGCCGCGATCCGGTGTTCCATCTTCATTGCTTCCAGCCACAGCAACGGATCACCGGTCTTGACCGTGTCACCGGCCTCGACCGCGAGCCGGACGACGGTGCCCGGCATCGGCGCCACCAGCGAACCGGCGGCGAGCGCCGCGTCCGGATCCGCGTACCTCGGCACCACGGTCAGTTCCACGGTGCCTTCCGGCGAATCGACGAACACGGCGCCGTCGTACCTCGCGACGGCGAACTTCCGCCGCACCCCGGCGACCTCCAGGACGACACCGTCGCCTTCGGCCGAAACGAGTTCGACGCCTTCGAAGCCCTCGGCACGCAGGCCGTCACGGGTGAGCGTGTAGACGACCTCGATCTCGTCCTCGCCTTGACGAAAGCGTTTGCGCTGTCCCTGGGAGCGGACGTTGCGCCAGCCGCTCGGCAGCCGTCCCTGGACCTGGGCTCCCGAGCGGTTCACCGCGGCACCCGCCAAAGCGGCCGCCAGCGCGGAAATCCGTACGGTGTCCACAGTGGCCAGTGGCTTCGCCAGCGTGTCGAGCCCGTGCCGGTCGAAGAACGCCGTGTCGGTTTCACCGGCCAGGAACGCCTCGTGCCGCAGGACGTTCACCAGCAGGTCGCGGTTCGTCACCACTCCGTGGATCTCCGCACCGGCCAGCGCTCCGGCCAACGCCCGCGCCGCACTCCGGCGGTCCGGGGCGAAGGCGATCACCTTGGCGAGCATCGGGTCGTAGTGCACCCCGACGGTCTGGCCGCTGACGAAGCCGGAATCGAGCCGGACACCCGGGCCCACCTCGAATTCCCGCTGGGTGGCGGGAATTTCGAACCGGTGCAGCGTGCCGCTCTGCGGCTGCCAGCCCGCGGCTGGGTCTTCGGCGTAGAGCCGGACCTCGATAGCGTGGCCCCGCGTCTCCGGCTCGTCGATCGGGAGGTGCTCGCCTTCCGCGATCCGCAGCTGCAGCGACACGAGGTCGAGTCCTGTCGTGGCTTCGGTAACCGGATGCTCGACCTGGAGCCGGGTGTTCATCTCCAGGAAGTAGAACCGCCCGTCCGGTCCGGCGAGGAACTCGACGGTGCCGGCGCCGACGTAATCGATCGCCTGCGCGGCCTTGCGCGCGGCGTCGAACAGGGCCTCCCGCATGGCCTCGTCGACGAACGGCGACGGCGCCTCCTCGACGACCTTCTGGTGACGGCGCTGGATCGAGCATTCCCGCTCCCCCACCGCCCACACCGTGCCGTGGGTGTCGGCGAGCACCTGGACCTCGATGTGGCGTCCGGTCTCCAGATACCGCTCGCAGAACACGGTCGCGTCTCCGAAGGCCGAGGCGGCCTCCGCACTCGCGCCTTCGACGGCCTCGGCGAGTTCGCCGAGCGAGCGCACGACGCGCATCCCGCGTCCGCCACCCCCGGCGGACGCCTTGACCAGCAAAGGAAGGTCGGCTTCGGTGACCTCGGCCGGGTCCAATTCGGACAGGATCGGAACACCGGCGTCGGCCATCATCCGCTTGGACTCGACCTTGGAGCCCATGCTCTCGATGGCTTCCGGCGGCGGGCCGACCCAGGTGAGCCCGGCGTCGATCACGGCGCGGGCGAACCCGGCGTTCTCCGACAGGAAGCCGTAGCCGGGGTGGATCGCGTCGGCGCCGGTTTCGACGGCCGCCTTGATCAGCAGTTCGGCTCGCAGATAGGTATCGGACGGCGCGTTGCCCGGCAATCGGACCGCGATGTCGGCCTCAGCGGTGTGCGGCGCGTCGGCGTCCGCGTCGGAGAACACCGCGACCGTGCCGATCCCGGCGTCGCGGCAGGTGCGGAACACGCGGCGGGCGATCTCCCCGCGGTTGGCGACCAAGAGTTTCTGGATCACTTTCGGCCCCTACATCCTGAAGACGCCGAAGCCCTCGGCGCCCTTCACTGGTCCATTGTGGATCACGGACAGGCTGAGCCCGAGCACCGTGCGGGTGTCGCGGGGATCGATGATCCCGTCGTCGTAGAGCATTCCGGAGAGGAACATCGGCATCGACTCCAGCTCGATCTGCCCCTCCACCATCGCGCGCATGGCGGCGTCGTGCTCCTCGTTGTAGTCCTGACCGCGCGACGCGGCGGCGGCGCGGGCCACGATGGACAGCACGCCGGCCAGCTGCTGCGGCCCCATGACCGCGGATTTCGCGCTGGGCCAGGCGAACAGGAAGCGGGGGTCGTAGGCCCGGCCGCACATGCCGTAATGCCCGGCGCCGTACGAAGCACCCATGAGCACCGAAAGATGCGGCACCTTCGAGTTCGACACGGCGTTGATCATCATCGCGCCGTGCTTGATGATGCCGCTCTGCTCGTACTCCTTGCCGACCATGTAGCCGGTGGTGTTGTGCAGGAAGACCAGCGGCGTGTCGATCTGGTTGGCCAGCTGGATGAACTGCGCGGCCTTCTGCGACTCCTCGCCGAAGAGCACGCCTTGGGCGTTGGCGAGGATGCCGACGGGGTAACCGTGGATGCTCGCCCAGCCGGTGGCGAGACTGCTGCCGTACAAGGGTTTGAACTCGTCGAAGTCCGAGCCGTCGGCGACCCTGGCGATCACCTCGCGCGGGTCGAACGGCACCTTGAGATCGGTGGGCACGATGCCGAGCAGGTCTTCGGCGGAGTACAGCGGCTCGGCGTAGTCCGGTTTCGGCGTCGGGCCCTGCTTGCTCCAGTTGAGCCGTTTGACGATGCTCCGGCCGAGCCGGATCGCGTCCTCTTCGTCGGCCGCGAGGTAGTCGGCGAGGCCCGACGTGCGGGCGTGCATTTCGGCACCGCCGAGCGATTCGTCGTCGGACTCCTCGCCGGTGGCCATCTTGACCAGCGGCGGCCCGCCGAGGAACACCTTCGCGCGTTCCTTGACCATCACGACGTAGTCCGACATGCCGGGCAGGTACGCGCCGCCCGCGGTCGAGTTGCCGAACACCAGCGCGATCGTGGGCACCTTGGCCGCCGAAGACCGCGTGATGTCGCGGAAGATCCGGCCGCCGGGGATGAAGATCTCCTTCTGCGTCGGCAGATCCGCGCCGCCGGACTCGACGAGGTTGATCACCGGCAGGCGGTTCTGCGCGGCGATGTCCGCGGCGCGGTAGCTCTTCTTGGCCGTCCACGGGTTGCTGGCCCCGCCTTTGACCGTGGGGTCGCTCGCCGAGATCATGCACTCGACGCCTTCGACCACGCCGATCCCGGTGATCACGCTGGCGCCGACCTGGTAGTCCGAACCCCAGGCCGCCAGCGGCGAAAGCTCCAGGAACGGCGAGTCCTCGTCGAGGAGGAGCTCGATCCGCTCGCGGGCGAGCAGCTTGCCGCGTTTGCGGTGCCGGGTGACGTACTTCTCGCCGCCGCCCGCGATCGCCTTGGCGTGCTCGCCGTCGATCTCGGCCAGTTTGCCGAGCATGGACTCGCGATTGGCGGCGAACTCCTCGCTTCGTTCGTCCACTGTGGACCTGATGGTGCTCATGCGGTGTATCCCAATCGCTTCGCGGCCAAGCCGGTGAGGATCTCGTTGGTCCCGCCACCGATGCCGAGGATGCGCACGTCACGGTAGTGACGCTCCACTTCGGACTCCCGCATGTAGCCGAGTCCGCCGTGCAGCTGCACGGCCTCGTTGACCACCCATTCGGCGGTCTCGACGGCGGTGTTCTTCGCGAAACAGGCTTCGGCGATGACCTCTTCGCCCGCGACGTGGCGCTGGGCGACCTGCCGGGTGTAGGTCCGGGCGACGTCGATCTTGCGGGCCATCTCGGTGAGCTTGTGCTGCACCAGCTGCCGGGAGATCAGCGGACGGCCGAAGGTCTCGCGCAGGCGGCACCAGTCCAGCGTCAGGTCGAGCGCTCGCTGAGCGTGCGCGTAACCCTGCACCGCCAGCGAGACCCGCTCGGTGACGAACTGCGTGGCGACCTGTGCGAACCCGCTGTTCTCGGCGCCGACCAGGTTCTCCGCGGGCACCCGGACGTCCACATAGGACAACTCGGCGGTGTCCGAGCAGAGCCAGCCCATCTTCTCCAGCTTGCGGGACACGGTGAAGCCCGGCGTGCCGCGCTCGACGACGATGAGCGAGATCCCGTGCGCGCCGGATTCCCCGGTGCGGACCACCGTGGTCACGAAGTCCGCGCGGCAGCCCGAGGTGATGAACGTCTTGGCACCGTTGACGACGTACTCGTCGCCCTCGCGCACCGCTGTCGTGCGGATCCCCGCGACGTCGGAGCCGCCGTCGGGTTCGGTGACCGCCAGCGAGCCGATCTTGGCGCCTTCCAGCGCCGGCCGGACCCAGCGTTCGATCTGCACGGGATCGCCGGCCGCCGCGATGTGCGGGACGGCGATGCCGCAGGTGAACAGCGAGGCGAAGAGCCCGCCGGAACCGCCCGCGTAGTGCAGTTCCTCGGCGATGACCACGGCGTCGAGATAGTCGCCGCCCCCGCCGCCGACCTCCTCGGGGAAGCCGACGCCGAGCAGCCCGAGTTCCCCGGCCTTGCGGTGCAGTTCGCGGGGCAGTTCGCCCTCGCGCTCCCAGCCTTCGAGGTGCGGCAGGATCTCGGTTTCGGCGAACCGCCGGACGGTCTTGCGCAGCTCGGCGCGTTCCGGCGTCGAGAAGGGGTCGGTCACAGGAAAGCCTCCGGGATGTCGATCTCGCGGGAGCGCAGCCATTCCCCGAGCGCCTTCGCCTGCGGGTCGAACCGCGCCTGCGACGCGACACCTTCGCCGAGGATGCCTTCGACGACGAAGTTGATCGCCCGCAGGTTCGGCAGGAGATGCCGCCGGACCTCGAGGTCCGCGGTCTCCGGGAGCAGCAGTTTGAACTCGGTGACGGTGAGCCGGTGGGCGAGCCAGCGCCACGCCTCGTCGGACCGCGCCCAGACGCCGACGTTCGCGTTGCCGCCCTTGTCGCCGCTGCGGGCGCCGATCACCTTGCCCAGCGGCGCCCGGCCGACCTGCGCCTGGGTGAACGGGGCGGGCAACCCGTATTCGTCCACATCGGACAATTCAAGGGTGTCGGCGGCTTGCGCGATGTCGCGCCGCGTCCCGTCCGGCAAGACCGCGACGTGCGGAACCTTTTGGGCGTCGACGAAAGCGGCCCGGTACACGCCGTAGGGCGAGGCGGCCGCGGGTGGTGCGGTCACGTGGAAGCCGGGGTAGCTCGCCAGCGCGAGCTCGATCGCCGCACCGCTGAACGCGCGCCCGGCGACCTCCGGATCGGCGTCCTTCACCGCGACATGCAGCAACGCGCTCGCCTGCTGCTCGGTTTCGGCGTCGGGCCGGTCCGTGCGGGCCAGCGTCCAGCGGACCTCGGCGGGCGGTCGTGCTTTGAGCGCGCCTTCGAGCTGTTCCTTGACCAGCGCGGCTTTCGCTTCGATGTCCAGTCCGGTGAGGACAAACGTCGTCTCGTTGCGGAAACCACCGAGGCCGTTCAGGCAGACCTTGAGCGTCGGCGGCGGGGGCTCGCCGGTGACACCGCTGATCCGGACGCGGTCCGGACCGTCGTCGGACAGGGTCAGCGTGTCGATCCGGGCCGTGACGTCCGGCCCGGCGTAGCGGGCGCCGGTGATCTCGTAGAGCAGTTGAGCGGTGACGGTTCCGGTGTTCACCACGCCACCGGTTCCGGGATGTTTGGTGATCACGCTGGAACCGTCGGCGGAGATCTCGGCGATCGGGAAGCCCGGGACACCGACCTCGTGCTCGGTGAAGAACGCGTAGTTGCCGCCGGTGGCCTGGGTGCCGCATTCGATCACGTGCCCGGCCACGACCGCGCCCGCCAGCGCGTCGTGGTCGTCGCGCGCCCAGCCGAAGTGCGCGGCGGCGGGACCGACGATCACCGAAGCGTCGGTGACCCGGCCCGTCACCACGATGTCGGCGCCCGCGTTCAGGCATTCCGTGATCCCCCACGCGCCGAGATAGGCGTTGGCGGTCAAGGTCTTGCCGAACCCGAGCTCTTCGGCACGCTGGACGAGGTCGTCACCCTCGACGTGCGCGATGGCGACGTCGACACCGAGTTTCGCGGCCAGCTCGCGGAGCGCCTCCGCGAGCCCGGCGGGGTTGAGCCCACCGGCGTTCGCGACGATCTTGACGCCCTTTTCCTTGGCCAGCGCGAGATTTTCCTCCATCTGGCGGAGGAAGGTCTTGGCGTAGCCACGGTTCGGGTCCTTCATCCGGTCTCGGCCGAGGATGAGCATGGTCAGCTCGGCCAGGTAGTCGCCGGTCAGCACGTCGAGCGGGCCGCCGGTGAGCATCTCGCGGACGGCGGAGAACCGGTCGCCGTAGAACCCGGAGGCGTTGCCGATCCTGATCGGCGCCGTCATGCGAACTGTCCCGGCTGCCGTCCGGCTCCGGGAGGTCCGGCGAAGGCCTGCGCGATCCCGAGCCATTCCTCGACGTCGGCGCCGGTGGCGACGAGGTCGGTGTCGTCAGGATGACGGCGCTGGGTGATGACGAGGCAGAAGTCGACGGCGCTGCCGGTGAGCCGCTGCTCGGCGTCCTCGGGCCCGAACGCCCAGTTCGTGCCGTCAGGCGCGGTGAGCTCGACCCGGAACTCCTCGGCGGGCGGGGCGAGCGCGTTGAGCTTGTAGGCGAAGTCGCGGGTGCGCGTGCCGAAGCGGGCGATATGCCAGATCCGGCCGGTGTTCTCGCGTGCGACGCCGAGCGCGTCGAAGATGTCCTGACCGTGCGCCCAGGTCTCCATGAGCCGCGCGGTCACCATGGAGGCCGCGCTCATCGGCGGGCCGTACCAGGGGATCTTCTGCCCGTCGGGCACCGCGGCGAGCGCTGCCGCGAGTTCCGCCCGCCCGGCTCGCCATTCGGCCAGCAGTTCACGGGGCGGCGTCTTCGCGCCCTCGACGGCACCGTCGTCGACATAGGTCTCCCCCGTCGCGAGGAGCCCTTCGATCTCGGTCTGCCACTCGGCCTCGGACCCGCGCGCCGCGATCAGCGCCTTCCGGTCCGTCCAGGCCAGATGGGCTATCTGATGGGCGATCGTCCAGCCTTCGGCCGGGGTCTTCCGCGCCCAATCCGACGCGGGCAGGTCCGCCACCACGTCGTCGATGGCCTGCGTTTCCGCCGCGAGATCCCCAAGGATCACGCCAAGGTCAGCCATGCCCGCCTCCTCGCGTCCTCCTCAGGCTGGCACCCTCCGGCAGAAAAATCAAGCACGCCTGATTGTTTTGACGGGGACTGAAGGGGCCCTTCACCGCATCCGACGCGGTGAAGGGCCCCTTAGCGCCGGGCCCAGGTGCGGTGGGGCGTCGGTCGGGCTGGTCGCTTGAAGTACGTGAAGGCCCCCTTCCTTGCGTCTAGCGCAAGGAAGGGGCCTTCACGTGCGACCGCTGTGACTGCTGGTGCGCGTGGGGCGAAAGTAGCGATTGTGGCGATCGCGAAGGTAGTGAAGGCCTCCATCACTACTGTCAAGGTAGGCAAGGGGCCCTTCACGGCCCTAACCCGAAACGCCACTCACGACCCCTGGACCGACACCCCTCCTTCAGCCCCCGTAGAGGGCGCCGACCGCGGCATGGACCGAAGTCGAGTACACCGGGTCGTACGTATGGCGCCCGGCCAGGACGTCGCCGCCCTTACGGCTGTAGGTCCAGCCGCCGTCGGCCTCGAATCCGGGGTTCGCGACGTGGCAGCCGGTCAGGCTGATGTCGTCCATCCGCGCGGTGACCGAGTAGTTGGTGACGGCCTTCTTCTCGTACAGCCGCAAAGTGAGCGTCGCCGACCCACCGCTCAGCCGCGGCGTGAGGTCGACCGGCGACGAGGTGTACCAGTCGCTCCCCTCGCTGGCGACGTCGCGCTCCCACACCTGCGTCCCGCCGACGATCGCCTGTTTCGCGTGGTACCCGGGCGGGCTCGTGGCCGGCCGGTCGTCGGTGTGCCATACGACCATCCGGCACGACGTCGACCCGGCGTCGAGGCGGACGGTCGCACTCGCGGCCGCGTAGTCTCCCGCCGTCGTTGCGTTGTCGGGGTGCACGGTGAACACCAGCGCGCTGTTCCCGGCGTGCGCGACGCGTTCGTCGCTGGACTGCGGGCGCCCGGGCGTCAGCGGCAGCGCGTATTGGATGACGCCGTCGAGTTTCCCCGCCGCCGCGTACTCCAGGCCGACCGCGGTCACCGCGCGGACGTACTCGACGTCAGGGGTGATCGTGGTGCGCGACAACGTGGAGGCGTACACCATCAGGATGGCCTTGCGGCTCTTGCCCGCGAGCCGCGCGACGATCTGGTCCAGCTGCGGGCGGAGACTCCCGGTCCACAGCGTGTTGCGATACGGGTCGTCGCGGAAGGGCAGGATGAGACTGTCGATGCTCGCCGCGTAGGTGTCCACAAAGGACTGTGTGACCGCGTTGGCGTACACCACCGGATAGAAGTCCAGGCCCGGCTGAATCGCCCGGGCGGCGGTCCGCATCCTGGCGGTGTAGTCCTTGGTGAAGGTGGCCGTGTTGGCGTTGAAGTCGTCCATCGCCCAGGCCTTCAGCACCGGGAAGCGCACCGAGAGCCGGGCGATCGCCTGCCCCCACGCGACGTAGTCCTTCTTGTAGGGCAGGTACTCCGCGCAGCTCGTGCCGCCGGGGCACTCGGTCGGCGGGACCAGGTAGACCCAGACCGCGAGGCCGCTCGCCTGCGCGGCGGGCAGGAACTCCTGCTCAAGATCACCCCAGTCGGTGGACTTGTTGACCAGGAACGCGTACGTGTCCGCGTTCATCGCCCGGAGCCGGTCCACGGTCGCCCGCGCGTCGACGTGCCCGTCCGCCTTGCGCACGGGATTGGCGTAACTGGCACGGATCCCCGGCGCGGGCGCCGCTTCGGCGGGCAACGCGAGCAGCGAACCCAGGAGCGCCAGCAGCAGCGCGACCACGGACCATCTCCCGGCCTGCCGCGAGGACAAGGGTGTCGTCATGGTTCCTGAGCCTGCCGGGACCGCGCATAAGTTCCGTACACGCCCACAGGCCAATCACAAGACTCTGCGTAGTGCATTCACCATCTTTTGTTCCCCATCGAGTGAAATGACCCCCACCTGCCCGCTACGCAAATCGGGCTAGTACAGATGTTCGAAACGGCGTAGCCTTGATCCCGTGGCCAGCGAAAACAGTCCTCAGGCGGCGTGCACCGAGTGGTGGCGTGCTGATGCTGCGACGCTGCATGCCCGTAAGCAGGAAATCGAGGTCCTGAAGCGTCAATTGGACGCGGAGCAGTACGCGATCTTGGCGGAGTTGAATTCTCGTGGGATTCGTGGGTGCACGGGACATTCGACGTTGATGGGGTTGATCCTTGAGGACTTCCACGTGTCGGAGAAGGAAGCCTCAGCCCGTGCGGATCGTGCCCTGGCGTTGCATCCCGGGGCAGCCATCGGCGGGGGCGTCGTGCCACCGCTGGCTCCGTTGACCGCCGAAGCCGCTGCCGAAGGTGCGATCGGGGGAGGTCAGATCGATGCGATCATCGGCGCTCTCGCCCTGGTCCCCTCCTTTGTTCCTGCGGAGGAGGTGCGGGCCGGGGAGAAGATCTTGGTTGATTTGGCTCGGCGGGCTGGGCTGAAGGAGATCGTGACGGCTGGGCGTCGGATGCTGAACACGATGGATCCCGACGGCAAAGAGCCCCGCGACAAGGGCCCGAAAGACGCCCGTCCGGAGTTGCGGTTCATCAAGCATCGTGACGGCACGCTCGGGTTCGCGGGAACCCTGGATCTGGAAACCTACGCACGGTTGAAGTCCGATCTCGATCCGCTGGCCAAGCCGCACAAGGCCGTCGATGGTGTCAGAGACTCCCGCGGCCAAGGCGAGCGTTATGGGGACGCGTTCGCCGACTACGTACGACTCAAGACCGCCAGCCCCGACCTTCCCGGCCAGGCCGGGGAGTCGACCCAGATCCTGGTGACCATGGCCTACGAGGATCTGATGAACGAGGTCGGCGACGGCCTCCTCGACCTCGTCGGTCCGATCAGTGCCACCGACGTCCGGATCCTCGCCTGCGATGCCCGGATCCGGCCCGTCGTTCTGTCCGGCGCAGGGCAGCCGCTGGATGTGGGGCGGTCCAGCCGGTCCGCCACCACCCCGCAGAAGCACGCGTTGAAGATCCGCGACGGTGGCTGTGCGTTCCCTGGCTGCGATATGCCGGTGCAGCGTTGCACCGCCCATCACATAGTTTTCTGGCGTCACCGAGGCGAAACGAAGATCGACAATCTGGTGCTGCTCTGCGCGAGACACCATCGGCTGATCCACAAAAGCGAGTGGAAAGTCCAGATCGCCCGAGACGGACTACCTGAATTCACCGCACCTGCTTATCTTGACCCGACAGGGGAACCAAGGCGCAACACGATGCATCTGCGGGTATAGGCCGACGACAACAAGGGTGCCGAGATTCACGCCACCGTAGTCCACTATGGACTAACGGAGTTCACCGCGCCTTCCCAATTCCCTCATCACCGCGGGTCGCCAACCGAACAAGCTGCCGCGCGACGTCACCCAGACGCCCCCGAGCCCAGGTACCGTAGGCGAGATGCGCAAACGGGACGGCCTGGGCGGCCTCGCGGTGCTGCTCGTCCTGATCGCGATGATCGTGCTGGTGACGGCACTCCTGGTCTTCGGCGTCCTGGCCGTGACGAACTACCTGCCGCGTCACTGATCGGCAGCCTCCTGCGGGTGCACGGCGATGGCGATCTTGCCGCGCGGGCGGCCGCGGCCCTCGCCGGCCGAGCCACCTTCCAACAGTTGGTGCGCCTGCGCGATGTCGTCCAGCGGGACCACGGCGCCGATCACCGGCCTGAGCTTGCCTTCGTCGACCAGGCGCCCGATGGCTTCGAGCTTCTCCCTGCCTGGGCTGACGAAGAGGAAGTGGTAGGTCGCGTTCACGGCCCACGCGGCGAGCAGGTTCTGCGGTTCGGGAATGTCCACGATGGACACCACGCGGCCACGGTCGGCGAGGACCTCCGGGCTGCGGGCGAGGGTGTCACCGCCCACCGTGTCCAGCACGACGTCCACCCCGCCCAGCTCGCGGACCCGCGGCACGTAGTCACCGGCCGAGAAGTCGATCGCGACGTCGGCCCCCAGTCCGGTGACGAACTCGTGATCCCTCGCCCGCGCGGTGGTCACCACCTCGGCTCCGAGCGCGGCGGCGACCTGGACGGCGATCGAGCCGACCCCGCCCGCCCCGCCGTGCACCAGGACCCGTTCCCCGGGCCGTACCGCGGCACGTTCGACCAGCGCCTCCCACACCGTCACGCCCACGAGCACCAGACCGGCGGCCTCGACGTGCGACAACCGCGCGGGCTTGCGGGCGACCAAGTCCTGGTCGACCACGTGGAATTCGGCGTAGGTTCCCTGCCCGGCGAAGATCGGCGCCAGGTACCAGACCTCGTCCCCCGGCTGGAAGTCGCCCGCCCCGGGGCCGGTCTCGACCACCACGCCGGACACGTCGTTGCCGAGCACCGCCGGGAGCGCCACCTCGTCGCGGTAGTCACCGCGCCGGGTCTGCAGGTCGAGCGGATTCACGGACGTGGCCAGCACGCGCACCAGCACCTGACCGGGCCCGGGAGCGGGCCTCGGCAGCTCTCGGACGGCGAACGCGGTGTCCGCGTCACCGAAGCGGACGAGTTCCACCGCGCGCATCGAAGTCGACATGCGTCGACCTTATATCGTAATATCGCGAATCGTAAATAGGTGTGACCTACTCCCCCGCCCGCTCGAACTCCCGGATCAGCACGGGGTACTGCTCGCCGCCGTGCCCGGCGGCGATCGCGCGGTCGGCCATCGCCTTGATGAGCTTCGGCAGTTCGGCGTTCACGCCCAGCGCCTCACTCTCCTCGACCATGTGCGCCATCGCCCGCACGTCGGTCTCCAGGGCCGACACCTCCGCCGGGAACGAGCCCTGGTCGACCTGCTCGGCGTAGCCGGGCAACCAGCCCGCGACGCCGACGGCGATCTGCTGCGCGAAGGTCGCGTACGTCGCGGCGTCGACACCGGCGGTCCGGAGCATCGCGGTGCCCTGGAGCCACGCGTTCAGGACGCTCCACATCATGGTCAGGCCGGCGACGTCGTACAGGGCCGCCAGTCCGTGATCCTCACCGAGGTGGGAGATAGTGCCGAGCGCGCCGAGGTCGAAGTCCGGCTCCGGACCGCTGAGCAGGATCACCGCCTCCTCCGTCCCGATCGACGACGGGATGGCCATGATCGCGCCGTCCAGGTAGCGGGCACCCCGTTTTTCCGCCCAGGCGGCGGTTTCCCGCGCCTGCGTCGAGTCGCCCGAGGTCAGGTTGACCAGGGTCGCGCCCTCCAGTCCGGCATCGCCGAGCAGGTCGCGCACGGCCGGGTAGTCGGTGAGGCAGACGACGGTCAAGCCACCGGCGGCAAGGGCGTCACCGACCGTCGGCGCCAGGTGAGCGCCCGAGGCGACCAAGGAGCCGGCCTTGGCGGCCGTCCGGTTCCACACGGTCGTGGGATGCCCGGCCTTCAGGAACGCTCCGGCGAGCGCCTGGCCCATCAGCCCGAGGCCGATGACCGTGATCGGGGTGTTCGCGTTGTCAGTCATGGCAACATCGTCAACGTTGATACCGGTATGAAGGTCAAGTGAGGATTCGATGCGGATCGGGGAACTGAGTCACCGGACGGGCGTCAACGCCCACCAACTGCGCTACTACGAGGCCCAAGGCCTGCTGGAAGCCGACCGCGGCACGAACGGCTATCGCGAGTTCGACGAGACGGCCGTCCTGCGCGTGAAGCAGATCCGCCACCTCCTCGGCGCGGGCCTGTCGTCCGAGGACATCGCGTACCTGCTGCCCTGTGCGATCGGCGAGGAACCGGAACTGATCGGCTGCCCCGAACTGCTGGCCGCGATGCGCGAACGGCTCGGGCGGCTCGACGAGCAGCTGGCCAAGATCGCGCGGTCCCGCGACGCGCTGGCCGGTTACATCGACGCGGCGGAGCGGACGGGCGCGAAGACCTATCCCCCGTTCGAAGGTGCCGCGTGAGCGAGACACAGGAAGCCGTCCGGTTGCGCGAGCAGGGCACCGACGAGGCCCGCCTGCGGCTGATCGAGCTGGCCGAACGGCACCCGGGGAACGCCGTCATCGCCTACCAGACGGCGTGGGCCCACGATTCCCTCGGCTTCGAGGCCGAAGCCGCTCCCTACTACGAGCGGGCGCTCGCGACCGAAGGTCTGTCCACACAGGACAGACACGGCGTGTTCGTCGGCCTCGGCAGCACGTATCGCGTCCTCGGCCGGTACGAAGAATCGCTCAAGACCTTGCGCCGCGGCCTCGACGAGTTCCCGGACGACGCGGCGCTCAGGACGTTCCTCGCGATGGCTCTCTACAACGTCGGCGAAGCACGCGAAGCGGCGGGAACGCTGCTGAAGGTGCTCGCCGCGACCAGCGCCGACACCGGGGTCCAGCGATACCGGCGAGCGGTCGAGTACTACGCGGATCACCTGGACGACGTCGAATGACCCGCTTATTGACACCTTGTCAACATAGCCCTACTTTCACGTCATGAGCGTGTACGCCGAAATCACCTACGAGGTCGCCGACCGCATCGCGACGGTCACGCTCAACCGGCCCGAGGCCCGCAACGGCTACACCATCCGCATGGCCGACGAACTCGGCGACGCGATGGACCGGGCCGACAACGACGAGGACGTCCGCGTGGTGATCCTGACCGGCAACGGCAAGGACTTCTCGGTGGGCGCCGACCTCTCGCAGGGCGGATTCGAGTTCGATCCGGAGACCGGCCCGGACGCGGCCTGGCAGGAGCCGGCGGGACGCTGCTCGAAACGGATCTTCACGATGAACAAACCGGTGATCGCGGCCTTGCGGGGCGCGGCCGTCGGCGGCGGCGTCACGATCACACTGTCGTGTGATTACCGGCTGGCGTCCACGGATTCGCGCTTCGGTTTCGTGTTCGTCCGCCGCGGGATCTACCCCGAAGGCGCGTCCGCGTGGTTCCTCCCCCGGCTGGTCGGCATGGGCACGGCACTCGACTGGATGATCAGCGGCCGCGTCTTCGGCGTCGAGGAGGCGAAGACCGCCGGGCTGGTCCACAGTGTTCACGAGCCCGAGGAAGTGCTCGGCAAGGCCCGCGAACTGGCACTCGAGATCGCCACGACCACGTCACCGGTCTCGGTCGCGGTCACCCGGCAGCTGCTGTACCGGATGGCGAGCGCCGCCTCGCCGTTCCCCGTGCACGAACTGGACTCCCGGCTGATCGGCGGCCTGGGCTCCAGTCCGGACGCGATCGAAGGGGTCATGTCCTTCCTGCAGAAACGACCACCGGAGTTCTCCATGCGCGTCGACACCGACCTGCCCGCCTACCTGCCCTGGCGGAACGCGTGACCGCCTATCCCCCGGAGCCGTGGAACCTGGCGGGCCAGGCGTACCTGTCGGTGTGGCGTGTCCCGGTGAGCGAACTGCCCGGACTCCCCGAAGGTGTCGAGCCGGCCGTGGCGGGCGGGCGCGCGCAGGTGTTCACCGCCTGGATCGACTATCAGGACCCCGGGCAGCTGCGGTACCACGAGCTGCTGGCGACGGTCGCCGTCCGGGGCAAGCGCCTCTCCAGCTCCATCACCGACATCTGGGTCGACAGCGAGGTCTCGCTGGCCGGAGGACGGGCGCTGTGGGGCATCCCCAAGGACCTCGCCGCGCTCGACTTCACCCACGGCCGGACCTTCACCGCCTCGGCGGCCACCCAGGACGACTGGATCGCGACGGCCGCTTTCACCCCCCGCCCGAGCTTCCCGGTGAAGATGCCCGCCGCCTTCGATGTCGTCCAAATGTTGGACGGACGTCTCAAAAGGAGCCCCGTCCGGGCGAAGGCCCGCCCCCATCCGGCGGCGGCCGATTGGCGGATCAACGAGTCCGGGCCGTTCGGCTTCCTGGCCGGTCAGCGGCCCGTTCTGAGCGCCCACCTGCGCGACTTCAAGATCGTTTTCGGCGGCTGACCAGCCGCTCAGTGTGATCGGCTAACCCGCCAGGGTGAGACCACGACACGCCACCCATTGGGGCACGTGCAGGCTCCGACCCCTACATGTAGTCTCTGGGAACCGACATCGCCCAGCGACGGGGAGACCGCTCGGGAGCGGTAGTCGGACAGCTTGTGAACCTGCAGCGCACGGCCTTGTGAGGCCTTGTGGTGCTTCAACGCGCCCAATTGGAGACACGCATGTCAGTGGAAACCGGTCAGCGGCCACCTTCGTCTTCGGACACCACGCCCGCGACCGTGCGAGTCATCCGGCGGGACGGCAGCGTGTCCCCCTTCGACGCGAACAAGATCTCGGTCGCCGTGACCAAGGCCTTCCTCGCCGTCGAGGGCGGTGACGCGGCCGCTTCGTCGCGGATCCACCACCTGGTCAACGAATTGACCGAGCAGATCGAAGCCACCCTGCTCCGCCACGCCGGTCCCGAGACCGCGCTGCACATCGAGCAGATCCAGGACATCGTCGAGCTCGCGCTGATGCGCGGCGAGCACCACAAGGTCGCCCGCGCGTACGTCCTCTACCGCGACGAGCGCGCGAAGGCCCGCGAGTCCGAGAAGCCGGCCTCGTCCGACGTCGCCATCAGCGTCAAGGCCGCCGACGGCACGATCCGCCCGCTCGACTGGGCCCGTGTCTCGCACGTGGTCGGCGAGGCCGTCGCCGGGCTCGACGACGTCTCGGCCGAGCCGGTGCTGGCCGAGGCCAAGCGCAACCTCTACGACGGCATCAGTGCCGACGAACTCGCCCTCGCCCAGATCATGGCCGCGCGCGTGCTCGTCGAGCAGGAGCCGAACTACTCCTACGTCAGCGCCCGGCTGCTGGCGGACAAGCTCCGCGGCGAGGCGCTCAGCTACCTCGCGGGCTCGCCCCAGCTGGCCAGCCAGGACGAGATGACCGCCCGGTACCCGCAGTACTTCCGGGACTACCTCAAGCGCGCCATCGAGCTGGAGCTGGTCAACCCCGAGCTGCAGACGTTCGACCTGGACAAGATCACCGCGGCCATCCACGCCGAGCGCGACCTCGACTTCGGCTTCCTCGGCCTGCAGACGCTGTACGACCGGTACTTCCAGCACCACAACGGCGTCCGGTTCGAGCTGCCGCAGGCGTTCTTCATGCGCGTCGCCATGGGTCTCGCGATCCGCGAGGACAACCGCGAAGCCCGCGCCATCGAGTTCTACGAGTTGCTCTCGTCGTTCCACTTCATGGCGTCCACCCCGACGCTGTTCAACTCGGGCACCACGCGCCCGCAGCTGTCGTCCTGCTTCCTGACCACGGTGGACGACGACCTGGACTCGATCTTCCAGGCGTACAAGAACAACGCGCTGCTGGCGAAGTACTCGGGCGGTCTCGGCAACGACTGGACCCCGGTCCGCGGCCTCGGCGCGCACATCAAGGGCACCAACGGCCAGTCGCAGGGTGTCGTGCCGTTCCTCAAGATCGCCAACGACACCGCGGTCGCGGTGAACCAGGGCGGCAAGCGCAAGGGCGCGGCCTGCGCGTACCTCGAGACCTGGCACGTCGACATCGAGGAATTCCTCGACCTGCGCAAGAACACCGGTGACGACCGTCGTCGTACGCACGACATGAACACCGCGAACTGGGTGCCGGACGAGTTCCTCCGCCGGGTCGAGGCCGACGCGCAGTGGACGCTGTTCTCGCCGAACGAGACCCCGGACCTGCACGACCTCTACGGCACCGCGTTCGCCGAGCGCTACCGCGAGTACGAGGCCGCCGCCGAACGCGGTGAGCTGAAGGTCTTCCGCAAGGTCCGCGCGATCGACCTGTGGCGCCGCATGCTGACCATGCTGTTCGAGACCGGCCACCCGTGGATCACCTTCAAGGACCCGTGCAACCTGCGCTCGCCGCAGCAGCACGTGGGTGTCGTGCACTCGTCCAACCTGTGCACCGAGATCACCCTGAACACCACCACCGACGAGGTCGCGGTCTGCAACCTCGGCTCGGTGAACCTGCTCAAGCACGTCACCCCCGAGGGCATCGACGCGAAGCGGCTCGAGAAGACCGTGCGCACCGCGGTCCGCATGCTCGACAACGTGATCGACATCAACTTCTACACCATCCCGGAAGCACGCCGGTCCAACCTGCGGCACCGCCCGATCGGGCTGGGCCTGATGGGCTTCCAGGACGCGCTGTTCGAGATCGGTGTCCCGCTGTCCTCGGAAGAGGCCGTCCAGTTCGCGGACACCAGCATGGAGCACATCAGCTACTACGCGATCTCGGCGTCGACCGACCTCGCCGAGGAGCGCGGCCAGTACCAGACGTTCGAGGGTTCCTTGTGGAGCAAGGGAATTCTGCCGATCGACTCGCTGCAGCTGCTGATCGACGCCCGCCAGGGCGACGCGCTCGACGTCGACACCTCGTCCACTTTGGACTGGGCGCCGCTGCGCGAGCGGGTCAAGACCGTCGGTATGCGCAACTCCAACGTGATGGCGATCGCGCCGACCGCGACGATCTCCAACATCGTGGGCGTCGGGCAGTCGATCGAGCCGCTGTTCCAGAACCTGTTCGTCAAGTCGAACATGTCCGGTGACTTCACCGTGGTGAACCCGCACCTGGTCCGCTCGCTCAAGGAGCGCGGGCTGTGGGACGAGGTCATGGTCTCGGACCTGAAGTACTTCGACGGCAGCCTCGGCCAGATCGACCGCGTGCCGGACGACCTGAAGGCGCTGTACGCGACCGCGTTCGAGATCGAGTCGCGGTGGCTGGTGGACGCCGGTTCGCGTCGTCAGAAGTGGATCGACCAGGCGCAGTCGCTGAACCTGTACATCGCGGCGCCCAGCGGCCGCAAGCTCGACGAGCTGTACCGCTACGCCTGGCACAAGGGCCTCAAGACCACGTACTACCTGCGGGCGCGGTCCGCGACGCACGTGGAGAAGAGCACCCTGCGCGGCACCGACGGCAAGCTGAACGCGGTCTCGGCCACCCCGGCCCCGGCCACACCTTCGGCACCCAAGCCCGCCGCCCCCGCCGCTTCGCCCGCCCCGTCGGCTTCCGCCGCGGTTTCGCCGTCGCCCGCCGCCGCCGTGCCCGCGGTGCCGGTGACCGCCCCGGAGCCGAAGGAGATCCCGCAGGTCTCCGACGTCGACTTCGTCGCCACCGACGGCGCCGCCTGCCGCATCGACGACCCCGACTGCGAAGCCTGCCAGTAAACATCCTCGTGAGTGGTAAGGGCGGTTCCAACCGTCCCTACCACTCACGACGCCTCTTGGAGTGTGCCCCTCTATGACCACCTTTGACGCTTCCACCGACGCCACCGGCCTCGGTGAGATCGAAGTCGGCGCCGCCCGGATCAACGTCGACGACAAGCGGATGATCAACGCCCGCGCCGACGTCAACCAGCTGCTGCCGATGAAGTACACCTGGGCGTGGGAGAAGTACCTCGCCGGCTGCAACAACCACTGGATGCCGACCGAGGTCGCCATGCAGGCCGACATCGCGCTGTGGAAGTCGGCCGACGGCCTGACCGAGGACGAGCGCACCATGCTCAAGCGCAACCTCGGCTTCTTCGCCACCGCGGAATCGCTGGTGGCCAACAACATCGTGCTCGCGGTGTACCGCCAGATCACCAACCCCGAATGCCGCCAGTACCTGCTGCGCCAGGCGTTCGAGGAGGCCGTGCACACGCACACCTTCCAGTACATCTGCGAGAGCCTCGGCCTGGTCGAGGGCGAGCTGTTCAACATGTACCGCGAGGTCCCCTCCATCTCGGAGAAGGACGCGTGGGCGCTGAAGTACACGCAGAACCTGGAGAACCCGGACTTCGAGACCGGCACCCCCGAGGCCGACCAGAACTTCCTGCGTGACCTGGTCGCGTTCTACGTGATCTTCGAGGGCATGTGGTTCTACACCGGCTTCGCGCAGATCCTCTCGCTCGGCCGCCGGAACAAGATGATCGGCATCGCCGAGCAGTACCAGTACATCCTGCGCGACGAGTCGATCCACCTGAACTTCGGCATCGACTGCATCAACCAGATCAAGATCGAGAACCCGCACCTGTGGACCGAGGAGTTCCAGGCGGAGATCCGCGGCATGCTGACCGAGGCCTGCGAGCTCGAGGTCTCCTACGCCCGCGACACCATGCCGCGCGGCATGCTCGGGCTGTCGGCCGAGCTGATCGAGCAGTACATGCACTTCATCACCGACCGGCGCGCGCAGCAGATCGGCCTCCAGCCGATCTTCGGCGAGACGGAGAACCCGTTCCCTTGGATGTCGGAGGCGATGGACCTCAAGAAGGAGAAGAACTTCTTCGAGACCCGCGTCATCGAGTACCAGTCCGGTGGCGCCCTCGACTGGGACTGATCCCGCATCTCACGTGATCGGACGGACAACACGCCGGGCGGACTTCCGCCCGGCGTGTTCCGTCTCCAGACACGCGAGTTCGCCGTCTGATCACGTGAGTTACGCCTCCAGTCACACGAGACCCGAATTCGGTACGCTCCAGGGTGCTACTGGTTCGCCCGGCCTCCCAGGCCGGTCGAGGTAACAGGGAACCCGGTGTGAATCCGGGACTGCCCCGCAGCGGTATGTGGGAACGAAAGCCGTCACCGTGCGAGACACGGTAAAGCACTGGGGCATGGCGCCCCGGGAAGCGACGGCCGGTAGGAGCGAGCGAGTCGCCCACGAGTCCGAAGACCTGCCCGTGGTGCGCGCGCCGACGGCGTGCGTGAGTCCGGGCCTCGTGGGATGGGCGCGACCGAATCGCGGTCACTCCTGCGCGCGTCCGGGCTCTGACGACAAGCTCGCGAGGAGAGAGCTGTGACCGAAATCGGCACCACTGTGCTGGGCTACCCCCGGATCGGACCGGACCGGGAACTCAAGCGTTCACTCGAACGCTACTGGGCGGGCAAGATCGACGAGGCCGCGTTGCTGGAGACCGGCCGCGCGCTGCGCACGCGGACCTGGCGGGAACTCAAGGACGCGGGGCTCGACTCCGTCCCTTCCAACACGTTCTCCCACTACGACCAGGTGCTCGACACCGCCGAGCTGTTCGGAGCGCTGCCGGAGCGCGTCGCGAAGCTCGGTCTCTCGCCGCTCGACACCTACTTCGCCGCCGCTCGCGGGGTGCAGGACGCGCCCGCGATGGAGATGACGAAGTGGTTCGACACGAACTACCACTACATCGTCCCCGAACTCGGGCCGGACACCCGGTTCTCGGTCGCCGGCTCCAAGCCGCTCGACGAGTACCGCGAGGCCCGCGCGATCGGCGTCGAGACACGGCCGGTGCTGGTGGGCCCGGTGACGTTCTTGCTGCTCGCGAAGGCCGCCGAGGGCGCTCCGGAGGGCTTCCGCCCGCTGGACCTTCTCGACAACCTTCTCGACGGCTACGTCGAGCTGCTGCGACGCCTGCATGACGAAGGCGTCGAGTGGGTCCAGCTCGACGAGCCCGCCTTCGCCGGCGACCGCACCGAGCCGGAGCTCAACGCGCTCATCCGCGCCTACCACCGGCTCGCGAAGGAGACCGCGCGCCCGAAGATCCTGGTCGCCGGATACTTCGGCGGTCTCGGCCGGGGACTGGGTGTGCTCGCCCGTTCCCCGATCGACGCCCTCGCCGTCGACCTCGTCACCGATGAGTCCTTTGTGGACGCCGTCGCGGCCGAACCCGCCTTGCGCGACAAGGAGGTCTTGGCCGGTGTCGTGGACGGGCGCAACGTCTGGCGCACCGATCCGACCCGTGCGCTCAGCCGGGCGGCGACGCTGCTCGGCACCGCGAAGTCGGTCAGCGTCTCGACGTCGTGCTCGCTGCTTCACGTGCCTTACGACGTCGAGCGGGAGGCCGAGCTCCACCCGCGGCTCAAGGGCTGGCTCGCGTTCGCCAAGCAGAAGGTCGACGAGGTCGTCCTGCTCGGCCGCGCGCTGAAGGAGGAGGGCGTCGACCTCTCCGCCGCCCGTGCGGCGGCCACGGACCGCGCCACGGCGGCCGACCTGGCCGACGCCGGGGTCCGTGCCCGGCTGGAGGCGCTGCGGCCGGAGGACACCGTCCGTTCCCCCTACGCGCGGCGCGCGGCGGCCCAGCAGGCCGCGCTGGCCCTGCCGCCGCTGCCGAGCACGACGATCGGCTCGTTCCCCCAGACCACCGACGTCCGCAAGGCCCGCGCCGCGCACAAGGCGGGCTCGCTGGACGACGCCGGGTACGAGGCCGCGATGAAGGCGGAGATCGAGCGCGTCATCCGGCTGCAGGAGGATCTGGGCCTGGACGTGCTGGTGCACGGCGAGCCCGAGCGCAACGACATGGTGCAGTACTTCGCCGAGCGGCTGGCCGGGTTCGCGGCCACCGACTTCGGCTGGGTGCAGTCCTACGGCTCGCGGTGTGTCCGGCCGCCGATCCTGTACGGCGACGTCTCCCGGCCCGAGCCGATGACCGTCGAGTGGGCGCGCTACGCGCAAAGCCTGACCGGCAAGCCCGTCAAGGGCATGCTGACCGGGCCGGTGACGATCCTGGCGTGGTCGTTCGTCCGCGACGACCAGCCGCTGGGCGAGACCGCCCGCCAGGTGGCGCTGGCCATCCGCGACGAGGTGCACGACCTGCAGGCGGCCGGCATCCGCGTCATCCAGGTGGACGAGCCGGCGCTGCGGGAACTGCTCCCGCTGCGCGCTGCGGCGCACGAGGCGTACTTCTCCTGGGCGGTTTCGTCGTTCCGGCTGGCGACGTCCGGGATCGACGACGCGACGCAGATCCACACGCACATGTGCTATTCGGAGTTCGGTGAGGTGGTGAAGGCGATCGACGCGCTCGACGCCGACGTCACCAGCATCGAGGCGGCGCGGTCGAAGATGGAGGTCGTCACCGACCTCGGCGCGGCGGGCTTCGGCCGCGGCGTCGGGCCGGGTGTGTACGACATCCACTCGCCGCGCGTCCCCGGCGTCGACGAGGTCAGCGGGCTGCTGCGGACCGCCGTCGGCGCCGTGCCCGCCGAGCGGATCTGGGTCAACCCGGACTGCGGGCTGAAGACCCGCGGTTACGCCGAGGTGGAGCCTGCCCTGCGGAACCTGGTCGCGGCCGCGAACGCGGTCCGGTCCGAGCTGGGCTGATCAGTACCTGAAGGCCCCCTTCCTTGCGTCAGGCGCAAGAAAGGGGGCCTTCATGTACATCCGCCGGGGTATTGTCAACCTGCCAACAAGAGTGCGATGGTGGGGCGGTAGCCGGTCTCAACGGGGAGATGGTCACCATGGCGAACGCCGTCGAAAAGGTCACCGGGGCACTGCGTGAGCGGGTCCCGCCGCTCACCTCGATCCCCCTGCCGCGTTCGGTCGACCAGCGCTGGCTCGGCGCGACCTGGCCGGTCCGCGAGCTCGCGCCCGCCCCGCCGGGTCTCAAACCCGTCCTCGGCGACGAAGGCCCGCCCGTCATCGGGCACGCGCTGGACTTCATGCGCTTCGGCATCGAGTTCGGCCTCAAGCGCTACGAGACCTATGGCCCGGTGTCGTGGATGGGCGCGTTCGGCCGCCGCATCGTCGCCCTCTCCGGCCCTGAGGCCACCCAGATCGCGCTGGTGAACAAGGACAAGGCCTTCTCCCAGGAGGGCTGGAAGTTCTTCATCGAGCAGTTCTTCGACCGCGGCCTGATGCTGCTCGATTTCGGCGAGCACCATCTGCACCGCCGGATCATGCAGGCGGCGTTCACGCGGCAGCGGCTCACCGGGTACGTCGACCAGATGGGACCGGCCCTGCGCGAAGGCATCGCCACGTGGGCGGACCGGCCGAACCCGCGGATCTACTGGTCCCTCAAGCAACTCACGCTCGACGTCGCGACACGCGTGTTCATGGGCATGCGGTCCGGCGACGACGCGGCCGCGATCAACCGCGCGTTCGTGAATTCCGTGCGCGCGGGCACGGCCATCGTGCGCTTCCCCGTTCCCGGCGGCCGCTGGGCGGCGGGATTGCACGGCCGCAAGGTCCTCGAACGCTACTTCGCGGCGAATCTGCCCGCGAAGCGGCGAAGCGACGGCGAAGACCTCTTCACCGCCTTGTGCCACGCCACCACCGAAGACGGTGACCGCTTCACCGACTCCGACGTCGTCAACCACATGATCTTCCTGATGATGGCCGCGCACGACACGTCGACCATCACCAGCGCCGCCGCCGTCTACCACCTCGCCAAGAACCCCGGGTGGCAGGAACGCGCGCGCCAGGAGTCCCTCGCGCTCGGCGACGACGTACCGGACATCGAGGCACTCGAGACCCTGACCACGCTGGACCTGGTGATCAAGGAATCCTTGCGGCTGGTGGCCCCGGTTCCTTCGCTGGCAAGGAAGACCGTGAAGGACACCGAGGTTCTCGGGCACTTCATTCCCGAAGGGACACTGGTCGGGGTTTCCCCCACCGTCAACCATTTCGCGCCGGAGTTCTGGACCGACCCGATGCGGTTCGACCCGGACCGCTTCGGCGAGGAACGCCGCGAGGACAAGTCGCATCGCTACGCGTGGATGCCGTTCGGCGGCGGCGCGCACAAGTGCATCGGGCTGCATTTCGGGACGTTCGAAGTGAAGGCGCTGCTGCACGAGATGCTGCGGGCGTACCGGTGGTCGGTCCCGGAGGACTACACCGCACGCTGGGATTACGTCTCGCTGCCCGTTCCCGCGGACGGCTTGCCGATCCATTTGGAGACACGCTGAATCCCGACTAAAGGGACATCCACGATCGAGTACTCTTGGTAACCTCTGGTCACCACTCGTGTAGCAGTGATCACCCTTTCAGCCGGTAGACACCCCGTATCGAGCATGATGCCGTGGCACTACTCCCGGTCGGCTCATACCTAGTGTGGGTCCGTGGGCTCGGACACCCGGTCTGAGCTGGCCATAAACCGCGCATGAAGAGGTGAAGTGTGCCTGAGCCTGGTTCCGCGCCAGGGTTGGTGGACGTCGCTCGAAGATGGGCCGCGACGCTCGCTGACACTAAAGGAGTATCGCTTCCCCAGGAGCAACTCGAACGACTCTTGCTCGGCGTCGCCCAGGACGCCGTCCGGACCGAGCCCGACCACAAGCCCGCTCTGCTGCGGTTCTCCAAGCTCTATTCCGCCTCTCCCATCGGGATCGCGCTCGCCGACTCCGACGGCAGGATCGTCGAGGCGAACGTCGCGCTCGGCAAACTCCTCGGCTGCCGCCCCTCGGCGCTGCGCGGGCGGAACATCGCCGACCTCGGCTCGGCCGACCACGACGTCTCCCGGCTGCGGAACGGGCTCTCCCAGCTCATGAAGCTCAGCCAGCCGACCCAGCAGGAACGCCTGCTGCTGGACCACACCGAGGAAGGCGCGCTCTGGGTCGACGTGACCCTGACCGACCTCCCCGGCGACCGGCCCGGCTCGGCGTACCCGGTGCTGATGGTCTCCGACGCCAACGAGATCCACCTGCTGCAGGAACGACTGCTGCACCAGAACGTGCACGACGCGCTGACCGGCCTGCCGAACGCCACCGCGTTCGGCAACGCCCTCGAAACCGCGCTGGCCGGATCCGGCGGCGAGCAGATCGCGCTCGTCTATCTCGACGTCGACGGCTTCAAGGTGATCAACGACGGTCTCGGCGCCGGCGTCGGCGACCAGGTGCTGCGCGGGGTCGCGACCAAACTCAAGGCCGTGTTCTCCGGCAGGCACAACGCTTCCGTCGCCCGGCTGTCCGGCGACGGGTTCGCCGTCCTGCTGCGCGGGGAGTTCACCTCGCCTCAGGTGATCGATCTCGTCGAGCAGGCCCTGGAGGAACTGGTCGAGCCGATCTACCTCGGCGGGCACGGCATCGGGGTCAGCGCGAGCGCCGGCATCGTCGTCCGCCCGGTCGCCGACGGCGGACCGGAGGACCTGCTCAGGGCCGCGGAGATCGCGCTGCACCGCGCCAAGGAGGCAGGCAAGGCGCAGTGGATGCTGTTCGACCCGGAGCTCGACGCGCGTGACCGCGGGCGCTACCAGCTCGGCGCGGTCATCGCGGGCGCGCTGGAGAACGGCGAGTTCTCGCTGATCTACCAGCCGACGGTGAAGCTCGCGAACCCGGACCAGCTGGCCGCGGTGAACGCGGGGCTGCGCTGGACCCACCCGGAGAAGGGCGAACTGGACTCCGACGAGTTCTATCCGCTGGCTCAGATCACCGGGATGACCATCCCGCTCGGCCGGTGGCTGCTGGCGGAATCGCTCGCCGCCACCGCGCGCTGGCGGCAGCGGTTCGGCGACGCGGCACCGGATGTCTGCGTGCGGCTGCCGAACCGGCTGGCCATCGACCCCGATCTGGTGCTGCTGGTCAAGGAGCAGCTCGATCGGCACAGCCTGCCCGCGCAGGCGTTGCGGCTGTGCACCGACCGCGAGTCCGTGCTCGACCCGCGCGGCGAAGTGCTGGACTCCTTCGCCGTGCTGGCCGATCTGGGCGCCCAGCTGGTGCTGACCATCTCCGGTTCGGCCGATCTGGAACTGATCCCGCAGCATCGGCTGCCGGTCCGTCACGTGATCCTGTCCGGCGCGGTGGTCGACGCGCTGGCCGACGGCGAGGACGAGGCCGACGTCCGTCACCTGTGCCAGCTGGTCACCAGGGCCAAGGAGCTGAAACTGCGGATCGGCGCGGAAGGCGTCCGCAGCCACGAACAGGCCGAGCGGCTGCGGCGACACGGCGTCCTCGCGGCACGCGGTTCGTTCGTCGCCGATTCCGCGACCGGGGACGAGGTCGACGAGCTGATCGAACGGCACGCCCACTGACGTGACAGGATCCCGGCATGGACCAAGGTGACATCGCCCCGGACTTCACCCTGCCCGACGACAAGGGCGAGGAGCGCACGCTGTCGGACTTCCTCTCGTCCGGCCCCGTCGTGCTGTTCTTCTACCCCGCCGCGATGACCAGCGGCTGCACCGCCGAGAGCTGCCACTTCCGCGACCTCGCCGCGGAGTTCGCCGATGTCGGCGCGCACCGCGTCGGCATCAGCCCGGACGCCGTCGCCAAACAGCAGGAGTTCTCGGCCAAGCACGGCTTCGACTACCCCCTGCTGTCCGATGTGGACGGTGTGGTGGCGAAACAGTTCGGCGTGTGGCGCAAGTTCAGCCCGCTGCACGCCAAACGGCACACGTTCGTCATCGACACCGACCGCAAGGTGCTCGAAGTGATCAAGAGCGAACTGAAGTTCACCGTGCACGCCGACAAGGCGCTCGCGGCCCTGCACGAACGCAAGTCTAAGGACGCTTGAGCCGCCAGATCCGGTTGACGCCCGCGCAGGCGGGGGCGAACGGCGGCTCGACGGTTTCCTCACCGGTCATCGTGAACCCCAGCCTCGCGGGCACGGCGCCACTCGCGACGTTCTTCTCGTCGTGCCGGATCTCGACCTCCGGCGCGCCGAGCCGGAAGGCCTCGGCGGTCAGCAGCCGCGCGGCCCTCGTCACCAGACCGCGGCCTGTGTGGTGGCGGCTGAGCCAGTAGCCGATCTCGATCCGGTCCGGATGCGTGATCATGCCCGAGGCACCGACGACGTCACCGTCGGCGAAGATCGCGAAGTCGTAGGTCTTGCCTTCGGCCCAGTTGCGCGCGGTGGTTTCGAGGAAGTCGGCGGCTTCTCGGCGACCGTAGCCGTTGGTGGCCCAGATCTGCCAGGCACCGAGGTGCTCGGCTGAATCCCCCGCGACGGCGGCCAGGGTGCCGAGTTGCTCGGGCTTCCAGCGGCGCAGGACGACGACGTCGTCGGCGAGGGTTTCGGCGGGCGCTTCCATCACCCCATGGTGCCTCGCCGTCGCTCCGGACGCCTCCGGTTTTCGGGCCGGTCCAATGCTATGAAAGGCCCGTTACTTGCAAATTTTGCAAGTAACGGGCCTTTCATAGCGTTCGGGACACCACGGATCAGGTGAGGATCGCGCTGTCCGGGATCTCCGTGTCGTTCTTCAAAGCGTCGAAAAGCAGCTTCGACTTGGTCTTGTCCCAGTTCTCCGCCGAGCCGTTGGTCACCGGGACCGTCGTGGTGACGACGCCGCCCGACGAGATCCCGCGCATCGCCAGCGCCAGCCCGACCAGGTTGTGCACGTGGTCGCCCGAATCCATCGTCAGCGCGTCGGGCGCCGTGGACAGCAGCGGGAACAGCGAGAACGGGTTCAGCAGCGTGCCGGGGCTGCCGATCTCGCTGACCAGCGCACCGATGAACTTCCGCTGGTTGGCGACACGGTCGAGGTCCGACCGCGGGGTGGCCTCGCTGTGCCGCATGCGGACGAAGCCGAGCGCCTGCGGGCCCTGGAGGTCCTGACAACCCGCCGGGATCTTGATGCCGGTGAGGGTGTCCTCCATCGGCTTCTCGACGCACATGTTGACCCCGCCGATCGCGTCGACGATCTTGGCGAACCCGCCGAACCCGATCTCGGCGTAGTGGTCGATCCGCAGGCCGGTGGCGCCTTCGACGGTCTGCGCGAGCAGCACGGGGCCGCCGATCGAGAACGCGGCGTTGATCTTGTTCTTGCCGTGCCCCGGGATGGCCACCTGCGAGTCGCGCGGGAGGCTCAGCAGCGTCGGCTTGGTGCTGTTGTCCGGGACGTGCGCGATCATGATGGTGTCGGTCCGCTTGCCGCCGCCGGCGGCCTTGACGTCACCGGTGACGAGCTTTTCCTGCTCCTCCGGGGTCAGCCCGTCCCGGCTGTCGGAGCCCACGATCAGCCAGTTGGTGCCTTCGGCCGCGACGGGGCGGCCGGAGTAGTCGGCCAGCGCGTCGACGCGGTTGATGGAGAACTCCAGGTACACCCACACACCGGCGAGGAACACCACGAACACGGTCAGCAACGTGACCAGCACCTTGCCGAAGCCGAAGCGCTTGCGTCGCCGCGGCGGGCGCGCGCCGTCCATCGGGCGGCCCGGAGGGGGCCCCGGACGGCGCGGTGGCGGACCGGCGGGGCGCTCGGCGCCTCCGTGCCCCATGGGCGCCGTCCGTTCGTCGTACGGGCTGCTCCCCCGGCCCGGCAGGGGCATCATCTGCGCGGGCTGGTGCCGCCGGGGGCGGCCGGACGGCGGCCGCTGTGGCGGCATCCGTCGCCCTCGGTCGTCGCCTCCATACGTCATGCCGAATCACCCGTCCCGATTTCGCGTGTGGGGCCCAGTCAACCGCAGACCCTAAGTGAAGGACGTGCGGCACCCCGCATCGGTTGGGTGGCGTTCACCGCCCGTCGTCGGCGAAGCCGAACTGGTGGACCTTGAGATACCCCGAACGGAACCCCGCTTCGGAATACGCCAGGTAGAACTCCCACATCCGCTTGAAGACGTCGTCGAAGCCCAGTTCGGTGATTTCGTCCCACCGATGAGTGAACCTCTCCCGCCACAGCCGCAACGTGTGCGCGTAGTCCTGGCCGAACTCGCGCACTCCCTGCAGTTTCAGCCGGGTGTGGTCCAGCATGCCCTGTTCGACCGAGGTGGTCGACGGGATGAGCCCGCCGGGGAAGATGTACTTGTGCACCCACGTGTACGAACGGGCCGCGGCGAGCATGCGTTCGTGGTCCATGGTGATGGCCTGGAGCCCGAACCGGCCGCCCGGCTTGAGCCGCTTCCCGATGGTCTCGAAGAACGTCGGCCAGTACGACTCTCCGACCGCCTCGATCATCTCGACGCTCACCACCGCGTCGTATTCGCCACTGGAGTCGCGGTAGTCGCACAGCCGGACGTCGACCCGGTCGGCGTAGCCCGCCGCGGCGATGCGTTCGGTCGCCAGCGCCGCCTGTTCCTCGGAAATGGTCAGTGACGTCACCCTGGCCCCGCGCGCGGCCGCCCGGATCGAGAGTTCGCCCCAGCCGGTGCCGATCTCGAGCACCGTGCTGCCTTCGCGGACCCCGGCGTAGTCGAGGACGCTGTCGATCTTGCGGTGCTGGGCGGTGGTGAGATCGTCGTCGGGGCCGAACAGCGCCGACGAATACATCATCGACGGGTCGAGGAACGCGCCGAAAAGGTCGTTGGAAAGGTCGTAGTGGCGATGGATGTTCGCCCGCGATCCCTCGATGGTGTTCTCCTCGTCCGCGGGGTGGCCGCGGTCGACGAACCGGCGGAACCGTTGCAGCAGCGGCGGGATGAGCGTCGCCATCCGCTCCGCGAACGGGGTCAGCACCTCGGCGAGCGCGTCGCTCGTCCAGTCGCCGACCATGTAGGCCTCGCCGAAGCCGATCTTCGCGTCGACACCGAGGCGGTGGAAAAGGGCGGCGGGACGGTTGATGCGCATCTCGGGCGCGTCCGGACCGCCGGAGCCGAGCTGGGAACCGTCGGGCATCCGCACCCGGACGTTCAGCGGATGCACCGCACGGCGGAACAGCTGTTCGGCGATCCGCGCGCGGAACGGCGAATGCGGTGGGACGGCCAATCCCGGCCACCGTGACTCGTCGGGGGTGGGCAGACCGGACGGGCCTGCGGTCCGATCGATGCTTGACGTGGACATAAAAGGTGCTCCCTCCCGCCCGGTCTAGACCGGGATCCGCAGCCGCTCGGAGCTCGGCCGGTCCCAGGCCGCGCTCAGCGTTTCGTCGTTTCCCCCGGCTTCGATGAGCTCGAGGGTGAAAGCCCGTACGAGACGGTTCCAGACGCGAAACCTTCGTAGCATCGCGTGCCCTTCCCCGCCGATCTCGAATCGCGCGGAACGCGATGTCACCTTTTCGGCGCGTTCCGCGAAAGCGTGTGATGCCACCGGATCGGTCATCCGGTCCTTGGTCCCGTGCGCGATGAGCACGGCACGACCGCGGACGGCGCCGATGGGTTCACCCGGTGGTGTCCACGGTGCCAGCGCGCAGACCCCGGCGACGGCCGGATCGTCGGCGACGCGCAGGGCGACCCGCCCGCCCATCGAATGGCCGACGAGGACCACGGGTGCGCCCGGATGGTCTTCGCGGATCCGCTCCAAGGCCCAGCGCGCGTCGGCGAGCGCGTCGGTGCCGTGGTCGTTCCACCCGTAGACGCGGTTGCGCAGGAGCCGGACCTCGACCCCGTGCTCTTTGCCCGCCCGGTGGACGTCTTTCGCCAGCGGAACCATCCGCTGGTACGCCAGCCGCCACGGCGCCACGCGGGCATGACTGTGCTCCGCGCCGCCGTGCAGGACCAGCACCACGGCTTTCGCCTGGCCGCGTGCTCGCCAAGTCCGCACCGCGGGATCAGCCTCGCTCACCCTGGACCCTCCAGTCTCCGAAACCCGGCCGCAGCGATCGGGTCAACCTCGATCATGACCCGATGTATTCCACTTCGGCCATTGGTCCACGCGATACATTCGTCGCTGATCTCCAGACGGAAGGGCGGATGTGGTGAGCACCACCGAACGTTATGCAGACGTCGCCGAACGGCTCGCGGAGGCCGAACGGGGTAACGCGGAGCAGATCCGGAAGTCGGCCGAACTGATCCTCGGGGTCATCCGGGCCGACGCCCTGGTGTTCACCGCCGGAGCGGGTCATTCGCTGGCCGCGGTCGCCGAGACCTTCTACCGCGCGGGCGGCCTCGCCTGCGTGTACCCGGTCTACCACCCCGAGCTGCTACCGCTGCACGGCGCGCAGCACAGCACCAAGACCGAACGCCGCTCCGGGCTCGCCGAGGAGGTACTGGCCGAACGCGCGCCGGGGCCGGACGACCTGCTGGTGGTGTTCTCGACCTCGGGCGTGAACCCGTACCCGGTCGAACTGGCCGCCGGTGCCCGCGCTCGCGGCGCCTCGGTCATCGCGGTGAGCTCGGCCGCGTCCGTGGCCGCGGCACCGAAGCGCGCGGCGACGACGCTGATCGAAGAAGCCAGCATCGTGCTCGACTCCCACGTGCGTCCCGGCGACTCGAGCTACCCGCCGGAGGCACCCCGGACCGCGCCACTGTCCACGGTGATCAACGCCTTCCTGTGGAACCTGGTGCTCGCCGAGGTCGTGGACCTCGGCGCGGCACAGGGGGTCGACATCCCGCTGTGGCGCAGTTCCAACGTGGACGGTGGCGACGAGGCCAACGCCGCGTTGCTCGCCAAGTACGGCGCGCGGGTTCCCGCCCTCCGGTAGCCGAGGCCCGCGCGGACGAGCCCCTTGACTCGTCCGCGCGGCCCTTCTACGGTTACATACCGACCGGTCGGTGTCCGCAGGAGGTCCCGTGTCCATGACCGAGATCCACGGTGAATGCGCGGCGGGCTTCGAACCCGTCCGAGCCGCCTTCGAAGAGAACTTCGCGCTGCGCGACGAGCTCGGCGCGGCGTTCTCGGTGACGCATCGCGGCGAGACCGTCGTCGATCTCCGGGCGGGCTGGGCGGATCCGGACCGGACGACCCCGTGGCGGGCGGACACGCTCACCAACGTCTGGTCGACCACCAAGGGCATGACCGCGCTCTGCGCGCATCACCTCGCCGACGCCGGCCTTCTCGACCTCGACGCACCGGTCGCCGGGTACTGGCCGGAGTTCGCGGCGGCGGGCAAGCGCGACATCCCCGTGCGCTGGCTGCTCTCGCACCGCTCCGGCGTGACCGGAGTCGGCCTCGATCGGCAGGTGACCGTCAAAGAACTGTACGACTGGGACCACATCACCGGCCTGCTCGCCGCGCAGGCGCCGCTCTTCGAACCCGGCACGGCCAGCGGCTACCACGCGCTTTCGTTCGGCTTCCTCGTCGGCGAGGTGATCCGCCGGGTCAGCGGGCAGGACGTCCGCGCGTACTTCGCCGAGCACGTCGCCGGTCCGCTGGACGCGGACTTCCAGATCGGCCTGGCCGCCGACGACGACCTCGCACGCTGCTCCACCCTCGTCGAACCCGTGCTCAGCGCCGAGATGAAGACGTCGCTGACGCAGGCGTTCGCCAACGCCGGCCCGGCCGCCCTCGCGGCGCTGGCGAACCCGCGCGTCCAGGGCCGCGACGCCAACGACCCCGAGTGGCGGCGCGCGATCCTGCCCGCGCTGAACGGGCACGGCACCGCCCGGGCCATCGCGACGATCTACGGCGCTCTCGCCTCGGGGCGACTGCTCTCGGACCAGGCCCTCGCGACAGCCCGCGAAGGGCAGGGGCGCGAGGCCGACCTCGTCGGCGGGCTCGGCAACGAATGGGCACTGGGGTTCTACCTCGGCAGCGAGGAACGCGGCTTCGGGCCGAACCCGAACGCTTTCGGACACGACGGGCTCGGTGGCTCGTCCGGCGGCGCGGATCCCGAGAGCGGGATCGCGTTCGGCTACACGATGAACAGGATGGGCCCGCTCCTGCGCGACGATCCGCGCAAGATGGCCTTGGTGAACGCGACCTTCGCTTCACCCGCGCTCGCCTGATCTCCCCTCGCGGCGTGCTAGGAAAGGCCCGTTCCTTGCAAATTTTGCAAGGAACGGGCCTTTCCTAGCATCCGGTCACGCCACCGCAGGCTCCTCCGAGAACTGCGTCAGGTACAGCGCCGCGTAGCGCCCTTCACGCGCGAGAAGCTCCTCGTGCGTCCCCCGCTCGACGATCTCCCCGTACTCGATCACCAGGATCTGGTCCGCCGCCCGCACCGTCGACAGCCGGTGCGCGATGACCAGCGCGGTCCGCCCGTCCAGCGCGTCGGTCAGCGCCTCGCCGACGGCCGCCTCGGACTGCGAGTCCAGATGCGCCGTCGCCTCGTCGAGGACCACGACCCTCGGCTGCGCCAGCAGGAGCCGCGCGATGGTCAGCCGTTGCCGTTCGCCGCCGGAGAGCCGGTAGCCCCGCTCCCCCACGACGGTCTCCAGCCCGTCCGGCAGCTCCCGGATCAGCTCGGCCAGCCGGGCACGGTCCAGCGCCGACCAGATCTCCTCGTCGGTGACACCGGGCCGCGCGTACTCGAGGTTCGCCCGGATCGTCTCGTGGAAGAGGTGCCCGTCCTGGGTCACCACACCGACGGTTTCCCGCAGCGAGGCGAAACTCAGCTCTCGGACGTCCACATCGGACAGCCGGACCGACCCGGCGTCGGCGTCGTAGAGCCGCGGCAGCAGCGAGGCGATCGTCGACTTGCCCGCACCGGAAGAACCGACCAGCGCCACCATCTGCCCGGGTTCGGCGCGGAAGGTGATGCCGTGCAGCACCTCGTCACCGCCCCGGTGATCCAAAGTGGACACGTCCTCCAGCGACGCCAGTGAGTACCGGTCCGCCGCGGGGTAGCCGAACCGGACGTCGGAGAACTCCACCGACACCGGACCGTCGGGCACGCGACGCGGCTCGGGCTTCTCTTCGATCATCGGCTTGAGGTCGAGCACCTCGAAGACCCGCTCGAACGACACCAGCGCGGTCATCACGTCCACCCGGACGTTCGCCAGCGCGGTCAGCGGCGAGTACAGCCTGGTCAGCAGCAACGCCAGCGCCACGACGGTGCCCGGCGCGAGCGCCCCGGTCAGCGCGAGGTAGCCGCCCAGCCCGTAGACCAGGGCCTGCGCCAGCGCGGAGACCGTGGTCAGGCTGGTCAGGAACCAGCGCGTCAGCATCGCCGTCCGCACTCCGATATCGCGCACCCGCCCGGCCCGCGCGCCGAAGTCGCCGACTTCCCGTCCCGGGTCGCCGAAGAGCTTCACCAGCGTGGCGCCCGGCGCGGAGAACCGCTCGGTCATCTGCGTGGTCATCGACGCGTTGAGCTGCCCGGCCTCGCGCTGCAGTCCGGCCATCTTCCGGCCGAGTCGCCGCGTCGGCAGGATGAACACCGGCAGCAGTACCAGCGCGAGCAGGGTGACCTGCCAGGACAGCGTCATCATGACCACCAGCGACAGCACGAGCTGGATCACGTTGGTGACCAAACCGGACAGTGTCGCGGTGAACGTGCGCTGCGCACCGATGACGTCGTTGTTGAGCCTGCTCACCAGCGCGCCGGTGCGAGTGCGCGTGAAGAACGCGACCGGCATCCGCTGCACGTGCCGGTACACCGCGACCCGCAGGTCGAGGATGATCCCTTCGCCGATCCGCGACGACTGCGCCCGTTCCACCAGCCCGAGCCCGGCGTCGATCAGCGCCAGCGCGGCGATCACCACGGCCAGCCACACCACCAGCGAGACGTCGTGGCCGCCGATGATCGCGTCGACCACCTTCCCGGCCAGCACCGGCGTGCTCACCGCCAGCACCGCCGAGACGATGGTGAGCGCCAGGAATATCAGCAACCTCCGCCAGTGCGGCCTGGCGAACCTCGCGACGCGGCGGAGCGTCCCCTTGTGCAGCCCTTTCGGAACGTCAGCCGACTTCATCGCCGAGTTCATCAGCGTCCAGGTGTTGTCCATGATTCTCTCTCCTCGCCCCCACCAAACCTCGACATTGGTCGAGATTTTTCCCGGATATAACCAGCACTAACACCGAAGAACACCGGATGCTTCCCGGTTTCCGCGTCCTCTTTTCGGCGGGCACGGCCTCGTCGGTAGCCTGAGCCGGTGACCAAGGACTCGCGACAGCTGACCATCGACTTGGTCTTCTACGCCGGCTGCCTGATCTTCGCCGGGCTGAACACGGCCGTCGCGGAGTTCTACGGGTACCGCGTGTGGGCCAATTTCGCTGTCGCAGGTTACGGCCTCGCGGTGGTCCACACCAGCTGGCTGATGATCGCCGCCCGCCGCGGCAAGCGGCCGCCCGGCGCACTCGGCTCTCGGTGGGTAGGTATCGGGGCCATCGGGCTGTTCGCGATGATCCTTCCCTTGGGAATGCTCGTCATTCGCCGTCTGACCGGAGTGGACTGGCTCATCACGCCGGTCTCGTGGGCGGCCCAGCCCGAGGTCTGGGTGATCGAGCGGTCGGCGAAACTCCTTCTGGAGAACGGAACCCCGTACGTCGATGTGACCGCTCTCGGTCGCGCGGCGGAAGTAAACGATTACACACCATACGGTCCGGTGATGACCGTCTTCGGCCTGCCGCGCGCATTGTTCGGCGGAGGGCCGGTGGCCGACGCCCTGACCGACGCACGCTGGATGTTCGCGCTGACGGCCGTCGCATGTGTACTGCTGACGCTGCGGCTGCTGAAGTGGCCGACAATCCCGGTGAGCGCCGCACAACTCGCCCTGGCCTGCCCGCTGACCGCGCTGACCTGGGCCGTGGCGGGCCCGGACCTGGCCATCGTGGGCCTGCTGGTGCTGTCCTTCGCGCTGGCCACGAGCGGACGCGCGGTCCTGTCGGGTCTCGTGCTGGCGCTGGTGATCAGCGCGAAACTCATCGTCGCGCCCGCGGTGGTCGTGCTGGGTGTCCTGCTGCTCACGCGGCGTGGTCCTCGCGCACTGGGCGGATTCGCCGCGGCACTCGTGGTGACGACCCTGGTCCTGCACTTGCCGGTCTATCTCGTGGACCCGAAGGCGTTCGTCGAGCACGTCTTCCGGTTCCCACTGGGAATGGGCGTGGTCGAGTCACCCGCGGCGAGCCCGTTGCCCGGGCGCCTCATCGCCTCACTCGGCCTTGTCGGCACGGCGATTTCCTTCGCCCTGCTCGGGATCGCGGCCGTCGCGATCCTGATCTGGCTGATCCGCCGACCTCCCACGACCGGCTCGGACGCGCTGTTGCGCATGGCCGTCGGACTCGGCGCGCTGATCCTGCTCACCCCGGCGACGAGGTACGGCTACCTGGTGTATCCGCTGGTCCTGCTCGGTGCCAGGCTGGCCTTCGCCGCCAGTGAATCGTCTGAAACAGCGGTCCCCGGTAAGGGAACTGCGCCCCCCGCGCAGCAGTCCGCTACTTCTTCGTGACTACTTCTTCTTGACCCTGGTGGCACCACCACGACCACGCAGCTGGACGCCGGATTCCGAGAGAACCCGGTGCACGAACCCGTACGAGCGACCCGTCGACTCCGCGAGGGCGCGGATGCTCGAGCCCTTCTCGTATTTCTTCTTCAGGTCAGCGGCCAGCTTGTCACGCGTGTTGCCGGTGATCCGCGCGCCTTTCTTGAGATCAGCCACGTCGATCGCCTTCCCGCCGAGAGTGTTCTGGGCCACATAGCGGCCCCTGTCGCCGCAATGATCGAACACTGAGCGCCGGAATGCCAGACGACGAGCGCAAAACTGCTGAAACCGCGATCACATTGGGCCATTTCAGTGGCCGGATGGCATCGATCAAGCACCCGAACGGACGCAGAGCTCACGCAAGCTGGACAAGTTCCAGATAATCGGCGGACCAATGGTCCTCGGTTCCGTCCGGCAGCAGGATCACGCGTTCCGGCTCCAGCGCCTCGACCGCGCCCGGGTCGTGCGTCACCAGGACGACGGCCCCGGCGAAGCTGCGCAAAGCGTCCAGGACCTGGGCACGGCTGGCCGGATCGAGGTTGTTCGTCGGCTCGTCGAGCAGCAAAACGTTGGCAGCGCTGGACACCAGACCGGCGAGCGCGAGCCGCGTCTTCTCACCGCCGGAGAGCGTGCCGGCGGTCTGATCGAGCTGCTCGCCGGTGAAGAGGAACGACCCGAGAAGGTTCCGCAGCTCTTGCGCTCCGGTGTCCGGCGCGAGGTGACGGATATTTTCCCACACGGAAGCGTCGTGGTCGAGCGTTTCATGTTCCTGTGCGTAATAGCCCAAACGCAATCCGTGACCCGGAATGGTCTCCCCGGTATCCGGAGTTTCCATTCCGCCGAGCAGCCGGAGCAAAGTCGTCTTTCCGGCACCGTTCAATCCGAGTACGACGACCTTCGAACCGCGGTCGATCGCGAGGTCGACTCCGGTGAAGATCTCGAGCGAACCGTAGGACTTCGAAAGCCCCTCCGCGGTGAGCGGGGTCCGGCCGCACGGCGCGGGCTCGGGGAACTTGATCCGGGCGACCTTGTCGGCCTGGCGGGTCTCGTCGAGCGCGGACAGCATCTGCTCGGCGCGGCGGGCCATGTTCTTGGCGGCCACCGCTTTCGTCGCCTTCGCACCGAGTTTCGCGGCCTGCTGCTGCAGCGTGGCCGCCTTCTTCTCGGCGTTCGCACGCTCGCGGCGGCGGCGCTTCTCGTCGGTGGCCCGCGCGTCGAGGTAGCGCTGCCAGCCCATGTTGTACAGGTCCAGCTCGCTGCGGGTCGCGTCGAGGAACCACACCTTGTTGACCACGTCGCCGAGCAGTTCGACGTCGTGGCTGATCACCACGAGACCGCCGTCGTGCTGCTTCAGGAACCCGCGCAGCCAGTTGATGGAGTCGGCGTCGAGGTGGTTGGTGGGCTCGTCGAGCAGCAGGATCGTCTCGGACTTGCCGCCGGCGCCCGCCTCGGCGGCGGCGAACAGGATCCGGGCCAGCTCCACTCGGCGGCGCTGTCCACCCGAGAGGGTCTGCAGCGTCTGCGCGAGCACGCGGTCGGCGAGGCCGAGGTTGGAGCAGATCCGCGCTGCCTCGCTCTCGGCGGCGTACCCACCGAGTGAGGCGAAGCGCTCCTCGAGACGGCTGTAGCGGTTGATCGCCTTGTCGCGCTCCTTGTCGTCCACCAGCTCCGACATCGCGGTCTGCGCCTTTTCCATGTTGCGCATCAACGAGTCGAGGCCCCGGGCGGAGAGCACGCGGTCCTTCGCGGTGACGGACAGGTCGCCCTCACGCGGATCCTGCGGCAGGTAGCCGAGCTCACTGCTGCGGCGGACCTCGCCGGCGTGCGGCTCGCCCTCCCCCGCCAGCACCTTGAGCGAGGTGGTCTTGCCGGCGCCGTTGCGGCCGACCAGGCCGATCCGGTCGCCCTGCTGGATGCGGACGTTGGTTTCGTCGAGCAGAATGCGCGAGCCGGCGCGCAGCTGCAGGCCAGAGGCCGTGATCACGGGAACTCCCGGTAAAAGGGGGTGGATGAGTGGACAGCTTCGACTCGCCTGCCGATGGGCAGGCGAGGAGCTCACTCCAAGAGGATGTCCACGCGATCAGTGTACGGGCCGGTGTCGAGCGGATTTATCCGACCGTGCCCGACGTCACGACCCGGAGCTGAAGGACGCTTTCCCCGCATGCGATGCGGTGAAGGACGCTTTCCCTGCATCACATGCGGGGAAAGGAGCCTTCAGCCGTCCTTCGACGTGCCCGACGTCACGGTCCGTGCAGCGTGATCTCCACCGCGACGGCCCGTTCGGCCGCGTCGTCGAGCACCGTCCGGCGCGGTTCGGCGATGTCGAGAACGCGAGGTTCGGCACGGTCGAACAACGGCGCCAGCCGCCGGTCCTCACGCAGTGTTTCCAGTGCCCGCCGGTCACCGCCGAGAATGACGGCGTCCACTTCGGACAGTTGAGGCACGAGCACTTCGTAGGCGTCCTCGGCGGCGGACCGGAGCGCGACGCGCGCCTGCCCTTCCCGGCGTCGCGCGAAGCGTTGTTGCGACCAGCCGCCCGCCGCGGATCGACCTTGGACGAGATGGCGGTCCGTCCTGGACTGGACGACCACTCCCCCGCGCGTGATCCCGACACTGTGGCCACCGCGCCGCACCAACAGGAGCGCGATCCTCCGCGAGATCAGGGCGTGGTCGACGAGCGGCCCGATGGCCAGTCCGGTCACGGTCCCCTCGGCCTCCAACGGTCCGAAAGGGACGGTCGCGACGGCGACGACGCCGTTGTGCGCGGTGACTTTGACGGTGTCGGGGCTCAGTTCAGTCTCGCGGACGCCTTCGTTGCGGACGGCGAAGCGGGCGTACCAGCCTTCGAGGCGGTCTGGGGCGACTTCGACCGCCCTGCCGCCTCCGGCTACCTGCCGCTCCTTCGCCATGGGCTCAACCTACGCATTCCGCCACGTGTTCGCCCTCCAATCACGCGTGTTCCGCCTCCAAGCACGCGAAATCGCCCTTTGCCTGGGGCCGGGTGCAGGGGCCGTGAAGGCCCCTTCCCTCAGCTCAGCCGAGGAAGGGGGCCTTCACGCGCATGACGAGACGACTAGACCGGCTTCACCGGCCCCTTGCCGACCGACTTCCCGACGCCCGCGGGCCGCTCAGCCACCCCGGGCTGAACGTAACCGTTGAGGTGCAAGGAGATCGAGCGGATCGACCCGGTGTCGCCACCGGCGACGTCCACCGCGGTGAACTTCCAGACACCGTCGGCCGCCGTACCGGTGGTCAGGCCGCCGAGCGCCTGAACCGGCTTGTAGGTGCCGGTGAACGGGGCGTTCGCCGCGGACACCGAGCTGAACAGAGCGGCCGCGGTGTCGGCGAAGACGACCTGGCAGAGGTTGTTGCCCCCGGCGCCGCCTCGCTGGAACACGGTCGCCTTGGCGCCCGAGGGCGCGGTCAGCGTGCCGACCAGGTCACCGACGTACGAGTGGTTGATGCCCACCGTGGCCGAGGTCTGGTCGGTGTTGCACGTGGCTCCGTCGATCGAGAACGTCAGCTTCGACGCGCGCCCGACACCGCTCACCGTGATCGGCACGGTCGCGCCGGTCGGATCGCTGTCCGGGATCGCCACCGCGTCACCGGCGTAGGCGAAGTCCCGCGTCACCGGCGACGGCGTGCCGACCGGCAGCGAGAACGTCGACGTGGTCGGCGAGAACGAACCCGCGAACGTCACGCGCGCGTTCAGCACCACCGGCACACCCAGTTCCTGCGTGGCGGGAACGGTGATGGTGAAGTCGTTCACGCCGGTCTGGCCGGGGCTGATCGTGCCGTACGACTTCGACCGCGGCGCCACCGTGACACCGGGGGTCGGGCTGCTGAGCACGACGCTGGTCGACGACGCGACACCGTCACCGCGGTTGGTCACCGGCAGGGTCACCTTGGCGGTGTCGCCCGGGTCGAGCGCGGAACCGCCGTCGGCCGGGGTGACCGTCGGCTGGCCCGCGGTCGCGAGCGGCTGCGGGCTGGCACCTGTGTACGCGAGCACCTTGTCGGCGAGGATGACGCCCGCGCCGCTGGAGGGGTCACGGCCCGGGGCCAGGATGTCGACGGCGGTGTTGATCAGCGCCTCGCGCACGTCGGCCGGGGGCAGCCCTGGGTTGCCCGAGAGCACCAGGCCCGCGATCGCGGCGGCGTGCGGCGCGGCGGCCGACGTGCCGTAGAACGTGGTGAAGCCGGTGACGCTGGTGGAGACGCCGTCGGCCGCGGTGATGTCCGGCTTGGCGCGGACCTCACCACCGGTCCCGGACACGTTGCCGGGGGTGATCGGCGTGCCGTCGGCCTGGTAGAACATCCGCCGCGGACCGTCCGAAGTGAACCGTTCGACCTTGGTGGTCGCGCCGAAGGCACCGGGGAACGGGCCCGCCGGGTTGGCCGGGTCGCCCGGTTCGAGGGCACGCGGGAACGCCTTGGCCGCCGGGGCCGCCGCGACGCTGAACGCGTCCCGCGCCGCCGAGTGGCCCACGGTCACGCCGGGCTTGGTGTAGGCCTTCAGGCCGTCGGCCGAGTCGGAGAAGCGACCGCGCAGCGCGGACAGCGACAGGTAGCGGCCCTCACCGGAGAACTTGACGATGGCCAGCCGCAGCCCGGCACCGCCGCCCGCGGGGGTGTCCACCCGCTCGTAGGCGTCCTGGGTCCCGGTCTGGACGTCCTGGCTGAAGTCGACGACGTTGCCCGCCGCGTTCAGCAGGTACAGGTCGTAGTCGTTGTTCGAGCGGCCCAGCGGGTCCGACCAGAACAGCGTGACCGGCACCGCGGGCGACGCGCTCGAAATCGGCTGGAAGATCTGGTTGCCCGCGGCACCGGCGAAGTTGTGCGCGGTACCGGCGAACTTGCCGACGCCCTTGCCGGAGTCGACGAAGTCGCCTTCCCAGTGGCCCGAGGTGCCGTCGGCGACGTTGCCCTCGTTACCGGCCGAGGAGAAGTACAGCGCGCCGTTGGCGGTCACGTCGTTCACGGCCTGGGCGATGATCCAGTCCTGGAACGGCGATTCCTTGAAGTACAGGACGTCGTCGACGATCACGTCGCAGTGCGCGTCGAAGCGCAGTTTGCGGATGTTGTCGGCGAAACTGGCGTCGGAGTTGAACGCGCTGGCGAAACCGAGCGACGCGTTCGGCGCGAGATCGTGGATGATCTCGAGCATCGCGGTGCCCTCGTCGCCGTCACCCTCCTGGCCGGGGATCACGTCGACGCCCGCCGGGAGTTCGCCGCGCGCCTGCGAGGTCGCGAGCGAGTCGATGCCGTCGGACAGCGCGCAGATCTTGGTGCCCACCCCGGTGACGCCGAACTGCTGGCGCGCGGTGTCGGCGTTGTGCGCGCGGTCGCCTTCGCTGTTGATCGGCCCGGCGGCGATGCCGACCTGACCCTTGGCCTCGACGGCCTTCTTCAGCTCGTCCGCGATCCGGGCGGCCTTCTCTTCCTTGCTTTCCCGCTTCGCCTGGTTGCCCGCGGCGGAGGGCTCGGCGAGCTGGCGGGCGGTGAACGCCTCGTTGGCGGTTTCGACCTTCTTGACGTCCTCGCGGCCCGCGATCGCCGCGACCGCGTTCAGCGGCACTTCGGCGCGGATGCTGCCGTAGTGCTCGGAAACCGCGCGAATCCCCGCACCGGATTCACGCAAGCTCTTCAGGAGTCCTTCGGAGACCTGGCCCCGGATGTCCACGAGCACGGTGCCGGCCGCGGAGACATTCGCCCCAGACCCCAGTGCGGGAACCGCGGAGGCCGACATGCGCTGAGCGCGGAGTTTCTGTTCGACGAGCAGTCGGCTGTCCACTTTGGACTCGCCGGTCTGCTGCCCCTTCTTGATCGACTGCAGGGCCTCGATCTGCCGGACGGTGTTCTCCGAGAACGCGTCCGGGGATTGGGTGGTTTCCGCCGCCGAGACGGGCGGGCCGACCAGGCCGAGCGCGGTGACGAGCGCCGCGGTGCCTGCGGTCAGGATCGTTCTTCTTCTCCTGCTAGAACGGGTTGGACGCACGTGCGCCTCCGATTCCTAGGCGCGTGCCCCGACTCACGCTGACCAATGCCGGCGATCACCGGCTGGATCAAGCTAAGTACCGCGCGTGCACCGTCGGCAGAGGCCGTTCGAGTGACGTCAGATGGGGATTTTCCGGTTTTGGCCGCAGAAGGTAGGCCGATCAGCGTAATCGTATGGTCACGGTGTGCTGGGGCACCGGCCTCAAAGGACGAACGAGTCCGACCACGGCTGCGAAGCGCGACCGGACAAGCCGTCCAAAAGGGTCACCGCCTGTTTGTCCGTCAGCGACGCCACGAAGTCGACCACCGCCCGGCCGCGCGCGAGCCCGCGCACGGCGTCGGCGCCGGTGACCGGTTCCCCGGTCGCTCCGATGAGCAGCTCCGGCGACCTCCGCGCGAGGTCGTTGAACTCCGACCGCGCCAGTTCCACCAGATCGTGCAGTCGTCGCGGGAGCCGGTAGAACTCGTCGCGGTCGAGCAGCCAGGCGTCGAGCGCGTCGACCAGCGTGGTCACCAGGCTCGCCTGTCCGCGCTGGTGCAGGGCCAGTTCCGGGCGCAGCAGCACGAACCGCCGGTGCACGAATTTCAGGACCTGCACCTCGTGCCACTGCGCGGGCCGCAGCGTGAGGTGCCCTGTCCGGGTCGAGGGTGACGGCACGACCTGCACGCCGTCGACGAGCCGCGCGGTCCACTTCGAGGAGAAGGCCGCGGTGACCTGTTCGGCCTCGATGGAACCGTCGAATCCGGTCGCGAGCAGGCCGTCGACGAGTTCGGCGCGGACACGGGCGACGGCGCTGGTGAAGGCGTCGTCGTCGACGATCCAGCCGTCCTTGGCGTGCATCCGGCGGCGCAGCCGTTCCAGCGAACGGCCGGGAAGCCGCCGTTCGGCGGTCAAGGTCGCGTCGTCGAGCCCGGCCAGGTCCAGCGCGTGGTCCACCCAGCCGGTGAACTCGGCCGCGACCGGCGCGTGCTGCAGAACGCCGATCCGGTGGAAGTCCTGGAGATCGTGGATGGCGTAGGCGATGTCGTCGGCGGTGTCCATCACGGACGCCTCGACGGTCTGCTGCCAGGGTTCGATCCGGCCGTCGAACGGCGCCCGCGCCTGGGCGAAGTCGTCGAGTTCGGTGCTGTAGGCGGAGAACTTGCTCGCGCCGGTGCCGGGGGCGTCGGCGGGTTCGGCCGCGCCGCGCGGCTGGACGTCCATCGACGTCGGATGCGGATCGGGCACGTGCAGCCGCGCCCACGGGTACTTCAGCACCGCGGCGCGCACCGCCGTGGTGAGGTCGAGCCCGGAGGCGGACGGGCCGCGGACGTCGGTCGTGGTGATGATCCGGAACGACTGCGCGTTGCCTTCGAATCCGTCGGCGAGGCCGAAGCGGTGCCGGGCGATCCGGTCGAGGGTCTGCTCCCCCAGATGCCCGAACGGCGGATGCCCCAGATCGTGCGCGAGCGCGGCCGCCTCGGCGACGTCCGGATCGCAGCCGCCCAGTTTCGCGGCGAGTTCGGCGGAATCGCTGCTCGCGTTGATCCGCTCGGCGATCGCGCGCGCGACCTGCGCGACCTTGAGGCTGTGCGTGAGCCGGTTGTGCAGCAGCCCGGAACCGCCGGCGCTGACCACCTGGGTCACCCCGCCGAGGCGGGCGAAGAACGGCGACGCGGCGATCCGGTCCCGGTCGATCCGGAACGGGCTCGTGGCGAGGTCGGTGAACCCGGCGTTTTCGCTCTCCGGATCACGCCGCCACGTCCTCGGGTCCGTCTGTTCCATGCGTCACACCGTATCCGTCGCGACGGCATGATGAGATGCCCAGGTGGCGGACGTGGTGATCGCGGGCGGCGGCCCGGCCGGGCGGGCGCTGGCGCGTGCCTGCGCGCGGCGAGGCCTGTCGACGATCCTGATCGACCCGGCGCCGGGCAGGCGGTGGCGGGCGACCTACGGGCTGTGGGCCGACGAACTGCCGTCGCTGCCCGAGAGCGCCGTCGCCTGCGCTCCGTCGAGGACACTCGCTTTCGGAACCGGACCGCACGTCCTCGACAGGCAGTACTTCGTCGTGGACAACGCCGGCCTGCGAGCGTGGCTGGACGGCGGCTACGACGTCTTCACCGGGACGGTGGCCGGCGTCGACCACGGACGGCTGGGCTCGTCGGTGCGGCTCGAGGACGGACGGGTCCTCGCGGCCGGCCTGTACGTCGACGCCTCCGGTGCCCGGCCGCGGGGAAACCGGTACGAACAGACGGCTTTCGGCGCCGTCCTCCCCGCCGAGGACGCGCTGCGGCTGGTCGGCAGCCCGGACACCGCCGTGTTCATGGACTGGCGTGGCAGCGAACAGGGCTTCCTGTACGTGCTGCCGCTCGGCGACGGCACCGTCCTGGTCGAGGAGACCTCGCTGGCACGCAAGCCCGGCCTGCCGCTGGAGCTCCTCGCGGCGCGGCTGCGTGCCCGCCTGACGGCTGCCGGGCTGACCTCACGGGGGCGCGAGGAGCGCGTGCGCATCGTGCTCGACGTGCCGGTGCCCCGGCGCGGCCGGACGGTGCCGTTCGGGGCTGCCGCCGGTCTGGTGCACCCGGCGACCGGATACAGCGTGGCGACCTCGGTGCGGCTCGCGGAACCGGTCGCCGACGCCATCGCCGAGGCATGGGACCGGGGACCCGCCGAGGCCGCGTCGGCCGCTCACCGGGCGCTGTGGCCCGCCTCGGCCCGCGCCGTGCACGGATTGCGGCGGCACGGGCTGCGGGCGCTGTGCGGGATGCCACCCGAACTGGTCCCGGTGTTCTTCGATCATTTCTTCACGCTGCCCATCGGGCTCCAGCGGGCCTTCACCACCGGTCGCGAAGACCTTCCGGGTACCGCCGAAGCGATGTCGACACTTTTCCGAACGGCGCCATGGCCGGTGAGAAAACACCTGATCGGGTGGCGTGCGTTACGCCGTTCTAGGTAACCCGGTGCAGCCATGATGAACATCAGTTGACACGTGTTTCGCTTCCCGCCGCATCCGGCGACCATACGAACGTGACGTTGCAGATCGCGGTCCGCTTCGCTTACCAGCCGTTGTACAGCCTCCACACCGGTGGCGTCGTCGCGTTCGAAGCCCTGGCGCGGCCGGGCCGCGGCACCGCCCACGAACTGCTCGCCGACGCCCGGCGCAGCGGCAAGCTGGCCGAGGTCGACATCGGCCTGGCCGCCGAAGCCGTCCGGCAGCAGAACGAGCCGCAGACCACCCTCCCCCTGCACCTGAACCTGTCCGCACGGACCCTGGCCGCACCCGTGTCCCGGTTCGACCCGCTGACCGAGGCGCTCAGCCTGTCCGGCCGCCGGACCAGGGACGTCGTGCTGGAGATCGGGCCGCCGTTCTCCCAGGTCCCCGCCGACCAGCTGCTCAGCGGGATGCGGCGGCTGACCGACCTCGGGTTCCGGCTCGCGCTCGACGGCCTCGGCCGCGGCGACCTCCCGCTCACGCTGCTCGCCTCCGCGCCGATCGACCTGGTGAAGCTGGACCGCAGCGTGCTGCGTGGCCTGCCGCACGACCCGGCCGCCGTCGCGGTGGTCGAGGCGGTGCTGCACTTCGCCTCGCGCACCGACAACCGGCTGGTCGCGACCGGGCTCGAGACCACCGAACAGCTGGAATCCGCGCGCAGGCTCGGGGTGCGGATCGCGCAGGGCAACCTGCTCGCCCCGCCCGACGGCAACCACGCGCCGCTGCCCGCGCCGGACGCGCCCGGCCCGTTCGTCCCCGGCACCGCGCGCGCCCGCCGCGTCGGCGATTTCCTCCGGCCCGCGAGCACCCTGCCGGAGGCCGCGACCTGTGACGCCGTCCGCGAGGTCCTGGCCGCCGCAGACGGGCCGAGCGGCATCGTCGGCATCGACGACCGGCACCGTCCACAGTGGTCGATCGACCGGACGCGGTTCCTGGTCGCGGTCACCGGGTTGTACGGCCATGCCCTGCACGCCAAACGGCCCGCGTCGCGGCTCGCCGACCGGCCGCACACGATCCACGCGGACGCGAGCGCGCTGGAGTTCCTCGAACTGGTCACCGACGCGGACTGGAGCCGGACCGGCGACGACGTCGTGGTGGTCGACGACCGCGGCCGGTGCGTCGGCGTGGTGCTGGTGAACGAGGTCCTCCGCGGAGTGGCCGAAGCGAAGGTCGAGGAGGCCGTCTCGCTGAGCCCGCTGACGCGCCTGCCCGGCAGTGACGCCGTCGCCAGGGACGTCGACCGCCGGATCAACGCGCGGGAGCCGTTCGTCGCGGCCTGGCTGGACGTCGACTCGTTCAAGACGGTCAACGACACCGCCGGGTTCGCCGCGGGCGACGACCTGATCCGCACGCTCGGCCGGACGCTCACCGACCTGGAGTCACGGCTGCGCAGGATGCGCGTCAGCCATGTCGGCGGGGACGATTTCCTGATCGCCTGCGACGTCGACGAGATCGGCACGATCGCCGCCGCGCTGCTGGACACGGCGTGGTCGGCCGACGAGCTGCCGGTGACGGTTTCCCTCGCGACCCTGGTCTGCGGGAACGGCGCGATCCGGTCCTACAAGGACGCTTCCCGGCTCCTGGCGCCGTTGAAGAAGCGCGCCAAGGAGGTCCCCGGGTCGAGCTGGGTGCTCGGGCGGCCGGGGTCGGAACGCGTCGAGGTGCTGCGCGGGATCACCACCCGAGGTCTCCCCGCCCAACGCGCCGCCGCCGGCTTCTGACCCTCAGAGGTCGTGGGCGGCGCGGTAGGTGGAGAAGCGTTCGTCGACCTCGCCCGCGGTGAGCCCGAAGTCCGCGAGGTCGTACCGGTGCACGGGTTTCCTTTCCCCGGAACGGCTTTCGGCGTGCACGACGGTCATCGCGTCCCGGGCTTCGCCGCTCAGCGGCAACCCGAAGTGGCGGTAGACGCCCTCGACGGTGCCGATCGGGTCGGCGACGAAATCCTCGTACCGGACATCGCAGAACTGCGCCGGATCGTGCCGCGCCCGCGCTTCGAGCGACCTTTCCGCGCCGCGTGCCCACAGCTCCAGCTGATCACGGCCGATCACGTCGCCGCGGAAGACGTCGGACCAGCCTTCCGAAGCCTGCTCGTTCAAACTGCACACCGACGCGACGATCGTGCTCGGCGCGCGGTGGGTCTGGACGATCAGCGCGTCCGGGTAGACCTCCAGCAGAGCGTCGAGCGCGAAGAGGTGACTCGGGTTCTTGAGCACCCAGCGGCGCCCGGCGTCGGGCAGGCCGATCAGCTGCAGATTGCGCCGGTGCCTGCGATACGCGTCGGTCCAGCCCTGGCCGTCCAGCCAGCGCGAGTACGACGGCACGTGCGCGAGGCATTCGTAGGACACCGATTTCAGCGACTGCCGCAGCAGTTGCCAGCATTCCTCGACCTGGCCCGCGGACATATGGTGCAGGCCCATGAATTCGGGATGCTCGACGTGGTGCTTCTCGTAGCCCGCCTGGATTCCTTGGAAGACCGGGTTTTCCGCCCAGGTCTCACGCGGAGGCCGCGGTTGCGGCACCTCGGTCAGCCAGACCTCCAGACCTTGGTGCGCCGGATCCTCGGTGAGCAGCCGGTGCAGTGCCGTTGTCCCGGTGCGTGGCAGGCCGGTGACGAAAATGGGTCGCTCGACGGGAACCCCGGCGTACTCCGGATGCTGTTTCCAGGACGCCTCGCTCAACGACCTCGCCACCAAAGCGCCCCGCAGGAACGCGCGATGGACCTTGTTGCCGTACGGGGTCAACCCCGCCTCGCCGGCGTAGGAATCCAGCAGTACGCGGAGGCCTTCGAGATGGTCTTCGCCACCGAAATCGTCCAGTCCGGTGAGTTTCGCCGCCGACGCGTGGAGATCCTCCACCGTGCCGACGTTTTCCCGACCTGGCAGCATGCTTTCCCCTTCAGTGGTGGTATTCGCCGGCGTTGACGTCGAGGCACTGACCGGTGACGCACCGGGCGAGTGACGAGGCCAGGAACACGACGGTGTCGGCGATCTCGTCCGGCTCCGGCAGGCGGCGCAGGTCGATCGTCTCCGCGGTCTCGGCGTACACCTGCTCCGGCGTCACGCCCCGTTCCTTGGCCAGGTAGGCGAAATACCACTTCAGCGAGTCCGCCCAGATATAGCCGGGTGCCACGGAGTTGACCCGGATCCCGCGCGGTCCGAGCTCCGAGGCGAGACTCTGCGCGAGCGCGAGGAGGCTCGACTTCGCCATCTTGTAGGCGCCGAACGTGCGCCGGGAATGCCGGAGCACGGCCGAATTGATCATCACCACCGAACCGCCGCTCTCCTGGAGCGAGGGCGTGAACAGTCGCGTGAGCCGGAGCGCGGCGAGGACGTTGGTCTCGAAGCCCGCCCGGACGTCGGCCAGGTCGACGTCGGCGAGATCCATGATCGGCGGGATGGCGAAAGCGTTGTTCACCAACGCATCCACTCGGCCGAACGCCTTCAAAGCGGCTTCGGCGAGGTTCGCGGCCGAAGCGTCGTCGGTGATGTCGGTGGGCACGGTGACCGCGCGACGGCCGAGCGCGTCGATCTCCTTGGCGACCTCCGCGAGCCGCGATTCGGTGCGGGCGGCGAGAACCACGTCGGCACCCGCGACGGCACCGCGCACGGCGATGGACCTGCCGAGCCCCGGCCCGACGCCGGAAACCACGATCACCTTGTCCTTCAAGAGGTCCATGTCAGCCCAGCATCCTCGACGCGACGGCCGTCTGGCGAGCCGAGATCCGGTCCGACCATTCCTCCGGGGTCACGCGCGCCTCGTCGTGGAACGGCAACCTGTCGGCGAGTTCGCCGAACTTCACCACCTCGACCTCGGGACCGTCGGCCACCTCCAGCGCGCGGGAGAGCCGCTGCCACCGGATCTGGACGTACCCGCGATCGTGACCGGTCCGTTCGAGCCAGTTGGCCAGGCCCGGGTCGCGTTCGCTGATCACGAACCGGATCTTGCCGTCCGGGTCGACGCGCGCCTGGTCGGAAGTGAGGCTCGTCTGGTGGTTGATGTAGTCCAGCGAGAGATACCAGATGCTGCCGAGCTGGATGCCTTGATAGGGCGCGTCCGAGCGCGGCACCGTCACGATCATGACCTCTTCGTCGCCGAGTTCGTAGTGCCCGGCCGACGAATACTGCGTGGTCAGGCCGCCCGGCGTCGGACGCGGTTCGGTCATCGTGTTGACCGGCAGGTTCAGGTAGAACCACTTCGGGAAGGCGAGGAAGGTCCGCAACCTGCTCAACAGGATCTTGCCGGTGACGCCGTAGCGTTTGGCCAGCACGTCGCGGGTGAGCGGCGCGGGTGAGCCACCCGCGGTGTCCGCGCACTGGATCTGGATCGTGCCGCGGCGTTCGGTGGCCCAGTCGCTGTGGACCTCGCGCACCACGAGCATCGACGAACCCGGGCCGAGGATGAAGTAGTTGGGGCCGGGGTCGGGTTTCGCCGGTCCGAAGCGGAGTTCGAACGAGCCGTCCTCGGCGATCTCGATCTCGCGGTCGTCGAACGCGGCGAGACTGTCCGGCACCTCGACGGGCGAGTAGTCGCCGTTGAGGACCTGGAAACTGAGGTCGGCCGTGCTCCCCCGCGTCCCGGTGACGACGTACTCGCGGTCCTCGCGGATGTTCGCGTTGAAGTACAGCGTGTCCGGGTTGTCCAGGCCCATCTTCGTGTACGGCCCGGTGGACTGGGTGAAGTACGGATAGTCCCGTTCGTAGGCCCACGCCATCTGGAGGGACGCGCGGATGCTTCCGGCGAGGTAGTCGTAGCCCTCGACCAGGTCCTGTTCGGTCCGGATGTGCGGTGCCTCCGCGATGACCTTCTCGGCTTCGACGATCGCGTCCGCGAACGGTTGAGTGAGCACCGGCGACTCCTCATGCTGGTACAAATACGTACCGACTTGGTACGTTCTTCGCGACAACAGACTAGAACGCGTTCTAAGGATGGGTCAATGACTCGGCGCTCTCCGCCCACCGAGCGGGTCGTGCGGCTGCTCGACTTCTTCGCCGCGCGCCCCGGACGGCGCTTCGGCCTCTCGGAACTCGCGCGCGAACTGGACCTGGCCAAACCGACCTGCCTCGGCATCGTGACCGAACTGGCCGCGGGCGGTTACCTGGTCCGGGATCCGCGTCCGGTCACGTACCGGCTCGGGCCGGCGATGATCGCCGCGGGCCGTGTCGCGGGCGAGGGTTTCGGCGCGAGCGAGGTCGCGCGGCGGCATCTGGAGGACCTGAGCAGGCGATACGGCGCCACGTGCACGGCGTCGGCCGTGGTCGGCGACCGGATCCTGATGCTGCAGAGCGCCGGTCCCGGCCGGGTCAAACTCGGCGAGACCTATCCGTTCGCGCCGCCGGTCGGGCTGATGTACGTGCTGTGGGATTCCGACGCGGCGTTCGACGCGTGGCTCGCGAAGCCCCCGGCGGTGCCGGTGCGGCTGGACGAAGCGCACCTGCGCCGCGTCGTCGCCGAATGCCGCGAACACGGCTACCTGGTGGAAAGCCTGACCTCCGCGGGACGGCGGCTCTACGCCCTGATGGCCGGGGTGGGCGCGGAGGAACTGCCGCCGGAGGTGCGCGGCCTGGTCGGGGAGCTCGTCTCGAGCCTCGGCGAGCGCGTCTACCTCGGCGCCGATCTCGAACCGCGCCACAAGCACGCGGTGAGCCTGCTCGCGGCGCCGACGTTCGACGCCTCCGGACGGCAAGAGCTGGTGCTCACACTGTCGGTCGGCGAGCCGATCACCGGCGCGGAGATCGCGCGCCGGGGCGCGGCGCTGGTCGCGACCGCCGACGCCGTCACCGCCGAATCCGGCGGCCTCTCCCGCAAGTAGTCCTCTAGTTGCGATCCTTGCCACGGCCTGGAAGTACGTGAAGGCCTCCTTCCCTACTTTGAGGGTTGGGAAGGAGGCCTTCACTACGTCACCCCCGCCAAAGGCACCGAGGGATCGCGCCCCAAGGGCACCAGCAGTACGTGAAGGCCCCCTTCATTGCGTCTAGCGCAGTGAAGGGGGCCTTCACGTACTTGCGCAAAGCGCCCCGGCGGCCTCTCCCGCAAGTAGTCCTCTAGTTGCGATCCTTGCGCGTGCAACTACCGCAACTAGAGGACTACTTGCGGGGTGGGGACCATAGGTTCGCGGTGAGCTTGAAGCTCGGCAAGTCGGCGGTCGACGTCATCGTTTCGTACAGCCGGTCGTACTGGGTCGAGGCGGTCAGCCACTCGCCGTCGACCCGCCGATAGGTGTCCTCGTAGTACGCCGCGCCTTCGATCACCACGTGATGCTCGGGCACGATCACCTTGTCCCGCATCAGCCACGTGCCCGTCGCGGTGTCGCCGTCGACGTCGATCTCCGGCTGCCCGGCGAAATGCACCGTGATGACGCCGGGCCCGACGGCGTTCCGGAAGAACCCGATGATCTCGTCGCGGCCATCGAAGGTCAGGGGCTTGCCGTACGACGGCGTGCCGTAGCGCGCGTGCGCGTCGGCGGTCAGGGTCCCGGCCATCTCGTCCCACAGCTTGAGGTCGAGGCACCGGAGGTAACGGGCTTTGAGGCGTCGGATCTCTTCGAGCGCGACCAGGTCCATGCCGACAGCGTCCTCCTCCCCTTGACCAAGCACAAGAACTTGTTCTACTTTTCTGATCTCGAACCACGGAGGTCACGATGGCGTCCCCGGCCTACGAGCTCACCCATCTCGAAGCACTCGAAGCCGAAGCCGTGCACATCTTCCGGGAGGTCGCGGCGACCTTCGAACGGCCGGTGCTGCTGTTCTCCGGCGGCAAGGACTCGATGGTGATGCTCCACGTGGCGGCCAAAGCCTTCTGGCCGTCGCCGCCGCCCTTCCCGGTGATGCACGTCGACACCGGGCACAACTTCGACGAGGTCATCGAGTTCCGGGACCGCACGGCCGCCACCTACGGCCTCCGGCTCGTCGTCACCAGTGTGCAGGACGACATCGACGCGGGCCGGGTCGTCGAAGACCCCAGGGCCGGCCGGAACCGCCTCCAGACCGCCGCCCTGTTGCGCGGCATCCGCGAGCATTCCTTCGACGCGGTCTTCGGCGGCGCCCGGCGCGACGAGGAGAAGGCCCGCGCCAAGGAACGGGTGTTCAGTTTCCGCGACGAGTTCGGCCAATGGGATCCGCGCAATCAGCGCCCGGAGCTTTGGGATCTCTACAACGGCAGGCACCGCAAAGGTGAGCACATCCGCGTCTTCCCGCTGTCGAACTGGACCGAGCTCGACATCTGGCAGTACATCGAAGCCGAGGACGTCGATCTGCCGTCGATCTACTATTCGCACCGGCGCCCGGTCGTCCAACGGGACGGCATGCTGCTCGCGCACACCCGCTTCCTCGCCTTGAGCGAAGGCGAAAGTCCTTACGAGGCAACGGTTCGCTTCCGCACCGTCGGCGACGCGACCTGTACCGGCTGCGTCGAGTCGACGGCGATGTCGCCGGGCGAAGTGGTCGCCGAGGTGGCCGCCAGCAGGCTCACCGAACGCGGCGCCACCCGCGCCGACGACCGGATCTCCGAGGCCGGAATGGAAGACCGGAAGAAGGAAGGCTACTTCTGATGGGCGCTTCACAGCTGGTCCGCCTCGCGACCGCGGGCAGCGTCGACGACGGGAAGTCGACCCTGATCGGCCGCCTGCTGTTCGACTCGAAGACGGTGTTCACCGACCAGCTCGAAGCCATCGAACGCACCAGCCGCGCCCGCGGCGAGGCGTACCCCAACCTCGCGCTGCTCACCGACGGCCTGCGCGCCGAACGCGAACAGGGCATCACGATCGACGTCGCCCATCGGTATTTCGCGACGCCTCAACGGAAGTTCATCATCGCCGACACCCCGGGACACGTGCAGTACACCCGGAACATGGTCACCGGGGCGTCCACGGCGGACCTCGCGCTGATCCTGATCGACGCCCGCAAAGGCGTACTCGAACAGTCGCGGCGGCACGCCTTCCTGGCGAGCCTCCTGGGCATCCCGCATCTGGTGCTGTGCGTCAACAAAATGGACCTCGTCGGCTGGTCGCAGGAACGCTTCGACGAGATCCGTGAGGACTTCCGCCGTTTCGCCATGAAACTCCAGGTCCACGACCTGACCTTCATCCCGATGTCGGCGCTGCACGGCGACAACGTCGTGCACCGGGGCGCCAGTATGCCCTGGTACGAGGGCACTTCCCTGCTGCACCACCTCGAACAGGTGCACGTGGCCTCGGATCGCAACCTCATCGACGCGCGCTTCCCGGTGCAGTACGTCATCCGGGAACACAGCCGCGATTTCCGCGGGTACGCGGGCACCGTCGCGGGCGGGGTGTTCAAACCCGGTGACGAGGTCACCGTGCTGCCGTCCGGTTTCACCACGACGGTGCGCGCGATCTGGGGGCCGGGCGGCACCACGATCACCGAAGCCTTCGCCTCGCAGGCCGTCACGATCGAACTCGCCGACGACCTCGACCTCGGCCGCGGCGACCTGATCTGCCGTCCCGGCAACCGCCCGCACACCAGCCGTGACGTCGACGCGATGGTGTGCTGGTTCTCCGAGCAGGGAACCTTGTCCCCCGGGGCGAACTACCTCGTCCGGCACACCACCCGCGAGACCAAGGCCGAGATCCGCGACCTCGACTACCGGCTCGACGTCACCACCCTGCATCGCGACGAGACCGCGCAAGCGTTGTCCCTCAACGAGATCGGCCGGATCCGGCTGCGCACCCGGCAACCGCTGCTGTTCGATTCCTACCGCCGCAACCGGTCCACCGGCGGTTTCCTCCTCGTCGACGAGCATTCCGGGGCGACGGTCGCGGCCGGGATGATCACCGGCCCGAGCGTGACGGCGTCGAACGTCGTCTGGCACACCGCCGCGGTCACCAGGACCGAACGCGCGACGCGCGGGCTCACCGTCTGGCTCACCGGGCTTTCCGCGTCCGGCAAATCGAGTGTGGCCGTCGAACTGGAGCGGCGCCTGGTGGCGTCCGGCAGGCCCGCGTATCTGCTGGACGGCGACAACCTCCGGCACGGGCTGAACGGGAACCTCGGCTTCAGCCCGGCCGATCGCGCCGAGAACGTCCGGCGCGTCGCGGAGGTCGCGAAGCTGTTCGCCGACGCCGGTGTGGTGTCGGTGGTTTCGCTGATCAGCCCGTACCGGGCCGACCGCGAACTCGCCCGCGCCGCGCACGAAGCCGCCGGGCTGCCGTTCCTGGAGGTCTTCGTCGACACCCCGCTCGAGGTCTGCGAAGACCGCGACCCCAAGGGGATGTACGCGAAGGCGAGGGCGGGCGAGATCAAGGGGTTCACCGGGGTGGACGCTCCCTACGAACGTCCCGAGACCCCGGACCTGGTGCTACGGCCCGAAAACGGCGATCCCGCTTCGATGGCCGCGCTGATCCTCGCCGCCCTCGAGTAGCTGAAGGGGACTTTCCCCGCATGCGATGCGGGGAAAGCGCCCTTCGCCGCGTCCTATGCGGGGAAAGCGTCCTTCAGCCGCCGTTGGAGGCCCGATACGGAGCGGCAGCGTAGGTTCGGGCCGTGGCGGCGGTCAGCTTCTCGACCGAACGGAACATCGTCTTCCCGAGCTTCGCCCGCGCCTTCAGCGCCGGATGCGTCGCGGCGTAGTCATCCTTGGTGACCGCCGGGTCGCCCGCGAACGCGCCCGACGCGAACAGCGAGTACGTCAGGATCGGCTTGCCGTCGGCGCTGAACATCACGCCCGCCTCGTTGCGGCCGTCGTTGAACCAGCCGGCCTTCGTGGCGACCCGCAGCCGCTCGGCCGAGGTCAGGCCGAGCCGCACCCCGTCGGTGAACGCACTCAGCGAGCGCAGGATGTTCAGCAGGTACTCGGTGGACTTCGCCGAAAGCAGCGTCCCGCCGACCAGTTTCCGCAGCAGCGTATGCGTCTCGGCCGGGGTCGTCTTGCCGAGGAAGAAGCGGTTCGGGTTGGCCACCGGGACGACCTGGGTGCGCACGAATCCCTTGCCGCGCAGGATCTCGTTGACCTCCGCGGCGGGGCAGACCAGCCCGCACAGGCGGACGGCGGTGTTGTCGGACAGCGTCAGCAGCGCGGCCATCGCGTGCCCGAGCGTCACCGAACTCGGATACGCGCCGTCCAGGGCGAAGATGCCGTCGGTGTCCTTGATGACGATGTCGGCCGTGACGTCGACGCGCTGGTCCAAGGTGAGCAGTCCGCGGTCGATCTTGTCGAGTACCGCGGTGGCGACCGCGATCTTGTTGACGCTGTAGGCCTCGACGACCTCGTCGGCCCGCTCGGAGACGGCGGTGACCAGGTTCCCGTCGGAGTCCGCGACGCTGACGTGAGACGACCAGGTGCCGCCCGCCTTCGCGGTTTCCCGGGCGTAGACCTGGAAAATCCGGCGAGCGGCGGCCGACGCGTCTTTGGCCGCGGTGTCCGATTCGGACTCTTCGGCGGCTTGGGCGAGCTGCGCTGTCCCGAGGACCGCGCCCGCGGCGGCGACCGTTCCCAGCCCCAGCACGCGACGGCGGTTGACGTTCGTATCCACCACGGAACCCTACCGCGTTCAGCCCGCCGGTGTGACGAATCCGGTGTCGTAGGCCTTGATCACCGCTTGTGTCCGGTCCCTCGCTCCGAGTTTCGCCAGGACGTTCCCGACGTGCGTCTTCACCGTCTGCACGCCGAGGTACAGCTCTCCCGCGATCTCCACATTGGACAGTCCGCTCGCCATCAGCCGCAGCACCTCGCGTTCGCGTTCGGTGAGCCCCGCGTCGGCGAGACCGTCCTGCGGGCCCCGGTTCGCCTGCTGCGCGGCCAGCCGCCGGATCGCGGCCGGGAACAGCAGCGACTCCCCCGCCGCCACCGTCCGGATCGCCGAGACGATCTCCTCGGGCCTGGTCCGCTTCAGCAGGAAGCCGCTCGCGCCGGCGAGCAGGGCGTCGTAGACGTAGTCGTCGTTCTCGAAGGTGGTCACCACGATCACCTTGGGCGGATTGTCCATAGTGGACATCAGATGCGTGGTCGCGCGGATCCCGTCGACCGAAGGCATCCGGACGTCCATCAGCACGACGTCGGGCCGGAACCGCGAGACCAGGCCCGGCACCTCGGCGCCGTCGGACGCCTCGCCCACGACCTCCAGATCCGGCTCGGAGGCGACGATCGCCCGCAGCCCCGCCCGGATCAGCTGTTCGTCGTCGACCAGCAGCACCCCGATGCTCATCGCCGTTTCCCCCATGGCACCGCCACCTCGACCTTCCAGAATCCGTCCGCGCGCCCCGCGGTGATCGTGCCGCCGAGCACGTCCACCCGTTCCGCCATTCCCCGCAGTCCCCGGCCGCCCCCGTCGCGTGACGGAACCGCGGCGCCGAGCGGGTTGGACACCCGCAGCGACAGCAGTTCCGAGCCGGCGTCGACGAGCACCGTCACCGGCACCTTACCGGCGTGCCGCAACGCGTTCGTCAGGCATTCCTGCAGGATCCGGTACGCCTCGCGGGAGACGACCGGCGGCACCGACGACGGTTCGCCCCGCACCTCCGCCGTCACCTCGGCGCCCGCCAGCCGCGTGGCTTCGACCAGCGCGGACAGCTCCGTCAGCCCGGATTGCGGCGCCCGCGACGACGCCTCCTCGCGCAGCAGTCCGAGCACGTGGTCGAGGTCGTCCAGCGCGGCACGGGCGGAATCCTCGATCGCGGTGAGCGCCTGTTCCGTGAAGTCCGGATCGGTGCGCAAGGTCCGGCGCGCGGCCCCGGCCTGGATGGTCACGACGCTCAGCGCGTGCCCGACCGAGTCGTGCAGTTCCCGCGCCAGCCGATTGCGTTCGGCGAGTTGTTCGGTGCGTTTCTCCAGCTGGGCAATCCGCTCGGCGGCCGAGACGCCCAGCAGGCTGCGGGCGACGCGGGTCAGCACCGCGCCCGCTCCCCACACCACGTACGCCAGCGCGACGACGCCCAGCAGGAAGGCCAGCGGGATCCACGCGCTCGCCCAGCCGGCCGGTACCACGATCGGATCCTCTGTGGACAGTGCTATCCGGCCGGTGAACGGGGCCGCGACGGTGAAACCGAAGCCGACCGGGACGAACAGGCTCGCCAGGCTGAGGACGCACCCCGTGCCCACGTGCAGCAGGTACATCGCCGTCGACCGCAGCCGGACGGGCCAGCTCCCCGCGGGCCCGAACGTCACTCCCGGCACGGGATCGTCCAGCAGTTCCCGGACGGCCGCGCCCTCCAGCACCCGGACGGCGGGGATGAACGACGACGCGATGATCACCAGGACGACGGTGATCATCGCGATGACGACCCCGCGCTCCACCGTCACGACGAGCGGTAACAGCGAAGGCACCACGATGGCGGCGAAGAGCACATACGGCACGCTCAAGGCGCCACCGAGGATGAAGTACACCCACCGGCGATAGGTCGCCCGATCCACGAGCGGGCCGAAAAGTCGCATGCGCTCTTTCTAGCCTGTGCCCGCCTCGCGCGGATCCCTCAGCAGTATCTCCGCGATCTCCCTCGCCAGGGTGACCCGGTGCGCGTCGCCGTCGATACCGGTGTGCGCGACAGCGCCTTCCAGCAAGAGGAAGAGCTGTTCCGCGAGCCGTTGCGGATCGGCCGCACCCGGGACGTCCTCGCGGAGGAGTTCGGCGAACTTCGCCCGGACCGCCGCCTTGTGCCGCCGGATCACGTCGAGTCCGGGATGACCGGCGGGCAGCTCGGCCGCCGCGTTGAGGAACGCGCACCCCCGGTCGCTCCCGAGCTTCGGGTGATCGACGTAGGCGTCGAAGACCGTCAGCGCCCGGGGTGTGCCGGCCTCGGCCAGCCGCTGTTCCAGGTACGCCCACCAGACGTCGTGACGGCTTCGCAGGTACGCGACCGTCAGGTCCGTCTTCGATCCGAAGCACGCGTACAGCGTCTTCTTCGTGACGCCCGCGGCCTCGGCGATCGCCGCGACGCCCACGGCGTTCAGCCCGTCTCGGTAGAACAACGTGCTCGCCGCGCTCAGGACACGCTCGCCCGCCGGTGTCAGCATGCCTCGACTATACCGATCGGTTGACCTGAGCGCGAAATGCAGGAACACTCCCCGAGTATACCGATCGGTATACCTCTGGAGGAGAGCTGATGGTTTCTTCGTACAAACGCGAGCTGACGCTCACCGCGGCCGGGTTGTCGCTGATCGCGGTCTCCTACGGACTCGCGAGGTACGCGTACGGCCTCTTCGCACCGACACTCCGGACGGAGTTCGGCCTCGACGGCGGCACCCTCGGCGCCATCGCGGCGGGCAGCTACGTCGCTTACTGCCTCGCCGTCGTCGCCTCGACCGCCATCACGGCCCGCAGGGGCGCCCGGGCGGGCGCGCTCGCCGCCGGGGCGACCGCCACCGCGGGGACCGCCTTGATCGCGGCCGCTCCGAACGCCGCCGTCCTCGCGCTCGGTGTCGTCCTGGCCGGAGCCAGCACCGGGCTGGCCTCCCCTTCGCTCGCGGACGCGGTCTCCCGTGTCGTCCGCGTGACCCGCCGCGACCGAGCCCAGTCCGTGGTGAACGCCGGAACCGGGCTCGGCGTGCTGATCTCCGGTCCGGTCTCCCTGCTCGCGATCGGCGACTGGAGGCTGGCCTGGTGGGCCTTCGCCGCGGCATCGGCGCTGGTGACACTATGGATCGCCCGCGTCGTGCCGCCGGTCAAGGAGGATCGGAAGAGCGGCCTGCCGGTACCGCTGTTCCCACCCGCGACCGGACGGCTGCTGCCCGCCGCCGCGACGCTCGGCCTGGCCAGCGCGGCGATCTGGACGTTCGGCAGGGACATCGCCGTGAGCATCGGCGGGCTCGGCGAGACTGCCTCGACGGTGGTGTGGATCGTCCTCGGTGCGGTCGGCCTGGCAGGCGCGTTCACCGCCGAACTGACCTCGCGGGCGGGGCTGCGCCGGGCCTGGTCGGCGGGAATGATCCTGTTCGCCATCGCCACGGCTCTCTTCGCCCTCGCCACTCGATCGCTGCCGGCGCTCATCATCGCGGCGGCACTCTTCGGAGCCGTCTACATCGGACTGACCGGCGTACTGATCCTCTGGGGCACCAGGGCCTATCCGGCGTCTCCCGCGTTCGGCGTGGGCGTGGCCTTCCTGATGCTGGCGCTCGGCCAGGCCGCCGGAGCGCCACTGATCGGCTTCCTCGGCGACCTCATCGACCTTCGCGCCGGTTTCCTCGCGGCCGCGGCGATCGCCGTCCTGGGCGTCCTGTTCGCCCCCAAGGAGGCGACCACGACCTACAACTTCGGGATTCGTTCCCTCTCAAGGGTGAGCCCCGTCCCGCCGGAGCGGGAATCCCGCGCGGGCTGCGCGTGATGTCCTCATCGGCATGAACCTGCTGCTCGGCCTGCTCACCCTGCCCGTCTACGCGCTCATGCTGTGGCCACTCGTGGTCGCCGCCCGCCGCGTGCTGGGCGTGCGGATCGGCGTGGTGCGCGCGTTCTGCGCCGCGGGTTTCGGCTGGCTCGTCGCGGGCGGCATCCTCAGCGCGTTCCCCACCCCGATGTACGCGAGCGGCGGCGCCTTCGCCGGGCTGATCATCCCGGTGGCGGGCGGCGCGTTCCTGGCGACGCTGATGTTCCTGTTCGTCGCGGAGTTCGTCCTCCCGGCGGGCTCCGGGCTCGGGCTGATCGGCAGGATCCGTTCCCTGCGCCGCCGCGCCGCCCGGACGCGGCGGTACTCGCAGATCACCCGGATCGCGATCAAGCACGGCCTCGGCCGCTACCTCACCGGCCGCCGGGAAGCAGGCCTCGCCCAGGTCCGGCACGCCAAACTGGCGCGTTCCCTGCGCCGCGCGCTGGAAGAGGGCGGCGTGACGTTCGTGAAGCTCGGCCAACTGCTCTCGACCCGGTCCGATCTGCTCCCGCCGGTGTTCATCGACGAACTCAGCAAGCTCCAGGACCAGGTCGCCTTCGCCGACGCCGACGAGGTCGCGACCGTGCTGCGCGAGGAACTGGGCGGCGACCCGGACGAGATCTTCGCCGAGTTCGATCCGGAACCGATCGCGGCCGCGTCGATCGCGCAGGTCTACCGGGCGAAGCTGCGCGACGGGCAGGAAGTCGTCGTCAAGGTGCAGCGGCCCGACGTGCAGTCGCTGGTCGACCGGGACCTCGACATCGTCCGCCGTGTCGCCGCCGCTCTGGACCTGCGCGCGGACTGGGCCCGTTCGCTCGGCGTCATCGACCTCGCCGAAGGCTTCGCCGACGCCCTGGTCGAGGAACTCGACTTCCGGACCGAGGCCAGGAACATCGAAGCGGTCGCCGCGGCCTACCCCGGCACCGAGGTTGCCCTCCCGACCGTCCACAAAGCACTGTCCACCGAGCGCGTCCTGGTGATGCGGCGCCTCGACGGCAAACCACTCGCCGCCGCCAAGGAACAGGTCCCGGTCGCGGAACGGGCGAACCTCGCCCGGTCGATGCTGCGCTGCGTACTCGGCCAGGTGATGGGCAGCGGCGTCTTCCACGCCGACCCGCATCCCGGCAACGTCCTGCTGCTCACCGACGGCAGGCTGGGCCTGCTCGACTTCGGCTCCGTCGGACGGCTCGACTCGGGCCTGCGCGGCGGGCTGCAGAACCTCATCCTCGCCCTCGACCGCGGCGACCCGGCCGCGCTGCGCGACGGCCTGCTGGAGATCGTCGACCGGCCGGACGAGATCGAGGAGCAACGGCTGGAGCGGGCACTGGGTTCCTTGGTGGCCAAGCATTTCAACCACGGGCAGGCCCCGGATCTGGACATGTTCACCGACCTGTTCCGGGTGATCGCCGACTTCCGGCTCAGCGTGCCCCCGCCGATCGCCGCGGTGTTCCGCGCACTGGCCACTTTGGAGGGAACACTGGCCGCGCTGGCGCCGGGATTCAACATCGTCGTCGAATCCCGCGCCTACGCCGCCGAGCAGGTGGGTGCCGGCCTGCGGCCGGAGTCGTTGCGCTCCACCGCCACCAACGAACTGATGGCGCTCCTGCCGGTGCTGCGCCGCCTGCCCCGCCGCGTCGACCGGATCGGCAACGCACTGGAGCAGGGCAGGCTTTCGGTCAACGTCCGGCTGTTCTCCGACGAACGCGACCGCGACGTGGTCACCGGGCTGGTGCACGAACTCCTGCTGGCGTTCGTCGGCGCGGCCACCGGGCTGATGGCCGTGCTGCTGCTGGGCGGCGCGGGCGGCCCGGAGATGCTGCCCGGCGTCACGCTGCACCAGATGTTCGGCTACAACCTGCTCGTGGTCAGCGCGCTGGTGGGACTGCGGCTGCTCTTCGTCGTTTTCCGGCGAAGCGGGCAACGCTCACGATCGCCCCGATGACCCCCAGGACGACGAGCCCGACTCCGGCAAACACCAGCAGACGCGAGGTACGGAACCCGGTGTCGGACACGGGGTCGCCGGGAAGTCCGGCTTCGACGAAAGCGGTGGTCTGCGGAAAGGGCTCGGCGGAGAAAGGACTCCCCAGTCCGACGACGATTCCGCTCAGCTTCGACAGGGGAACGGCGCCGTTGCCGGGCTCCTCGGTGTAGATGCGCGAGTCCCGGGAATTGTTCCGCAGGTCACCGGCGACGAACACCGTGCCCGGCGGCACCTGGACGCTGAACGGCCGGTATTCCTTGCGGCCGTACCCGTTGTCGTCTTCGGTGTACGGCTCCTTGACCGGCTTCCCGTTGACGGTGATCAGGTTGTCCTTCGTGCAGCAGACGACCTGATCACCACCGATGCCGATCACCCGCTTGACGGCCCGGCCTTCGCCGGGTCTCGCGTCCGGGAACGCGGACAGATCCATGAGGACGACCGCGCCGCGCGGAATCTCGGGGAGTTCCGCCCAGCGATACAGCACGACCTCGCCCGGCTGGATCGTGGGCGTCATCGCTTCGCCGGGGACACTCACCATCCGATAGCCCATCAGGGTCCAGAACCCGTACCCCCCGGCACCCACGCCGACGACCGCCAGCAGGATCATCACGAACAGGAGCGGGGAGAATCTTCGCTTCGGCCCCGGTCTCGCGGCGGGCGGAGCGGGAAAGTCCGTTTCGGTCACAGCGCACGATAGCGCCGGTGGCCGACAGTTTCCGGCCAACGCTCAAGCTCGGGGCGCGTACATGATGACCCCGACCCCGGCGAGGCAGATCAGGGCGCCGATGACGTCGTACCGGTCCGGCCGGTAGCCGTCGGCGACCATGCCCCACGCCAGCGATCCCGCGACGAACACTCCGCCGTACGCGGCGAGGATGCGGCCGAAGTTCGCGTCGGGCTGGAGTGTCGCGACGAAGCCGTAGAGGCCCAGTGCGACGATGCCCGCGCCGATCCAGAGGTAGCCGCGGTGTTCCCTGACGCCTTGCCAGATCAGCCAGGCGCCACCGATCTCCAGCAGGGCGGCGAGTGCGAAGAGCGCGATGGACCGGATCATGCGGTTACCCAACCAGACGCCGGGCGGCCTCCGGGGCGCGGTATAGGTCGTTATACACATAACGCTTGCCGCCGCCTGCCCCCAACGCTATGAAAGGCCCGTTACTTGCGAAATTTGCAAGTAACGGGCCTTTCATAGCGCGCGCGAGCGCGAAAAGTGAGGGTCAGACGGTGAAGCCCAGGGCTCGCAGCTGCTCGCGGCCGTCCTCGGTGATCTTCTCCGGGCCCCACGGCGGCATCCAGACCCAGTTGATCCGGAAGTCCTTGACCAGTCCCGTTCCCCCGCCGACGAGCGCGGCACCGGTCTGGTCTTCGATGACGTCGGTCAGCGGGCAGGCCGCGGACGTCAGGGTCATGTCGATGGTGGCGGTGTTGTCCGCCTCGACACGGATGTCGTAGACCAGTCCGAGGTCGACGACGTTGATGCCCAGCTCGGGGTCGACGACGTCGCGCATCGCCTCTTCGAGGTCCTCGACCTTCGCCAGGTCGGCGGTGTCCGCGGCGGCGGTGGTCTCGGCGTCGAGGTCGGCGGCCGTGCGCCCCTCGCGGGTTTCGGTCTGCTGTTCGGTCATGCCGTCTCAACTCCGTTGGTCGTGCGGGCGACGGCGTCCTTGAACGCCATCCATCCGAGCAGGGCGCACTTCACGCGTGCCGGGTACTTGGCGACGCCCGCGAAGGCGATGCCGTCCTCCAGCACTTCCTCGTCCGGCTCGATCTGACCCTTGCCCTGCATCAGCTCGACGAAGGCGTCCATGGTGGTGAACGCCTCCTCCACGGTGTGCCCGACGACGAGATCCGTCAAGACCGACGTGGACGCCTGGCTGATCGAGCAGCCTTGTCCGTCGTAGGAGATGTCGGCGACCTTCCCGTCGTCGACCTTCACCCGCAGGGTCACCTCGTCGCCGCAGGTCGGGTTGACCTGGAACGATTCGGCGTCGAACGGCTCGCGCAGACCGCGGCCGTGCGGGTTCTTGTAGTGGTCCAGGATGATCTCCTGGTACATGCTTTCGAGGTTCATCAGGCCACCCCGAAGAACTTCTGCGCCTCACGCACACCGTTCACGAGCGCGTCCACTTCGGACAGGGTGTTGTAGATGTAGAACGACGCGCGCACGGTCGCCGGGACCGAGCAGGCCCGGTGCAGCGGCCACGCGCAGTGGTGCCCGACGCGGACGGCGATGCCGAGGCTGTCCAGCACCTGGCCCGAGTCGTGCGGGTGGACGCCGTCGATGACGAACGAGACCAGTCCGCCGCGGTCGGCCATGTCGGTGGGGCCGATGATCCGCACGCCGGGGATCTCGCCGAGTCCGGTCAGCGCCGCCTCGGTGAGGAGGTGCTCGTGCGCGGCGACCCGGTCCATGCCGATCGACGACAGGTAGTCGGCGGCCGCGCCGAGGGCGACGGCCTGCGACGTCATCGGGGTGCCCGCCTCGAACCGCTGCGGCGGCGCGGCGAAGGTGGTCTGCTCCATGCGGACCATCTCGATCATCGAGCCGCCGGTCAGGAACGGCGGCATCGCTTCGAGCAGCTCGCGGCGGCCGTAAAGGACGCCGATGCCGTACGGGCCGACCATCTTGTGCCCGGCGAAAGCGGCGAAGTCGACGTCCAGGTCGTGGAGGTCCACGGGGAAGTGCGGCACCGACTGGCAGGCGTCCAGCACGACCAGCGCGCCGACCTTGCGGGCCTTCTCCACCAGGAACTTGACCGGGTTGATCGTGCCGAGCACGTTGGACTGGTGCGTGAACGCGAGCACCTTGGTCCGCTCGGTGATCAGCTCGTCCACATTGGACAGATCGAGACGACCGTCGGCGGTGACGGAGAACCACTTCAGCGTCGCACCGGTGCGCTGGCAGAGTTGCTGCCACGGCACCAGGTTCGCGTGGTGTTCCATCTCGGTGATGACGATCTCGTCGCCGGGGCCGAGCTTGAACCGCTCGGCCTCGGGACCGGCCGTGGCGGCGTTGCTCATCGCGTAGGCGACGAGGTTGATGCCCTCGGTGGCGTTCTTGGTGAACACCAGCTCGTGCGGGGAGGCGCCGACGAACTCCGCGATCCGCACGCGGGCGGATTCGTAGGCGTCGGTCGCCTCCTCGGCGAGCTGGTGCGCGCCGCGGTGCACCGCGGCGTTCGAGGTCTCCAGGAACCGGCGCTCGGCTTCGAGCACCTGCGCCGGTTTCTGGGACGTCGCACCGGAATCCAGATACACCAAGGGTTTCCCGTCCCGCACCGTGCGAGTCAGGATGGGGAAGTCGGCCCTGATGGCCGCTACGTCCAGCGGTACAGCAGAGTTAGCCGTGGTGGTGGTCATCGGGCCAACTCCTCTCGGTGTAGTCGCGAAAACAGTGATCAGACGGCGGCGGTCTCGGCGGAGCCGGTGTACTTGACGTACCCGTTCTCCTCCAGCTCGTCCGCGAGCTCACGGCCGCCGGACTCGACGATCTTGCCGCCGGCGAAGACGTGCACGAAGTCGGGCGTGATGTGCCGCAGGATCCGCGTGTAGTGCGTGATCAGCATGACGCCGGCGTCGTTGCTCGCCTTGAACTCGTTGACGCCCTCGGACACGACGCGCAGCGCGTCGACGTCGAGGCCGGAGTCGGTCTCGTCGAGGATGGCGATCTTCGGCTTGAGCAGCGCCAGCTGCAGGATCTCGTGGCGCTTCTTCTCGCCGCCGGAGAAGCCCTCGTTCACCGAACGCTCGGCGAACTCGGACGAGATCTCCAGCTTGCCCATCTCCTCCTTGACCTCCTTGACCCAGTGGCGCAGCTTGGGGGCCTCGCCACGGACCGCGGTGGCCGCGGTGCGGAGGAAGTTGGACATGGACACGCCCGGTACCTCGACCGGGTACTGCATGGCGAGGAACAGGCCCGCGCGGGCACGCTCGTCGACGCTCATCTCCAGCACGTCCTCACCGTCGAGCAGGACCTGCCCGGAGGTGACTTGGTACTTGGGGTGACCGGCGATGGCGTAGGACAGCGTGGACTTGCCCGAACCGTTGGGGCCCATGATCGCGTGGGTCTCGCCCGACTTGATGGTCAGGTTGACGCCCTTGAGGATCTCCTTGGGGCCCTCCTCGGTCGTGACCGAGGCGTGCAGATCCTTGATTTCCAGCGTAGGCATTTCTTTCCTAAAAGTCTGATGTGGACGGACGAGGGCTTAGACGCCCACGGCTTCGAGCTCGGCTTCGATCGCGGTCTCGAGACGCTCGCGCACCTCGGGAACGCCGATCTTGACCAGGATCTCGTGGAAGAACCCGCGTACGACCAGGCGCCGCGCGGCGTCCTCGCCGATTCCACGCGACTGGAGGTAGAACAACTGCTCGTCGTCGAACCTTCCCGTCGCGCTCGCGTGCCCGGCGCCTTCGATCTCGCCGGTCTCGATCTCCAGGTTCGGGATCGAGTCCGCCCGCGCGCCCGGCGTCAGCACCAGGTTGCGGTTGAGCTCGTAGGTGTCGGTCGCTTCGGCGGCCGCCCGGATCAGCACGTCGCCGACCCACACGGTGTGCGCGTTTTCGCCCTGCAGCGCGCCCTTGTACATCACCCGCGACTTGCAGTTCGGCACCGCGTGGTCGACGAAGAGACGGTGCTCCTGGTGCTGCCCCGCGTCCGCGAAGTACAGGCCGAGCATCTCGACGTCGCCGCCCTTGTCGGCGAACGTCGCCGTCGGCGAGACGCGGACGAGGTCACCGCCCAGGGTGATGACGATGTGCTTGAGCGTGGCGTCGCGGCCGAGCTTGAGGTGCTGCTCGGACACGTGCACCGCGTCGTCGGCCCAGTCCTGGACGCTGACCACGGTGACGTTCGCCGAATCGCCGATGACGAACTCGACGTTGTCGGCGTAGGTGCCGGAGCCGACGTGGTCGAGGACGATGACGGCCTCGGAGAACTGCTCGGCGCGGACCTGCAGGTGCCCGTAGGCGACCTCGCCCTCGCCGGGACCGGTGATCTTCACCGTCGACGGCTTCGACGCCTTGGTCTCCTTGGGCACCGTGATGACGGTGGCCTCGGTGAACGAGGAGTACGCCTGCGCGGCGATCCGGTCGCTCGGGACGCCCGCGACGCCGAGGCGCTCGTCGTCCCTGCCGACCTGCTCGATCTTCAGTTCGGGCGCGGCGTCGGATTCCAGGGTCGCCGAACCCGAAGCGGTGGCGGACCCGTCGTGCAGGCCGCGCAGCCGCTTCATCGGAGTGAAGCGCCAGTTCTCCTCACGGCCGCCGGGGACCTCGAAGGCCTCGACGTCGTGAGAGGTGAAGCGCTCCGCGCGAGAGGTCGCCGGGATGACGACCCCTTCGCGCATCGCTTCGGAAACGTTGTTCTCGGTAACCGACATGACTAGCCGACGGACCCTTCCATCTGAAGCTCGATCAGGCGGTTCAGCTCGAGCGCGTACTCCATCGGCAGCTCACGCGCGATGGGCTCGACGAACCCGCGCACGATCATCGCCATGGCCTCGGCCTCGTCGAGACCGCGCGACATGAGGTAGAACATCTGGTCTTCGCTGACCTTCGAGACGGTCGCCTCGTGGCCCATGGAGACCTCGTCGTTGCGGATGTCCACGTACGGGTACGTGTCCGACCGCGAGATCGTGTCGACCAGCAGCGCGTCACAGACCACGCTGGACCGCGAGTGGTGCGCCCGCTTCGCGATCTTGATCAGACCGCGGTAGGAGGTGCGGCCACCGCCGCGCGCCACCGACTTCGACACGATGGTCGAGGAGGTGTGCGGCGCCAGGTGCTCCATCTTCGCGCCGGCGTCCTGGTGCTGGCCTTCGCCCGCGAACGCGACCGAGAGGACCTCGCCCTTGGCGTGCTCGCCCATCAGGAAGACGGACGGGTACTTCATCGTGACCTTGGAACCGATGTTGCCGTCGATCCACTCCATGGTCGCGCCCTCTTCGCACTTGGCGCGCTTGGTGACCAGGTTGTAGACGTTGTTCGACCAGTTCTGGATGGTCGTGTAACGGCAGCGGGCGCCCTTCTTCACGATGATCTCCACGACCGCCGAGTGCAGCGAGTCGGACTGATAGATCGGCGCGGTGCAACCCTCGACGTAGTGCACGTAGGCGTCTTCGTCGACGATGATCAGGGTCCGCTCGAACTGACCCATGTTCTCGGTGTTGATCCGGAAGTAGGCCTGCAGCGGGATGTCCACCTTGACGCCCTTGGGCACGTAGATGAACGAGCCGCCGGACCACACCGCGGTGTTCAGCGCGGAGAACTTGTTGTCCCCGGCCGGGATCACGGAGCCGAAGTACTCCTTGAAGATCTCCGGGTGCTCCTTGAGCGCGGTGTCGGTGTCCAGGAACAGGACGCCCTGCGCCTCCAGATCCTCGCGGATCGAGTGGTAGACGACCTCGGACTCGTACTGCGCGGCGACACCGGCGACGAGGCGCTGCTTCTCCGCCTCGGGGATGCCGAGCCGGTCGTACGTGTTCTTGATGTCCTCGGGCAGGTCTTCCCAGGAGGTGGCCTGCTTCTCACTGGACCGCACGAAGTACTTGATGTTGTCGAAGTCGATCCCGGAGAGGTCCGCACCCCAGTTGGGCATCGGCTTCAAGTCGAAGAGCTTGAGAGCCTTCAGTCGTGCTTCGCGCATCCACTCCGGCTCGGACTTCTTCGAGGAGATGTCGGTGACGACGTCCTCGTTCAGTCCGCGACGGGCAGTAGAGCCCGCCTCGTCGGAGTCCGCCCAGCCGAACGCGTACTTGCCAAGGGACTCGATGGTCTCTTCCTGGCTCATGGGCGCGGTGGTGGGAGTGCGCTGCTCGGCAGCGGCAGTCATGCGGGTTTCCCTCCATTCGGGATCCGTGCTGTGCGCCCAGGAGAGGGCGCCGTGCTTCCCGGCCGGGGTGTGGCCGGGTGACCCGCCGAAACGACGGGTACGTGTGTGGTGCACGCGTTGTCACCGCGTGCGATGGTCGCCAGTCGCTGCACGTGGGTACCCAGAAGTTCCGCGAAAGCCTCGGTTTCGGCTTCACACAACTGAGGGAACTCGGCGGCGACATGGGCGACCGGGCAATGGTGCTGGCAAAGCTGTTCGCCGACACCGACCTGACGGGTCGACGCAGCGTAACCCTCCCTGGTCAGCGCCGCAGCGAGGGCCTCGGCGCGGGCGGCGGGGTCCGTGTGCTGCGTGATCGCTTCCTGATGCGGGCCGACCAGCGAAGCGACACGAGCCTCGGCGAAGGCCTTCACAGCGTCCTCGCCGGCGTGTTCGGAGAGGAACCGGATGGCCGAGGACGCGAGGTCGTCGTAGGCGTGCCCGAACCGGGCACGACCGGCCTCGGTCAGGAGGAAGTTCTTGGCGGGACGGCCTCGTCCGCGGGGGCCGCGACGGGGCGCGTCCCGGGTTTCGGCCTCGCCGTCGGCGAGCAGGGCGTCGAGATGACGGCGGACGGCGGCGGCGCTGATCCCCAGCTGCTCGGCCACCACGACGGCGGTCATCGGACCCTGTTCCAGCAGCAAGCGGGCCACTTCGTGCCTGGTCCGGCCCTCGGGGCCGACCTGCGCGGGGACAGGCTGGACCTCGGCGCGGGGCATGTCGCCACCGGCCTCGTTCCGCGTCCCCGCCTTTTTCACAACACAAGTGTGACGTATTTCCGGGGAGACGGCAAAGAGGGGTGCCTCACGGAGTGGCGTGGGTCACGTTGACCGTCGAAAGCACAGGGGTAACCACGTACCCGTTAAGTCTGTTCCCGCGATCGCTACCCTTCGTGCGTGGCAGTGGGCGATCACCCGGTACGGCGGGACACGGACGGGGCAGCACCGGAGGACGCTTCGGCGGCGGGTTCGGTGTCGACGCTCACCCCCGGGCACCCGCGCGAACCGGAGCCGCTCGACGACAAGGAACTGCGCGGGCTGAACGTGGTCCGCCGGTTCGGCGCGGTCGGTTCCCTGTTCCTCGCCCTCGGCTCGCTCGGCGCGGGCGCCGCGCCGGTGATCAACCCGGTGCAGGAGATCCCGGTCCTGCGGCTGTTCACCCGGATCCCCACCGTTTCGCTCGCGATGGGCCTGGCCGGGATGGCGATCATCGTGCTGAGCTGGCTGCTGCTCGGCCGGTTCGCCCAGCCCGCGCGCCGCCGCCTCGCCACCCAGGGCCAGCTCGCCCGCACGATCGCGCTCTGGTGCGCGCCGCTGCTGTTCATCCCGCCACTGTTCTCCCGCGACGTCTACAGCTACCTCGCGCAGAGCGAGATCGTGGCCCGCGGGATGGATCCGTACTCCCTCGGGCCCGCCGAAGCGCTCGGCGTGTCCGATCCGCTGACCTCGGGCGTCTCCAACATGTGGCGCGAGACCCCGGCGCCCTACGGCCCGCTGCTGCTCCGCCTCGGCGGCTGGCTCGCGCCGCTGAGCAGCGGGAACATCGTCACCGGGGTGCTGTTGCAGCGCGGGCTCGCGCTGATCGGCGTCATCCTGATCATCTGGGCGCTGCCCCGGCTCGCCCGGCGATTTGGCGTGCAGCCCGCCACCGCGCTGTGGCTCGGCGCGGCGAACCCGCTGCTGATCTTCCACTTCGTCGCGGGCGCCCACAACGACGCGCTGGCGATCGGCCTCATGGTGGCCGGGCTGGAGATCGGCCTCAGCCGGATGCCGGTGCGGTTCAAGGGGGACGCTCCCCCGCCACTGGCCAGGGGCGAATTGCTGTTCATCGGGCTCGGGGTGGCGATCATCACCCTCGGCGTCGCGGTGAAACTGAACGCGATCCTGGCACTGCCGTTCTTCACGGTGATGGTGGCGAGACGCTGGTATGGCAGGCTCAAGGACCTGCTCACCGCCGCGGTGCCGATGGCGTTGCTGTTCGGCGTGGTGCTGGTGGCGGTCTGTTACGGCACCGGCCTCGGCTTCGGCTGGGTCGGCGCGCTCGGGACACCGGGACTGGTCCGCTCGTGGATCTCGCCGACGTCGGAACTCGCCGCGCTCGGCGGTGTCCTCGGCATCGCGCTCGGCCTCGGCAACCACACCAACGCGATGGTGCCGATCCTCGGCACGCTCGGCTATCTCGTGGCGGGCGCCGTGACGGTCAAGTTCCTGTGGGACAGCTTCAACTGGCGCTACCGGCCGATCATCGGCCTCGGTGTCTCGCTGGGCGCGGTGATGGTGCTGCACGTGGCGCTGCAGCCCTGGTACCTGCTGTGGGCGATCATCCCGCTCGCCGCGGCGGCGGGCACCTCGCGGTTCCGCATCGCCGCGACGATCGTCACCGCCGTCCTGCCGTTCCTGCTGCCCACGACGGGCAGCACCTTCGACGGCCGCGGGTACGTCCTGCCGTTCGCGTGGGCGGCCGCGGGTGTCCTCACGCTGCTGGGGCTGTTCATCGTCCACCGCATCTCGCCACTGCTGCTGTCCAGACCGTCCCCGGAGCATTCGGTCCCGGCGTGACGCCGTATCGTGACCTGTCGTGAACACCCCCGCCGTCGAGATCACCGGGCTGGTGAAACGCTACGGATCCACCACCGCGGTCGATGGACTCGACCTGCGGATGGAACGTGGCACACTGCTCGCTCTGCTCGGCCCGAACGGGGCCGGCAAGACCACCACCGTCGAGATCTGCGAAGGCTTCCTGCGGGCTGACGACGGCGAAGTCCGCGTGCTGGGCCTGAATCCGTCGAGGGACGGCTCAGCGTTGCGACCCCGGATCGGCGTCATGCCCCAGGGCGGCGGCGCGTATCCCGGTGTCCGTGCCGACGAGATGCTCGGACTGGTCGCCGCCTGTGCCGCGAACCCGCTCGATCCGGCCTGGCTGCTGGACGTCCTCGGTCTTTCGGGAGCACGCAAGACGCCGTTCAAACGGCTCTCCGGCGGGCAGCAGCAGCGGCTCTCCCTCGCCTGCGCGCTCGTCGGACGCCCGGAACTGCTCTTCCTCGACGAGCCGACGGCGGGGATGGACCCGCAGGCCCGCCGCCTGGTCTGGGACCTGCTCGGAGCGCTGCGCGCCGACGGGGTCAGCGTGCTGCTCACCACGCATCTGATGGAGGAGGCCGAAACACTGGCCGACACCGTCGTCATCGTGGACCACGGCAAGGTCGTCGTCGAAGGCTCCCCGCAGTCGCTGACCGTCGACGCGGGCGAAGCCGCGCAGTTGCGTTTCAAGGCCCGGACGCGGCTCGACACCGGCCTGCTGACCGCGGCCCTGCCCGAAGGCCACCTCGTGCGCGAATCCGCGCCGGGGACGTACCTCGTCGAGGGCGCGATCGACCCGCAGGTGGTGTCGACCGTGACGGCGTGGTGCGCGCAGCAGGGTGTCATGCCCGAGGAACTGCAGGTCGGCAAGCGCACGCTGGAAGAGGTCTTCCTGGAACTGACCGGACGGGAACTGCGCGCATGACCACGACACCGGCACCGCGGTTCGCCCCGGGCACGTTCACCCCGGCCCCCGGCCGCGGTTCGCTCGGCAAGATGCTGCGCACGCACGCGAAGGTCGAAGCGAGCCTGACCCTGCGCCACGGCGAGCAGATCCTGCTGACCTTGCTCATCCCGCTCGCGCTGCTGATCGGCTTGTCACTGCTGGACATCCTGCCGTCGTCGCAACTCGGCTCGTCGTCCAAAGTGGACTGGATCACGCCGAGGATCCTGGCACTGGCGGTGATGTCGTCCGCGTTCACCGGACAGGCCATCGCACTGGGCTTCGACCGCCGATACGGCGTCCTCAAACGACTTTCCGCCACCGCGCTGCCCCGCTGGCTGCTCGTCGCGGGCCGGGTGGCCGCCGCGCTGGTCGTCGTCGCGCTGCAGGCGGTGATCCTCGGCGCCGTCGCCGCGCTGCTGGGCTGGTCGCCGTCGCTGGGCGGAATCCTCGGCGCGATCCCGTTCCTGGTCATCGGCACCTTCGCATTCGGGGCGCTGGGCCTGTTGCTCGGCGGGGCGCTGCGCGCGGAAGCCGTGCTGGCGCTGGCGAACATCGTCTGGTTCGTGCTGCTGCTCGCCGGCGGCATCCTGCTGGCGCCGTCGACGATGCCTTCGGGCGTCGCGACGATCGTCGAGCTGCTGCCCTCGGGCGCGCTCGCGGAAGGCCTGCGCTCGGTACTGCTCGACGGTTCGTTCGGCTGGGGCCCGTTCGCGGTCCTCGTCGGCTGGGGCGTCGTCGCGGGCGCGCTGGCGAGCAAGACCACCAAGCTCACCTGAGGCTCTTCTGAGGCCGCCGACACAGCGGGTACGGCCGGTGGAACGCTCTCAGGAACGTCGTTCTAGCATCGGGCGGTGCCGTTCCAGAGCCTTGTAGCGCGTCTGCCGTATCCCTCGTTCGCGGTCCAGCGAGCGGTCGCGATCGCGGCGGTGATCGCCCAGGCCGGAATCGGCGTCACCGGTTCGGTCGTCCGCGTCACGGGTTCGGGCCTCGGCTGCCCGACCTGGCCTCAGTGCGTCGAAGGCAGCATCGTGCCGGTGGCGCACCCCGAATTCGACGCGCTCACCCAATGGATCGAGTTCAGCAACCGGATGCTGACCGGCGTCGTCATCGCCGTCGCCGCGCTGTGCGTGATCACCGCGTGGCGAGTGCAGATCGAGCACCCGAGCCGCCGCCGTCTGGTGAAGCTGGCCTGGACGATGCCCGCGGGCGTGATGCTGCAGGCCGTCGTCGGCGGGATCACCGTGCTCGCCAAACTCGAATGGTGGACCGTCGCGCTCCACTTCCTCGCCTCCACTCCCCTGGTCTGGCTCGCGGTCCTGTTGCTGCGCGCGTTCAAGGAGGGTGACGAGCCCGCCCGCTGGCTGATCCCGGACGCGGGCCGCAAGACGCTGATCGCACTGGCCGTGTCGATGTGGGCCGTCCTCGTGGCGGGTACCACCGTGACCGGCGCCGGCCCGCACGGCGGCGACCCCGGCACCCACCGGCTCCAGGCCCCGATCGAGACGCTCACCCAGGTCCACGGCGGACTGCTGGTGATCTACCTGATCGTGCTGGCCGTCTTCGGGCTCCAGCTGATGCGAGGCGAGACGCCGAAGCAGCTGTGGCAGCGGTACACCATCGTGTGGGTGATCGCGCTCGCCCAGGGCGTCCTGGGCTCGGTGCAGTACGCCCTCGGTGTGCCGGAGGCGCTGGTCTCGTTCCACGTCCTCGGCTCGGCGCTGGTGATCATCTCGACGGCGGCACTGTGGTGCGGATCACGTGATCGTGGTCCGGTCACCTCGGCCACGGCGCCTGAGCACGCACTGGCCACCTCGAACTGACCCTCCGGCAAACCGGACGTAACCCCCGGGCGGGGTGCTCGCCAGACGATGCCCTTACGCTGCGTTCGGTGCCCCACACGGGGGTCACCACCGAGTCGAGGCACGAGGTGTCGCATGACCGCCAGCACGGAGCCGGACGCACCGGCCAGTCAGTCCAAGCCCCTGATCTCCCATCGCCGAGGTTCCGGGGAGATGCTGATACTCAAGACCTTCCTGCTGGTCCCGTTCGTCGCGCTGCTCGCCGCCGTGCCGATCGTCTGGGGCTGGGGCATGACCTGGGTCGATCTCGTGCTGGCGGCAGTGTTCTACACCGTCGGGACGCTCGGGGTGACCGTCGGCTACCACCGCTACTTCACCCACGGCGCCTTCAAGGCCGGACGGCCGCTGCGGATCGCGCTCGCCATCGCCGGGAGTTTCGCGGTGCAGGGGTCGGTCATCTTCTGGGTGGCCAGCCACCGTCGCCACCACGCCTTCGCCGACCGCGAAGGCGACCCGCACTCCCCTTGGCTGTTCGGGACTTCGCCCACGGCGCTGCTGCGCGGGTTCTGGCACGCGCACATGGGCTGGATGTTCAGCCGCGAAGTGACCAACTACGAGCGTTTCGCGCCGGATCTGGTGGCCGACAAGGATCTTCGCGTGGTGAACCGCTACTTCTGGTTGTGGATCACGCTCAGCCTCGCGCTGCCCGCCGTACTCGGCGGACTGCTCAGCTGGTCCTGGTGGGGTGTGGTGACCGGGTTCTTCTGGGCCGGGCTGGTCCGGATCGCGTTCCTGCACCACGTCACCTGGTCGGTGAACTCGATCTGCCACATGGTCGGCGAGCGCCCGTTCGCGAGCCGTGACAAGGCCGCGAACTTCTGGCCGCTGGCGATCCTGTCCATGGGCGAGTCGTGGCACAACTCCCACCACGCCGACCCGACCTGCGCGCGGCACGGCGTCCTGCGCGGACAGGTCGACGTGTCGGCGCGGGTGATCTGGCTGTTCGAGAAGTTCGGCTGGGCACGGGACGTGCGGTGGCCGAAGCCCGAACGTTTGGCCGCGAAGCTCGTGAAACCCGCCTGACCCGCGGCGATTCGTCCTCTAGTTGCGGTACTTGCGCGTGCATCTACCGCAACTAGAGGACGACTTGCGTCAGGAGAGTTGCTGCCGCACGGCGGAAGCGAAGCGCCAAGCGGCGGCGGCATCGGTCTGACGGAAACCGAGCGAAGGCTCGACGAGCTCCAGTTCCAGCAGCAGCGGCCTGCCGTCCGGACCGGCGACGAGGTCGACGCGGGCGTACAGCAGTTCCGCGCGCAGGATTCCCAGCAGCGCCGCCGTCGCGTCGAGGGTGTCCTCGGCGAGTGCGCGGAACGCGGCGGGCGGCTGCGCGGAACCGAGCTTTTCCGAGACCCACAAACCGGATTCGTCGAGTTCCCGGCCCAGCATGGCGGCCTTCGAGAAGGCGTGCGAGTACACGCCGCCGAAGAACACCAGCGCGAGCTCGCCCTCGGTGTCCACACTGGACTGATACGGCTGCATCACCACGGTGTGGTCCGCGGCGTGAAGGCTCTTCAGATGGGACGCGGCGTGCTCGGCGCCTTCGGGCGAGAACTTCCCGACACCACGGGATCCGGCACCGATCGCGGGCTTCAGCACGAAGTCGCCCTTGGGCCAGCGCGGGGTCTCGTCGCCCGGCGCGATCAGGGTCGTCGGCACGACCGCGACCCCGGCGTCGCCGAGTTCGGCCAGATAGGACTTGTCGGTGTTCCACCGCGCGACTTCGGCCGAATTGGACAGCGCGGGCACGGATTCGGCCCAGGACAGGAACTCGTCGCGGCGCTCGGCGTAGTCCCAGGTGGCGCGCAGGACGACGATGTCCGCGGCGCCGAAGTCGACGGTCGTGTCGTCCCAGGCGGCCCAGCGGGTCTTGAAACCGAGGTCGGCCAGCGCCTCCGGAACGGCGTGTTCGTCGCCGTCGCCCTCCGGCACCCCGGAGCAGGAGGCGAAGATCGCGGAGCCGGTCACTTCCCCGCCATCCGGCGGCGGTGCTCGGCGCCGATCTTGGTGGCCTTCACGGTCTCGCTGTCCCACTCGGCGGGCTCGAGGTCCTCGACGGCCTCGACCAGCGCGTCGCCGGCCTCCGTGGAGGAGACGACGACGTCACCGAGCGCGCCGTCGGCACCCACGAGCACGACACGGGCACCGATCCGCCCGATGTTCTCCACCACCGCGCGCGACGGCTTCCCGTGCCGCTTCACGAAGTCGCGGGCGGCCGCGACCTGGCGCGACGTGGGGGCGGCGGTCTCGGTCTTCTCTTCGGTCTCAGCCACGGGCCGAGCTTAACCGCGAAAGGCCCGGGACGCGGAATAACCGTGGCGTCGGCCATAGTTGTGCCGGTCGGAACGACCTTGAACGAGGAGGATGTATGCCCACGGCAGTGCAGATCCGGCAAACCGGCGGTCCCGAAGTCCTTGAGCTGACGCAAGTCGAGGTCGGCGATCCCGGTGCGGGGGAACTGCTCGTGGACGTCGCCGCGGCGGGCGTCAACTACATCGACACCTATCACCGCGAGGGCATCTACCCGGTCGACAAGCCGTTCATCCTGGGCATGGAGGGCGCCGGGACGGTGGCCGCGGTCGGCGCGGACGTCTCCGGTTTCGCCGTCGGCGACCGGGTCGCCTGGCAGGGCTCGCTGGGCAGCTACGCCCAGCGCCGGCTGCTCCCCGCCGCGGTCGCGGTGAAGATCCCGGACGGCGTGACCACGGAGACCGCCGCCGCGACGATGCTCCAGGGCGTCACCGCGCACGCGCTGATCGCCTCGACCTACGAGGTCAAGGCGGGCGACGACGTCCTGATCCACGCCGCCGCGGGCGGGATGGGCCTGCTGCTGGTCCAGCTGGCCAAGGCACGCGGCGCCCGGGTGATCGGCACCGTCTCCACCGACGAGAAGGCCGAACTCGCCAAGCAGGCAGGCGCGGACGACGTCATCCGCTACGACCAGGTCGACTTCGCCGCCGCGGCCCGCGAGCTCACCGGCGGCAAGGGTGTCGCGGTGGTCTACGACGGCGTCGGGAAGTCCACTGTGGACGGCAGCCTGGCGAGCCTGAAGATCCGCGGCCTGCTCGCCCTCTACGGCGCGGCCAGCGGCCCGGTGCCGCCGATCGACCCGCAGCTGCTCAACCGCAGCGGCTCGGTGTACCTCACCCGGCCGACCTCGGCGCATTACGTGCTCACTCGCGAGGAACTGGAGTGGCGGGTGAAGGAACTGTTCGCCGCCGTCGGAGACGGCTCGCTGAACATCCGGATCGGCGGCCGCTACCCCCTGGCCGACGCCCGTCAGGCGCACGAAGACCTCCAGGGGCGGCGCACCACCGGCAAGCTCCTCCTGATCCCGTGACCGCGGCCTGGCCGGAGGAGGTCCGGCTCACCGGAGACGGTCTCGTCCTGCGGGACTGGATCGAAGACGACGTCGCGTTCATGCCGGGGCTGTTCGACAACCCCGCCGTCGCGCGGTTCACGCCGCTGCCGTCGCCGTTCGACGAGGCGGCGGCGAAGGCCCACTACGAGAAGAGCGTCGTCCGCCGGGCGGACGGCAAGGGCCTGCGGCTGGCCATCACGGCCGACGGCGGCGAGCCCCTCGGCGAGGTCGTGCTGTTCCTGCGGGAAGAAGGCGACGTCGAGCTCGGCTACGCGGTCGGTCCGGCGCACCGAGGCCAGGATCTCGCGGCGCGGTCTCTCCGGGTGCTGACCGCGTACGCGCTGGAGCACGGTCTCGGACCGCTCCGGCTGCAGATCGACGCCCAGAACGCGGCGAGCGAGACCGTCGCGCGCCGCGTCGGCTACGCCCTGACCGACTCGCCTCCCGAGACCAAGGTCGAGAAGGGGCTGGAGATCACTCTGCTCACCTGGGAGTACCGCGGCTGAAGGGGACTTTCCCCGCATCGGATGCAGCGAAGGGGCCCTTCACCACGTGAGATGCGGTGAAGGGCCCCTTCAGCTCCTGCCGGCATCAGCCCTTGTCGGTCGGGACGCTCACCGCGTCGGTGACGAACACCAGGGTCTCGTTCGGCGCGATGCCGCGGCCGCCCTCGCCGTAACCGAGGTCCGGCGGGATGATCAGCAGCCGCCGCGCGCCCTGCTTGATCCCTTCGAGCCCCTGGTCCCAGCCCTTGATGACCATGCCGGCGCCGAGTGTCAGGTCGAACGGCTCGCCGCGGTCGAAGGAGCTGTCCAGCTTCTGCTTGTTGGACCAGGTGACCAGCGAATAGTTCATCTTCAGCTGCTGACCCGACTTGGCGCCCTCACCGGTGCCGGGCTCGAGGTCCTTGGTGATGAGCTTCTTCGGCGGGTCGCAGTCGTCCGGGATGGTGATGGTCGGCGCCTCCCCGAACTTCCCAGTGGTCTTGACGTCCTCCGCCGTGCATTCCTTGCCCTTCGGGGCGGCCGGGGCCGACGACGACGCCGACGCGGGGGCCGCACCGGAGGACTGGGCCGAACCTGCGGTGTTCTGTTTCTCGCCACAGGCCGCCAGGGCGAGCACGCCCGCGCCGATGACCACGATCTTGCCGAATGTGCGCATGCGGCCGACCTTAGCCAAGACCCTCCAGCGCCGGAACAAGGTCACCGGTCTGCACTACGCCCATCCGACGGGTCGCCCTGGTCAGGGCCACATAAAGATCGTTGAGCCCGCGCGGGGACCCGGCGACGACCTCGTCCGGGGCGACCAGCACCACCGAATCGAACTCGAGACCCTTCGCCCGCTCGACCGGCATCACCGACACCCGGTCTCCCGCCTCGCCGAGTGCCTCGGACACCGTCTCGATCAGCGGGACCGGGCACAGCACGGCGACCGTCCCACCGTCCACAACGGACAGTTCGGCGTCGACGATCCCCGGCAACTCCGCGACGAGATCCGCCGGCTTCACGGAACGCAGCCAGGGCTCGAAACCCGTCTCCCGCACCGAAACCGGCGCTTCCAGCTCCGGGTTGACGTCGGCGAGCACCCGGGACGCGACGGCCATGATCTCCGCCGGGGTCCGGTAGTTCACGGTCAGCTCTTCGAGCCGCCAGCGATCGGCGACGTACGGGGACAGCACCTCGCCCCACGTCCGCGCTCCCCCGGCCGCCCCGGTCTGGGCGACGTCGCCGACGAGCGTCATCGACCGGTTCGGCGACCGGCGCATCAGCAGCCGCCAGTCCATCGCGGTCAGTTCCTGCGCCTCGTCGACGATCACGTGCCCGAAGGTCCAGGTCCGGTCCTGGGCCGCCCGTTGCGCCGCGGTCATCTCGCTGCGGCGATGCTGGCGCTCGGCGAACAGCTCGGCGTCGAGGACGTCGCCCACCCGCAGCAGTTCCTCGTCGATGATCTCCTCGTCCTGTTCGAGGATGTCGAGCACGCCTTCCGCGTACGCGCGGTCTTCCCGCTCGCGGCGAGCCCGCTCGGCCCGGGCGTCCGTGTCGTCCTCGCCGAGCAACTCGGCGAGTTCGTCGAGCAGCGGGACGTCGGCCGGGCTCCACTTCGCGTCCGTCGGGCTGTAGAGATGCTCACGATCGGTGTCCGGTAAGGCTTTCCCGGACGCGCTCCGCAATCGTTCGCGGTCGGCGAACAGCTCGTCGAGCACGATCTCGGGGGTGAGCTTGGGCCACAGTCCGTTGATCGCGGCGGCCACGTTCTTGTCGGCGGAGACCTCGGCGCGGATGTCCTGGACGTCCCGCGCGTCGAGCAGGTCCTCCCCCAGTTTGCGGGCGGCCTGGCGGGTCAGCGCGTCGAGGAGGTCCGAGACGAAGATCCTCCGGGCGAGGTTGTGCGGGCGACGCGACCGGCGGGCCCGCGTCCGCGCCTCGGTGCAGGTCTTGCGGTCGAGCATGAGGATCTCGCGCTCGAATTCGATCTCCAGCACCGGTTCCGGCACGCGCTGGCGATCGCGGACCGCGGCGGCGAGCACGTCGGCCATCACCGGGCGGCCCTTGATCTCGGCGGCCTCGCGGGTGACCGGTCCGGTGGCGTCCAGGCCCGGGTACAGCTGCCCGATCGTGGCCAGGAGCACTCCGGTCTCCCCCAGCGACGGCAGCACTTGCCCGATGTAGCGGAGGAACGTGCTGTTCGGCCCGACCACCAGCACGCCGCGCGTGGTGAGCTGCTGCCGGTGCGTGTAGAGCAGGTACGCCGCGCGGTGCAGCGCGACCGCGGTCTTGCCGGTGCCCGGACCGCCCTGGACCACCAGGACGCCGTTCGGCGACGCGCGGATGATGCGGTCCTGCTCGGCCTGGATGGTGGCGACGATGTCGCTCATCTCTCCGGTGCGACGCCGTTCGAGCGCGGCCAGCAGCGCGGCCTCCCCCGCGAGCCCGAGGTCCTGCCCCTGGTCGGCGGCGGAGAGATCGAGGATCTCGTCGTCGACGCCGACGACCTTCCGGCTCAGCGACCGGATGTGACGACGGCGGCGGACGCCTTCGGGCGAGGCGGCGGTGGCGAGGTAGAAGGGCCGCGCGACCGGCGCGCGCCAGTCGACGAGCAGCGGGCGGTAGTCGTCGTCCTCGTCGAACAGCCCGAGCCGCCCGATGTAGGTGGTCTCCTCCGCGTGCTCGGGCAGGAAGTCGAGACGGCCGAAGCACAGTCCCTGCTCGACGGAACCCAGCTGGGAGAGCCTGTCGGTGTACAGCGTCGTGGCGACGTCGCGTTCGGTGCGCGCCTGCGGGGTGCCGCCGGTCTGGCGCAGCGTCTGGTCGAGCCTGCGCTGCGCGTCGACGCGTTCGGCGTCGAGTTTGCGGTAAAGGGTGGTGACGTACTCCTGCTCGAGCGCGACGTCCTGCTCGAGCGCGTCGAGTTCCCGGTCCGGGGACACGGACAAAAGCAGCCTGCTTTCGAGAGGTGGGACAGGGGCCGAAAGGTTTACAACGGCGCCCGCCATCATCTCATTCCCGCGTGCGCACGCGGACCAGGAGGAAGGCCGCCAGGGAAAGACCGGTGGCGACGCTCGCCCACACGAGGTTCTCGTGCAGCAGGACGGCGAAGGTGGCCGCGACACCCGCGATGGACTGCGCGACGAAACCGCACAGCGCGACGGCGTAGGCGCCGTGTCCTGGCACCTCGCTCACCGCGACGGCCATGCTGCTCGGGAAGAGCGCGGCCTGGCCGAAGGTGGTCCCGCAGTACAGCGCGACGAACGTCACGAGCGCGGCCGTGAGCGGGATCCCGGGGATCAGCCACAAGGCGATCGTCAGCGCGCCCGCACCGGTCATGACCAGCGCGCCCGCCCGCATCAGCCAGGACGAGCCCTTGCTGCCCGCCAGCCGGTTCACCAGCAACGCGCCGCCGAAGTAGGCCAGCCCGAACAGGAGGCCCAGGCCGCCGTACTGGTCCGCGCTCAGGCCGAAGTGCTGCTGGAAGACGAACGGGGCGACCTCTTGAAGGAGCACGATCGTCGCGAAGCCGAGTCCGGCCGCGATCGTCGGCAGCAGGAACGCCGGAACGGTGAGGATCCTGAGGTAGATCCGGATCACGCCGGACTTCTCCTCACCGCCCCGGGCGAGCGGGATCACCAAGGTGCCGATGACGCAGATCACCCCCGCCGCGGTCAGCACGGCGAACCCGGCCTGCCACCCGCCGATCAGCCCGCCGAGGAACTGCCCTCCGCCGAGCGCGGTGACGAACGCGATGGACAGCACCGAAAGCCGTTTGGCGAGCGCGTCGCCGCCGCCGAGGTCCCGGACCGCGATACGGGCGATGATGGCCGCGCCGCCGGCGCCGATCCCTTGCAGGGACCGGAGAATCAGCAGCCAGGCAGGCGCGGTGTTGACGATCAGCACCGCGCTGGAGACGACGAACAGGCCCAGCGCCGCGAGCATCGCCGGACGCCGTCCGAGGCGGTCGGCCACCCAGCCCCACAGCACCACCGGCGCCGCCGCGCCGATGACGAACAGCGACACCGAGAGCGCCGCGAAGCTGCGCGACACCGCGAAGTCGTGCTCGATCACCGGGAGGGAGGGCAGGTAGATCGTCGTCGCCATCTGGGCCGTGAAGACGACCAGGCAGGCGACCGCCATGGTCGCCCGCACGGCGCGAACCGTGGCCGGGCGTTCGGTTGTGGACGTCACCTCGCCGGACCGTACCGACGGGTAACCCAGCGCGTCGCGGCGTGCCACCCCTTGGGACACGCCCCCCGCGAGAGAGAGTTAGAAGGGCAGGCCGATGGTCGGGAGGCCGATGGCCGAGTCGACGGCCAGCGCGACGAACACGATCATCAGGTACGTGTTCGACCGGTGGAACAGCGACATCGGCTTGGTCTCCTCGCCGCGCCGCACCGCCGCGTTCAGGCTGTGCGCGTAGAAGAGGAACCAGCCGCCCGCCAGGATCGCGAACGTCGTGTAGATCCAGCTCGTCACCGGGACCAGCAGCAGCGTCCAGGCGACCATCACCCACGAGTAGATGACGATCTGCCGCGCCACGTGCTGCGGGGTGGCGACCACCGGCAGCATCGGCACGCCGGCGCGCTCGTAGTCGTCGCGGTACTTCATGCCCAGCGCCCAGGTGTGCGGCGGGGTCCAGAAGAAGATGACGCCGAACATCACGAACGCGGGCCACTCGACGGTGCCGGTGACGGCGGCCCAGCCGATGACGACCGGCATGCAGCCCGCCGCCCCGCCCCAGACCACGTTCTGTGACGTACGCCGCTTCAGCACCAGCGTGTAGACGAAGATGTAGAACAGGATCGTCGCGATCGCGAGAATCGCCGAGAGCAGGTTCACCGTGAAATAGAGCACCACGGCGGACAGCACACCGAGTACGAGACCGAAGATCAGCGCGCCGCGGCGGGGTACCGATTCCTTCACCAGCGGACGGCGCTTGGTGCGGTTCATCACCTTGTCGATGTCCGCGTCGATGACGCAGTTCAAGGCGTTCGCGCTACCGGCGGCCATGGTGCCGCCCACGAGCGTCGCGAGTACCAGCCAAGGCGACGGGATTTCCCGGCCTGCCAGGAACATCGCGGGAATCGTGGTGACGAGGAGGAGCTCGATCACCCTGGGCTTCGCGAGGGCGGCGTACGCGCCGACGACCTGGCGGATTGTTCGCCGGCCACCGTGCGGTCGTTCACCGGTCGGATGTACGGCGCTGGTGCTGTCACTGCGTCCGTGCGCAGCGTTCACCAACGACATTTCACTCCCTGCGTCAGTTTTCGGGCCGGGGCCCACCAGGCTTCCGGGTGATGTGGCGGGCCCCGGATCCCTGCGTTCTGAACCCTTCCTCGATGTTAGACGTGCTGTTTCCAGAGGGTGATCGCGGGTCCTCGACCGGCCGAACCATTAGGCTGGCCGCGGTAGGTCGCGGCGTGCCTCTGCGAACGGCCCGGAGCAGGAATATCGTCCCTTCCGGATCGATTGAGATTAGTAGCGGTACACGTGGGTTACCCACGAGGGAAGAGAAGCCACAACCTGATGACGGGGAGTTCGAGTTCAGTGTCCGAAACCGCCTCTACCAGCGAGAAGAACCCACTCCTCCGGCGCAACGTGCCCGCCGACTGGACCGACCTCGACACGCGGGCCGTCGACACCGTTCGGGTGCTCGCCGCGGACGCGGTCGAGAACTGCGGCAGCGGTCACCCCGGCACCGCGATGAGCCTCGCACCGCTCGCCTACACGCTGTTCCAGAGGACGCTGCGTCATGACCCGGCGGACCCCGAGTGGCCCGCCCGCGACCGCTTCATCCTCTCCGCGGGGCACTCGAGCCTCACCCTCTACATCCAGCTGTACCTCGCCGGGTTCGGCCTGGAGCTGGAAGACCTGAAGCAGCTCCGCAAGTGGAACTCGAAGACCCCCGGTCACCCGGAGTACCGCCACACCAAGGGCATCGAGACCACCACCGGCCCGCTCGGCCAGGGTCTCGCCAACGGCGTCGGCATGGCGATGGCCGCCCGCCGCGAGCGCGGCCTGCTGGACCCGGAGCCCGCCGTCGGCGAGAGCATCTTCGACCACTACGTCTACGTGGTCGCCTCCGACGGTGACATCGAAGAGGGCGTCACCGCCGAGGCCTCGTCGATCGCCGGCCGCCAGGAACTCGGCAACCTGATCGTCTTCTGGGACGACAACGAGATCTCGATCGAGGACGACACCAAGATCGCGCTGTCCGAGGACGTCGTGAAGCGCTACGAGGCCTACGGGTGGCACACCCAGGTCGTCGAGGGTGGCGAGGACGTCGTCGCGATCGAAGAGGCCATCAAGGCCGCGAAGGCGGAGACCGAGCGCCCGTCGTTCATCGCGCTGAAGACCGTCATCGGGTACCCGGCGCCGAAGAAGATGGGCACCGGCAAGGCCCACGGCGCCGCGCTCGGTGCCGAAGAGGTCGCCGCGGTGAAGGAGATCCTCGGCTTCGACCCGGAGCGGAACTTCCAGGTCGACGACGAGGTCATCGCGCACACCCGCCAGGCCGTCGACCGCGGCAAGACCGCGCGCGCCGAGTGGCAGGAGAAGTTCGAGGCGTGGGGCGCCGCCAACCCGGAGCGCAAGAAGATCGCGGACCGGATGGCCACCCGCACGCTGCCCGACGGCTTCGCCGACAACCTGCCGAAGTGGGAGCCGGACGCCAAGGGCATCGCGACCCGCAAGGCCTCCGGTGAGGTGCTCAACGCGCTCGCCGACCCGCTTCCCGAGCTGTGGGGCGGTTCCGCGGACCTCGCGGAGAGCAACAACACCACCATGAAGGGGGCCGACTCGTTCGGCCCGGAGAAGGCTTCCACCGACATGTGGAAGACCAGCCCGTACGGCCGGACGCTGCACTTCGGCATCCGTGAGCACGCGATGGGCTCGATCCTCAACGGCATCGCGCTGCACGGCGGCACCCGCCCCTACGGCGCGACGTTCCTGATCTTCTCCGACTACATGCGCCCGCCCGTGCGGCTGGCCGCGCTGATGAAGGCGCCGGTCACCTACGTGTGGACGCACGACTCGATCGGCCTCGGCGAGGACGGACCGACCCACCAGCCGATCGAGCAGCTCTCCTCGCTGCGCGCGATCCCCGGCCTCAACGTCGTCCGCCCGGCGGACGCCAACGAGACCGCCTACGCGTGGAAGGCCGTCCTGGAGGACGTCCACCACCCGTCGGGCCTCGCGCTCACCCGGCAGAACGTGCCGGTCCTGGAGGGCACCAGCGCCGAAGGCGTCAAGCGGGGCGGCTACGTCCTCGCCGAAGCGTCCGACGGCAAGCCCCAGGTCGTGCTGATCGCGACCGGCTCCGAGGTCCAGCTGGCCGTCGAGGCCCGCAAGACCCTCGAAGCCGACGGCATCACGGCGAGCGTCGTCTCGATGCCGTGTGTCGAGTGGTTCGACGCGCAGGACCAGTCCTACAAGGACTCGGTGCTGCCGCCGTCGGTCAAGGCACGCGTCTCCGTCGAAGCCGGTATCGCCCTTTCGTGGCACCGCTTCACCGGTGACGCCGGGGAGAACGTCTCGATCGAGCACTTCGGTGCCTCGGCCGACGCCGGCACTCTGTTCCGCGAGTTCGGTTTCACCGCGGAAGCCGTCGTCGACGCCGCCCGTCGCTCGATCGCCAACACCAAGAACTGAACTGAAGGGGAAAGCATGAGCAACGACAAACTCGCTCAGCTGTCCGAGGCAGGGGTGTCGATCTGGCTCGACGACCTGTCCCGTGAGCGCCTGAACACCGGCAACCTCGCCGGCCTGATCCGCGACAAGCACGTCGTGGGCGTGACGACCAACCCGACGATCTTCGCCAACGCGATGTCCAAGGGCGAGGCGTACGACGAGCAGACCCGCGAGCTGGCAGCCCGCGGCGCCGATGTCGAAGCCACCATCCGCGAGCTGACCACCACCGACGTGCGCAACGCCGCGGACCTGTTCCGCGACGTCTACACCGCCACGAACGGGGTCGACGGCCGGGTGTCCATCGAGGTGGACCCGCGGCTGGCCAAGGACTCCGACAAGACGGTGGCCGAGGCGCAGGACCTGTGGAAGACCGTGGACCGGCCGAACGTGCTGATCAAGATCCCGGCCACCGAAGAGGGTCTCCCGGCCATCACCAAGACCCTGGCCGAGGGCATCAGCGTCAACGTCACGCTGATCTTCTCGGTCGAGCGGTACCGGGCGGTCATCGAGGCCTACTTCGCCGGTCTTGAGCAGGCGAAGGCCAACGGCCACGACCTCAAGGGCATTCACTCGGTCGCGTCGTTCTTCGTGTCCCGTGTGGACACCGAGATCGACAAGCGGCTCGACGCCATCGGCACCGACGAGGCCAAGGCGCTGCGCGGTGAAGCCGCCATCGCCAACGCGCGGCTCGCGTACGCGGCGTTCGAGGAGCTTTCGGCCACGGACCGCTGGAAGAAGCTCGCCGAGGCGGGCGCGAACGCGCAGCGTCCGCTGTGGGCCTCCACCGGTGTGAAGGACCCCGAGTACTCCGACACCCGCTACGTGGACCAGCTCGTCGTCAAGGACACGGTCAACACGATGCCGGAGAAGACCCTCGACGCCGCGGCGGACCACGCCGACGTCACCGGCGACACGGTGACCGGCAAGGGCGCCGACGCGCAGGCCGTCTTCGACAAGCTGAGCGCGATCGGCATCGACATCACCGACGTGTTCCTGACCCTCGAGAACGAGGGCGTGGAGAAGTTCGAGAAGTCCTGGACCGAACTTCTCGAGACCGTCACCGGGCAGCTGGAAAAGGCAAAGGACTGATCCCGACCATGGCAGGGGAAACGACCGGCGTCGAAATCGTCGACGCCGCCCTGGCCGGCGAGGCCGCTCCGTTCGCGGAGCGGCTCGTCGCCGATCAGGTCGCATCGAAATTGGCGTCCCAGGACGCCACACTGTGGGGTCCCGAAGCCGAGTCCGAAGCGTCGATCCGTCTCTCGTGGACGACGCTGCACAAGTCCTCGCGGCCGTTGATCGGCGAGATCGAGGCACTGCGGACCGACCTGCGCTCGGAGGGCGTCGACCGCGTCGTCCTCGCCGGCATGGGCGGTTCGTCGCTGGCACCCGAAGTGATCACCGCGACGGACGGCGTCGCGCTGACCGTCCTCGACACCACCGACCCGGGTCAGGTAGCCGACGCGCTCGCCGGTGACCTGGAGCGGACGGTCATCGTCGTGTCGTCGAAGTCCGGCGGCACCGTCGAGACCGACAGCCACCGGCGGATCTTCGCGAAGGCCTTCGCCGACGCGGGCATCGACGCGAGCCGGCGGATCGTGGTCGTCACCGACCCGGGTTCGCCGTTCGCGGAACTGTCCGAAAAGGAGGGGTACCGCAAGGTCTTCCTCGCCGACCCGAACGTCGGCGGCCGCTACTCGGCGCTGACCGCGTTCGGGCTCGTCCCGGCCGGGCTCGCCGGCGCGGACGTCGCCCGCCTGCTCGACCAGGCCGCTTCGGTGGCGGACACGCTGGCTGCCGACTCCGCGGACAACCCCGCGGTCAAGCTGGCGGCGGCCTGGGTCGCGGCGCACGAAAAGGGCGCCGAGAAGGTCGTCATCGCTGACACCGGCTCCGGCATCAAGGGCTTCGCCGACTGGGCGGAGCAGCTGATCGCCGAGTCCACCGGCAAGCAGGGCACCGGTCTCCTTCCGGTCGCCGTCGAGGGTCCGGACTCCCCCGGGTTCGCCGACGCCAAGGACGACGCCACCCCGGTGGCCGTCGGTCAGGCCGAAGGCACCGCGAAGATCTCCGTGACCGGCTCGCTCGGCGCGCAGTTCCTGTTGTGGGAGTTCGCCACCGCGTTCGCCGGACGGCTGCTCGGGATCAACCCGTTCGACCAGCCCGACGTCGAGGCCGCCAAGAAGGCCGCGCGGTCGCTGCTCGACAACCCGGACAAGCTCAAGGGCGGCGAAGAGCCGTCCACTGTGGACGGCGCGGTCGAGGTGTTCGGCTCGGCAGGCGTTGCCACGGAAGGGAAGCTCGCGGACATTCTGCGGGCTTTCTTCGATTCCGCACCGGAAACCGGCTACATCGCGGTGCAGGCGTACCTCGACCGTCTCGACGACGCGTCGACATCGCTCCTGCGCGGCGAGATCGCCAAGCGGACCGGTCGCCAGACCACCTTCGGGTGGGGGCCGCGGTTCCTGCACTCCACCGGGCAGTACCACAAGGGCGGGCACCAGAACGGGGTCTTCCTGCAGATCACCGGCGCGGTCGAGCAGGATCTCGACGTGCCGGACCGGCCGTACACGCTCGGCGTCCTGCAGCACGCTCAGGCGCTGGGTGACGGACAGGTGCTCGCGGAGCACGGTCGCCCGGTGCTGCGGCTGCACCTCACCGACCGGGCCGCCGGCCTGGCCGAACTGGTCCGCGCGGTACAGGAGGCAGGCGAGTGACCCGAGCCTGGAGCAACCCGCTGCGCGACCCGCGCGACAAGCGGCTGCCGCGGATCGCCGGGCCGTCCAGCCTGGTGATCTTCGGCGTGACCGGTGACCTCGCCCGCAAGAAGCTGATGCCGGCGATCTACGACCTCGCCCACCGCGGGCTGCTGCCCGCCGGGTTCTCGCTGGTCGGTTTCGCCCGCCGGGACTGGGAACACCAGGACTTCGGCGAGCTCGTGCACGACTCGGTCAAGGAGCACGCGCGGACGCCGTTCAAGGAGTCGGTGTGGAACCGGCTCGCCGAAGGCATCCGTTTCGTGCAGGGCACCTTCGACGACGACGACGCCTTCGACAGGCTCGCGCAGACGGTCAAGGACCTCGACGCCGAACGTGGCACCGGCGGCAACACCGCGTTCTACCTGTCGATCCCGCCGAGCGCGTTCCCGGTGGTGACCAAGCAGCTCGCCCGCTCCGGCCTCGCCGACGCGAGCGAGGAGACCTGGCGCCGCGTGGTCATCGAGAAGCCGTTCGGCCGCGACCTCAAGAGCGCCAAGGAGCTCAACGAGATCGTGAACGACGTCTTCCCCGAGGAGTCGGTGTTCCGCATCGACCACTACCTCGGCAAGGAGACGGTGCAGAACCTGCTGGCGCTGCGGTTCGCGAACCAGCTGTTCGAGCCGATCTGGAACGCCAACTACGTCGACCACGTGCAGATCACCATGGCCGAGGACATCGGTCTCGGCGGCCGCGCGGGGTACTACGACGGCATCGGCGCCGCCCGCGACGTCATCCAGAACCACCTGCTGCAGCTCCTCGCGCTGACCGCGATGGAGGAGCCGGTCTCGTTCGCGCCGCGCGCGCTGCGGTCCGAGAAGGTCAAGGTGCTTTCGGCGACGAAACCCTTGGGACCGCTGGAAGAGACCACCGCGCGCGGGCAGTACGCGGGCGGCTGGCAGGGCGGCTCGAAGGTGCCGGGCCTGCTGCAGGAAGACGGTTTCGCGAAGGACTCGACCACCGAGACCTACGCCGCGGTGACGCTGGAGGTGCAGAACCGCCGCTGGGCGGGCGTGCCGTTCTACCTGCGCACCGGCAAACGGCTGGGCCGCCGGGTCACCGAGATCGCCGTGGTGTTCAAGCGGGCGCCGCATCTGCCGTTCGACTCGACCTCGACCGAGGAACTGGGCCAGAACGCGCTGGTGATCCGGGTGCAGCCCGACGAGGGCATCACGCTGCGGTTCGGGTCGAAGGTGCCGGGGACCACCATGGAGGTCCGCGACGTCACCATGGACTTCGGCTACGGGCACGCGTTCACCGAGTCGTCCCCGGAAGCCTACGAGCGGCTCATCCTGGACGTGCTGCTCGGCGAGCCGTCGCTGTTCCCGGTGAACGAAGAGGTCGAACTGTCCTGGGAGATCCTGGACCCGATCCTCGACCACTGGGCCAAGAAGGGCGCGCCCGAGGCGTACCCGCCCGGTTCGTGGGGGCCGCCGTCCGCGGACGAAATGCTGGAACGTACCGGCCGGAACTGGAGGCGTCCGTGATCATCGACCTGCCGTCGACCACGACGTCGCAGCTGAACAAGAAACTCGTCGAGATCCGCGAACAAGGCGGGCAGGTGGCACTCGGCCGGGTGCTCACGCTGGTCATAGTGGCCGACGACGACGACCGGCTCGAAGAAGCGATCGAGGCCGCCAACGAGGCCAGCCGGGAGCACCCCTCGCGGGTGATCGTGGTGGCCAAGGGCGCGCGGACCGCGGCACCGCGGATCGACGGCCAGATCCGGGTCGGCGGCGACGCCGGCGCGAGCGAGGTCATCGTCCTGCGGCTCTACGGTCCGCTGGCCTCGCAGGGGCAGAGCGCGGTCGTGCCGCTGCTCCTGCCGGACGCGCCGATCGTCACCTGGTGGCCCGGCACCGGCCCGAAGGCGCCCGCCAAGGACCCGCTCGGCGAGCTGGCCCAGCGCCGGATCACCGACTCCGCGGCGGAAAAGGCGCCGGTGCGGGCACTCACCACCCGGGCGAAGTCCTATGTGGAGGGTGACACCGACCTGGCGTGGACCCGGCTGACCAGCTGGCGCGCCCAGCTGGTGTCCGCTTTGGACCTTCCGCCGCACGAGAAGGTCACCGGGGCGACCGTGACCGGCGAGGCCGACTCGCCGTCGACCGAACTGCTCGCCGGCTGGCTGGCCGAGTACCTCAAGGTGCCGGTGAAGCGGGTCAAGAGCACCGGCGCCGCGGGCATCATCTCGGTGACGCTGGAACGGCGTTCCGGCGCGGTGGAACTGCACCGGCCGGACGGGCGGGTCGGCACGCTGACCCAGCCGGGCCAGCCGACGCGGCGGATCGCCCTGCAGCGGCGGGACAACAAGGACTGCCTGATCGAGGAGCTGCGGCGGCTCGACCCGGACGAGGTCTACGAGGCTTCGCTGAACGGGCTCTCCAAGATCTCGTCGGGCACCACGGTCAAGGCCGCTCCGGCGAAGAAGGCGGCCCCGGCCGCTTCCAAGAAGAAGGCCCCTGTCGCCGCTTCGAAGAAGAGCGCCTCATGAGCAAGACCGAGGTCGTCGTCTACGAGAACCCGGACCTCCTGGCCGCCGCCACGGCGGCCAGGCTGGTCACCCGGATCGTCGACGTCCAGGCCGCCAAGGGCTCGGCTTCGGTGGTGCTCACCGGCGGCGGTACCGGGATCGCGATCCTGCGGGAACTGCGTGACTCCAGTGCCCGTGACGCCATCGACTGGTCGCGTCTCGACCTCTACTGGGGCGACGAGCGGTTCGTCCCGGCGGACTCCGACGAGCGCAACGAGAAGCAGGCCCGCGAGGCCCTGCTCGACCATGTCCCGCTCGACCCGAAGCGGGTGCACGCCATGGCACCCTCCGACGGCGAGTTCGGCGACGACGTGGATGCCGCCGCCGCGGCCTACGCGGAGGTCCTGGCGGCCACCGACGCGGCCTTCGACATCATGCTGCTGGGCCTCGGCGGGGAGGGGCACACCGCCTCGATCTTCCCGGAAAGCCCCGCGGTGTACGAGAAGGAGCTTTCGGTCGTCGCCGTCCGCGACTGCCCGAAGCCGCCGCCGACCCGGATCTCGCTGACCCTGCCCGCGATCCGTCGCGCGCAGGACATCTGGCTGGTCACCGGCGGCGACGCCAAGGCGGACGCCGTCGCACAGGCGCTGGCCGGTGCGGGCGAGGTCCAGATCCCGGTGGCGGGAGCACGCGGCAGCCGTCGCACGCTCTGGCTGCTGGACCAGGGCTCCGCCTCGAAGCTGACGAAGGTCTATCAAACGCCTGCGGGCTGACCTTCTCTTTGCGCGTGAAGGCCCTCTTCCCTCCGGTTCAACCGAGGGAAGAGGGCCTTCACGCGTATCCGGGAGGCCTCCAACACCCCCATGGCGGAACTCCGGGAGGGTCTCTCTTCTCTACCCTGAAGGTCAGGAAGGACGCACGGAAGGGTCACCGTGCGACCACGAAACGTGACGAAGATCAAAAACCGGCATCACTGGCGTCAGAACCGGCGCCGGTATCCGTCGAAGTGATCAGCGGACCACCGAGCCCAGGTGGTCCGGTGTGGATCCGACCGACCGAACGTTCATGCACTTGTCCGCAGAACGGACAGTGACCGGACAGTCGCTAGCCCGACTGGGGGAAACTTACCGTCCTGGTACATCCACCCGTTAGCATCCGCACATTTGTTCGTTCCTGCGCGTCCCGATCGGGCGAAGAACACGTCTCTTCATTCAAGTCCACAAGACGAGTGAGGTCGCCAGCGATGAGCACAGAGGGTCTCTCGATGCCAGGTATCTCGGTGGGCGGCTCCGGAGCGGACGCCGCCGATCGGATGCGCCGTGCCGCCGGGGTCATGTCGTTCGCCAAGATCAAACGTCCGGCGCTGGTCGCACTGGGCGTCGACACACTCGCGATCTTCCTGGCCGCACTCGACGTGTGGCTGGTGATCCCCGAAAAGGCCCAGCCGTACTCCATCTACCTGTCCGGCGCCGCGTGCCTCGGCCTCGCCTTCCGCCGCAAGCTGCCGTTCCTCGCGGTGATCGTGACCGTCCCCGGCTTCCTGGCGGGATGGTCCCAGCTGGCCGCGATGATCGCGCTCGGCTTCCTCGCCACCCGCAAGCAGATGCACTGGCAGACCTGGACGGGGTTCGCGCTCGTCTTCACCTGCCGGTTCGTCCAGTGGCCGCTGGCCGACTTCGTCGAGCTCAGCTGGCGTGAACACGTCCTGGACGGGATCTACGGCGTCATCGTCGCCGGGATGCCGGTGGCCATCGGCCTGCTCATCGGGGCTCGGACCGAGATCTCGCAGAAGCTCTCCGAACTCGCCGCCAGCCGCGACCGCGAACGCCGCTTCCACGCCGACGCGGTCCGCGCGGAGGAACGTGCCCGCCTCGCGAGGGAGATGCACGACGTCGTCTCGCACCAGATCACGCTGATCGCGATGCAGGCCGGCGCGCTGCAGGCGCAGACCACCGACCCCCGCTCGCTCGAGACCGCACTGGTCATCCGAAAACTCAGCACCAAGACCCTGGAAGAGCTGCGTTCGCTCGTGAGCGTGCTCCGCTCGGGCTCCGAGGACGACGGGCCGCGGCCGGGGATCAACGAACTCGACCGGCTGATCCGCGGCTCGGACGTCCCGGTGCACCTCACCGTAGAGCGGATCCCCGATCTCCTGCCGAGTCAGGTTTCGGCGGCCGCCTACCGGACGGTGCAGGAATGCCTGACCAACGTGCACAAACACGCACCGGGCGCCACCGCGACCATCCGGATCCAGGGCGAGCACGGTTCCCTCAAGGTGGAAATACGCAATGAGCGCGCCCGGACGTCCGGTGCGTCCCTGCCGTCGGGAGGGCATGGGCTGACCGGTCTGGCCGAACGCGCTCGACTGCTGGGTGGGAGCTTCGAGACCGCCGACACCGAGGACGGCGGGTTCCGGGTGCGTGCCCGGTATCCGCTCGACCGGTGACCGGCCGGTCGGTGGAGGCGCGCTGAACCCGCGTCTCCGGCGGCGGGGCGCACCCGCCGACCTGGCGTTGACATGCCAAACGCCCGCGTCCTGGCGACGGGATCGCGGACGCGGGCTTCAGCCCTGGAAGACCGGAGGCTAGATCTCCCGGCGCTGGCGCAACCGCTCCAGCGCCTCGGCGAGGATGGCCTCGCCGTCGGCGTCGGAACGCCGTTCCTTCACGTAGGCGAGGTGGGTCTTGTAAGGCTCGGTCCGAGGCGCGGCAGGCGGGTTCTTCTCGTCCTGCCCACCCGGAAGCCCGCAGCGTGGGCAGTCCCACTCTTCGGGAATCTCGGCGTCCATCGAGAACGACGGCTGCGCCTCGTGCCTGTTGGCACACCAGTAGGAAATGCGGCGCCGCGGCGCCGACTCACCCCGTTCCGATTCGCCCGAAGGTCCGGCACCCACACGGGTGCCCCGAATCGCGTTACCGCCAACCATGAATCCTCACACCTATAGGGATCGGCGGCGCGCCCCCCATAGGCACGCCGAAACACCTGGATCGATCAGACCTTGAGCAGGAGCCCCAGGCCGATGATGCTGATCAGCCACACCGCGCCCAGCAGGAGCGTGATCCGGTCGAGGTTCTTCTCGGCCACGCTCGAGCCGGAAAGGCTCGACTGCATACCGCCACCGAACAGCGACGACAGACCGCCACCACGACCGCGGTGCAGCAACACGGCGACCACCAGGAAAAAGCTTGAGGCGATCAACAGGATTTGCAGGAACAGCTTCATGTCATCCTCTGCGCTCTTGGAGAATGCAGGAAAACGGTGCGTGCCGATAGTTCGTGACTACCAGAACACACCGTACTCCTGGACTCGTCCACTGCTGTGTGACGGACCGGATACACAGGTTACCCGGTTGGTGCCCCGATCAGGGCAGGGGCCCGCCCGCGGCGAGTGCGCAGAGTTTGGTGAACTCGTCACCATCCAGGCTCGCACCACCAACGAGGGCACCATCGATGTTCTCGCAGGCGACGAGGTCACTGATGTTGTTGGCCTTCGCCGAGCCGCCGTAGAGCACGCGGACCGAGGACGCGACCTCGGCACCGTACTTCTCGGCGAGGGTGGCGCGGATGGCTCCGCACACCTCCTCGGCGTCCTGCGGGGTCGCGACCTTGCCGGTCCCGATGGCCCAGACCGGCTCGTAGGCGACGACGACGTCCTTGACCTGCTCGTTCTTGAGCCCCTTGAGGCCCTCGACCAGCTGGGTCGTGGTGTGGGCGATGTGCTCGCCGGCCTCGCGGACCTCGAGCTTCTCCCCCACGCACAGGATCGGCGTGATGCCGTGCTTGAGCGCGGCCTTGACCTTCTTGTTGACGAGTTCGTCGGACTCGCCGTGGTACTCGCGCCGCTCCGAGTGCCCGACGGTGACGAAGCTGCAGCCCAGCTTCTTCAGCATCACGCCCGACACGTCACCGGTGTAGGCACCGGAGTCGTGCGGCGACAGGTCCTGGGCGCCGTAGGTGAGCGACAGCTTGTCGCCGTCGGTCAGCGTCTGGACGCTGCGGATGTCGGTGAACGGCGGCAGGACCGCGACGTCGACCTTCGCGTAGTACTTCTCCGGCAGGGCGAAGGCGATCTTCTGAACCAGCGCGATGGCTTCGAGGTGGTTCTGGTTCATCTTCCAGTTGCCGGCGATGAGGGGTTTGCGCGCCACTAGTCGTTCTCTCCCAGCACAGCGACTCCGGGCAGTTCCTTGCCCTCCAGGTACTCCAGCGACGCGCCGCCGCCGGTCGAGATGTGCGAGAAGCCGTCCTCGGGGAGGCCGAGCTGCCGCACGGCCGCGGCGGAGTCGCCACCGCCGACCACGGTGAAGGCGTCGCTCTTGACGAGCGCTTCGGCCACGGCACGGGTGCCGCCGGCGAAGGACTCGAACTCGAACACGCCCATCGGGCCGTTCCAGAACACGGTCGCGGCGTCGGCCAGCTTGCCCGCGAACAGCTCGCGCGACTTCGGGCCGATGTCGAGACCCATGCGGTCGGCCGGGATGGCCGACGCGTCGACGACGTCGAACTCGGCGTCGGCGGCGAAGCCCGTCGCGGCGAGGAAGTCCACCGGCAGGATCAGTTCGACGCCACGCTTCTCCGCCTCGGCGAGGAAACCGGCGACCTGCTCCAGCTGGTCTTCCTGCAGCAGCGATTTGCCGACCTCGTGACCCTGGGCCTTGAGGAAGGTGTACGCCATGCCGCCGCCGATGAGCAGCCTGTCGACCTTGGTCAGCAGGTTGGCGATCACCGCCAGCTTGTCCGACACCTTCGCGCCGCCGAGCACGACGACGTACGGCCGCGCGAGGTCCTCGGTGAGCTTCTTGAGGACGTCGACCTCGGCGAGCACCAGACCGCCCGCGTACGCCGGAAGCGCCCGCGCGATCTCGTAGACCGAGGCCTGCTTGCGGTGCACGACACCGAAGCCGTCGGAGACGAACGCGCCGCCCGGGACGAGCGCGGCCAGCTCGGCGGCCAGTTCCTGACGTTCCGCCTCGACCTTGCTGGTCTCGCGCGCGTCGAAACGCACGTTCTCCAGCAGGGCGACCTGACCGTCGGTCAGGCCCGCGACGGTGGCCTTGGCGGACTCGCCGACCAGGTCACCGGCCAGCGGGACGTCGACGCCGAGCAGCTCGGTGAGCTTCGCGGCGACGGGCGCGAGGGAGAACTTCGGGTCCGGCTCGCCCTTGGGACGGCCGAGGTGCGCCGTGACGACCACCTTCGCGCCCGCCTCGGCGAGGCGCTTGAGGGTCGGCAGGGCCGCGCGGACGCGGCCGTCGTCGGTGATCTTGTCCCCGTCGAGGGGGACGTTCAGGTCGGACCGTACGAGTACGAACCGGCCCGAAACGTCCCCGCTCAGCAGGTCTTCGAGGTTCTTCAGCGCCATCGGTCAGGAAAGCTTGTTGCCGACGAGCTTGACGAGGTCGGCGAGGCGGTTGGAGTAGCCCCACTCGTTGTCGTACCAGCCGATGACCTTGACCTGGTTGCCGATGACCTTGGTCAGCGGCGCGTCGTAGATGCAGGACGCCGGGTCGGTGACGATGTCGGCCGAAACGATCGGGTCCTCGTTGTAGCGCAGGATGCCGGCCAGGGGGCCCTCGGCGGCGGCCTTGTACGCGGCGTTGATCTCCTCGAGGGTCGCGCTCTTGGTCAGCGTGACGGTGAGGTCGGTGGCCGAGCCGGTCGGGATCGGGACACGCAGCGCGTAGCCGTCCAGCTTGCCCTGCAGCTCCGGCAGGACCAGGCCGATGGCCTTGGCGGCACCGGTCGAGGTCGGGACGATGTTCAGCGCGGCGGCGCGGGCGCGGCGCAGGTCCTTGTGCGGCGCGTCCTGCAGGTTCTGGTCCTGCGTGTACGCGTGGATGGTGGTCATCAGGCCCTGCTCGATGCCGAACGAGTCCTGCAGGACCTTGGCCAGCGGGCCGAGGCAGTTCGTGGTGCAGGAGGCGTTCGAGATGATGTTCTGCGAGCCGTCGTACTTGTCGTCGTTGACGCCCAGCACCACGGTCAGGTCCTCGCCCTTGGCGGGCGCGGAGATGATGACCTTCTTCGCGCCGCCGGCGAGGTGCGCCTTCGCGGCGTCGGCGTTGGTGAAGAAGCCGGTCGACTCGACGACGACGTCCACGCCCAGGTCGGCCCAGGGCAGGTTGGCCGGGTCGCGCTCGGCGAGGGCCTTGATCGTCTTGCCGTCCACGACGATGCCCTCGTCGCTGACGCTGACCTCGCCCGGGAAGCGGCCGAGGATGGAGTCGTACTTCAGCAGGTGGGCCATCGTGGCGACGTCGCCGAGGTCGTTGAACGCGACCACCTCGATGTCGTGACCGGCGGCCTGCACGGCCCGGAAGAAGTTGCGGCCGATGCGGCCGAAGCCGTTGACACCTACGCGAACCGTCACTGCTGCCACTCCCTAGAGACTCGTCCGGGATCGCCCCGGTAAGACGTCCTTTACTCGGGCGCAACCCTAGCGTGCGTGCTCGGGCGACCCTCTTTGCCCTGACGAGACTTCCACCACTCGGTGGGTCAGGTCAAGAATCGATTAAGTGGTTCGCCACCAGGACGTCTGCTGAAAACTCTCAGCTTCGTTGTGCTAGCCGTCGCTCCAGCGGGGTGCGCATCCGTGGCGTGACTCGCACCTCTCCGAACCACCCGGCCAGGTGGTTCGCCTCCGCCTCGACGGCCCGTTCGACGTCCGAGCCGACGTCTTCCAGGAAGTGGTGGACGACTTCGCCGTCCGGACGCTGAGCCCAGCCGCCGACGATCCGGCCGTCGGCCCAGACGGTGGGCCCGATGTTGCCCGTGCCGTCGAACAGCGGGGCGCGGTGCGGCCCGAGGTACCAGTCCCGCTCGATCCACCCCATCGACGTCGGGTCGAGCGACGGGAGCAGCGCCACCCACGGCCCGGGCTCCGCGACCGGCTCCAGGTCGTCGGCGAGCACCACGCCGGGAACACCGTCGAGGTCGACCTCGATCGGCTGAACGGCCGCGAGTGCCTTCTTCGTCTGGCCTGCCGTCCAGCCCGTCCACCATCGCAGGTCCGCGATCGGTGCCGGGCCATAGGCGTGAAGCCACTTACGGGCGAGTTCGGCCCTGGCCTCGTCGGCGTCCCACTCGGCGATGCCCTGCGGCAGCCAGTCCGCCATCGGGGCCCAGTAGTGCTGGCTGCTGATCCAGCTCCCGCGCGGGCGCCCGCGCACGATCCGGCCGTCGACCGCGAGCTGGAACAGGACCCGGCTGGTGACGTTGGCGATCGCCTCGTACGGCTTTCCCTTCGCCATGATGAGTTGCTGCCTCAGCCGGGGCTCGTCCTCGACGAGCTGTTGTGCCGTCGCGGTACCGCGGGCCTTGAGCGCGCGCTCGGTCGCGTCCTCGACGTCGGCCAGCCAGCGCTCCGGATCGGGCACGTTCTCGGGATGTCCCTGCCTGCCGAGGTGCTGTTCGAGCAGGCGGCGCTGTTTCTTGGCGATGTCCGCCGAGCACGCCGCCTGGACCAGGGCCACGTTCTCCCGTCCGACCACGAAGACCGTGCGGCGCATGCCGAGCATCCGCACCAGCGTGCGCTCTTCGTAGAGCGCGTTCTCCAGTTCCGCGACGCCGTCTCCCTTGACCCTCGCCCACGCCGAGAGGTGGACCGTCGCCGGGTCTGTGGCGTGCAACGCGACGACCGCGTCCGCCGCGGCCCGCACCGACGGGGCGGGCGTGGCGAGGCGATGGCGCACGGCGAGACGGGCACGGCGCTGGCGGACGTCGATCTTGAGGGTCACGGACCGGTTCTACCACCGGGTCCCGACAGAACTCCGGAATCAGTCCGCGTGCGGCCTGATCGCGTGCCGCGCGTCGGCGCCGCACACGAAGACGTTGACCGACGAAGCCGCCAGCTCCCAGCCGGGACCGTCGTCCGGCTGCTCGCAGGGGCACCCGTCGTCCTGGCTTTCCGCGCTTTCCAAGGCCAGCAGGAGATCTAGACCCGCACCGCACTCCGGACAGGTCAGCGGGAAATCGTCGGGGTCGGACGTCCACCAGAAGTTCAGCCCGCCGAGCTTGGAGCCGGTGGCCAGCGGAGGCCAGGCGTCTTCCACATCGTCATCGACGAAATTTCCGAGCTCATCGAGGAAAGTCAGCGTCGCCTTGAGCTCGGCGGGCAGCTCCGACGGGCGCGGATGGTCGACGACCTCGCAAGGCGCGAACGAGCACGGCCGTGCGGGCAGGTACTCGTAGTCCTCGGTCTGGAACGGCTCGGGCGGGCTCTCGAGCAGATCGGTCACCCCGGCGGAATTCCGCCAGACCACCTGGACACCCGGCCCCCAGTAGCCGCGGCCGTCATGCGGGTCCGGGCAGAACAGCACCTGCAACAGGTCGGTGCCGTCGGGGAACGGCAGCTTCGGGAAGTCCTGCCGGAAGAACTGCGCCACGCCCGCCAGCGGCATCGCCTTGTCGTCCGGGTGCGCCGCTTCCACCTCGGCCGCCGGCGTGTGGATCACGCCCGGCGCCACCTCGTTCGGCGCGGTATCCGGACAGTGCGGCCACGGCTCATCGGCGGGCCACAGCAACGGTCCGCCGATGTGGCTGTCGTGCGCGGTCGGCGCACCCGCTCGGGGATGCAGGCGGACGGCTGTCCGAGTGAACGGGGTGAGGTCGGGGAACCCGTAGCCGTTTTGCGGCGAATCCGAAGGCATGGCGAGGATGCTAGGGACAACACAGCGGTCTTCGGTCGTGTTTCGCCGCATTCCTCCGCCAGGCGGTAAGACCGGACCGGGCGGGCGGGTGCCCGGTCCGGCCGTCGCTCAGCTCCGGGCCAGCTCGATCACCGGGATGACCCGGCTCGTCTTGTTCTGGTACTCGGCGAACTGCGGCATGAGGGCGGACTGCCGGGCGTAGACGTCGTCGCGCTCTGAGCCGGTCAGCACCCGTGCGCGGACCGGGAAGGTCTCGGTGCCGAGCTCGACCTTGGTGTCCGGATTGGCGACCAGGTTGTGGAACCACGCCGGGTTGTCGTCAGCGCCGCCCTTGCTGGCGAAGATGTAGATCCGGTCGTCCTCCAGGAGCGGGACGAGCGGCGCGATCCGCCGGGTGCCGGACTTCGCGCCGGTGTGGTGGACGAGGACCAGCGGGAAGCCCTCGAACATGCCACCCGCCTTGCCGCCGGTCTCGCGGAACTCGGCGATCACGCCGCGGTTGATCTCGTCGAAGTCGAAGTCGATCGTTTCTGCCATGAACCCGATCGTATGACGCAGCAGGTGACCGTATCGATGCCTGAAACGACCATGAACTTGTCCGTCTGTCGCATTATCCTCGGCTCCATGGACCTTTTGGCCGAGACACTCGCCGTCGGCGGCGTGCGGGGTGCCGCCGGAGCCCGGATCGAAGCGTCCGGCGCGTGGGGGATCCTCTGGCACCGCATCGCCGGCGCGGCCTTCTACGCCGTCACCTGCGGTACGGCCTGGCTGGACCTGCCGGGCCACCCGCCGAGACAGCTCATGCCCGGCGACGTCGTCCTGCTGCCGAACGGGTCCGAGCACACCCTGCGCAGCGCGCCGGAGGCCCCGATCATTCCCCAGCTGTGCACGGCGGCGGAGCGAGCGCGCAAGTGCGGCGGAGTACTGCGTCTCGGCTCCGGGGACGTGCAGACCCACATCCTCGGCGCGTCGTACGACTACGACCCGGCGGTGTCCATCCAGGTGCTCTCCACCCTGCCGGAACTGGTGCACATCCGCGCGGACCACGGCGGTGGCGGCCTCGACGACACCGTCCGCCTGCTCTCGCGCGAACTGGCCCGCCCGCAGATCGCCACCGAGTTCGTCCTCAACCGGCTCGTCGACATCCTCCTGGTCCAGTTGCTCCGCGTATGGCGGACGGAGAAACCGGCCGAGACGCGGGGAACCTGGCTCGGCGTCCTCGGCGATCCGTTGATCAGCGTGGCCTTGGTCAAGATCCACGAGGACCCGGCGAAACCGTGGACCACCGACCTGCTCGCGGCGGAACTGTCGACCTCGCGCAGCACGCTGACCCGCCGCTTCCGTGAAACCACCGGACGGACCCCCGGCGACTACCTCACCCAGTGGCGGATGGACCTGGCCGCGGTCCGGCTCCGCGACACCGGCGACACGGTGGACGCCATCGCCCACTCTGTCGGCTACACGTCGGTGTACGCGTTCAGCCGGGCATTCCGGCGCGCACGGCGCCAAGCTCCCGGGCAGTACCGCGCCTCGGCCCGGGAGGCGCTCAAGCCGGCCGGGTGACCGGAACGACGTCGAGAAGTTCTTTCAGGCCTTCGAAATCCTGTGGATTCGTGGTGTAGAGCGGCATCCGGTGCGCGATGGCCACACTGGCGATCATCAGATCGGCGACTCGCCGCCGGGGTGTCCTGCCCATCGCGAGCACGGACGCCGACACCCGGCCGAAGATGCGGGCCGCCTCGGTACCGAACGGCAACGGATCGAACTCCGATTCCACCCGTTGCAGCAGATCCGTGCGCCGGGCCCGCTCGGCCGGGTCGGCGGCGTAGTGCGGTCCGGCCGAAAGCTCGGCGAGCGTGATCGTGCTGATCGACATCGAATCCGGCAGCTGGGCGTGATCGATCGTCCGGCGCAGGATGAGGATGCTCGTGTCGAGCAGGCCGTGAACCTCAGCGGCCATAGGGATCGTCCGCCTCACCTTCGAAAGCGTCGTCGAGGTCCGCGCGGAACCTGTCCGGGTCGATGAGTGGAGCGTTCGCCGAGCCGGTGGCGAACTGCTCACGGGAAACGGCGTGCCGGCGACAGAGCGGAACCAGCTGGGCGATGGGCGAGCCGCTGCGGGTCACGGTGAAGGTTTCACCGTGCTCGACCGCGTCCATGATCTCGCCGGACCGGTTCCGGAGATCACGCTGGGAGATCTCGTGCTGAACGCTCATACTCACACTTTAGCATCCTGTGCCCCGCCGTGCCACGTCGTGCCACACCCTCGTCAGGCCGTCTCTTCCTCCGCTTCCGGCTCCTCGGCAGGCCGGGTGAACAACCGCGTCGCCGAAAGCCGCGCGACGCCGTCCGGATCCCCGAGTTCGTCGGTGGCGTTGCGGATGGTCGCGTCGACGGACAGGTACTTCCGCCCCGCCCGCAGGTCCGCGTCGTTGCGCAGCCGCACGATCAGCGGGAACTCGCTCAGCGCGCCGGCGTCGAACAGGCCGGTCGTGTAGATCAGCTGGACACCCAGCGCCTCGGCCACCGCCCGCTGCAGCTCCAGCAGGTACCCGGCGGACGCGCGGCCGATCGGGTTGTCGAGGAACAGCACGCCGGAGTGCCGGTTGCGGGCCTTGCCGCGGTTGTTGGCCCGTAGCGCCGCCAAAGTGCAGTACAGGATGATCGCCGCGGTCAGCTGCTGCCCGCCGGAGAACACGTCCCGGATCTCGGAAACGCGCTGACGTTCGGTCCGCAGCACGGAATCCGGCTTCAGCATGTCGACCCGGAAGCCCTTGGGAGCGGCGGCCTGCACGCCGCGCAGCACGAGCGAAAGCCCGTCCCGCTTGACGTCCCGGCCGTCGGAGGTCTTCCCCACCGCGGCCTCGTCGACGACCTCGCCCAGTTTCTCGGCGAGCACGTTCTCTTCGAGTTCGGTGAAACGGATCCGCAGGAACTCCTGGCCCGACCAATCGCCGAGACCGTCCGGCAGCCGCGAAACCCGTTGTGCCGCGCGAAGAGTGCGCAGCGCGCCATCGACCATGCCCTGCAGGCGGGTGATGATGCCGCCGCGGTGCCGGTCGATCTGCGCGAGATCGTCGGTGAGCGTGCGCAGCCGCGGGCGCAACGCCTCCGCCCATTCCGCGGCGTGCGCGGGCAGCTGGTCGCGGCGGACCGAGATCACCTGCTGCCGCACCGGCGTACTGAGCTTCTCGAACCGCTTGTCCGTGGCGTATTGCGCGAGCTGGTCGGCCGCCGCCCGCACCCGGCGGTCGCCCGCATCGGCGGCGTCCTGCGCCTCGGTGAGTGCGGCGTTGAGCCGGGAATGCTTGGTACGAGCCGATTCGACGTCGCCGTCGAACGCCGCCGCGTCGTCCTCTTTGGACAGAAGGTGCGCCATCGACTCGGCCAGCAAGCCGAAGCCGGACGCGGACGTCTTCGCGGACTCCAGCGTCGCTTCGGCCGCGGCACGGCGTTCCTGCAGTTCCTCCCATTTCCGCGCGGCGGCGGAGACTTCGAGGCTGGCGTCGTCGATCAGCGCCAGACCGTGCTCGATGTCCTGCGGCCGCGCGTCGGAAGAGATCGCGGCGAGTGCCGACGGCTGTTCCGGGAGCTGGCTCAGTTCCGCCTTGCGGGTCGCGACGAGGCCGACGATCTCGGTGCGTTCGTCCTCCAGCACCGCGACCGCGCGGTTCGCCCGCGCCTGCGCGGCCGCCCGTGCCGAAACGTCGGAACCGTCGGGCGTCTCCAGCAAGGTCAGGGCCCGCTCGCGGACGGCGTCGTCCAGTGCCTCGACGGACGCCCGCGCGGACGCCTCGACACTCTCCGCCTGGTCGAGTTCGGCCCGGAGATCGCTGCCGACCTCGACCTTCGAGTACGCCTCGGACGCGGACGCGAAGGTGCGCCGCAACGCGTCCACCGGCTCGGCGGGTGTGGGGTCGTCCTCGGTGACGTCGCTCGATCCCGGCACCTCGGCCAGTTCCGACTTCGCGGTCGTCGCCGTGCGGCGGTGCCCGTCGGCGGTGCGTTGTTCCTCACCGGCCTGCTCGCGCAGCCGGGAGGCCTTCGCCGCGGCTTCGGCCGCCGTCGACTCGGCCCGCTCGGCGGTCTCCGAAGCCCGCTCGACGTCGTCCGTCCACTCGGGAATCTTCGCGACGCGGGTGGCGAGCGCCTCCAGGCCCCGGGCCCGCTCCCCCGCCTCGGCCGACGCCGTGCGCAGCTCGGGAACGCGCTCCCGCAACCCGGTCGCCTTCTCACCGAGGCGCTGGAACTCCTTTTCCGCCTGGTCCAACGCTGTCCGCGCGGTCTCGTGCGCGGTGCGCGCGTTCTGCGACTGCTCGGCCAGCGTCGCGATGCTGCCGGGCGGGTAGTCCTCGCGCCAGGTCTTGAGTTTCCAGGACAGCGCGCTGTCGTCGGCCAGCGACGTCGCCAGCGCTTCCAGGCGGCGCTGCCGTTCCGCGTGGCGGAGCGCGATGGCCTCGCGCTCGGCGTCGGCGGCTTCCTCGTCGTACATCGCCGGGTTGGGCGGGACGAGGAATTCGATGCCCGCCTCGCCCGGCAGACGGTCGGTCGTGGTGGCCCCGGTGGTGGCGACCGGGATGATCGTGGTGGGCAGCAAGCGCCGCTCCGCCAGCACCTTCTCGGCGAGCCGGACCTGGTCCGGCTCGTTGAGCAGGATCCCCGAGACCAGCTGGGGCGCGCGGGCCAGCACGGCCGCCCGCCGCTTCTTGTCCAAAGTAGACAGATAACGCCAGCCGGACCACGCGTTCATCCCGGCGGCTTCCAGCGCGTCCAACGCGGCCTGGACCTCTTCGGTGGCGGGCAGGAGACCACCGGAGCCGAGCGCGTTCAGCGCGCGCTCGTCGACGGATTCCTCCATCCGCAACGCGGTCTGTTCCTTCTCCGCGGTCGAACCCGCCTCGCGAAGCCGCTCCAGCAGCACCGGAAGATCCGTCTCCAGCGCGACGTCGTCCGCGCCGAGGAGTTCGGTCAGCCGGGGTTCGACGGCGAGCGCGTCGGTGCGCCGGTTGGCCCGGTCCAGTTCCTCGGCGGCGCGTTCCAGCCGGTCCTTCGTGGACCCGGCGAGCCGGTGCGCGTCGTTGACGGTGGCCTGCGCGGACCGCAGATCCTCGGCCACGCGCTCGAGTTCCTGTTCCCGGCGGACGAGTTCGGCGGCGGTCGTCTCGGCCTCGGTCCGGGCCGCGCGCGCCGCTTCGGCGACGTCGGCACCGGCCTTGAGCACACCGGCGCGGACGGTTTCCGCGATCTCCTCACGGACCTCCGCGATCCTCGCGCCCAGTCCACGGGCTTCCGCGCGGCGCGAAGCGGCGAGGTTGGCCGATTCGTCACGTTCGGCTTGGGCTTTCTCCGCTTCCGCGCGCAGGGCACCGACATGCGCTTCGGCCTTCGCGGCCTGCTCGGTCGCGTTCTTGGCCAGCGCCAGCAGCCCCCTGGCGAGCGCGGCCGCGGCGGTGTTGCGCGCTTGCAGCGCGGGTTGCGCCTTCTGCTCGCGATTCCCCACCAGTTCGCGGAAATCGCGCGCCTTGCGGGCGGCGTTGAGGTGGTTGAGCACGGTGGCGCATTCACGCCAGGCCTCGGCGGCGGTCTTGGCCCCGGCCAGTTCGCCGTCGACCCGCTTCTTGCTCTCCTGGGCCTCGTCCAGCCGCAGTTTCCCGACCAGGCGCCGGAGTTCGGTGACGCCTGCGGTGAGACGGCGATGGTCGCCCTCGGCCAGTTTCTCCGCGGACTTCACCTCGTCGACGTGCTGATCGAGCCCGCTCAGCCGCTCGTTCTCCAGCTTGTCGCGAGCGGCGACCTGACCGGCCAGCGTCCGCATCTCGGCGCGGGCCGCGTCGGCGAGCTTCCGCGACGCGGCGGCGACGCCTTCCTCCTCGGCCAGCGGTGCGAGCAGTTCGAGCGCTCCGGCGACGAAGTCCCGCTCCGACAGCAGATCCCCGCGCTGCGCGAGGTTGTGCGCGTAGGTCGAGACGACCTCGGCGAGGTCCTTCGGCTCGTCCTCCGAAAGCACCGCGCGCAGCAGGAACTCGACGAACGCCTCGTCGGTGCTGAACGCGAAGGCGTCCGCCGCCTCGCCCTCACCGGCGTTCATCGCGCGCTGGTACCGGAAAAGCTCGGTGTCGAGGCCGAGGCCGTCCAGCCGGGACGTCCACTCGTGGTGGCGCCGGGTCCAGAACAGCTCCAGTTCCGGCTCGCCGCCGTGCACCTTGTCGAGCTGGTCGTGGAAGCCGGACATCGTCAGCAGCCTGCCGTCCGAGGTCAGCGGCAGCGAATCCAGATCGAGCGAAGGCGTGGGACGGAAGCAATACCAGGAGTCGACGAGGTTCTCCGAATCCGCCGACACCACGTGCCCGCGCCATTCCGACACCTTGCCGGTGATCACCCGGTGGCCGGTCTCGACCTGCAGCCACTCCAAGGCCACGTGCGAGACGTCCTTGGCGGCGACGAACTTCTCCAGCACCTTGGTGTTCGTCGTGCCGACGACCTGGCGGCGGCCGGGCAGCATGACCGAGAAGATCAGCTTGATCAGGACGGACTTGCCGCCGCCGTTCTCCAGGAACAGCACGCTCGCCGGTGACGGCCGCCGCGGCGGCCCCTCCCCCGCCAGATGGATCCCGGCGCTGAACAGCGCGTCCTGCTTGGGCGCGGTGATGGCCGCGCCGACGCCGCTGAAGTCCAGCACGACGTCCTGGTACCGCGCGCCCGACGGGCCCACCGAGTGCAGGCGAACCCGCGAAAGCTCGTACATCGATTCCGTCCCCTTATCCGAGAACCCGCGTCCGCGATCGCGTCGCCAGGGCGCTGGTTCCCGTCGATACCCATGCCGCGCTACCCGGCGCCCTGCCGCCGCAATAGCGGGGCCTGCGGCCGGGGCGGCTTCCTGTCGGCTGATTTCCGCTTATCACTGCTGCTCCGCCCGCCGTCCCTTTAGAGCGTGTCCGACGCGGCCGCGCGCAACGTCCCGCCGCCGTTGGCGACCGAGACGACGTTCAGCGCGAGCAGATCGTCGAAGGCCGCGTCGGCGGCGAGTTCGCGCACCTGCACCTGATAGCGCGGTGTCGTGCGGTAGGTCCCGCCCTGTTCCCCGCTGACCTGGACGAGAAAACCTTGATCAGCGAGGAAGCGCAGAGCACGCGCGACCATGCCGCGGGTGGTGTCCGACGCCAGCCTGCCGTCCTTGGTCGCCGCGGCGGCGGGACGCCGGGCGTAGGCGCGCCAGGCCTGTTCGAGTTCGGGCGCGTCGGCCAGCGGATCGTTGTTCGACTCGGCTTCGGCCGCGCGCTCGTCGAGGATCCGGCACGCCTCACGCACCATCGCGTCCACCTGCTCGACGCTGACGCGGCCGATGTAGGTGTCGTTGGCGAGGTCGTCCGGGCGCGGGTAGCCGAGCGCGGCGGTGGCGAGGTGGATGAGCCCGTGCAGGACCTTTTCGGTCTCGCGGCGCTCACGGATCTTGCTCTGCCGCGCGTAGCTGTCCATCTTGATCTCGAAGACGGACTCGTCGGTCGCCGCCAGCACGGCACCGGCCTGGAGGTTGACCTCCAGCACCATCAGCCCGAGCCCGGCCGCGACGGCATGCGTGAGCTGTTTGAACGCCCTGTCCTCGCCGTAGCGCCGGACGAGATCGCCGTAGACGACGTCCCGCGACGGCAACTGCTTCGGGCGCATGCCGAACGAGACGAGCCGGGCCGCGTTTTCGACGTCCCCTGTAGAAAACCCCGTCGTCACGCGACCTCCTCCTCTTCCTGGTCTTCACGATCGACCCTGGCCGACGAAAGCAGCAGATCCGCTCCGCCGAACTCGGGGTCTTCGAGCAAAGTTCCGTCGTCGACGGCCAGCAACACCTGGCGTTCCCCCAGCCGGAGCGCGGCGCCGACCTCGGGACTGTAGGCGTGCACCGCCCGCAACGCGACCAGGGCGGGCAGCCTCGGATCGATCTGGCGCGCCTCTTCGAGCAGCCCGGACAGTCTTCGCGGCACCTCGGGCAGGTCGAGCAGGTCGTCGGCGAGGCGCCACTGCTCGTCGCCGAACTTGTCGGTGACGTCGGCGGGCATCAGCTCGGGTTCGGGGATCTCGCCGACGAGCTGGTCGCGTTCCGGTGCCGGCCGCAGCAGCAGCGACACCAGCGAGGACAGCGACGGCACGGTCGGCGGGGAGATCCCGGCCCCGGCGTGGAAGAACGACTCGGCGGGCGCGACGGCGTCGGCGATCGGCAGGCCCAGCGTCGGCATCAGAAGCTGGCCGAACAGGTCGATCGTCGCGCGCTGCGGCGGCCCGGAGAACTGCTGGCGGTCCTGCTCGGCGCGGAAGACCGCCCCGGCGTCGGCGAGCCGTGACTGCAACCTGGTGTGGCGGCGGATGCAGTCGCCGACGATGTCGACGAGTTCGGCGGCTCGGCGTTTGCGGTCGAGGTCCTCGGTCTCGTCGCGGGACGCGGTGATGTTCTTGAGGATCGCGTTCTCGGCGCGGAAGCGGGACTCGATATGGGACAACGCCTGGTCGAGCAGGTCCGGGACCTCGCGCTCCCAGTCGACCGCGCGCACGTCGCGCCGGGTGGCGTCGAGCTTCGCGCGCAGCGTCTCGCCGTACTGGACGGTGCGGTAGCGAGCCTGTTCGGCGGCGAGCTTCGCGTCGGCGAGGCGGCCGCGGTTGATCAGGTTCTCGAGTTTGACCTCGGCCGCGATCTGGGCGGATTCGACATCGGTGTCCAGCGCGCCGACGAGCACGTTGATCGCCTCGTCGGTGGCGCGCAGGTAGACCTCGCCGTCGGGCGCGGCCAGCTCGACGAGCAGCTTGAAGTCGAACTGCCGCCGCTGGTAGCCGCCACCCGGGCCGATCGAGCCGTAGACCCGGCGGAACCCGCGATCGGTGGTGCCGACGTTGATCAGGTTGTCGAGCACCCAGCGCGCGACCTTGGCGTGCTCGTCCGGCGTCCGGCCCGGCGCCTGGAGCGCGACGAACGGCAGGAGCCGCACGATCACCTGTTCGTGGTCGGCGCCGGTGTCGAAGTCCATCGACACGGTGACCTGGTCGATCGTGTGCAGCGCGATCTCGGCCATCTGGTAGATCGTGGCGTCCGCCCAGTCCAGCTTCGCCTTGCGCGCGTCGAGGTCGTGCAAGGGCGCGGTGCAGGCCAGCGCCTTGAGGCGGCGGGTCAGCCCCTCGTCGGCCAGCCCCATCCCGGTCAGCTCGTCGTCTCGCACAGCAGGCCAGGTTAGTCGCCGCCCCCGTGACCCCGCTCGGGTGACCGGGCGGAGCTCAGGTGTGGATGTAGGACTGGATCAGGATCGAGGGCTCGGTGCCCCCGCGATGCTGCAGAATCGTGCGGTCGCCACCGGCGCAGTCCCGCCCGGCGTAGCCCCAGTGCCGTTCCGCGCTGCGGTTCGCCATCGACCTCGCGGGGAAGGGCAGCGGGACGCACTGGCGGCCGTCCCCGGCCCAGTCGGGCGGAAGCTGCACCTTGGCCCCGCGGTAGCCGGGTTCCGGCCAGAAACAGAGGAAGCCCTCCGCGCACTCCGGAGCGACGACGGCCGCCGGAACCGGGCTGGAGCGGTCCGTGGACAGCACGAGCACGACGGACGCGGCGGCGAGCACGGCGGCCACCGCCGAGCCCACCCGGATCGCGCGTCTTCGCCATGGCCGGGCAGGCGGGCTCGCCGCCACCTCGCTTCGGATCCGTTCGAACTCCTCGAACAGTTCCGGCTTCCCGCACCCTCGCAGATAGCAACGCAGCTGCCCGGCTGTCGGCAGCAGGCCGTTCTCGATGTTGGACACCCGTTGCCGGGTCAGCGCGTCCTGGCCGAGCACCGACCGTTTGGCGACGCATTCCTGTGTGAGTTTTCCGCGCACCTCGCGCAGTCGTGCGCCGAAGTCCTTCGCCGTGACGACGGCGTCATTCCCCGATGTGGACATGGTCCACCCCCTCCCCACCGACCAGTCTGACGCATCCGGCCACGGTGTCGCGGGACAAACCGGGACACGGCGCGACACCGTTTTCCCTGTTCAGAGGGCCTTCCCGGCTGCTGTCGTGGAGGTGTCGGACAACCGATCAGGGAGGAATTCACCATGAAACGTTCACTCGTTCCGGTGGCCGCGGCCGCCGCATTGCTCATCTCTGGCGTGGGATGGACGCCGGCTTCGGCGTCGGAAGAGGGCAACTGCACCCCGGTCGTGAACTGGTGCGGCGGGGTCTTCAACGACACCCCGCGCGTCGTCACGGTGTCCAAGAACTTCAACGGCCAGATCTACACCGACACCACGCCGCTGAGCGCGGGCGGCCGGACCGGCGCGCGCACCGACATCGACGGCGTCCGGATCCCGGTGGGCTGCACCGCGCATCTGCGCACCATCGTCAACCGGTGGGGCGGTGAGGACTACGACGGCGGGGCGGCGTACGGGTCGGGCACCTGGCATCGCATCCACGACGACGAGGTCGTCAAGATCACCCGGCTCAGCTGCCGGTAGCCGGGCCGGGACGCTGCCCGGCGACCGGGGGTCCGGGCAGCGTCCACCCCCGGGTGACCGGGGCTGCTCGCCACCGCGCGCCCCGGTAGCGTCTGATCCATGCGTGAAATGAGCCGGGACGAATGGTGGGACTTCGCGAGCCGGGGCACCCGCACGGGCATGCTCGGCCTGGTCCGCGCCAACGGGGCGCCGATCGTGACGCCCGTGTGGTTCCTGCTGAACGAGGGACCCGACGGGGACGAGCTGATCTTCACCACCGGCACGGACACCCTCAAGGGGAAGGCGCTGCGGCGCGACCCGCGGCTCTCGCTCGCCGTCGACGATCAGAAGCCGCCGTACTCGTATGTGCAGTTCACCGCCGAGGCGGTCTTGCACCACGACTACGACGAGATGCTCGAATGGGCGACCAGGCTCGGTGGCCGGTACATGGGCGAGGACCAGGCCGAGGCCTACGGCAAGCGCAACGCGGTGCCCGAAGAGTCCTTGGTACGGGCCAAAATCGTGAAGGTGATCGCGCGGGCGGACATCGCCGGCTGACGCCACCTTCTCTTCTCCGCGTTCAGTCCTCTGGATGCGGTACTTGCGTGACGCAACTACCGCATCCAGAGGACTAAACGCGTTCAAAGGGTGTCGCCGTCCCGCTGACCGCGACGCCGGGCATCACGTTCCGTGAGTGTCTTCGTCGACTATTGACACGAAGCACCCGCTGGTGTGTGATCTGAACCATAGATAGGAAAGTTTCCTAACTAAAACTCCCACTCCCCACCGGGCCCGCCCGGTCCGCCGTTGCACCCTCCCGACCCGACTTCACGCATGGAGGCTCCAGTGGCACCCCGACCACCGTGGCGCGCGCTTCTCACGTGTGCCGCCGCGACGGCGATGACCTTCGCCGTCCTGCCGGCTCTGCCCGCCGGCGCGGCACCGACCGAGCACGAATCCGAACTCGCGACCATCTCCCAAGGCGCCGTCGAAGCGAACCACGCGGGCTATTCCGGCACCGGGTTCGTGAACTTCGACAATGTCGCCGGCAGCTATGTCGAGTACACGGTGAACGCCGCGCAGGCCGGAACCCAGACGCTGACTTTCCGCTACGCCAACGGAACCACGGTCGACAGGCCGGTCTCGCTGAGTGTCAACGGCACCTCCTCCGGAACGCTTTCCTTCCCCGGCACCGGCGCGTGGACCACCTGGAAAACCGTCACCAAGGACGTCACGCTGGCCGCCGGGGCCAACAAGATCCGCACCACCTCGACGACCGCCAACGGCGGGCCCAACGCGGACAAGCTCACCGCGAGCGGAGTGCTCGACGCGGAAGCGCCGACCCCGCCGAAGAACCTGGCCGCCAAGGACGTCAAGGCCCGCAGCGCCACCTTCACCTGGGAAGCCGCGACCGACAACGTCGGCGTGGTCCGCTACGACGTCATGCGCGGCGGCAACGTCCTCAAGACCGTCGACGGGAACACGCTCACCACGACCGTCGACAACCTGCAGCCGAACACGGCCTACGACATCTCGGTCGGCGCCTTCGACGCGGCCGGGAACCCTTCGCAGCAAAGCAATGTCGTGCAGTTCACGACACCGTCCAGCGGGGACACCACACCGCCCACCGCGCCGGGCAACCTGCGCTCGACGTCGGTGACCGCGAACAGTGTCTCCTTGGCGTGGAACGCTTCCAGCGACAACAGCGGCACGATCGCGGGCTACGACGTCTATCAGGGCACGACGAAGGTCGCGACGACACCTTCGCTCGAAGCGACGATCACCGGGCTGACGGCGAACACGTCGTACACGTTCACGGTGAAGGCGCGTGACCTCGACGGCAACGCCTCCGGCGCGAGTAACGCGCTGACCGCGAAGACGAGCGGGAACGCGGGCGGCGGGATTCCCGAGTACGACAAGGACATCACGAAGGCCGACCTCGCCTGGTCCGTCGACTTCCTGCCGGACGGTACGGCGCTGGCGACCGAACGGGACCGGTTCGAGATCCTGCGGATCACCCCGTCGGGCCAGAAGACCACGGTGGGCAAGGTTCCCGGCGCTGTCGGCACCAACGGCGAGGGCGGGCTGCTCGGCATCGCGATCTCGCCGAACTACGCCACCGATCACGCGATCTACCTCTACCACACGGCTTCCGGTGACAACCGGATCGTGAAGATGACCTACGACAACGGGACGCTGTCCTCGACGTCGACGCCGGTGCTCACCGGGATCGCGAAGAACCGTTACCACAACGGCGGACGGATCCGCTTCGGCCCGGACGGCAAGCTCTACGTCACCGCGGGCGACGGGCAGAACAAGGACACCGCGCAGAACAAGGGTTCGCTCAACGGGAAGATCCTGCGGGTCAACCCCGACGGTTCGGCGCCGGGCGACAACCCGTTCTTCTCCACCGGCGGCAACGCCCGGTACGTCTGGAGCTTCGGGCACCGCAACCCGCAGGGCCTCGCATGGGATTCCCGCGGCCAGCTGTGGGCCTCGGAGTTCGGCGACGGCAAGCTGGACGAGCTCAACCTGATCCAGAAGGGCGGCAACTTCGGCTGGCCCCAGTGCGAAGGCACCGACGGCTCCTGCGGAGGCACTGTCGCGCCGAAGAAGACCTGGCCGACCAGTTCCGGCGGGCCGAGCGGGATCGAGATCGTCAACGACTGGGTCTACGTCGCGGCCGTCACCAGCGAGCAGCTCTTCGCCACCCAGATCAACGCGGCGGGCACCGGCGTCGGCCCGGTGCAGTCGCTGTTCTCCGGCCGCTGGGGCAGGCTCCGCTCGGTCACCAAGACCCCGGACGGTGGCCTGTGGGTCACCTCGACCAACGCGGACAAGAACGGCGGCACGCCGAGCGGGATCGACAACGTGGTGGTGCGGTTGAAGTTCCCCGGTTCCTCGCAGCCGGGAGCGTTCAAGCTGGCCAGTTCCGCGTTCGCCGACAACGCGTCCATCCCGGCCAAGTACACCTGCGCCGGCGACGGCACCGCGGGCCAGGACACCTCCCCGCCGCTGGCGTGGGGTGCCGGGACCACCGGCGCCAAGGGGTACGCCGTCGTCTTCGCCGACGTGGCCAGCAACGGCAACAAACTGCACTGGGCGATCTGGGACGTCCCGGCGTCGGCCACGTCGCTCCCGGAAGGGCTGGGCTCGGGCTTCGCCGTGCCGAACCAGAACGGCGCCAAGCAGAAGGCCATGGGCAGCGGGGCGAACGCGCAGAAGTACTTCGGCCCCTGCCCCGGCGGCTCCAGCCATCCCTACACGTTCACGCTCTACACGCTGAACACGGCGACGGTGCCGGGCCTTACCTCGTCCTCGACGATGGCGCAGATCGAGACGGCGATCAAGAACGCCTCGACGGCCAACGTCAAACTGCGCGGCAATTCCAACGCCGCGTCCTGAGTCGCGGGCGGGGTGTCCGGAGCGGCGCCGGACACCCCGCCCGTATCCACCAACGCAGGGAATCGCCACCTCGTCCGGGATTTCCCGGCGGGGTGGCGTTTTCGTGGGAAACAACCTCGTTGACGCGGCGTCAGCGGACCGGCAGGATCATGGTCAAGCAGGCTGTCCTGGTCGGGGCCCAGTTGAGACACCTGCGGCGAACTGGGGAGAAGAATGCGTAACCTGAAGCGATTCCTCGTGTCCATGACCGTCCTCGCCGGATTCTCGGCGCTGTTCAGCGCGCCCGCCGCCCAGGCGGACGAGCGCGTCGATCTCGGTCAGCTGTCGCTGCGTCCCGCGAACGTCCGCGGTGCCGGTTTCAGCGCGCAGCAGCAGGCGTACCTGCTCGGCCCGGCTTCCGACGAGAGCCGCTGCCTGGACGCGGATCTGGGCACCATCAACGGCAACGGCACCAAGATCCAGCTCTGGACCTGCATCATCAACCCGGACAACACCATTCCGGCCAACCAGGCGTGGTACATCACCCAGATCCCGGAGGGGCACTACCGCTTCCAGAACGTCCACAACGGACGCTACCTGGACGCCGACCTCGGCTCGATCAACCGCAACGGCACCAAGATCCAGCTCTGGGACTACATGGCGGGCGGCTCGAACCAGTGGTTCACCGTGACCGAGAACCCCGAGGGCTTCCTGCGCCTGCAGAACGTGCGCAGCGGCCGCTACCTCGACTCCGATCTCGGCACGGCGGGCCGTGACGGCGGCGTCGTGCAGCTGTGGGACTACGTCGCGGGTGCCAAGAACCAGTGGTGGTTCTGATCGGTTCACCGAACCCGTGAGTTCCTGATGTCCGGGTCCTTCACCGGCCGCTAGGCTTCGGCCGGTGAAGGACTGGACGTTCTGCCCTCGCTGCGGCGAGCGGACGCGGCTCGCCGGGCACGGCCAGGAGACCCGCGCCGAATGCCCCGCCTGCGGCTTCACCAAGTACGACAACCCGCTGCCGACCACGGTCGGCCTCATCCTCGACGGCGACCGGATCCTGTTACTGCGCCGGGAACACGAGCCCGAAAAGGGCAGCTGGGACACCGTCGGCGGCTTCCTCTCCGGCGCCGAGAGCGCCGAACAGAACCTGGTCCGCGAAGGACTCGAAGAAATCGGCTGCGAACTCGTGAACCTCCGGTTCGCCGGGTCGTACCCGTCGGTCTACGGCGACACCGGATGGCGGACCATCGGGCTCGCCTTCACCTGCGAACTCCCGCCGGACGCGGAAATTGTCTTGTCGGAAGAGAACTCCGAGTACGCCTGGTTCCCGCTGACCGACCGCCCGCCGCTCGCCTTCACCGACTGCGAGGCCGCGGTTTCGGCGCTCACCAGCCGAACAGATTCCGCATGATCCGCGAACACCGCTCGGTCATCGCCGCGGCGTCCTGATCCGGCTGCTCGATCCACCAGCTGATCAGCGAATCGACCACCCCCGTCCACACCTGGGCGATCGCCTCGATGTCGCGTTCGTCGTCCAGCCCGCGCGAGCGCATCAGCTGGGCCGCGCCGATCAGGGCGAACCCGTCGAGCCGGTAGCGGTAGTCGACCGCGACCCCGGCGATTTCCCCGGTCGACGGCACCGTCGGGTCACGGAGCAGCTTCCACGCGTACCGGTCGTTGTCGAACGTCTCGAAGATGGCCGAGAGCACCGCGAGCGGCATCCGCTCCGGTGGCTCCCCCTCCGCCGCCATCGTCTCGGCGACCCCTTCGGTCAGCCTGTCCCCAGCCCGGTGCAGGCAGGCGAGATACAGCCCGTCCTTCGAGCCGAAGTACTGGTACAGCAAGGGTTTCGTGACACCGACCCGGCGGGCGATCTCCACCATCGACGCCCCGGCGTACCCGTTCTTGCCGAACTCCTCCGTACCGGCGCGCACGATCTGCGTCTCCCGCTCTTCGCGGGGCATGCCCTTTGTGCCGACGGCCCTTGCTTCTGTCACGGCGGTTATCTTACCCTGAGGTAAATGACCCTAGGGTAAGTTACCTGAAGGTCAGATCTCGACGGCGAGACTGGAAGAGGGTGCGGTGCGGTGGCGGATTTTCTGGCCCATCTGAGTGACCCGGTGCTGATGGCGACACCGGTGTTCCTGCTGTTCGTCGCGATCGAGATCCTCGCACTGCATGTGCTGGGCCACGACGACAACGTCATCGGCTACAGCGTCAAGGACACCCGGACCAGCATGTCCATGGGCGCGGTGGCGGTCGTGATCAACGGCGTCTTCCGCATCGCGATGCTGTTCGTGTTCGCCGCGCTCTACGAACTGGCGCCGGTGAAGTTCAGCCCGCACGACTGGTGGACCTGGGTCTTGATGCTGCTGGGCCAGGAGATCGTCTTCTACGCCTACCACCGGGCGAGCCACCGCGTCCGGATCATGTGGGCGGGCCACCAGGTGCACCATTCGAGTGAGCACTACAACTTCTCGACGGCGCTGCGGCAGAAGTGGACCCCGTACTTCCAGCTGCCGTTCTGGTCGATCCTGGCCCTCGCCGGCATCCCGCCGTGGATGATCCTCACCGGCCTGTCGATCGACCTCGTCTACCAGTTCTTCGTGCACACCGAGAAGATCCGGAAGCTGCCGCGCTGGTTCGAGTACGTGTTCAACACTCCTTCACACCATCGTGTGCACCACGGCAGCGACCAGGAATACCTGGACGCGAACTACGGCGGCATCCTGATCATCTGGGACCGGATGTTCGGCAGCTTCGTCCCCGAGGGCAGGCGGCCGACCTACGGGCTGACCAAGAACGTCGAGTCCCACAACCTGCTCAAGGTCGGCTTCCACGAGTACGGCTCGATCCTGCGTGACGTCCGCGCGGCCGGATCGTGGCGGGACAAACTCGGCTACGTGTTCGGCCCTCCGGGCTGGCAGCCCGCTGAGGCCAGGGCGGTGAGCGTCTAGGCCAGCGCCGCGGAAAGGACTTCGCCGGTCCGGCGTTTCGCCAGATAGAACGCCGCCTCGTGCGGTTTCGCCCCGTTGTCGACGGTGTATCCGCTGTCCAGGACACCGTCGGCACCAGGGAACAGCGGCGTGAGGTCCGGACGCGCGGCGACGAGGTCGTCCCGGTCGGCCAGGTTCACCCAGCGCGCGACGCCGGGCGGGACGGACGGCGGCTGCGGGCGGGTCCGCTCGTAGACCACCGTGCGCAGCCCGAGCGGCGAGCCCAGGGTGAGCAGCAACGGCAGCGGGCGGCCGTGCAGATGGGCGGCCTCGTACGCGACGACGGAACCGAGCGAATGCCCGATGATCGCCTCGGTCTCCGGGCCGAGGTGCTCGGCGACCCGTTCCTGCACGCGTTTCCGGATCGTCTCGTCGGTGAGATACAGCGTCACCTGCCTGAGCGCCTTCACCACGACACGTTCGGCGAACGCCACCCCGAGCTTCGCGAACGGCCGCAGCCGGACCAGCGCGTTCAGCACCGGCCGCGCCGCCGCACGCACACCTTGGTACTCCTCGGAGGTTCCGCCCAGTCGCGCCAGTTCGGCCTTCGCCCTGTCCCGATCCGTCTCTCTGGACGCCGAAAACGCCGCATTCCGCAGCCATTCCCCCGCCAGGGCCTCGGCGAGCCACCACTCTTCGGCGGTCAGTTCGTCATCGCCGCCCTGCTGACCGTCGCGGAGGAAAAGGTCGCCGTAGAAGGCCATCCGCGCCTCACCGGGCCGGGCGTCGCGCCACAGGGTGTCGGCCAGCGCGGGGTCGCCGGCGAGCCGGACACCGCCCGCGAGACTCGGCAGCCATTCCGCCTCGAGGGTGTCCGCGGACTTCTGTTCCTGGGCGATGCCGTGCACCAGAACGATCCGAGCCATGCGACCAGTATCGCCGAAGTGCTTGCCGGTGCACCGCCGATGCGACAAGGTGATCTCCGTGGGAGAGCGGAGATCGTTGGTCGTCGCGTCGCAATGCGATTCGCTGAACCTTCTTTCCTTCCTCCCCGACGTCGGACGCGAGGTCTCGGCGGCGTTGCGGGATCCCGGGATCGGCGGTTGTGTCCCCGCGCTCGCGGACGGCCGCGGCCTGCTCGTCGACCCGACGATGGTCGAACTCGACGACGCACTGGTCGAGGCGTTCGAACGCGCGTCGGAGGACGAGGCGACGCTTTTCCTGTCGCTCGTCGGGCACGGCGAATACGCCGACGACGACTTCTACTTCCTCACCAAGGAAACCAGTCTGCCGGTGGACAGCCGGAAGTCGTTCCTGTTCGCCCAGCGGATCAAGGAACTGCTCGGCCGTTACTCCACGCTCGACGGCCTGGTCATCCTCCTCGACACGTGTCACGCGGGCATCGGCGCGATCCAGGCGGGCAGGCGATGGCTGCGGATCGTCGGCGAAGCGGGCAGGCGGTTCGACCTGCTCACCGCGTCCGACGATCGCGTGGCGGCCAACGGCTGCTTCAGCCGCTCGCTGGTCACCGTGCTGCGCTCGGGGCACACGAGTTTCGGCGAGCACGTCCGCTGCGCGGATCTCAAGCGGGTCATCACCGGCCTGTGCCCGGCGCAGACCGCCGTCCACCTCGGATTCGACGGCACCCGCGAGGTGATCGGCGCCGATCAGGGACTGTGGCTCGCGCTCAACTCCTCCCCCGCGTGGCGCCGTTCGCCGCTGGCGGGCAATCCCGCGGCGCCCGACATCGAACGGCTGACCGCGGACTACCAGCAGAATCCGAAACTCGGGGAGACCGTCGGGCATCTGCTCACCGGAGCCCGCCTGGTCACGATCGCCGGGGGCGCCGGTGCGGGGAAGTCGGCCATGCTGGCCGCGCTCGCCCGGCCGTCCGTGGCCGGATCCTATGTGCCGCCGGACTTCCTGCACGCCGTCCTGTTCGCCGCCCGCGGGCAGACCGCGGAACGGATCGCGCGGGAACTGGCCCGCCAGCTCGAGCACACGGTCCCGTGGTTCGCCGAATCCCGTGAGAAGTTCCTGAGCACCCTCGATGACAACACACGGAGCGGCGCAAGCGCTTTCGATCTGGCGATCCTCGGCCCGCTGAAGACGATCACTCCACAGTGGACCGCCAGCCCGGTGCGGATCGCGGTGGACGGCCTGGACGATCTCGACCCCGACGTCGCCTCGCGCCTGACCGGCCTCCTGCGGAGCCTGTCCACCGATCCGGAGTTGCCGTGGGTCAAGACGGTGGTGGCGACGCGGACCCCGGAGGACCTTCCGGCCGCGACCGTGGTCCGCCTGATCCCCTTGCCCGCCCCGCATCCGGTGATCCGGCCGTCGGACCGGCCCGAACCGAGACCGGCACGCGAGATCCCGGCCCAACGGGGAGGCGACTCGCCGACTTCGCCGAGACTCACCCCCGCGACGCTGATCGCCGACGTCCCCGGCAAGGCTCCCGTCCACCACGAACTCTCCTACGGGTTCACGACACTCGGCCGCAGCCGTCGCGCCACACTGCACCTCGGCGACTCGCGCGTTTCCCGGATGCACTGCGAAATCCGCTGGGACGGCACGACCGCGTGGCTGACCGACCTCGATTCCGCCAACGGCACCTTCGTCAACAAGCGGCGGGTCCTGAACGCCGAGCTGGCGCACCGCGACGTGGTCCGGCTCGGCGACTCGACGGTCACCTTCATCAGCGTCGGCCAGGAGGAGCAGTGGCCGGAGGCCGATGAGGACACCGGCTCGCTGCCCGCACCCAGGCCGGAGCGGGCGGTCCTGCTGGACCTGCTGTACCTCGCGGCCGACCGCGGCCCGATCCCGATCTCGATCCTGACCAAGGCGAGCGCCGAGAGCGGCGGCCCGGCCAGGGCGGTGCACGTCCGCGACGTCCTCGCCGGTCTCGGCACCGAGGTCCGCCGCACGCAGGCCGGTCTGCCGGCCGAGACCGTCCTGTGGACCGGTCCCCTGCCCGACGTGACGCCCCGTCTGCATGCCCGGCTGGCGGGCGCGACCGCGGACGTGGAACCGGCGGCCGGGGACGAGGAGCCGACGTTGGAACAGGCGTATGCGGCCACCAACGAGGCCGAGTTCCTGTGGCTCGCCGGGCTGCACGAGGACGCGCTCACCTCGCTGGAGCGGCGGGTGTCCGGGATCCCGGTGGAGAACCGGGAGAGCTGGGCGGCGTGGGCTCGGCGGGCGGAACGGGAACTCGGGGAGACGCACCGGATCACCTTGCGGTGCAAGGCACGGCACGCGACCTGGACGGGCAAGGCGGGTGACCTGACAGGGGCGCTCGCGCGGTTCGAGGACCTGTTGCCTGTCGCCGTCGAAGCGATGGGCGCGGGCGACGAAGACGTACTGAGCCTCCGCAACAACGTCGGTCATCTGCTGGGCGAGCTAGGCCGCCCGGAGGATTCGCGCACCACTTTCGAGACCTTGGTCCAGGACGCGACAGGCGCGCTGGGCCCGAGTCACCGGGAGACGATCCATGCCGGGCATCTCCTCGCCGTGGCGACCGGCAAGACCGGCGATGGCGCGGAAGCTCTGCGCTTGAGCCGGGAGCTGTTGCCACGGGCGAAGAACGCGTTGGGCGATGACGTGATCGTGATGCACGTCCGGCACAACATCGCCTTCTGGAGCGCACTGACCGAGGACGCGCCTGAAGCGGTGCTGGAGTACGGACAGCTGCTGGCCGAAGCGCGGGAACGGCTGGGCGACCGGCATCCCGACGTCCTCGACCTCCGATTCGGCCAGGCGCTGGTTCGCGCCAAAGCCGGTCAGATCACCGAAGCGCTCTCGGAGTGGGCGTTGCTCCTCGACGACTCACTCGAGGTCCGGGGCGAACGGCATCCGGCGACGGAGAAAATCCGGGAACAGCTCGCTCACTGGCGCCCACGAGAGCCTTGAGCCCGCATTTAGTCCTCTAGTTGCGGTCGATGCACACGCATCTATCGCAACTAGAGGACTAAATGCGAGGGTGGGTCAGGCTTCGTCTTCTTCCAGCATGTCCGGGGTCACGGCGGATTCGGTGTCCGGGATGCCCTGTTCCTTCGCCTTCTTGTCGGCCATCGCCAGCAGGCGGCGTATGCGGCCGGCGACGGCGTCCTTGGTCATCTGCGGGTCGGACAGCTGGCCCAGCTCTTCGAGCGACGCCTGCCGGTTCGACAGCCGCAGTTTGCCCGCGGCGAGCAGGTGATCCGGGGCGGACTCGCCGAGGATGTCCAGCGCCCGCTCGACCCTGGCCGCCGCCGCGACGGCCGCGCGGGCCGAGCGCCGCAGGTTGGCGTCGTCGAAGTTCGCGAGCCGGTTCGCGGTGGCGCGCACCTCGCGGCGCATCCGCCGCTCTTCCCACGCGAGCACGCTCGTGTGGGCGCCGAGGCGGGTCAGCAGGGCACCGATGGCGTCACCGTCGCGCACGACGACGCGGTCCGCGCCGCGGACCTCGCGCGACTTGGCCTGGATGCCCATCCGCCGGGCGGCGCCGACGAGCGCCAGCGCGGCCTCGGGGCCGGGGCAGGTGACTTCGAGTGACGACGAGCGGCCGGGTTCGGTGAGCGAACCGTGCGCCAGGAACGCGCCACGCCAGGCGGCCTCCGCGTCGGCGACGCCACCGGACACGACGGCGGCGGGCAGTCCGCGCACCGGACGGCCGCGCTGATCGATCAGGCCGGTTTGCCGGGCGAGGCCCTCACCGTCCTTGACCACCCGGACGACGTACCGCGTGCCCTTGCGCAACCCGCTGGAAGAGATGACGTGGACGTCGGACTGGTGTCCGTACAGTTCGTGGATCTCCTTGCGCAGCCGCCTCGCCACCGATCCGGTGTCGAGTTCGGCCTCCACCACGACGCGGCCGGCCACGATGTGCAGCCCGCCCGCGAATCGCAGCATCGACGCGACCTCCGCGCGGCGCGGGCCGATCTTGGTGATCTCAAGCCGGCTCAGCTCGTCCTTCACGGCGGCGGTCATCGCCATCGCTGCCCCTCCATACCTTCAGCTCCTCCCCCGGTGAGACCGAGAGCGTCCCGCATACAGCTCGCGAGCGCATCAGGATCATGCCGCCCCGTCACGACCGGGTCAGCCACCGCCCCCAGCAACGCCCGCGCGCCGAGTTTCCCGGCCGCGTCCCGCAACCGGGCTGGTGAGGGCACCGAGTCCCGATCCGCGATGACCGCGTCCACCCGCAATCGCGGGGCGTGTTCGAAGAGTACGTCCAAATGCTTCTCCGGAGAGAATCCCGCCGTCTCCCCCGGTTGGGGGATCAGATTGAGGATGACCACCTTCGTGGCATCCGTCCGGAGCAGCGCGTCGTGCAGATCCGGCACCAGCAGATGCGGCAGCACACTGGTGAACCACGACCCCGGGCCGAGGAAGACCACGTCCGCGCCGAGCACGGCTTCGATCGCCTCCGGGCATCCGCGCGGCGGCCGGTCGGCCTGTCCTGCCGGGTGCAGGCTGATCCGGTGCACCTGACCGGGCGTGGTCGCCACCGCCACCTGACCGCGGATCCTCCGGAGCGCCTCGGGGTTCTCGACGTCGAGACCCGAAACCTCGCCTTGGATTTCCAGCGGTTCGGGTGACATCGGCAGAACGCGGCCGGAGATGCCCATGAGCCTGCTCGCCTCGTCGAGCGCGGCGACCGGATCGCCGAGCACCTCGAACAATCCGGCCAGCAACAGGTTCCCGACCGCGTGCCCGGCGAGCGCGCCGTCACCGCCGAAGCGGTGCTGGAACACCTCCGCCCACAGGGTTCCGCCATCTTCGGCGGCGAACGCGGCGAAGGCCTGCCGCAGGTCACCCGGCGGCAGCAGCCCCAGTTCCCGGCGCAGTCTGCCCGACGAGCCCCCGTCGTCCGCGACGGTGACCACGGCGGTGACCTGCGAGGTCACCCGGCGCAACGCGGTGAGGGTGGCGTGCAGGCCGTGCCCGCCACCCAGTGCGACCGCTCGCGGCTCACTCGCGGCCAAGGTCGCGGTGCACCACCTTCACGGCCATACCGTCCTCATTGGACAGACGCTGGGCGAGTTCCTCGGAAATGGCGACACTGCGGTGCTTTCCGCCGGTGCAGCCGACGGCCAGCGTCAGGTAGCGCTTGCCCTCGCGCTTGTAGCCCGCGCCGATCAGGCGCAGCAGCTGGTGGTAGCGGTCGAGGAACTCGTCCGCGCCTTCCTGGCTGAGCACGTAGTTGCGGACTTCGCCTTCGAGACCGGTGTGGTCGCGCAGTTCCGGGATCCAGAACGGGTTCGGCAGGAACCGGACGTCCATCACCAGGTCCGCGTCCATCGGCAGGCCGTACTTGTAGCCGAAGGACAGCACGGTGACGCGAGTCTGCGTGCTGGCCTCGGACCCGAAGGCGTCCTCGATCTTGGCGCGCAGGTCGTGCACCGAAAGCGACGACGTGTCGAGCACGAGGTCGGCCTCTTCGCGCAGCGGCTCCAGCAGCGTGCGCTCGGCGGTGATGCCGTCGGCGAGCCTGCCGTCACCCTGCATCGGGTGCCCGCGGCGGACGGCCTCGAACCGGCGCACCAGCACCGCGTCGGTGGCCTGCAGGAACAGCACGCGCGGCTTGTACCCGCGGGCGTCGAGATCCTTGATGACCGACGCCAGGTCGTCGGTGAACGCGCGCGAGCGCACGTCCATCACCACGGCGACCTTGGTGATCGCGCCCCGCGCCTGCGCGCCGAGCTCGACCATGGTGGCGATCAGCTCGGGCGGCAGGTTGTCCACCACGAACCAGCCCAGGTCCTCCAGGCATTTCGCGGCGGTACTGCGGCCTGCTCCGGACAGTCCTGAGACGACCGCGACCTCCATTCCGGAACCGCGGCCTTCTTCTTGCGCACTCACGATGGTCCTTTCCCCGATCACGTACTGGACTCCCCCGCCGTCTGCACCGGCTCCCCTGCCAGCGCCGCGACGACCGCTTCGGCGGTGCGCCTGCCGAAGCCGGGCACCGCCTCGATCTCCTCGAGTCTTGCTTCGCGGAGTTTCTTCACCGAGCCGAAATGCTTGATCAGCGCGGTACGACGAGCTTGCCCCAGTCCCGGCACACCGTCCAATGCGGACACCTGCATCCGCTTGGACCGCTTCTCCCGGTGGTAACGAATGGCGAATCGGTGCGCCTCGTCGCGCAGCCGTTGCAGCAGATACAGCGCGTCCGAGGTGCGCGGCAGGATCACCGGATCGGGATCGCCCGGCAGCCACACTTCTTCCAGCCGCTTCGCCAGGCCGACCACGGCGACATCGGTGACGCCCAGTTCGGAGAGGACGTCCGCGGCCGCGGTGGCCTGCGGGCCCGCGCCGTCGACGACGAGCAGGTTCGGCGCGTAGGCGAACTTGCGCGGCTTACCGGTCTCCGGGTCGATGCCCGGACGATCCGGGTCGACCGCTTCGGCGTTTTCCTTGAGATAACGGGAAAAACGGCGGCGGACGACCTCGGCGATCGACGCGACGTCGCCTTCCTCCGCTGCTTCGCGCAGGGCGAAGCGCCGGTACTCGGACTTGCGCGGGATGCCGTCCTCGAACACCACGAGCGACGCGACCACGTCACTGCCCTGGATATGGCTGATGTCGACGCATTCGATGCGCAGCGGCGCGGTTTCCAGCGCCAGGTAGTCCTGCAGTTCCGCGAGCGCGGCCGACCGCGCGGTGAGGTCACCGGCGCGGCGCAGTTTGTGCTGGGTGAAGGCCTCGCCGGCGTTGCGCGTCACCGTCTCCGCGAGCGCGCGTTTGTCGCCGCGCTGCGGCACCCTCAGGCTCACCCGCGAACCGCGCAGCCCGGAAAGCCACTCGCCGAGCGCTTCCGCGTCGGCGGGCAGTTCGGGGACGAGCACCTCGCGCGGCACCGGCGATCCGAGTTCGGGGTCGTCCGCGCGTTCGGCCTCTTCGCCGTAGAACTGCGTGAGGAAGTGGTCGACGAGGTCCTTGACGTCCATTTCCTCGGCCTTGTCGATCACCCAGCCGCGCTGGCCGCGGACCCGGCCGCCGCGCACGTGGAAGACCTGGACCGCGGCTTCGAGTTCGTCGTGGGCGAAGGCGACGACGTCGGCGTCCGTGCCGTCGCCGAGCACCACCGCCTGCTTCTCCATCGCCCGCCGGAGCGCGCCGAGGTCGTCGCGCAGCCGGGCGGCGCGCTCGAACTCGAGTTCCTCGGACGCGGCCGCCATTTCCTGTTCCAGGCGGCGGATCAGCGCGTCGGTGCGGCCGGCGAGGAAGTCGCAGAAGTCCTCGACGATGCCGCGGTGCTCGTCGGCGGAGACCTTGCCGACGCAGGGCGCGGAACATTTGCCGATGTAGCCGAGCAGGCAGGGCCTGCCGATCTGGCCGTGCCGTTTGAAGACCCCGGCCGAGCAGGTGCGCGCCGGGAAGACGCGGAGCAGCAGGTCGAGCGTTTCGCGGATGGCCCAGGCGTGCGCGTACGGCCCGAAGTACCGCACGCCCTTCTTGCGCGCGCCGCGATAGACGTGCAGGCGCGGGTACTCCTCGTTCATCGTGACGGCGAGCATCGGATAGCTCTTGTCGTCGCGATAACGGACGTTGAACCGCGGGTCGAACTCCTTGATCCAGTTGTACTCGAGCTGGAGCGCCTCGACCTCGGTGCCGACCACGGTCCACTCGACGCTCGCCGCCGTCGTCACCATCTGGCGCGTGCGCGGGTGCAAGCCCGTGATGTCGGCGAAATAGGAGTTCAGCCTGCTGCGGAGGCTTTTCGCCTTGCCGACGTAGATGACCCTCTTCGTGGCGTCACGAAATTTGTACACGCCAGGGGCGTCCGGGATGCTCCCCGGCGAGGGACGGTAGGTGGTCGGGTCAGCCACATCGTCAAGCCTATGGGGCAGCACCGACAGTCTTACGGGCCCCCGCCCTTAGACCGGCTCCGGTCAACCCTTCGAGTGGCCGTTCCCACGATCCGGTAAGTCTTTCGCCACCCATACCGACCTAAGTCGGGTATTCGGCCGGAACCGACGTTCGTTGGTTCCTAGCGGGTGAACAGGGTGATTACTTTCCGTCCCAGTTCCACTTCACTCGGTTCTTCGTCAGATGACGCTCGAAAGGACTCCTGCACCGTGAGCCGTCTTCGTACGCTGGGCGCCGCCACCCTCGCCGCCGCAGCCCTCACCATGACCGCGGGCGCGGTCGCCTCCGCGGGCACCCCCACCGGTGTCCAGCCCAACATCGTGGGCGGCGGCACCGCCCCCACCGTGAGCTGGGGCGCCCAGGTCTACGTCAACACCCCGGGCCGTCAGTGGGACGGGTTCAACTGCTCCGGCAGTGTCATCGCCCAGCGCTGGGTGCTGACCGCCAAGCACTGCCTCGACTCCGACGGCAGCGGCATGCGTGTCCGCGTCGGCAGCAACGCCCTGCAGGGCGGCCGCGTGATCGCCGTCGACCGCAAGGTGTCCTCGCCCGCGGGTTCCGACATCTCGCTGCTTCACCTGGCCTCGGACGCCGGTGTCACGCCGATCACCCTGGCCAGCTCGAACCCGTCGGTCGGGTCGACCAACCAGCTGTACGGCTGGGGCCGTGAGACCCCGACCGGCCCGCCCGCCTCGGCGCTGAAGGTGGCCAACGTCCGCGTCAGCGGCAGCTCGTCCGACGCCTACGGCGGCCCGGCCATCCAGAGCGTCGGCATCAACGGTTCGGCGTGGAAGGGCGACTCGGGCGGCCCCCAGGTCTCCAACGGTGTCCAGGTCGGCGTCGCTTCGACCGTGCAGAACCAGAGCGGCTCGAACACCCGCGGCACCAACAACTACGGCAGCGTCGCTTCGGCCCGCTCCTGGATCCGCACGACCGCCGGGGTCTGACCTCACACCCCGGTGGGGCCCCTCCGAGACGCGACCCGTCTCGGAGGGGCCCTTTCGCGTAGACGTGTCGGTGGTGTGTGGGACGCTCGCGGGCATGCGGATCGCGACCTGGAACGTGAACTCGATCGGGCCCCGGCTGCCGAGGGTGCTGGAGTGGCTCGGCTCGGTACAACCGGACGTCCTGTGCCTGCAGGAACTCAAGAGCGGCACGGACGCCTTCCCGTTCGACGCCGTGCGGGAGGCGGGCTACGAGACGGCCGCGTACGGCATCGGACGCTGGAACGGCGTCGCCATCGTGTCCCGCGTCGGGCTGGAGGACGTCACACGCGGGCTGACCGGCGAGCCCACCTTCGAGGACAAGACCGACGCGCGCGCCATCGGCGCCACCTGCGGCGGGGTGCGGCTGTGGTCGGTGTACGTGCCCAACGGGCGCGACCTCGAGAACCCGCACTACGACTACAAACTCGCCTGGCTCTCGGCGCTGGAGGCGACGGTGCGCGAGGAGCAGTCGCGCGGGCTGCCGTTCGCGGTGCTCGGCGACTTCAACATCGCGCCCGCCGACGCGGACGTCTGGGACATCGGCGTGTTCGCCGAATCGACGCACGTGACCGAACCGGAGCGGAAGGCGCTCGCGGCGCTGCGGGACCTCGGGTTGTCCGACGTGTTCCCGCGGCCGCTGAAGTACGACCACCCGTTCACGTACTGGGACTACCGGGCCGGGAACTTCCCGAACAACAAGGGAATGCGGATCGACCTCGTGTACGCCGACAGCCGGATCGCGGGCGGGGTGACGGATTCCTATGTGGACCGTGACGCGCGGAAGGGGAAGGGTCCCTCGGATCACGCTCCGGTCGTGGTGGATTTCGCGCTTTGAAGGTCCCGAACGCTATGAAAGGCCCGTTACTTGCAAAATTTGCAAGTAACGGGCCTTTCATAGCACGCCGGAGAAGGCGGGAAAGGCGTCAGCCGTTCCACGCCGCCTTGTGCAGCCGCCGCAGCGCCCGCACCGCGGCCACCGCGCGGTCCCGGTCCACCGCCTGCACGGCCATGACCGAGTAGTACTCGTCGTCCGGAAGTTCCAGCCGCGCCCACGAAGCGCCGTCGGGGAAGCTCACCGAAAGCACTTCGCTCCACGCGAACTTCTTGGTCATCAGCACGTTCCGGACCTCGATGCCGTCGGCGTCGGCCTTCACGCGCGCGGTCGCGAACAGCATCGTGCCCGCAGCGAGCAGGACACCGATGCCGATCATCGCCGCTTGGTCGGACGGCTGGAAGATCACGCCGGTGTCCGAGCCGCGCAGCAGGACCGCGACGATCACGAACGTCGCCAGCAGGATCACCGCCAGCACCGAGCACATCACCATGGCGCGGCGGGGCCGCACCACCACGACCTCGGACTCTGTCATCACATCCGCCTCGACGCTCACACGAAGCCCCGCTCGGTCCACGGCTGGCGCAGGTTCCGCAGGGCGTGCGCGGCGTCCAGTGCGGCGACGGTCGCTTCGTAGCCCTTGTCCTCGACGGAGCCGGGCAGGCCGGACCGGTCGAGGGCCTGCTGTTCGGTGTCGCAGGTGAGCACGCCGTTGCCGACCGGGGTGCTCTCGTCGAGCGCCACCCTGGTCAGGCCCGCGGTGACCGCGTCGCAGACGTACTCGAAGTGCGGCGTCCCGCCCCGGACGACCACGCCCAGCGCGACGACGGCGTCGTGGGTGCGGGCGAGTGCCTGGGCGGCGACGGGAAGTTCTACGGCGCCCGCGACGCGGACGACGGTCGGCTCTTCCTCCAGGTCGGCCGCCTTGGCCGCCTCGAGGGCGCGGTCCAGCAGGGCACTCGTGATCTTCGTGTGCCAGCGCGTGGCCACGATCCCGAGCCGGATGTTCTTACAGTCGGACAGGTCGAGTTCGACGTCCGGACGGCCTTCGCCGCTCACCGCGTGCCACCTCCGTTGCCCTGGTCGACCTCGGCGCCGACCTGGTCGTAGTGCTCCAGCTGGGACAGGTCGTGCCCCATCCGGTCCCGCTTGGTCTTGAGGTAGCGCAGGTTCTCCGGGTTCGGCGAGATCGGCAGCGACACCCGGCCGCTGACCCGCAGGCCGTACCCCTCGAGCCCGACGCGCTTGGCCGGGTTGTTCGTCAGCAGTCGCATCGAGCGGACGCCGAGGTCGCACAGGATCTGCGCGCCGGTGCCGTAGTCACGCGCGTCGGCGGGGACGCCGAGCTGCAGGTTCGCGTCGACGGTGTCCGCGCCGGCGTCCTGCAGCTGGTAGGCCTGCAGTTTGTGCAGCAGCCCGATGCCGCGGCCCTCGTGACCGCGGATGTAGAGCACGACGCCGCGGCCTTCCTTGGCGACGGCCTCCAAAGCCGCCTCCAGCTGCGGGCCGCAGTCGCAGCGCAGCGAGCCGAAGACGTCGCCGGTGAGGCATTCGGAGTGCACGCGGACCAGGATGTCCTCGCCGTCGGCGATCTCGCCGTAGACGAACGCGATGTGCTCGATGCCGTCGAGCAGGCTGTCGTACCCGACCGCGCGGAACGTGCCCGCCGCCAGCGGGATCCGCGCCTCGGCGACCCGCTCGACCTGCTTCTCGGTGCGCCGCCGGTACGCGATCAGGTCGGCGATGGTGATCATCTTGAGGTCGTGGTCCGCGGCGAAGACCTCGAGTTCGTCGCGGCGGGCCATGTCGCCCTCGTCCTTCTGCGACACGATCTCGCAGAGCACGCCGGACGGCGAAAGCCCGGCGAGGCGGGCCAGGTCGACGGAGGCTTCGGTGTGCCCGGGCCGCCGCAGGACGCCGCCCTGCTTGGCGCGCAGCGGGACCACGTGACCGGGACGCCGGAAGTCCGACGCCGTGGACGCCGGGTCGGCGAGCAGGCGGACGGTGTGCGAGCGGTCGGCCGCGGAGATGCCGGTGGTGATGCCCTCGGCGGCGTCGACCGTGACGCTGTACGCGGTGCCGCGCTGGTCCTGGTTCGTGTGGTACATCGGCGGCAGGTCGAGCCTGTCCGCCTCGGCCTCGGTCAGCGCCACGCAGACGTACCCCGAGGTGTAGCGCACCATGAAGGCCATCAGCTCCGGCGTGGCCTTCTCCGCGGCGAAGATCAGGTCGCCTTCGTTCTCGCGGTCCTCGTCGTCCACCACGACGACCGGACGGCCCGCCTTGATGTCGGCGATCGCCGCCTCGATGGCATCGGCGTTCACGGCCACCCCGCCTCCACAGGGGGTCAGATCAGCCGACCCCGGAATCGCACTCGTCTCGCTCACGCCCGCTCCTCCGTACCGCCATTGTCCCCCTGCGTGCGCAGGTGCGGCATGGCCAGCTTTTCGACGTACTTGGCGACCACGTCGACCTCGAGATTCACCAGGTCACCCGGCTGATTCCGGCCGAGGGTGGTCAGTTCGAGCGTGGTCGGGATCAGGGCGACGGAGAACTCCTCGTCGGTCACCGCGGCGACCGTGAGGGAGATGCCGTCGACCGCGATCGATCCCTTCTCGACCACGTACCTGGCCAGTCTGCCCGGCAGGGCGAACGAGGTGAGTCCCTGCTCGTCCCGCTTGAGGAAGACGCCGGTTCCGTCCACATGGCCCTGCATGATGTGCCCGCCGAGCCTGCCGCCCGCCGGCGTCGCGCGTTCCAGGTTGACGACGTCGCCGACGTTCACCTTCGCGAGGCTGGAGCGCTGCAGGGTCTCGTGCACGACATCGACGGTAAACTCACCGCCCGCCACCGCGACCACGGTGAGGCACACGCCACTCACCGCGATGGAGTCGCCGTGACCGGCGTCGCTGGTCACCAGCGGCCCCCGTACGGTCAGCCGCGCGGCGTTCGGGACCTGCTCGACCGCGGTGACCTCGCCGAGCTCCTCGACAATGCCGGTGAACACTCCTGCTGCCCTCCTCCTGCGTCGCACCGTCGCTGGAAACGGTGCTCCCCCCATCCAACACCCACTCGGGCCGATTCCTTCTCCTGACCCGATGGCGGATCAAGAGGCGGGATCAGCCGCGGACGCGGGCCGCCTGCTCGCGCAGCGCCGCGACAGCCTTACCAGGGTCTTCGGCGCCGTAGACGGCGGAACCGGCGACGAAGCAGTCCACACCGGCCTCGGCGGCCTGCTCGATCGTGTCGGCGTTGATCCCGCCGTCGATCTCGACGACGAGCTTGAGGTGACCGGTGTCGACCAGGCGCCGCGCGGTGCGCACCTTGTCCAGGACGCTCTCGATGAACGACTGCCCGCCGAAGCCGGGCTCGACCGACATCACCAGCAGCGTGTCGTAGTGCTTGAGGGTGTCGAGGTGGTCCTCGATGGGGGTGTTCGGCTTGATCGACAGGCCGGCCTTCGCCCCGGCGGCGCGGAGGTTCTTCGCGAGCGCGATCGGGTCGTGCGCGGCCTCGACGTGCACGGTGACGTTGTAGGCGCCCGCCTCGGCGTACCCGATGGCCCACTTGTCGGGGTTCTCGATCATCAGGTGGCAGTCGATCGGGACGTCGGTGGCCTTGATCAGCGACTGCACGACGGGCAGGCCGAGGGTCAGGTTCGGCACGAAGTGCGCGTCCATGACGTCGACGTGGACCCAGTCCGCGCGGGTGTCCCCCTCCCCCGCGACGGCGCGGATCTCGTCGCCGAGCCGGGCGAAGTCCGCGGAGAGGATGCTGGGTGCGATCAAAGGTCGGTGAGCCACGCGCCCGAGTGTAGGAGGACGCCGCTAACGCCCGCTAACCGGCTGTGACCGCCGTCGGAGGACTTGAGGATGACGTGAAATGGCACCGCAGTGGGAGGTGCGCGCACGCGGCGCCGAATAGCGTTCCCGTCATGGTCAACCCCTTGAAACCCCTGGTGCGGATCGGCAGCTACCGGAGCGTGCCGTTCGGACTCCTCGGCATGGCGATCACGGCGATCCCGTTCCCGATCGCGATCGTCCCCGCCATCCTCACCCCGGGCGACACGACGGCGAAGATGGTCTACGGCATGCTCGCGATGGGCCTGCTGGTCGCGCTCGCCGGGCTGCCGGGACCGATGCGGCGGGTCGGCATCTGGTTCTCCAACCAGATGCTGGGCACCCGGATCGCCTCGCCCCTGCCGAACACGAAGGTCGCCTGGGCGGAGCGCTGGCGCTCGGCGGGCTGGCTGCTCGTGCACACCGTGCTCGGCTGGGTGCTGTTCGGCCTCGGCTGCTTCCTGTTCCTGGGTGTCGTCCTGGCCCTGGTGTGGGCGGGAGGCGGCGGCAGTCCCATCGCGATCTTCGGCGAGCAGGTGACGATCGAGCCCGGCGTCGCCGGAGCGTGGACGCTGCCGATCGCGTTCTTCACGCTCGTGGTGATCGCGTACGTCCTCGCCGGTTTCACCAAGCTCTTCCAGTACAGCGCGGTCGCGCTGCTGGGACCGTCGGCCGCCGAGCGCGTCGCCGCGGCCGAGGTCCGGGCGAACCACTTCGAGCAGCGCAACCGGCTGGCCCGCGAGCTGCACGACTCCATCGGCCACACGCTGACGACGTCGACCATCCAGGCCGCCGCGGCCGCCGAACTGGTCGATTCCGAACCGCAGCTGGTGCGCAAGGCCTTGGGCACCATCGAGGAGTCGTCACGGGCGGCGCTCGAAGACCTCGACCACGTGCTCGGCCTGCTGCGCGACGACCGGTCGTCCCGCGAACCCGAACGACGCCTCATCGAGGTCGCGACACTGGCCGAGCGGGCTCGATCCGGCGGAGCGGTGATCGACTACGAGCTGACCGGCCCCGCCGCCGAACTGCCCGCGACGCTTTCGCGGGAGGCGTACCGGATCGTCCAAGAAGGACTGACGAACGCGTTGCGCCACGCCCACCCCGGCCCGGTGACCGTGCGGGTCGCGGTCCTCGCCGACGCGCTGCGGATCGAGATCGTGAACCCGCTCATGGAGCAGGCGGTCGTGTCCGGCCGCGGCGGCAACGGGCTGCCGGGGCTCACCGAACGCGTCGAGGCGCTGCGCGGCGAACTCGTCGCGGGGCCCGCCATCGACGGGGAACCGCTGTGGCGCCTGGTCACCACGATCCCGCTACGGTCGCGCTCATGACACTGCGGGTCCTGATCGTCGACGACGAACCGTTGCTGCGCGCCGGATTGCGCTCGCTGCTGGACAACCAGCCCGATCTGACCGTGGTCGGCGAGGCGGGCGACGGCGGCGAGGTGGTCGACCTGGTGCGGCGGACGCATCCCGAGGTGATCCTGATGGACGTCCGCATGCCCGGCGTCGACGGGATCGAGGCGACCCGGCGGGTGCTGGCCGAAGTACCCGAACCGCCGAAGGTCCTCGTGATCACCACGTTCGACAACGACGACTACATCTACGACGCGCTGCTGGCGGGCGCGAGCGGGTTCCTGCTGAAGCGGGCGCGCAAGGAGGAGTTCGCGCACGCCATCCGGACCATCGCCGCCGGGGAGACGCTGCTGTTCCCCGACGCGATCCGGCGGCTGGTCACCGCGCGCCCGGCGGCGTCGGGCCTCGCGCCCCGTCCGTCTTCGCTGACGAAACGGGAGACCGAGGTGCTGCGCCTCATCGCCACCGGGATGTCCAATGTGGACATAGCGGCCGATCTGGTCATCAGCCTCGAAACCGTCAAAACCCACGTGGGCAACATCTTCGGCAAACTGGGCGCCGCCAACCGCAGCCAGGCGGTCGTGTTCGCTTACGAGACAGGCATCGTCGCACCGGGTCACAGCCTGCGCTAGCGGACGGCCGCTGTTCTTCCCGTGTTCACCCGGAAATCCCCGGCCGCACACATGCGCGGTGACTAATGGGACTGCCCTGATCCAGTAATCCCAAGGAGATTTTCGATGGCTTCGCTGTTCACCGGACGGCGCAAATGGCTCGCGGGCGGGGCGCTCGGCGTCACGCTGATCGCGCTGGCGCCCGCCGCGCTCGCCGCCGGCGACGACGCCCGCCTCGCGGCCGCGCAGGGCGACCGCACCCAGGACGTGCGTGCCGCGATCAAGGGCGGCAGCGCCCGCAACGTCATCCTGTTCATCGGCGACGGCATGGGCCAGTCCGAGATCACCTCGGCGCGCAACTACGAACGCGGCGCGGCCGGGCGGCTCGCGATGGACGAACTGCCGCTCACCGGTGACTACACGACGTACGCGGTCGAGAAGAACAACCCGTCGAAGCCCGACTACGTGACCGACTCGGCCGCCTCCGGCACCGGGTGGGCTACCGGCGTGAAGACCTACAACGGCGCGATTTCCGTGGACCCGTACGGCAACGCGGTCCCGTCGATCCTCGAGATCGCCAAGCGTTCGGGGCTGCGCACCGGCGACGTCACCACGGCCGAGGTCCAGGACGCCACCCCAGCGGTGCTCGGCGCGCACGTCGTCAACCGCGACTGCAAGGGCCCCGACGAGACCAGCAAGAAGTGCGCGGCCAACGCCAAGGAGAACGGCGGCGCCGGGTCCATCGCCGAGCAGCTGGTCCAGACCAAGCCGGACGTCCTGCTCGGCGGCGGCGCGAAGTACTTCGACCAGCAGGTGAAGGCCGGGAAGTTCGCCGGCAAGACCGTGCTGGACCAGGCGAAGTCGTCGGGCTACCAGGTGGTGAACACCGCGGCCGACCTCGCCGCGGCCAAGCCCGGCAAGCCGCTGCTCGGCCTGTTCGCCTCCGGCAACCTGCCGGTCAACTGGACCGGCCCGGCCGCCAAGCAGGGCGGCACCCCGCCGACCCGCTGCACCCCGAACCCGGCGCTGCCCAAGACGCAGCCGAAGCTGGCCGACCAGACCCGCAAGGCGATCTCGCTGCTCGACGACCGCCGCAAGGACAAGGGTTTCTTCCTCCAGGTCGAGGGCGCGAGCATCGACAAACAGGACCACGCCGCCGACCCGTGCGGCCAGATCGGTGAGACGATCGACTTCGACCAGGCCGTCGCGGCCGGGCTCGCCTACGCCCGCAGCAACCCCGACACCCTGGTGATCGTCACCGGCGACCACGGCCACACCAGCCAGATCATCGGCAACGGCACGGTCAGCCCCGGCCAGACCGCCACCCTCGTCACCAACGAGGGCGCGAACATGACGATCAACTACGGCACCGGGATGCCGGGTTCGTCGCAGGACCACACCGGCACGCAGATCCGCGTCGCGGGCTACGGACCGCAGGCGGCGAACATCGTCGGCCTGACCAACCAGACCGACCTCTTCGGCACCCTGAAGCGCGCTCTGCGCCTCCGCTGACGAGGTGGGGCAGGCCCCCGTTGAGGGGTGGGGGCCTGCCCCATGGCCGCCAGATCGCGGCCTCCTTAACTTTGAATCATGCGGAAAACCTTGCCAGGTAAGAAGATCGTCGCCATCGGCTCGCTGATCGCACTGCTGGCCACCACCACCGCCGCCCCGGCGCTCGCCGTGACAGGACCGCACGACGAAGTCGACAAGGCACTGAAGACGCTGGTGCAAGACGGGGTCCCGGGCGCGCAGGCGACGGTGACGAGCGCGTCCGGGCGGACGTGGTCGGAGCGCGAAGGCGTCGGGAACGTCGAAACCCGGACACCGTTCCCCCGCGACGCGAAGTTCCGGGCGGCCAGTGTCACCAAGACGTTCGTCGCCGTCGTGATGCTGCAACTGGTGGCCGAAGGAAAGGTCCGGCTGGACACGCCGATCGACCGGTATCTGCCCGGTCTCGTGCGCGGGAACGGCAACGACGGCACCAAGATCACCGTCCGGCAGCTGCTCCAGCACACCAGCGGGCTCTACAACTACGTGCGCGACCTCGACGTCGACGAATGGCGTCATCGCGGCGCCGAACCCGAAGAACTGCTGGCGGTCGGCCTCGCGCATCCGCCGGACTTCGACCCCGGCACGAAGTGGGCGTACTCCAACACGAACTACGTCATCGCCGGGATGCTCATCGAAAAGCTCAGCGGCCGTTCGGTTTCCGCGGAGATCCGGAGCAGGATCGCCAAGCCGCTCGGCCTGCGCGACACCTATCTGCCGCCGCGGGGCGACGAGCGCCTGCCGACGCCGCACGCCAGGGGCTACGCGCCCGGTCTCGTCGACTACACCGAAATGGACCCGTCGCTCGCCGGGGCTTCCGGCGGGATCGTTTCGACCGGTGAAGACCTGAACCGTTTCTACGGCGCACTCACCGATGGCCGTCTTCTGCCCCGGGCACAGCAGGCGGAGCTGCAGCGGACCGTCCCCGCGAACCTGGGCATCCCCGGCGCCGCGTACGGACTCGGGATCGCGTCGGTCCCGCTGTCCTGTGGCGGTACTTTCTGGGGCCACGGCGGGAATCTCCGCGGCTTCGCGAACATCTCGGGGGCGGTTCCGCACGGGAAGCGAGTGAACGTCGTCGCCAACATGGACCCGCTGCCGGACGGGGCGTCCGCGCATCTCGTCAAGGCGCTGGACACGGCGTTCTGCGCTCGCTAAGAGAAGCGGACCTTCCCAAGCGGTCGTGAGCCGTAAGGTGCCGCCCTTTGGCTTCCAACCTCAAGACAGGTGTTGCGAAAGCCACTTTCGCAACGTTGAAGGTTGCGAAAGTGGCTTTCGCAACGTGCCCTGTCGGGTGGCAAGTCCTTGAACAGCGCCTGCCGGTCTCAAGGCCGCCAGTGGTCACCTCGTACGTCACGTGGGCGAGCGCGAGGTGTCGCTGAGGGAGGGGTGTGTGGATTTCCGGTCATCCAACGCACCAGAATCCACACGGTCGGTGCCACTTCTCCCCGATTAGAACGCTAATCGCCACTCACGACCACCTCGAGCTAGGTGCCCCGTACCCGCTAGGGCGAAGGGAGCAGGTCCAGCACGGAAGTCCAGGGCGCGTCCGGAGTGAGCCTCGCGGTGGTGACACCGGCGGAGGCGAGCGTGTCGAGATGGCGTCGCCACGCCGGATGGTGCACCCGCGTGTCCTGGATCTGATACCCCAGGACGATCGTGATCCCCGGCGTGCCGAGGACGTCACCGAGCAGGGTCAGCGCCTGGTTGTCGGCGATGCCCAGCGCCAGTTTCGCCACGGAGTTCGCGGACGCGGGCGCGAATAGGAACACCGAGGGGTCCGGATGCGGCCGGGGCTCGCCCGGCAGCCGGGAGGTGCTGCGGACCGGCAGATCGGTGACCTTCTCCAGGTCACCGATCCCGCCGGTCTTTTCCAGCCAGCGGGCGGCGGTGGGGGTCAGCGTGATCGCGAGCTCCCAGCCGCGGTCCGCGGCCGGTTTCGCGAGCTGCGCGGCGAACCGGGTGTCCAGTCCGCCGCACGAGCTCGCGACCAGGCCGAGGACCCTGGTCACCCGGCGGTTTCCGGCTTCCGCAGGACGGCGCAGAACATCGCGTCGGTGCCGTGGCGGTGCGGCCACAGCTGGACGTACGGGCCGTTGCCGAGCTGCGGGACGTCCGGGAAGAACGGCCGCGCGTCCACGATCTCGGCGCCGGCGCGGCGCGCGGTCTCCCCCACGACGCCTTCGGTCTCGGCCAGATGCGGCGAGCAGACGACGTAGGTGACGATGCCGCCGGGGCGGACCAGGTCCAGCGCCGCGGTGATCAGCTGGCCCTGCAGTTTCGTCAGGTCCGAGATGTCGCTGGGCTGGCGGCGCCAGCGCGCCTCCGGACGGCGGCGCAGCGAGCCGAGCCCGCTGCACGGCGCGTCGACCAGCACGCGGTCGTAGCCCGGTTCGAGGTCGGTCTCGCGGCCGTCGGCGACGTGGATGGTCACCGGAAGCCCCTGGACGGCGTTCTCGATCAGCTTCGCGCGGTGCGGCGCCTTCTCGACGGCGTCCACGGTCGCGCCGCTGATCGACGCGAGCGCGCCCAGCAGCGCGGCCTTGCCGCCCGGTCCGGCGCACAGGTCCAGCCAGCGCTCGTCGGAACCGGTGAGCGGGACCTTGGTGACGGCGACGGCGCACAGCTGGCTGCCCTCGTCCTGGACCGCGGCCAGCTTTTCCTTGATCGGCTCGACATCGCCGGGGTCACCGGAGCCCGCGGGCATCCGGACGCCGTAGGGCGAGTACGGCGCGACGTCGCCGCCGGTGATGGCGGCCAGCTCGTCGGCGCTGATCTCGCCGGGGCGGGCGACCAGGTGCACGTCGGGGCGCTCGTCGTCTGCCTCCAGGGCCGCCTTCAGCTCGGCTCCCTTGTCCCCCAGCGCTTCCGCGAAGGAACGGGCGACCCAGCGCGGGTGCGCGGTCCGCAGCGCGTAGGCACCGATCGAATCGACGGCCTCGTCCGGGGCCAGCTCGTCGAGCCAGGTCTCTTCGTCCTTTTCGGACACCGAGCGCAGCACGGCGTTGACGAAACCCGCGATCCAGGAACCGACTTCGGCGCGAACGAGGTCCACAGTGGACCCGACGGCGGCGTGCTCGGGAATGCGGGTGCGCAACAGCTGGTACGCGCCGAGCCGCAGGCCGTCCAGCACCACGGCGTCGACCTTGGCCAGTGGGCGGTCGACGAGGCAGGCCTCGATGACGGCGTCCAGCATGCCGACCGCGCGGCAGGTGCCGTAGGTCAGTTCGGTGGCCAGCGCGGCGTCCCGGCCGGAGATCCGGCGGTTGCGCAGCAGCTGCGGCAGCACCAAGTTCGCGTACGCGTCCTCTTCACGGACGGCGCGCAGCACGTCGAAGGCGACCTGGCGGGCCGGGTCGATCTGCGGCGGGCGGCTGGGCCCTTCCTTACGCGGGCCCGGACGGCCGCGCTCCGGCCTCGACGGCCGGCGTTCCCTACGCTCGTTCACTGCAGGCGCTCTCCTTGTTCGATCCTCGTACCGCGCGCCCAGTCGGTGGCCGCCATCCGCTTCTTCCCCTGCGCCTGCACTTCACCCAGCCGCACCGGTTTCGACGCCGTGCCGACCAGGACCCGCTTGCGCTCCACGACCATTTCGCCGGGCGGGGGCCCCGGCTCGTCGACGACCGTCACCGGGCCGAGCTTCAGCCGCTCGCCCCGGAACTCCGCCCACGCGCCCGGTTCCGGGCTGACCGCGCGGATCTGCCTGTCGACGGCCGTGCCCGGGTCGGCGAACGAGACGCGCGCGTCCTCGACGGTCACCTTGGGCGCGTAGCTCACGCCGTCCCCGGTCTGCTCGACCGCGCGCAGCGTGCCGTCGGCGATTCCGTCCATCGTGGACACGAGCAACTTCGCCCCGGTCTCCGACAACCTGCCGAGAAGCTCCCCGGCGGTGTCGGTGGCGGCGATCTGCTCGGTGATCACCCCGTAGACGGGGCCCGCGTCGAGTTCCTTGACGATCCGGAACGTAGAGGCGCCGGTGATCTCGTCCCCGGCGCGGATCGCGGCCTGGACCGGCGCGGCGCCACGCCACGCGGGCAGCAGCGAGAAGTGCAGGTTGACCCAGCCGTGCTCCGGGATGTCCAGCGCGGCCTGGGGCAGCAGCGCCCCGTACGCGACGACGGGGCACGCGTCGGGGGCGATCTCCGCGAGCCGGGCGAGGAACGCGGGGTCGCTCGCCTTCGGCGGGGTCAGCACCTCGATCCCGTGCTCGTCGGCCAGCGCGCCGATCGGGGACCGGACGACGCGACGGCCACGGCCCGCCTGGGCGTCCGGACGGGTCACGACGGCGACGACCTCGTGCTGCTCGGACGCGAGGAGCGCGCGCAGCGACGGGACGGCGGGTTCTGGGGTACCGGCGAAGACGAGGCGCATCAACGCACCTCCACCGGGGGGACGGGTACCTCTGACTGGGCGAACATCGCCCTGAAGTCTATGTCGCGCGCTGACGGAAACATTCCGCAGGGCGCGGCACCGCTGTCACGTCACCCCGAGCACGGAGGGCGCCCTGCAAAATGTTTCCGTGGCCTCCGGCCGAAAGAGGCGCGCGACGGTGAAGTCTCCCGTCGCGCTGACGCGCTCCCGGGAGACATACTGCCGGTCGCTCTGGCAGCGTCGTCGGTCACTACCCGCGTGGCCAGGGCAGGACGACGGCCGCCGAGCCGCCACCCCGCCGGGTCGGTTCGGCGGCGGCGAGCCACCGGCCGTCCCGCAGCCGTTCGACGCCGGTCGCGGCCCCGATCTCCGCGGGCGCCGTCGAGAAGCCCTGCTGCTTGCCCTTCAGGATCGCGAGCACGTCGGCCTGGTCGAGGAACGACTGCTCGACCTGCGCGGCCGCCGAGTTCCGCTGCGACGCGCGCGGCTCGGCGATCGCGTCGACCAGCTTCAGGCCGCGGTCGATCCGGCCGGTGAGGATCTGCAGCACGGTGGTGATGATCGACGCCCCACCGGGTGAACCGACCGCGAGCAGCGGCTTGCCGTGGTCGAGCACGATGGTCGGCGCCATCGAAGACCGCGGCCGCTTGGCCGGGCCCGGCAGGTTCGGGTCGGGCACGCCCGGCGTCACCGGGGTGAAGGAGAAGTCGGTCAGTTCGTTGTTGAGCAGGAACCCGCGGCCCGGCACGACGATGCCGCTGCCGCCCTCCTGCTCGATGGTCAGCGTGTAGGCGACGACGTTGCCCCACCGGTCGGCGACCGTGAGGTGGGTGGTGTTCTCACCCTCGTACGGCGTCGGCGCGGAGTTCGTCCCCGCGACACACGGCACCGGCTTGCGCGGGTCGGCGGGCGCGACCGGGCTCGTCCCGGCCTTCGCGGGGTCGATCAGGCACGCGCGGCTGTCGGCGAACTTCTGGCTGATCAGTTCCTTCGCCGGGACGTCCACGAAGGCCGGGTCGCCGATCCACCGGTTGCGGTCGGCGAAGGCGTAGCGGGTCGACTCGAGGAAGTAGTGCAGGTAGTCGGCCTTCTCCAGCTTGCTCAGCTTCTTGTTCTCGAGGATGTTCAGCGCCTCGCCGACGGTCAGCCCGCCGGACGACGGAGCGGGCATGCCGTAGACGTCGAGTCCCCGGTACTCGGTCTTGGTCGGCTTCCGCTCGACGACGCGGTACTTGGCGAGGTCGGCCGCGGTCAGGTCACCGGGCCGCACGTTCAGCGCCGAGGCCGGGTCGACCGGCGGTTTCCGCACGGTGTCGACGACGTCCGCGCCGATCGGCCCGCGATAGAGCGCGTCGGTGCCCTTCGCGGCGAGTTGCGCGTACGTGCCCGCGAGGTCCGGATTCTTGAACGTCGTGCCGACCGCGGGCGGCGCCCCGCCGGGCAGGTACAGCGACCGGGTGGACGGGAACGCCGAGAAGCGGGCGGCGTTGTTGGAGATCTGGGTATTGAAGGTCTGATCGACGGTGAAACCCTTGCGAGCCAGTTCTTCGGCGGGTTTGACCGCCTTCGCCAGCGACTTGGTCCCCCATTTGCGCAGGGCTTCCTGCCAGGTGGCGGGCGTGCCGGGCACCCCGACGCTCAACCCGCTGGTGACGGCCTCGGCGAACGGGACCGCCTTGCCGTTCTCGACGAAGAGGTTCTCGTTCGCCGACGACGGCGCGGTCTCACGGCCGTCGAGGGTGTGGACCTTGCCGCTGCGCGCGTCGTAGTAGACGAAGAAGCCGCCACCGCCGACACCGGCGGAGAAGGGGTCGGTGACGCCCAGCGCGGCGGCGGTCGCGACGGCCGCGTCGACGGCGTTGCCGCCCTCGCGCAGGATCTTCGTGCCGATCGCGGTCGCGTCGACGTCGATACTCGAGACGGCTCCCAGGTAGCCGACGGCGACCGGCGATTTCGGCGGCGTCGGTGGACCCGCCGAGGCGATCCCCGGTGCGGCGACACCGACCAGGGCGGCTATCGCGGTGACTGCGGTGATGCGTACCGGAGTGCTTCTGTGCGCGGCCATGGCGCGAGTCTGCCTCGCCTGTCCACCCCGGACAAGACCCGTCCAGACCTGCGAACGTCGGTAGTGCGGCCCTGCCCGGATGAGCAGAATGCGGTCCATGAAGACTCCCGGCAAGCGATGGAGCGCGCTCCTGCCGCTGCTCGTCGCTCTCCCCGTCCTCGCGGTCCCCGGCGTCGCGCAAGCCGAAAGCGCACGTGGCTGCTTCGACGACTTGGCGGCGATCACCGTCGAGGAGAAGCGGCTGACCGCGACGATGCCCTCGGGCGGCCCCGCGGTCGGCCCGGAACTCGTCCGGCTCGCCGGATTCGACAAGCTCGTCTCCGAATTCACGACGCGCCTCTGCGCGACGAAGACCGCTTCGCGCGCGGAGAAGCTCGCGGAGACCGCCGGTGACGGGCTCTGGCGGACAGCCGTCGACCGCGCGCAGGGCCGCCGTCCCGATCTCGGCGGCATCGACAAGGCCGACGACCGGCCCCTGTACTGGGCGCGCCTGCAGATGAGCAAGGCGCTGCGCCAGTGGACGCCGCGCTTCCCGCTGTCGGCCCCCGCCCGGGCGGACCTGCTGAAGACGTTCGACGTCGGCGCCCGCGGCCTCGACGACTCCCGCTTCCCCGCCGGTCCGAAGCTGCGCCGGGTGCTGGTGAGCGGATTCGACCCGTTCACCCTCAACGGCGCGGGCGTCCGCATCGCGAACCCGTCGGGCGCGGCGGCGCTGCACCTGGACGGCAAGGTGATCCAGACGCCGACCGGTCCCGCGCTGGTGCAGGCCGTGTCGTTCCCGGTGGTGTGGAGCTACTTCGACGCCGGGATCGTCGAGGCGGCGTACGGCAAGGCCTTCAAGGACCGCTTCCGCCGTCCGGAACTGATCATGACGATCAGCCAGGGCCGTCCCGGCCGGTTCGACATCGAGCGCTGGGCCGGCGCCTGGCGCGGTGGTTCGCCGGACAACCTCGACGAGCCCGTCCGCGGCCCGGTCCCGCCCGCCGCCGGCTGGCCGCAGCCGGACGCCCAGTTCATCGAAACCACGCTGCCGTACGAAAAGATGCTCGCCGCGCCCGCCGGGGCGTACCAGGTCTTGTACAACCAGGCGTTCTGCGTCTGGCCGGACAGTGGCCTGCCGGGAACCGGAACGGCCGTTTGCCGGACGGACGCGCCGAAGCCCGGCGAGATCGCGGCTTCCGGCGGCGGCGGAAATTATCTTTCGAACGAGTCCATGTTCAGAAGTAACCGGTTGCGGACGGGACTCGGCCTGACCGGGATCGCCGGTGGACATCTGCACACGCCCGTGCTCGGCACTCCGGCCGATCCGGCGGCCCTGACCGACGCCGATTTCGAGGCGCGGCGGGCGGCGATCTCGTCGCAGATCGTCTCCCTGCTCACGGCCGCCCTCGGCGGCTCCGCCACGAAGCCCGCTACGCCTGCTCCGGGCGCTTCGCCCCGCGCCGACGTCCTCGCGACCCCCGGCACGACCCTCTAGCCCAGGCAATTCGTCCTCTAGTTGCGGTGGTTCAGCGTCGAACTACCGCAACTAGAGGACGAAACGCGGGCGAGCGGAGGGCTAGATGAGTTCGAGCGGGTCGAGCTGGATCCGGATGGGTTCGGGGGCCTTGCGCGCGTCCCGTCGCGCGGCGGCGGCGTGGACGGCGGCGGCGAGCGCCTTCCCGTCCGGGCGCGCGACGCGGACCAGTGCCCGCTCACGTTCGGCGTTGCCGTCCTCGTCGACTTCGCCGAGCGGCACCGGGCCCAGCACCTCGCCCGTCTCCGGCAGGGGGAGGTCGTCGAGCAACCCGGCGACCGCGTCCGGGGTGCCTTCGATACTCGCCATCCGCATCGCGGGCGGGAAGCCGAGTTCGCGCCGCTCGGCCAGTTCCAGGCTCGCGTGCCAGCCCGGGTCCCAGCGCACCAGCGCCTGCACGACCGAGAGACCCGCTTCCGCGCCGACGAACACGCGACCGCCTTCGGTCCCTGGCCGCACCAGGGCCGCGGCCGCCATCCAGCGGCGCAGGGTCTCCTCCCCCGCGCGCAGATCCTGCCGCCCCAGCAACGCCCAGCCGTCCAGCAGCAGCGCCGCGCCGTAGCCGCCCTCCGCGACCGGCTCGGCCCCGGGCGTGCACACGATCAGCGCCGGTTTTCCGGGCACCGACGGCAAAACCTCCGTCGCGCCCGAGGTCCGCACCGGGAATCCGGAGAACGCGCGGCCCAGTTCCTCCGCGGTCCGCTTGGAACCGACGACGACCGCTCGCAGGCGGACGGAACCGCAAGCGGCGCAATGGAAGTTCGTCTCGGGGACACCGCACCACCGGCAGGCGGGCGGCCTCGGCGCGCCGTCGATCAGCCCGCCCGGCAAGGAAAGCGGGCCCGCGCAGCGACGGCAGTGCGCGGACGTCCGGCAGTTGCCGCAGGCGAGCCCCGGAACGTACCCGCGACGCGGAACCTGGACCAGGACGGGGAATCCGCCCGCCAACGACTGCCGCGCCGCCTCGAAGGCGACCGACGGGAGCCGTGCCGCCTTCGCCGCTTCGTCCCGGGCGACGTCGAAGTCCTCGCCGACCGGCGTGACCCGCGGCGCGGCCGCCCGCAGTTCGGGACGGGCCGCCGAGAGCGGCTGCGCCCAGCCCGACTCCACCAGGAACTGCGCCTCCGCGGTCCGCGCGAAACCGGCGACGAGCATGGACCCCTTCGCGGCGTGCGCGCGGTCCATCAGCACGTCGCGGACGTGCGGATACGGCGCGTGCTGGTCGAGGTGGACGTCGTCGCCGTCGTCCCACACCACGAACAGGCCGGGATCGGCGACCGGCGCGAACATCGCCGCGCGGGTGCCGACGACGACGCGCACCGCGCCGCGCAGCACCGCGAGCCAGCGGCGGTACCGCTCGGCGGGGCCCAGCCCGGCGATCAGCGCGACCACGGACTCGGCTCCCATCAGCTGGGAACAGGCGTCGTGCAGCCGCGTGAGATCACGGTGGTCGGGAACGACCATCACGACACCGCGTCCGGCCGCGGCCGCCACCGCGGCGGCTTCGGCGAGCCGTCGCGGCCAGTCCTCCCCCGGCAAGGCCTGCCAGACGGCGTTGGCCGGGCGCCGTTCCGCGACGGCCTCCAGGAACGCCGGACCGCTCTGGTACTTCTCCCAGGCGGTGGTTTCGGGCGCCTCCGGCGTCGGCGCGGGCCCGGCGGACGGCTCGCCCTCGACTTTCGCGTGCCTCGACGGGATCGCCAGCCGCAGGACGTCGCTGAGCGTGCCGCCGTACCGGTCCGCGACCGACCGGCAGAGCGTGTGCAACGCCGGGGGCAGGACGGCCTCGCTGGACGTCACCCTGTCGATGTACGCCAGCTTGCCGGTGAACTCCGTCGTGTCGGCGCGCTCGACGAGATACCCGTCGACGAGCTGGCCCGCGAACCGGACGCGCACCCGGCAGCCGGGCACCGCGGTCTCGTGCAGCTTCTCGGGGATCCGGTAGTCGAAGGTCCGGTCGAGATGCGTGAGCGGGATGTCCACGACGATCCGCGCGACCGGGTTCTCGGGCGCGGGGTTCTGCGCTCCGCGGCGGCTGGCGGTTTTCGCGCGGGACGGTTTGGCCTTCCGCGCCGGCTCGGCCTTCGGAGGCTCCGGAAGGTCCCACAGAGGGGTCGGTTCGGAACTGCTGCTCACCCGGTGATCTCTACCAGACTCGCTCGGACACGCCAGTCACCGCGTGCAATGAACGGGACTTTCATTGCAAAATTTGCAATGAAAGTCCCGTTCATTGCACGGGGTGCTGGACGCGTCTCGCTGCTGAGCCGCGTGAAGGACCCCTTCATGTAGCTCCGGTACCGCCCAGGCCGGAGACGTAGTGGAGGCCTCCTTCCCTACCCTCAAGGTAGGCAAGGAGGCCTTCACGGACCGAAGCGATCAGGCGCCCGCGGCCGACTTCAGGTCCGCGGCCCGTGCCGTGCTCTCCCACGGGAGACCCAGCTCGGGACGGCCGAAGTGGCCGTACGCGGCCGTCGGCGCGTAGATCGGGCGAAGCAGGTCGAGGTCGCGGATGATCGCGGCCGGGCGCAGGTCGAAGACCTGCGTGATGGCGCTCTGGATCTTCGACGGGTCGACCGTCTCGGTGCCGAACGTCTCGACGAAGAGGCCCACCGGGGCCGCCTTGCCGATTGCGTACGCGACCTGGACCTCGGCGCGCGTGGCGAGACCGGCGGCGATGACGTTCTTCGCCACCCAGCGCATCGCGTACGCGGCCGAGCGGTCGACCTTGGACGGGTCCTTGCCGGAGAACGCGCCGCCACCGTGACGGGCCATGCCGCCGTAGGTGTCGACGATGATCTTGCGGCCGGTCAGGCCGGCGTCACCCATCGGGCCGCCGATGACGAAGCGGCCGGTCGGGTTGACCAGCAGCCGCACGTTGGAGGTGTCGAGACCGAGTTCGGCGAGCTCCGGGGCGACCACGTGCTCGCGGACGTCGACGCCGAGCATCTGCTCCAGGTCGATGCCGTCCGCGTGCTGGGTGGACACGACCACCGTGTCGAGCCGCACCGGCTGGTCGCCGGCGTACTCGATGGTGACCTGGGTCTTGCCGTCCGGGCGCAGGTACGGCAGCACGCCGTCCTTGCGGACCCGGGTCAGCCGCTGCGAGAGCCGGTGCGCCAGCGCGATCGGCAGCGGCATCAGCTCGGGGGTGTCCGAGCAGGCGTAGCCGAACATCAGGCCCTGGTCGCCGGCGCCCTGGCGGTTGATCTCGTCCTCGTCGGACTCGACGCGGGACTCGTACGCGGTGTCGACACCCTGCGCGATGTCGGGCGACTGCGAGCCGATCGCGACGTTGACGCCGCACGAGTTGCCGTCGAAGCCCTTGGCCGAAGAGTCGTAGCCGATCTTCAGGATCACGTCGCGGACGATGGTCGGGATGTCCGCGTAGGCCTCGGTGGTCACCTCACCGGCGACGTGCACCTGTCCGGTGGTGATGAGCGTTTCGACCGCGACCCGGCTGCGCGGGTCCTTGGCCAGCAAGCCGTCCAAGATCGAATCGCTGATGGCATCACAGATTTTGTCGGGATGACCCTCAGTCACCGATTCCGATGTGAACAGTCTGCTCGTGGACGCGGTCACGGTGGCCGTCACTCCCTCACCTAGACGTCTGGTGCCCACAAAGTTAGGCACCCCCAGCTTGATGCTCAAGCCTACTGACTATCGGTGAAAGGCCTCTCAACGCTTCATCAAGGTCACAACAGCGTCCCACAATGTGGACGCCAGCTCGGCCTTGGCGCCGAGCGGGATCGGGATCTCGGTCCCGTCCGCCCCGAGCAGCCAGCCCGAGTTGTCCTCGGTCCCGAACGCCTTTCCCTCGCCGACGGCGTTCACCACCAGCAGGTCCGCGCCCTTGCGCTTCAGCTTGACCCGGGCGTGGTCGAGGACGCCGCCCTTGTCGTCGCCGGTTTCCGCGGCGAATCCCACGACCAGCTGGCCGTCGATCCGGTTGCGCACCAGTTCGGCCAGGATGTCCGCGTTCCGGGCCAGTTCGACGACCGGGTCCGGCGAATCGTCGGACTTCTTGATCTTGTGTTCGGCCCGGTTCGACGGCCGGAAATCGGCGACGGCGGCGGCCATCACGACGACGTCGGCGGACGTGGCCTCGGCGTGCATCGCCTGGCGCAGTTCCTCGGCGGTGGACACCTGGACGACCTTCGCTCCCGCCGGATCCGGCAGCGCGATGGTGTGCGCGGTGACCAGGGTGACCTCGGCGCCGCGCTGGGCGGCGACGCGGGCCAGCGCGTAGCCCTGTTTGCCCGACGAACGGTTGCCCAGATAGCGGACCGGGTCGAGCGGCTCGCGGGTGCCGCCCGCGGAAATCGCCACGCGCACGCCTTCGAGGTCGCGCGGGAGGGCGTCCGGCACGGCGAGCAGGAGCCGGGCCAGGTCGACGATCTCGGCCGGGTCGGCGAGCCGTCCCTTGCCGGTGTCCTTGCCGGTCAGCCTGCCCGCGGCGGGTTCGGCGACGACCAGGCCGCGCGAGCGCAGCAGCGCCACGTTGTCACGGGTGGCCGGGTGCTCCCACATCTCGGTGTGCATCGCCGGGAAGAAGGCGACCGGGCACCGGGCGGTGAGCAGGGTGTTCGTCAGCAGGTCGTCCGCGATGCCGTGCGCGGCCTTGGCGAGCAGGTTCGCCGTGGCGGGCACGACGATCACCAGATCGGCTTCCTTGCCGACGCGGACGTGCTGGACCTCGGGCACTTCGGTGAAGACGCCGGTGTGCACCGGGTTCCCGGACAGTGCCTCGAAGGTGGCCGCGCCGACGAAGTTCAGCGCGGCTTCGGTGGGGACCACGCGGACGTCGTGACCGGATTCGGTCAGTCCGCGCAGGACCTCACAGGCCTTGTAAGCGGCGATCCCGCCGCCTACGCCCAGGACGACCTTGGGTTTACTCACCCTCGGTGTGCTCGAGCAGGCCACCGTGGATCTCGCGCAGGGCGATGGACAGCGGCTTCTCGCGCGGGCCCGGCTCGACCAGCGGGCCGACGTACTCCAGCAGGCCCTCGCCCAGCTGGGCGTAGTAGTCGTTGATCTGGCGAGCGCGCTTGGCCGAGTAGATCACCAGCGCGTACTTCGAGCTGACCTTCTCGAGGAGGTCGTCGATGGGCGGGTTGGTGATGCCTTCGAGCTCTTCGTGCAGCGTGGCCTGAGTCGTCACTCGTGGTGCTCCGAATCTTCGGTGTTACTGGTCGCCGGTTATCAAGTTTAGCAACTGCTCGGCGGCGTCTCGCACGTCGGCGTTGACGACGCGCTCGTCGAACTCCCCGGCGGCGGCGAGTTCGCGCTCGGCCTCGGTCAGCCTGGCCTTCACCGCGGCCTCGTTCTCGGTGCCGCGGCCGGTCAGCCTGCCGACCAGTTCGTCCCACGACGGCGGCATCAGCATCACCAGCCGCGCCTCCGGCATCGCCTTGCGGACCTGCCGCGCGCCCTGGAGTTCGATCTCCAGCACGGCGTTGCGCCCGGCGGCCAAAGCCCGCTCGACGGGCTCACGCGGGGTGCCGTAGCAGTTGCCGGTGAACTCGGCGTGCTCCAGCAGCTCGCCCGCGGCGACCATGCGGTCGAACTCGGCGCGGTCGATGAAGTGGTAGTGCTCGCCGTCCACCTCACCCGGCCTCGGCTTCCTGGTGGTCACCGAGACGCTGAAATAGATCTCCGGATCCAGCTTGCGCAGCTCCCCCGCCACGCTCGACTTCCCGACCCCCGAAGGCCCTGATACGACCGTGAGCCGGTGCCGGGAAGAAACTCCCGCCACCGGCTCACCGCCGCGGTCAGCGCCCGGGATCACCGGGTGGTCCTGACCGGTGCCGCTCACTCGCCGCTGAATTCGGCCAGCAGCGCCTTGCGCTGCCGGTCGCCGAGGCCGCGAAGACGACGGCTGGGTGCGATCTCCAGTCGTTCCATGGTCTGCTGGGCACGGACCTTGCCGACGCCCGGAAGAGCCTCGAGCAGAGCCGAGACCTTCATCTTGCCGAGGACTTCGTTCTCCTCGGCCTGCTTCAACACGTCGACCAGAGTGGTACCGCCCCGCTTCAGCCGCTCCTTCAGCTCAGCACGGATGCGGCGGGCGGCGGCGGCCTTCTCCAGCGCCGCAGCGCGCTGTTCCTCTGTCAGCTGGGGAAGTGCCACGTTTTCCTCCGGTAGTTCTCAAATCTGGGTGGGTGTGGCGACGGTACCCACCCGTTACCTCGGCCCACAATGCGGGGGTGGCCGGTCATGACGGATTCCCGGGCCTGCTATTGGCCGTTTTCCAGGGAACCGAGGGAATCCCGTGTCCTCCGAACGGCCGCACGCAACGCTTCGGGATCCGGCCCGTGCTTGAGGACGTCGCGGGACGACGCGGGGAGCACACCCGGCAGTCCGGGGCCGAAAAGTGCCCGCAAATCGGCCGGAGTGGCCCCCTGAGCCCCGAAACCGGGTGCCAGCACGGGACCGTTCAACTCGCTCAGATCGAGCTCTCCCGGCGCGATGGTGGCGCCGACGACGACACCGATGTCACCCAGCGGCCCGGCACCGGCGTTGTGCGCGGCCGCCGTGTCGACGATGTCCTGCGCGACGGTCTTTCCGTTGGGCAGCAAGGCGTTCTGCAGTCCCTGCGCCTCCGGATTGGAGGTCCGCGCGAGGACGAACAGCCCCTTGCCTTGCGCCTGCGCAACGTCGATCGCGGGGGCCAGCGAGCCGAAGCCGAGGTATGGGGAAACCGTTATGGCGTCGGCCTCGAGTTCCGCCCCGGACGGCAGGAAGGCCGCCGTGTACGCCGCCATCGTGGAGCCGATGTCGCCGCGCTTGACGTCCAGCAGGACGAGCGCGCCCGCTTCCCGGCACACCTTCATCGTCTTGGCCAGAACAGCGACCCCAGGAGGCCCGTAGGCCTCGAAAAAGGCCGACTGGGGCTTGATCACCGCGACCTCGGGCGCGAGCGTCTCAGCGGCCGTGAGGGCGAACTTCTCCAAACCGCCCGCGTCCGCGGGAAGACCCCACGCCTGGAGCAACCCGGGATGGGGGTCGATCCCGGCGCAGAGCGGCCCCTTCTCCGCGACCGCCCGCGCCAGCCTCGCCCCGAACCGCTCGCTCATGCCTTGGCCTTCAGCGCCGCCTGAAGGCTCTGCAGCGAGCGGACGCCGATGTCGCCCTTGATGACGGCCTCTATCCCGTGCACGGCCGCCGCGGCGCCCTGCACCGTGGTGATGCAGGGGATGTCCCGCGACACCGCGGCGGTACGGATTTCGTAGCCGTCGATGCGCGGACCACTGTTCCCGTAGGGAGTGTTGATCACCATCTGCACTTCGCCGCTGAGGATGACATCCACGACGTTCTGCTCGCCTTCGGCGGAACCTTCGTAGTGCTTGCGCACGACGGTGCAGGCGATCCCGTTGCGCCGCAACACTTCCGCCGTACCCGAGGTGGCGAGGATCTCGAACCCGAGGTCCGCCAGCCGCTTCACCGGGAACACCAGCGAGCGCTTGTCGCGGTTGGCGACGGAGACGAACACCTTGCCCGACGTCGGCAGCGAACCGTAGGCCCCGGCCTGGGACTTGGCGAACGCCTTCCCGAAGGAGACGTCGACGCCCATGACCTCGCCGGTCGACTTCATCTCCGGACCGAGCAGCGAGTCGACCCCGTGGCCCTCGGGCGTGCGGAAGCGGTGGAACGGCAGGACCGCCTCCTTGACCGCGACCGGCGAATCGGCGGGCATGTGGCCCCCGTCACCCTCGGCCGGGAGGACGCCGGACTCGCGCAGGTCCTTGATCGACGAGCCGGTCATGATCAGCGCCGCGGCCTTGGCCAGCGGCACCGCGGTCGCCTTCGACACGAACGGCACCGTCCGCGAGGCGCGCGGGTTGGCCTCCAGGACGTACAGGACGTCGTCCTTGAGCGCGTACTGGACGTTCAGGAGCCCGCGGACGCCGACGCCGCGCGCGATGGCCTCGGTCGACCGGCGCACCGTCTCGATGTCGGTCCGGCCCAGCGTGATCGGCGGCAGCGCGCAGGAGGAGTCGCCGGAGTGGATCCCGGCCTCCTCGATGTGCTCCATGACGCCGCCGAGGAAGAGGTCGTCGCCGTCGAACAGCGCGTCGACGTCGATCTCGATGGCGTCGTCGAGGAAGCGGTCCACCAGCACCGGGTGCTCGGGGGTGACCTCGGTGGCGCGGTGGATGTAGCCGGCGAGCGACTCCTCGTCGTAGACGATCTCCATGCCGCGTCCGCCCAGTACGTAGGACGGCCGCACCAGGACCGGGTAGCCGATCTTGTCGGCGATCCGCTTGGCGCCCTCGAACGAGGTCGCCGTGCCGTACTTCGGCGCGGGCAGCCCGGCGTCGGTGAGGACCTCGCCGAACGCGCCGCGGTCCTCGGCGAGGTGGATCGCGTCCGGGGAGGTGCCGATCACGGGCACGCCGGCGTCGGCGAGGCGCTTCGCGAGCGAAAGCGGCGTCTGGCCGCCCAGCTGCACGATGACCCCGGCGACGGTGCCCGACTCCTGCTCGGCGTTGACCACTTCCAGGACGTCCTCGAACGAGAGCGGCTCGAAGTAGAGCCTGTCCGAGGTGTCGTAGTCGGTGGAGACGGTCTCGGGGTTGCAGTTGACCATGACCGCTTCGAAACCGGCCTCGCGCAGGGCGATCGCGGCGTGCACGCACGAGTAGTCGAACTCGATGCCCTGCCCGATGCGGTTCGGCCCGGAACCGAGGATCAGGACCTTCGGCTTCTCGGTTTGCGCGGTGATCTCCGACTGCGCCGCGGGATCGGTCTCGTAGGCCGAGTAGTGGTACGGCGTCTTGGCCGCGAACTCGGCCGCGCAGGTGTCGACGGTCTTGTACACCGGCCGCACGCCGAGACGGCGGCGCAGCGCGCGGACGCCGTCCTCACCCGCCAGTTCAGGCCGCAGCGCGGCGATCTGGCGGTCGGAGAGGCCGGTGCGCTTGGCGCGGCGCAGCAGCGGCTCGTCGAGCACCTGGGCGTCACGGACCTCGGAACCGACCTCGCCGATGAGGGCGATCTGGTCGATGAACCACGGGTCGATGCCCGAAGCCTCGTGGATCTGCTCGACGGTGCCGCCGAACCGCAGCGCCCGCTCGACCTCGTAGATCCGGCCGTCGTGCGGCGTGCGCAGGGCGTCCAAAATGGACTCCAGCGTCGCGCCTTCGGGATCGGGGCGGGTCCAGAAACCGGTGGCCTTGGTGTCGATGGACCGCAGGGCCTTGCCGAGCGCCTCGGGGAAGCTGCGGCCGAACGACATCGCCTCGCCGACGCTCTTCATCGTCGTGGTCAGCGTGGGGTCCGCGCCGGGGAACTTCTCGAAGGCGAACCGCGGCACCTTCACCACGACGTAGTCCAGGGTCGGCTCGAAGGCCGCCGGGGTCTCGCCGGTGATGTCGTTGCGGATCTCGTCGAGCGTGTAGCCGATGGCGAGCTTCGCGGCGATCTTGGCGATCGGGAAGCCGGTGGCCTTCGACGCCAGCGCGCTCGACCGGGAGACGCGCGGGTTCATCTCGATGACGACCATGCGGCCGTCGGCCGGGTTGATCGCGAACTGGATGTTGCAGCCGCCGGTGTCGACACCGACCGCGCGCAGCACGTCGATGCCGACGTCGCGCATGTGCTGGTACTCGCGGTCGGTCAGGGTCATCGCGGGCGCGACGGTGACCGAGTCGCCGGTGTGCACGCCCATCGCGTCGATGTTCTCGATCGAGCAGACGACCACCACGTTGTCGTGCCGGTCGCGCATGAGCTCGAGTTCGAACTCCTTCCAGCCGAGGACGCTCTCCTCGATGAGCACCTCGGTGACCGGCGACTCGTCGAGACCGGTGGAAGCGAGCCGCTCCAGCTCCTCGTCGGTGTGCGCCATGCCCGAGCCGAGCCCGCCCATGGTGAACGACGGCCGGATGACGACCGGGAGGCCGACCTCGGCGACGGTCGCGCGGACCTCGTCCATCGTGGTGCAGACGCGGCTGCGCGGGGTCTCGGCGCCGATGTCGGCGACGATGTTCTTGAACTTCTGCCGGTCCTCGCCGCGCTGGATGGCGTCGATGTCGGCACCGATCAGCTCGACGCCGTACTTCTCCAGGACACCGCGGTCGTGCAGGGCGACAGCGCAGTTCAGCGCCGTCTGCCCGCCCAGCGTCGCGAGGATCGCGTCGGGGCGCTCCTCGGCGATGACCTTCTCGACGAAGTCCGGCGTGACCGGCTCGATGTAGGTCGCGTCGGCGAACTCGGGGTCGGTCATGATGGTCGCCGGGTTCGAGTTCACCAGCGAGACGCGCAGTCCCTCTTCGCGGAGTACGCGGCAGGCCTGGGTGCCGGAGTAGTCGAACTCCGCCGCCTGGCCGATCACGATCGGCCCGGAGCCGATCACCAGCACGTGCTGGATGTCTGTCCTCTTCGGCATTACTTGGCCTTCTCCATCAAAGCGACGAACTCATCGAACAGGGGGGCCGCGTCGTGCGGGCCGGCGGCGGCCTCGGGGTGGTACTGCACCGAGAACGCGGGGACGTCGAACGCGCGGACACCTTCGACGGTGTCGTCGTTCGGGCAGTAGTGCGAGATCTGCGCGGCGCCGAACGGCGTCTCGAACCGCTGTCCCGGCTCGCCTTCGAGGGCGAATCCGTGGTTCTGCGCGGTGATCGCGACCCGTTTCGTCGCCACGTCGATCACCGGGATGTTGATCCCGCGGTGGCCGTAGCGCATCTTGTAGGTGCCCAGCCCCAGCGCGCGGCCGAGGATCTGGTTGCCGAAGCAGATGCCGAACAGCGGGATTTCCCGCTGCAGCACCGCTTTCGTCAGCTCGGTCGCGTGCGCGGTGGTCGCCGGGTCGCCCGGGCCGTTGGACAGGAACACGCCGTCCGCCTCGACCGCGAGCAGTTCGTCCACAGTGGACGACGAGGGCAGCACGTGCACCTCGATGCCGCGCGCGGCCATCATGCGCGGGGTGTTGGACTTGATGCCCAGGTCCAGCGCGGCCACGCGGAACTTCCGCTCGCCCTGCGCCTCGACCACGTACGCCTGCTTGGTGCTGACCTCGCCGGCGAGGTCGGCGCCCTTCATCTGCGGGCTGCCCTGCACCTCGGCGAGCATCTGCTCGTCGCTGCCCAGCGCGTCACCCGAGAAGACGCCGGACCGCATGGCGCCCTGTTCGCGCAGGTGCCTGGTCAGCGTGCGGGTGTCCACCTCGGAGATCCCGACGACGCCCTGGCGCTCCAGTTCCTCGTCCAGCGTTCGCTTCGAGCGCCAGTTGGACGGGGTGCGCGCGGGGTCGCGGACGACGTAGCCGGAAACCCAGATGCGCGAGGACTCGTCGTCCTCGTCGTTCCAGCCGGTGTTGCCGATCTGCGGCGCGGTCTGGACCACGATCTGCCGGTGGTAGGAGGGGTCGGTCAGCGTCTCCTGGTAGCCGGTCATGCCGGTGCAGAACACCGCCTCGCCCAAGCTCCGCCCACGGGCGCCGTACGCGGAGCCGCGGAACACGCGGCCGTCCTCCAGGACCAGCGCGGCGGGGGTCCTGGAACCGTTCGTGGTGCTCATCAGGCACCTCCCTTGATGTCGTTGCGAGTGTCTTGCAAAGCTTCGATCCACTGTGGATAGTCGTCGACGTCGTCGCCGCGGAATCCGGTGTCCAGTGCGACGTCACCGGCGAGCCAGGTGACGACGAGCAGCGCGTCGATGCCCATCACCTTCCCGGCCATGCCCTTGTCCTTGCGGACGCCGGTGACCGACGCTCGCGGGATCCAGAAGTCCGGGGCGCCGCCGCGTTCGATGGCGATGCCGTCGGCGTGCAGGCGCCAGACCGCGCCGGTGCGCAGGCCCGCGCCGCGGGTGACCACCCGCTCTTGCCAGTGCCCCGCCGTCGTCGTGCTGATGTAGACGCCGGTCGACTCGATCAGCGCGTCGCCTGGTTCGGCCGGGATCTCGGCGAACGGCGGCACCTGGACGCTCTGCGCGCGGGACTTCCGCCGCCAGCCGCGCCACATCAGGAGGACGCAGACGAGGAAGAAGGCGAAGACCGCCAGGGTCAGCAGGATCCGGTCGCTCATGGGGTGATCTTCCCTTCCCGCGCGGTGATCCGCCCGCGCAGCAACGTCGCCGTCACCACGCCGGGGAGCCGCATTCCTTCGTACGGGGTGTTCGCCGCGATACTCGCGAACTCGGCGCCCCGCACGGTCCATTCGGTGTCCGGGTCCACCAGTGTCAGGTTGGCCGGTTCGCCGACCTCGATCGGACGGCCGTGGTCGGACAGGTTCCCGATCTCGGCGGGCCGCTCGCTCATCACGCGCGCGACGCCCCGCCAGTCCAGCAGGCCGGTGCGGACCATGGTCTCGACCACGATCGACAGCGCGGTCTGGAGACCGAGCATGCCGGGGCGCGCGGAGTTCCACTCGCAGTCCTTGTCCTGGACCGCGTGCGGCGCGTGGTCGGTGGCGACGCAGTCGATGACGCCCTCGGCCAGCGCGGCGCGCAGCTTCTCGGCGTCGGGCCCGGTGCGCAGCGGCGGGTTGACCTTGTTGACCGGGTCGTAGGTGGCGAGGCGCTCGTCGGTCAGCAGGAGGTGGTGCGGGGTGACCTCGGCCGAGACCTTGGTGCCGCGCTCCTTGGCCCACTTCAGGATATCGGCCGTGCCCGAGGTCGAGACGTGGCAGACGTGCAGCCGCGCGTTCGCGTGCCGCGCGAGCAGGCAGTCGCGGGCGACGATCGACTCCTCCGCCGAAGCGGGCCAGCCGGTGTAGCCCAGGCGCGCGGAGTGCTCGCCTTCGTGCGCCTGCGCGCCGACGGTCAGCCGGGGCTCCTCGGCGTGCTGGGCGATGACCACACCGAGCGCGGTCGAGTACTCCAGCGCGCGGCGCATCAGCAGCGGGTCCGCGACACACAGGCCGTCGTCGGAGAAGACCTTCACCTGGGCTTCGGACTTCGCCATGGTGCCGAGTTCGGCGAGCTTCTCGCCCTTGAGGCCCACGGTGACCGCGCCGACCGGATGCACGTCGACCAGCCCGGCCTCCTGGCCGCGCCGCCACACGTGGTCGACGATCACCGCGTTGTCGGCCACCGGGTCGGTGTTGGCCATGGCGAACACCGCGGTGTAGCCGCCGAGCGCGGCCGCGGCCGAACCGGTGGCGATGGTCTCGGTGTCCTCGCGGCCGGGTTCACGCAGGTGGGTGTGCAGGTCGACGAAACCGGGGAGCAACACCTGGCCGCCCGCGTCGATCACTTCGGCGTCTGACGTGTCTTCGGGGGTGTCCAGGGCACCGATGTCGGTGATGACCCCGTCCTCGATGAGTACGTCGACCGGGTCGCCCTCGCCGTAGGGTCGGGCGCCCTTGATCAGGACGGTGGTCACGCGGCGGCTCCTTCGCTGGCGAGCAGGTGGTAGAGGACCGCCATGCGCACGTGGACGCCGTTGCGGACCTGTTCGGTGATGGCCGAGGCCGGGGAGTCGGCGACCGCCGAGGCGATCTCCATCCCGCGCAGCATCGGACCGGGGTGCAGGACGACGGCGTGCTCGGGCAGCAGCTTCATCCGCCGCTCGTTGAGGCCGTACGCGATCGAGTACTCACGCGCCGAAGGGAAGAAGCCCCCATGCATGCGCTCGGCCTGCACTCGCAACATCATGACCGCGTCGACCGCGGGCAGTTCGGCGTCGAGTTCGTGCGACACCGTGACCGGGAGGCTTTCCACCCCGGCGGGCAGCAGGGTCGGCGGCGCGACGAGCACCACCTCGGCGCCCAGCGAGGACAGCAGGTGGATGTTCGACCGCGCGACCCGGCTGTGCAGGACGTCGCCGACGATCGCGATGCGGCGGCCTTCCAGCGAACCGAGCCGCTCCCGCAGGGTCGCCGCGTCGAGCAGCGCCTGCGTCGGATGCTCGTGGGTACCGTCACCCGCGTTGACGACCGCCGTTCCCGCTTCGGCGAGCCAGCCCGAAAGCCGCTGTGCCGCACCGGATGCGGGGTGCCGGATGATCACGCAGTCGGCGCCCGCCGCGGCCAGCGTCAGCGCGGTGTCCCGCAGTGATTCGCCCTTGTTGACCGAGGAACTGGACGCGGAGACGTTGATCACGTCGGCGCTCATCCACTTCCCCGCGATCTCGAACGAGACGCGGGTGCGGGTCGAGTTCTCGTAGAACAACGTGATGACGGTGCGGCCGCGCAACGTCGGCAGTTTCCGGACCTCGCGGCCCAGCAGGGTGTGCTTGAGCTCTTCGGCGGTGTCCAGCACGGCTGTCGCGAGCGCCGGGTCGAGCCCGTCGGTGGCGAGCAGGTGCTTCACGATCGGTCTCCTTCTGGTGAAGCGCTCTCATTCAACGACCGGAGCAGCACCGAGTCCCGTCCGTCCACTTCGGACAGCAGGACCTCGATCCCCTCGGCACGCGAGGTGGGCACGTTCTTGCCCACGTAGTCGGCGCGGATCGGCAGTTCGCGATGGCCGCGGTCGACCAGCACGGCCAGCTGGACCGCGCGCGGGCGGCCGTGGTCGCGCAGGGCGTCGAGGGCGGCGCGGACGGTGCGGCCGGAGAACAGCACGTCGTCGACCAGGATCACCACCGCGTCGTCGATACCGGTCGGTGGCAGCTGCGAATGTTCGAGCGCGCGGGGCGGGCGGCGGCGGAGATCATCACGGTAGAGCGTGATGTCCAGCGCGCCGGTCGGCGGACGGATGCCGGAGAACTCGGCGATCTTGTCCGCGAGCCGCAGGGCGAGCGGGGTACCCCGGGTGGGGATGCCCAGCAACACGGGCGGAGTCGAGCCACCGGCACCGAGAGCGGTCTTCTCGATGACCTGGTGGGCCATTCGGGCGATCGTGCGCGCAACATCCCCGGACGAGAGCAGCTCGCGCTCTCCCGCCGGTTCCGCCGCGCCACGGGGACGTGACGACAAGGCGGACCTCCTTCCCCGCCTCTCTGGACGGGTCCTTAAAGGACGTCGACTTCCTGCGTGGCGAGGAAATCGAATCGACACTAGCAGGAGCGGGACCTCAGTCTTATGGGTGGCGCGCCCCAGGTGACGAACGCCTCTCGAAAGCACCCGCTTGACCTGGTGACAACTATGCGTAACCATTACTCTGAGTATTCGACTCTAGAGTCCCCTGGACCGGTCACTTCGACCGGTTGGGGGTGAGGAAACGGAGAACCACCAGATGGGCGATTACGCCAAGGCGCTCGGGGCCAAGCTCCGGGGGATCCGCCAGCAGCAGGGCCTGTCCCTGCACGGGGTCGAGCAGAAGTCCGGAGGCCGCTGGAAGGCCGTCGTCGTCGGCTCGTACGAGCGCGGCGACCGCGCCGTCACCGTGCAGAAGCTCGCCGAGCTGGCCGATTTCTACGGCGTGCCGGTGGTGGAACTGCTGCCGGAGGGCCGGGTGCCGTCGGGTGCCGAGCCAGCCACGAAGATCGTCATAAACCTGGAGCGCCTACAGCAGCTCCCGGCGGAGAAGGTCGGACCGCTCGCCCGCTACGCGGCCACCATCCAGAGCCAGCGCGGCGACTACAACGGCAAGGTGCTCTCCATCCGCACCGAGGACCTGCGTTCACTGGCGATCATCTACGACATGACCCCCGGTGAACTCACCGAGCAGCTGATCGACTGGGGTGTGCTGCCGCCCGAGGCTCGACCGTCCAAAGAGGACTAGAGGTGAGGACGTTTTCGGTCGGGGGGCCGGAAACGTTGCACCATCAAGGTGACCAAGGGAAACGCTACCGAGGCGAAGGTGACCGAGGTCCTTTGATCTTTTGGAGTCGCGCCTTTTGGCCGGCAGGCCCCGCGATCGTGATGACAGGGCGCCCTCCAGCCTGACGTGAGAGTCAACGCTGAAGAGCGCCCTGGCAGCACGATCGCGGCAGCGCGATCAGAGAACAGCGCGCAGCCTGTCGGCGATCGTGCCGATGCGGCCGAGCACGCCGTTCACGAACCGCGGCGAGTCGTCGGTCGACAGCTCCTTCGCCAGCCCGACGGCCTCGTCGATGGCGACCGGGTCCGGCACGTCCGTGGCCCACAGCAGCTCGTAGACACCGACCCGCAGCACCGCCAGGTCCACCGGCGGCATCCGGTCCAGCGTCCAGCCCTGAGCGTGCTCCGAGAGCAGCTCGTCGATCTGGGTCTTCCGCCCGGTGACGCCCTCGACCAGCGAGATCGTGTAGTCCGCGATCGGGTCGACCTCGACCGAACCGACCCTGTCCGCCAGCAGCGTCACGGCGTCGGCACCGCGCTGGGCGGCCTCGTACATCATCTCGACGGCACGCTTGCGCGCCTGCCGCCGGCTGATCGGCCCACCGCGGTTCGGCGACTTGGCTGACTTGTCTGAACCGGCCATCAGTTGGAGACGCGGCCCAGGTAGCGGCCGTCACGGGTGTCGACCTTGATCTTCTCGCCGGTGGTGAGGAACAGCGGCACCTGGATCTCGGCGCCGGTCTCCAGGGTGGCCGGCTTGGTGCCACCGGTGGAACGGTCGCCCTGCAGGCCGGGGTCGGTGTGCTGGACGATCAGCTCGACCGAGGTCGGCAGCTCGATGTACAGCGGCGTGCCCTCGTGCACCGCGACCTGGACCTCGAAGTTCTCGAGCAGGTAGTTCGCGTTGTCGGCGACGGTCTCGGCCAGCACGGTGATCTGGTCGTAGGTCTCCGAGTCCATGAACACGAAGTCCGCGCCGTCCTTGTACAGGTACGTCATGTTGCGGCGGTCGACGGTGGCCGTCTCGACCTTCGTTCCCGCGTTGAAGGTCTTGTCGACGACCTTGCCGGTCAGCACGTGCTTGAGCGTGGTGCGGACGAACGCGCCGCCCTTGCCCGGCTTGACGTGCTGGAACGCGGTGACGGTCCAGAGCTGGCCGTCGAGGTTGAGGACGAGCCCGTTCTTCAGGTCGTTGGTGGTGGCCACGAGTGTGCAGTCTCCTGTGTCGATCTTCCGGGCCGCCGTCAGACGACCACGAGTTCCTTGGTGCTCAGCGTGAGGAGTTCGGGCGTACCTTCCCGCACGACCAGCGTGTCCTCGATGCGCACGCCTCCGCGTCCGGGCAGATACACACCAGGTTCGACGGTGACGGCCATACCGGCGGACAGTGTACCGACGCCGGTGGTGGCGAGGCTGGGCGCCTCGTGCACCTGCAGTCCGACCCCGTGGCCGAGACCGTGGCCGAACTCCTCGCCGCGCCCCGCGCCGACGATCACGCCACGGGCCGCCTTGTCCACTTCGGACACTTCGGCGCCGGGAAGAACGGCGTCGCAGCCCGCCGCCTGCGCGCGCTGGACCAGCTCGTAGATCTCTTCCTGCCACGCCGCGGGCTTGCCGAGCACGAAGGTGCGGGTCATGTCGGAGTGGTAACCGTCGACCGTGGCGCCGAAGTCGATCTTGACGAAGTCGCCGGTCGCGAGCACGGCCGGGGTCGGCCGGTGGTGCGGGATCGCGGAGTTGACGCCCGCCGCGACGATCGTGTCGAACGACGGCCCTGTCGACCCGTGGCCGAGCATGCGGTTCTCCAGGTCACGGGCGACGTCGAGCTCGGTGCGGCCCGGCCGGAGCCCACCGGCGGACACCAGGTCCTCCAGCGCCCTGTCGGCCGCGGCGCACGCCTGGCGCAGCGCCTCGATCTCCTGCTCGTCCTTGACCAGCCGCAACTGCTCGACGAGACCGGGCGTCCGGACCAGCTGGACGCGGTCGAAGCGCACCTTGAGGTCCTCGTGCTGCTCGACACTGACGTGCTGGCTCTCGAACCCGGTCTTGCCGAAGTCTTTTTCGGCCGCCAGATCGGCGAGCTTGGCCGCGCTCGCGCGGTCCAGCACCCGCTCGAGGTCGGGCACCTCGGTCGCCGACTGGACCGTATAGCGGCCGTCGGTGCAGAAGATCGTCTTGTCGTCACCGCCCTCGTGGACGAGGAGAGCGGCGTTGGACCCGGTGAAGCCGGTCAGGTACCTGATGTTGAGCAGGTCCGTGACCAGCAGCGCGTCCACGCCGGAGTCGGCCAGCAGGGAACGCAGCGCCGCGCGGCGGCGAGAGAAGTATTCACGCACTGTCTTATTATGTCGCGCGCTGACGGAAACGTCTCGCAGGACGCGGACCGCTCGGAACTCACGTGGCCGTCAAAGGGCGCCCTGCAATCCGCTTCCGTGGGCCTCCGGCCCAAAAGAGGCGCGCGACGGTGGTAGCAAGAGCATCGCCACTGGCGGGTGGGGGTGACTGTCGCTACTCGCGAGTTAAACTCGCCCCATGGCACCGTGGCTGACTCGTGGACTCGTGATGGCGCTGCTGCACGGCGTGGCCGTCACCGTGCTGGCCAAGTACGAGGTCTTCAACCCCACCGACAAGACCCTCGTCACCTCCCTCGCCCTCGCGATCCTGGTCGGCGCGGCGGCGGGCTGGAGCGCCGTGGACGCCTGGCGGGGCAAACCCGACAGCGGCCGGAACTGGTTCATCGCGGCGCTGATCGCGGGCCCGGTCTCGGGCGTGCTGTACGTGATCGGGCGCGCGGTGTTCGTCGACCAGACCGGCGCCTCGGAACTCGCCGGCGCGCTCACCGGCGGCGCCGCCTTCTCGGCCCTGCTGGTGCTCCTCCCGGCCGGGCTCGGCCTGTTCGTCGGCGGCCGCATCACCAAGACCGGGGACGACGAAGAAGAAGATCAGCCCGCGAGCGGGAAACCGGCCGGGAAGCCGTCCCAGGCCTGATCGCTGATCTCCTCGACGGTCGAGTCGTTCAGCGCGGCGGCCCCGGCGTCCGGCACGGCGAACAGCTTGCCGTCGAGCACCACGCCGATCCCGCGACCGGGCGCGCGCACCATCTTCGCCCCGGCGCTCAGGCGTGCGGCCTGCGGGAACTTCTCGACGACCTTGAGCCGCTGGTCCAGCACCTCACCCGCGAGCGCCGCCGCCACCGAGCGCCGGTCGACCCGCACCAGTTTGCCGTCGGCGACCAGGTCGATGGTTCGCTGCGGTGAAGGCATCGCGACGCCTTCGAACGCGGTCCGGGTCCGGGCGTCGCCGTCGCAGGCCCGCGAGCCGCGGACGTCCAGGCCGAAATGCTTGAGGTCGGTCGGCGCCCCCGCGCCGCCGACGATGGTGGCCCGGACGACGTCGAACGGGACCCTGTCGCAGACGTCGCCCGAGGAGAGCGGCGCGTGCCCGTCGGGCCGCCGGACCAGGCCGGGACCCTCCTTCCACGCGCCGGGGATGACCACCGGCCGGTACGGCTGCGCGCTGAAATCCCTGGTCCAGAAGGTGAGCGTGGTGCCGGTGTCGGTCTCGTGCGCGATCACGAAGGCGTCGAGCGAGCCGACCCACATCAGATCGGTGCTGAACCCGTCGACCAGCGAGCGGGTGCGCGGCGAGATCGTGCTGGGCTTGGGCACGAAGCCCTGCTCCCCCAGCGTCTCCACGCCCTGGCTGAAGGCCGCGTCCTTGGCGCGCAGCAGGAACTGCCCGGCGCCGTTCCACCCGGCGGCCTTGGCCGTGGTGTCGGTGAAGAGCACGTAGAACCAGCCGTCGAGGTACACCGCCGAGGGCTGGCCGGCGCCGTAGACGTTGTTGGCACGGTGCACGTCGTGCGAGGGGCCGATGATCGGCTGCCCGCCTGCCGCCCGGGTCCACTTGAGCCCGTCGGGGCTGGTGGCGAGCCCGATCGAGTTGCCGAGCGCGTGATCGCCCGCCGCGCCGGTGTAGTACATGTAGTAGGTCGAGCCGACTTTGATCACCGAGGGATCGCAGGTGTGCATCCCGTCGAAACCGCCGGGCGCGCCGGAGAACACCGCAGCGGGGCCGCCGCCGGACGGGCCGGTGAAGGGACCGTCGAGCGAGGGCGACTGCGCGTAGAGGACGTCGTCACCGGGAGGCTGGGCGCTGCCGTACTGGCTGCACCACCACATCCGGAGCTTGCCGCCGTCCCGCATCACGGTCGGGCCGTAGTTGTAGACCGCGTCCTGATCGCCGGCCGCGACCACTCCGCCGCCGGCGCGAGGGTCGCCCGTGGCGAGTTCGACGTCCATCGGCCGGGGCTTCTCACCGGGCGTCAGCTGGACTCCGCCGATCCCGCCGCCCTTGCCGTCGGCCTGGGACTGCGTGTGGCCGTCACTGCACGCCATGAGGACCGCGCCGACCGCGAGGAGGGCCACCACGACACGGGCGGGTCGCCGACCCCCACGAAAAAGGCGCATGATGGCCGAGTGTAGCGAGACTTAACCCAGCTGGGTGACGTCACTCCCCGGTAGGGCGACCAATTCCACTTCGAAGCCATCGGCGTTTTCGAGGTAGGCGGCGTAGTGGTGATCACCCCCCGCATACGGAAACTTGTCCGCGAACATCGGCGACCAGCCATGTTCGACGGCCTTCGAAGCCAGATCGTTCACCCGATCGCCTGAGGCGACGTGCAGCGCGAGGTGGTTCAGGCCCGGCGCGGTGCGCTCGTGCTTTTCGCCGCTGAGCGCGGGAGAACGCTCGACGACGAGGTACGTCGAGCCGTGTTTCCAGCTGACGCCGGCGGGCCAGCGCTGGAATTCCCGCCAGCCGAGTTCGCCGAGCAGCCAGCCCCAGCTCTCCTCGGCGCGCGCGAGGTCCGGCACCCACAGTTCGATGTGGTGGGCCCGCCCGTGCTCCGACGGCAACGCGACGAGCACGCGATGCGGCCCGCTGCCGTAGTGGTCGCCGCTGCCGACGTCCAGGAAACCCAAGCGCCGCACCAGATTCAGACTGGCCACATTGGACTCACCGACCAGCGCCCACACCGACGACAGCCCGAGCACGACGAGCCCGTGCTCCAGCAGGGCTCGCGCGGCCTCGGTCGCCAAACCCTGCCCGCCGTGCGCACGCGCCAGGTAGTAGCCGATCTCCGGAACCCCGCCGGGCAGTTCTTCCGACGGCCGCAGATGCGCGAGGCCGATCACTTCGCCGTCGTGTTCGATCGCCCAGTGCCCCATCCCGGCCGGGCCGCGGTACGCCAGCCGCCGTCCGACCATCTCGCGGACGAGGTCCGGGTCGGTGAGCGGAACCGCGAAATGCGCGCTCAACGCCGGATCGGCGAAGAGTTTGACGATCTCCTCGGTGTCGGACTCGGTCAGCGCGCGCAGCCGCAGCCTCGATGTCGTGATCTCGGGCGGGTTGTTCATGCCGCGTTCGCGGCCATCCAGCGCAGGGCGAGCGGATAGCCGTCGACCCCGAGCCCGGCGATGACGGCGGTGGCGATATCCGAAAGCACGCTGTGGTGCCGGAACTGCTCGCGCTTGTGCACGTTGGAGATGTGCAGTTCGATCAGCGGCGCCTCGAGCTGGGCGGCGGCGTCGCGGACAGCGATCGAGTAGTGCGTCCACGCGGCCGCGTTGAGCACCACCGGCCAGCCCGCGTCGGCGGCTTCGTGCAGCCAGCCGACCATCTCGCCCTCGTGGTCGGTCTGGCGGACCTCGACGTCGATCCCGAGTTCCTTGCCGGTCCCGACACAAGTCTCGGCCAGATCGGCGTGCGTCGCGGAACCGTAGATACCGGGTTCGCGCAGGCCGAGCCTGCCGAGGTTGGGACCGTTGAGGACGAGCACCTTCACAGCAGCACGCTCCCGCCGGCCTTCGGGGCTTCTCCAGCCACCACCGAGTACGCCGCCGCGAGCAGCGACGGGTCGGGGCCTTCCAGCCTGCCGGGCTTGGCGAGCCCGTCCAGAACGACGAAGCGCAGCACGCCCGACCGGGTCTTCTTGTCGCCCTTCATCGTCTCCAGCAGGTGCGGGAGCGCGTCCGGGTCGTAGGTGGTCGGCAGGCCCAGCAGCTTGAGCACGGCCGTGTGCCGCTCCGCGGTGGCGTCGTCCAGACGGCCCGCCAGGCGCGCGAGCTCGGCGGCGAACACCAGGCCGACGCTGACCGCGGCACCATGGCGCCACCGGTACTTCTCGCGGCGTTCGATGGCGTGGGCGAGGGTGTGGCCGTAGTTGAGGATCTCGCGCAGGTCCGACTCGCGCAGGTCCGCGGCGACGACGTCGGCCTTGACCTGGATCGAGCGGCGGACCAGCTCGCCGATGATCTCGCCGGTGGTGTCCAGTGCCGCGGCCGAGTCCTGCTCGACGAGTTCGAGGATGCGCGGGTCCGCGATGAACCCGGCCTTGACGACCTCGGCCATCCCGGCGACGAGTTCGTTGGGCGGCAACGTTTCCAGCGTCGCGAGGTCGACCAGGACCGCGCTCGGCTCGTGGAAGACGCCGACGAGGTTCTTGCCCGCCTCGGTGTTGATGCCGGTCTTCCCGCCGAGCGAGGCGTCGACCATGCCCAGCAGCGTGGTGGGGACGTTGACCAGCCGGACGCCACGCATCCAGGTCGCGGCGACGAAGCCCGCCAGGTCGGTCACGGCGCCGCCGCCGAGCCCGACGACCACTCCCTGGCGGTCCAGGCCCATGCGGCCGAGGACCTCCCAGCAGAAGCTGGCGACGGTGAGCGCCTTGCCGTCCTCGGCGTCGGGGATCTCGACCCGGTGCGCGTCGATCCCGGCCTCGGCCAGTTCGTCGCGGATGGCCTCGGCGGTGGTCGTCAGCGTCGGCGGGTGGATCAGCGCGACCTTGGAGGCATCGGCGAGCTGCTCGGTGAGCTCGCCCAGCAGGCCGCGCCCGATGACGACGTCGTACGGCTTGGCGGTGTTGACGGTGATGCGAACCGGCTCGGTCATCGTTTCCCTCACTTCGGCGGAAGCCGCTTGGCCCTGGCGACCTCGCAGGAGATCTTGCCCTTGACCGGGGTGTCCCCCGGGATCTCTTCGGTCACCTTCTGGCCCGGCGTCATCCGGTTCTTGGCGAACAGCGCCTCGCCGGAGGCCTTGCCCTCGGCGTCCTTGATCGCGATGGTGACGGCGTAGCGCGCGTCCTCACCAGTGCTGTTCGTGACCTCGATGGTGACCTTCGGGGTGTAGCTGGTGCTCTCGCACTTCATGACCTGGACGTCGGCGGCGACATCGGCTTCGGGCGCGGCCGAAGCGGTGGCCGAGCCGGTCGCCGCGGCGCTGGTCTGGATCACGTCCGAGCCCGGGGGCTGCTTTTCCTCGCTGCAGGCGGTCAGGCTCAAGGTCAAGACGGCGAGAAGAACGCCGGCGATGGTGCGCTTCATGCTCGTTCCTTGCTGATCTCGGTCAGTCCGATGACGGCGGCCTCGACGACCTCGTCGGGCGTCAAGTGGTCGGTTTCGATCTCGAACGTGGCCACCTCGCTGTACACCGGCAGCCGTGCGTCGAGCAGTGCCTTGTAGGTGGCGCGGGGGTTGACCCCGGCCAGCAACGGGCGCGCCGTGGACAGCCCGGCGCGCTGGACCCCGGCGGCCATCCCGACGTTGAGGAAGACCACCGTGTGCCCGGCCAGCCGCTCGCGGGTGCCCGGGGTGATCGGGGCCCCGCCGCCCAGGGAGAGGACACCGTCGTGTTCGGCCAGTGCCTTCGCGACCATCTCCTCCTCCAGCGCGCGGAAGGCGGGCTCGCCCTCCTCGGTGAAGATGTCGGTGATGGGCTTGCCCGCGCTCGCGACGATGTCGTCGTCGCTGTCACGGAAGGCGAGACCGAGCCGGGCGGCGAGCGCCGGGCCGACCGTGCTCTTGCCCGAACCCGGCGGCCCGATGATCACCGCGCGAGGGGTCACCAGCGCTCCTCGAGCGCCTTCAGGTAGCCCTCGACGTTGCGCTTGCCCTCGGCCAGCGAGTCCCCGCCGAACTTCTCCAGCGCGGCGTCCGCGAGGACCAGCGCGACCACCGACTCCAGCACGACACCGGCGCGGGGTACCGCGCAGACGTCGGAACGCTGGTGGATGGCCACCGCGGGCTCGCCGGTCGTGACGTCCACAGTGGACAGTGCCTTGGGGACGGTCGAGATCGGCTTCATCGCGACGCGCACGCGCAGCGGCTCGCCGTTGGTGATACCGCCCTCGAGCCCGCCCGCGCGGTTGGACCGGCGGGTCACCCCGACCGGACCGGTGCCGCGGTCGATCTCGTCGTGGGCTTGGCTGCCCCAGCGCTTGGCCGTGGTGAAGCCGTCACCGACCTCCACGCCCTTCATCGCCTGCACGCCCATGAGCGCGCCGGCGAGGCGGGCGTCGAGCCTGCGGTCCCAGTGCACGTGCGAGCCGAGGCCCGGCGGCAGGCCGTAGGCGATCACCTCGATCACGCCGCCGACGGTGTCACCCGCCTTCCGCACGGCGTCGACCTCGGCGACCATCGCGTCGGTCCCCTCCTGGCCGAAGGCGCGGACCGGGCTCTCGTCGATGGCGGGCAGGTCCGACGCCACGGGCAGCGGGCCCTCCGGCGCCGAGGCGCCGCCGATCGACACGACGTGGCTGAGGATCTCGACCCCGAGCAGTTGCTTGAGGTACGCGCGGGCCACCGTGCCGAGCGCCGTCCGCGAGGCCGTCTCGCGGGCACTCGCGCGCTCCAGCACCGGACGGGCCTCGGGGAAGCCGTACTTCTGCATCCCGGGCAGATCCGCGTGGCCGGGCCGGGGACGGGTCAGCGGCTCGTTGCGCGCCAGGCCGTCCAGTTCCTCGGCGGGCACGGGATCGGCCGACATGACCTTTTCCCACTTGGGCCACTCGGCGTTCTCGATCTGGACCGCTACGGGGCCACCTTGGGTCAGCCCGTGCCGGACGCCACCGGTGAACTCGATGTGGTCGGTCTCGAAGCCCATCCGGGGGCTGCGGCCGAAGCCGAGCCTCCGTCGCGCGAGCTGCTCGCCCACTTCGGCGGTGGTGACCTCGACCCCGGCTGGCATCCCTTCCAGGATGGCGGCGAGGGCGGGTCCGTGCGATTCCCCTGCGGTTATCCAGCGCAACACCTGATAGATCCTGTCACAACCTCCTCTCCGTCCCAGGACAGGCCGGGCTATCCCGGACCAGGTCCGGCGAAGAGCGCGAGCGCCCACGCCGCGACCAGGAGACCGGGCCCGTGCGGCACGGTCGGATGCCGGGGCCCGCCCACCGCGAGTGCCACGCTCAACAGCGCCGCGGCGACGGCGCCGAGCACGACCGACGGCCAGCCCGTCGCGGCGAGTACCGCGCCCACGCTCCCGGCGAGCTTCACGTCACCGGCGCCGAGCGAGCGCGGCGAAAGCGCGTGGACGAGCGCGTGCGCCCCGCCGAAGACCAGCGCGCCGAGGACGGCCCGCCAGGCGATGTCCGCCCCTCCCCCGGCGGCGGCGACCGCGAGCGCGGCGGCGAGGGCCGGGTACGCGGGCAGGGTCAGGACGTCGGGCAGGCGGCGGTACTTGAGATCGGCGAGCGCGAGCGGGACCGCGAAGACGGTCAGCACGGCAGGGACCGCGAGCCACCACGACGGCCACGCTCCCGCTTGGTGACGCAGGCTGACCGCGAGGAGCAGCGCGGCCGTGAGGCCCGCCGCCCACGCCGTCACCGGCGCTCCCGCCCGGCGCAGGCAGGAGCGTGTGGCGAGCGCCGATCCGGCGCCCGCCACCGTGAAGGCGATCGGCAGGAACACAAGATCAAGAGTGCGCCCGTCGCGCTCGGTGAGGCAAGGATTTCTTTTCGTGACAGGGACTTTCAAGCACTTTCGGCAGGACGGGCGGGGGCTGAAGGGGCCCTTCGCCGCATGTCACGCGGTGAAGGGAGCTTTCGCCGCATCGCATGCGGGGAAAGCGTCCTTCAGCTCCAGCAACAGGAGGACGCGGCGGGTTATCGGCTCTGCGCGACGCCGGACCTGCGGCGCCGGCTGTGTGGATTTTGGGACGTTGGATGACCAGGAATCCACACAGTCCCGCGCGATCGGTCCGGTCACGACGACCGGACACTCTGCCTCAACCCTCAATACCGCAGGTGGCTGAAGGGGCCCTTCGCCGCATGTCACGCGGTGAAGGGAGCTTTCGCCGCATCGCATGCGGGGAAAGCGTCCTTCAGCTCCCGCCCCCGTCCGGAACTTTTCCGCTCCAGCCCCAATCCCTCCCGCTCCCGGCACCGAAGGCCTGTCATGACACCGGGTTCAGGGGTTCATCCGCAGCAGCGGGAGACCCGAGGGCGTGCGGATCTCCAGCGCCTTGATGTCGCCGGTGCGCATCGCGGTGCCGACCACGATGTGCGCGGTGTCCTTGGGCATCGCGCGCCAGGACGCCAGTTCGCTGGTGCCGCCGTCGGCGTCGACGGCGACCAGGATGTAGTCCCCGGTGCGGTTGCCGCCGTAGCTGCAGGTCATGTCGACCTTCGTGCCGGTGTCCGTGGCGGACATGGCGACCTCGGCGGTCACCGGGTAGTCGCCGAGCAGGGTCATCGGGTTCCCGGCGGCCGCGATCGGCCCGGTCAGGACGACCGCGAGCGCGACGCTGGCCGCGACCGCCACCCCGGTGGCCGCGGTGGTGATCGCCCGTTGGATCCGCCTTCCCCGGCGGACCCGTTTGAGCACGGTCGGCAGCAGTTCCGGCGAGGGCGCCGGTTCCTCCTCCAGCAGCGCGGGGGCGCCGGCCTGCGCGAGGAGACCGGGGATCCCGGCCAGATCGCGCACCGAAGCGGCGCACCGGTCGCACACACGAAGGTGTTTCTCGTACGCGAACCGGTCCTCCGGGGACAACGCCCCGAGCACGTAGGCCGCGTCGTAAGTGGCGAAGGGGTCGGTCATTGAGTCACCCCTCTTTCCTCCAATACCAGCCGCAACGCCCGCAAGGCGTAGTGCGTCCGCGACTTGATCGTCCCTTCGGCCACACCCAGCCGCTTCGCAGCGTCGGCGACGGAGTAACCCTGGAAATAGCACAAAACGAGCACGTCCCGATGTCTCGGCGAGAGCTCACCGAGGGCTTCGGCGACCAGCCAGCCCTGGACCGCCCGCTCCGTGCCGTCCGTGACCGACGTTTCGGGTGGTTCGCCGGTCATCACCTCCGGATGCGCCTCGGCGGCGCGCCAGTCGTCGATGGCGATCCGTCTCGCGACGGTGAACAGCCAGCCCCGCGCCGACCCCTCGGACTGGTCGAGCACCTTGGCGTTGCGCCAGGCCCGCAGCAGCGTCTCCTGGACGACGTCCTCGGCGCGGACCCGGTCTCCGCTGGTCAGGTGCAGTGCGTAGGACCAGAGCGCCGCGGCGTGCTCCTCGTGCAAAGCCCGCATCAGCCGGTCCTCCGCGAATTCCTTCACCGATCCGTGCTTTCGCGGTTGAAGAGCAGAGGGAGGGCGAAGACCACGCAAGCCACCTCGGTGATCAGGCCCCAGAGCTCGGCCTGGGTGGTGAAGCGCTCGGAGACGCCGAAGAACCCTGTCGTCAGCGAAAGCACGTACGCACCTAGCGTCGCCAAGCCGAAGCCGACCGCCGCGAGCACGGGAAGCCAGTGGTGCCAGACCAGGACGGCGACCGCGATGACCACGCCGGCCACCACGTTCACCAGGAAGAGCGGACCGACCACCGCCGTTTCGGACGCCCAGTCCTGCCATACGACGTAATGCACCCACGCCGAGCCGAGCAGGCCCGCCGCCACCACCGCCCGCAACAACCACCGGATCATGTCCGTATCTCTTTCCGCGTGTTCGGTTCCCCTATGCCTTTGAACACGGAAAAAAGGGGCTCCCGGTTCAATCCGGCACCCGATGGTCGGCGAAATTGAACCGGTCGGCCGCTCCGGACGTGTGTATGGGCATGACTGCCGAACTCCACTCTCGCCGCACCGTCCTGACCACCGGGGCCGCCGTCGCCGGCGCGGCCGTCGGTGCCGTGGCCCTCACGGCCTGCGGAAGCGACAAGCCGTCGGCCGGCTCGGCCGCGGCACCGCCCGCCGCGGCACCGGGCGAAACCCTGACCGCGCTCTCCGACATCGAGGTCGGCCAGGCGAAGGCCGCCAAGACCGCCGACGGCAAGGACGTGATCGTCACCAGGACCGCCGAAGGCACCGCGGCCGCGTTCAGCGCGATCTGCACGCACCAGGGCTGCGCGGTCGTCCCGGAGGGCGCGGAACTCAAGTGTCCTTGCCACAACTCGATCTTCGACGCGAAGACCGGCGCGGTCAAAAAGGGGCCCGCGGACCAGCCGCTGCCTTCGATCGCGGTCAAGGTCACCAACGGCCAGGTCGTCACGGCCTGACGAAAACGCGAGAAGGGTCCCTTCAGGACGAGATTCGTCCTAAAGGGACCCTTTCGGGTAGAACTTTTCAGCTGTCCCAGGTGAAGATCGGGTCGCCCGCCTCGACATCGCCGCCGGTGAGCAGTCCTGAAAGGACCTCGGCCTTCGCGTCCAGCGCCACCACGGGCACGATCGGCGAGTAGCCCGCGGCCACGACCGCCTCGGGATCCCATTCGACGACCGGCTGCCCGGCGCGGACGGTCTCACCCTTGACGACGTGGAGGGTGAACCCCTCGCCCTTCTGCTTGACCGTGTCGATCCCGAGGTGGACCAGCACGCCGCGGCCGTCTTCGGTGGCCACCACGAAAGCGTGCGGGTGCAGGGTCACGACCGTCCCGTCGACCGGCGAGACCGCGTCCTGGCGCCCGCCCGAAGGCAGGACCGCGAGGCCGGGGCCGACCATCGCCTGCGCGAAGACCGGATCGGGCACTTCGGTCATAGCGGTCGTCTTACCGCTGACCGGGCTCAGAATTTCGAGACTCACATCAAGTCCTCGATGTCGCTGGCGATCGTGTCGGCCTCCGGCCCCACGATCACCTGGACACCGGCACCCATGCGCACGACGCCCATCGCGCCGGCGGCCTTCAGCGCCGCCTCGTCGAGCAGGCTCATGTCTTCGAGCTCACAGCGCAGCCGGGTGATGCACCCTTCCACCTCGATGACATTCTCGGCGCCGCCGAGCGCCGCGAGGATCTTTTCCGGCCTGTCATCCGCCATCGCGGTCTCCCTGTTCCCTGTCGGTTTCCCACATGCGAACCAGCTGTACTACGCCGTTCGCCGACTCGCACGCCATCCCTGGCCACGAACGCGTAACGGTGGTTGACACCCGCTCGTGCGACGGAGCATCCTGCCCCATCGGATCATTGGTCTAGACCGGAACGTACCAATCTTCCGGACCAGATGCGAGTACGGGTACCCAACCGAACGGACCGAAAGGACGGTGACCGTCATGAGCGCTTCGGCGCAGCTGCCGCCGTCCGACCGTGTGATCAACGGACCGACGCCCAAACACGCCCAGCTGCGGGAGATTCTGCGCCGCACGGTGGAGCGTGAGCTACCCCCCGGCTCACCGATCCCCTCGGAACGTGACCTGGCCGAGACCTATCAGGTGTCAAGACTCACGGTCCGGTCCGCGATCGGCAAGCTGGTCGAAGAAGGACTCTTGTCGCGAGTGCGCGGCAAGGGCACGTTCACCGCCGCGAGGCGGATGGAATTGCAGCTCTACCTGATGTCCTTCACCGAGGACATGCGCCGCCGCGGGATGACCCCGACCACGGAGGTCGTCAAGACCGCCACCGAGGTCCCGCCCGCCCCTTCGGCGCACGCCCTCGGCCTGACCGCCGGGACCCCGGCGCACCGGCTGGTGCGGCTCCGCCGTGCCGACGGGGTGCCGCTGGCGGTCGAACGCGGCTGGTATCACGCCGGGCGGATGCCCGGTCTGCTCGACCTCGATCTCACTCGATCGTTGTACGTCCAACTCGCCCAGTCGTACGACCTCCGCCCGGACCACGCGTGGCAGACGGTCTGGGCGGAATCCGCGGACCGCGAAACGGCGCGCCTGCTCGGCATGCGCGCCGGCAGTCCGCTTCTTGTCTTCCGCCGGGTCTCCAGCGTCAACGGGGAACCGATCGAAGACATGACTTCCTGGTACCGGGGCGATCACTACCAGGTCACCATGCAGCTGGACCGGAACACCCCGGATTCCGGTCACCATCCTCACTACGGAGGTACCCGATGAGCTCCACCACCGCCGAGGGGGCGAAGAGCAAAGGCAAGGGCAAGGGACTTGCCGGCCTTCAGCGCTTCGGCCGCAGCCTCATGCTCCCCATCGCCGCCCTGCCCGCCGCAGCGCTCCTGTCCAGGCTCGGTCAGCCTGACCTGCTCGGCGCGGACGGCCTCGGCTGGGACAAGGCCGCCGCGGCCATCGGTGCCGCGGGGGACTCGCTGTTCAACTGGCTGCCGCTCCTGTTCGCGGTGGGTATCGCGGTCGGGTTCGCCCGGAAGAGCGACGGCGCCACGGGCCTCGCCGCCGTGGTCGGTTTCTTCGTCTTCACCAGCGTCCTTCGCGTCTTCGCGCCGTTCGAGGAGCTTCCCGGCTGGGACCCCGCAAAGCCCGCCGGCCTGATGCTCAACCCGATCAAATGGCCCTACAGCGTGCTGGCCGGTGTGATCGTCGGCCTCGTCACCGCGCTGCTGTGGCAGAAGTTCTACCGCATCAAGCTGCCGCCGTACCTGGCCTTCTTCGGTGGCCGCCGGTTCGTGCCGATCATCACCGCCCTGGTGTTGCTCGTCCTCGCGGTGCCGCTGGGCCTGGTCTTCCACTGGGTCAACGACGGCATCCAGGCCGCCGGTGAAGCGGTCACCGGCGCGCCCGTGGTCGGTGGCGGTATCTACGGCTTCCTCAACCGGCTCCTGATCCCGGTCGGTCTGCACCAGCTGCTGAACGTGCCGGTGTGGTTCATCTTCGACGGTGGCGACCTGACCCAGTTCTTCAAGGGCGACCCGACCCGCGGCACCTTCATGACCGGGTTCTTCCCGATCTTCATGTTCGCCATTCCGGCCGCGGCCCTGGCGATCTGGCAGACCGCGAAGCCCAGCCAGAAGAAGATCGTCGGCGGTGTGATGATCGCCGGTGCGCTGACCTCGTTCCTGACCGGTGTCACCGAGCCGATCGAGTTCTCGTTCATGTACGTCGCGTGGCCGCTGTACCTGATCCACGCGGTCCTGACCGGTACCTCGCTCGCCCTGGTGAACGCGCTCGACATCCACCTCGGCTTCGGCTTCTCCGCCGGTGCGATCGACTTCGGGCTCAACTTCAGCCACCCGGCGGCGAGCAGCAACGTCTGGCTGCTCATCCCGATCGGCCTGGCCTACGCGGTCATCTACTACGTGATCTTCCGTTTCGTGATCACCAAGTGGAACCTGCGGACCCCTGGCCGCGAGGACGACTCGATCGAGGCCGATCTCGAAGCCACCTCGGCCAAGCCCGTCAAGTAGTTTCAGCTCCAAGGAACAAAGGCACGAAAGGGAAAGAACATGCCGGAGAAACGCGTCACCGTGGCCAGCAAGGTGGGCCTGCACGCCAGGCCCGCGGCGACGGTCGCCAAGGCGGCCGCGGCGCAGCCCGTCGCGGTGTCCATCGCCAAGGCGGGCGGCGACCCGGTCGCGGCCGGCAGCGTGCTGAACCTGATGACGCTCGCCGCCGGTTACGGCGACGAGGTCATCATCAGTGCCGAGGGTGAAGGTGCCGAGGCGGCCGTCGACGCCATCGCCGAGCTGGTGGCGACCGACCTCGACGCCTGATCCCCATCCCTGCGAAGCCCGGGCCGCCCCGACCGGCCCGGGCTTCGTAGGGTGTGGGACATGGAAAGCGTGCGCGAAATCGAACAGTGGCCGGTGGACAACGCCGCCACGGCCGTGGTGACCGCCGCCGGTGACGTGCTGGGCACGCACGGCGACACGACGAAGGTCTACAAGCTGGCGTCGGTGACGAAGCCGCTGACGGCCTACGCCGCGCTGATCGCCATCGAAGAGGGCGTCGTCGAACTCGACACTCCCGCCGGGCCCGAAGGCTCCACGATCCGGCACCTGCTCGCGCACACCTCCGGGCTGGCCTTCAACGAGCACAAGCAGATGGCCGAGCCGGGCAACCGTCGCCTGTACTCCAACGCCGGGTTCGAGCAACTGGCCGACGCGCTCACCGAGCACTCCGGTATCCCCTTCGCCGACTACCAGGCGGAGGCGCTTTTCCAGCCGCTGGGCATGAAGTCGACCAAGCTGACCGGCTCCCCTGCCTCCGGCGCGGAGTCCACTGTGGACGACCTGGTCGCGTTCGCCGCCGAACTGCAGGCCCCGAAGCTCATCGCCGCCGAAACGGTGCGCGAGGCGACATCCGTGGTCTTCCCCGGACTTTCCGGTGTCCTGCCCGGCTTCGGCCACCAGAAGCCGAACGACTGGGGCCTCGGCTTCGAGATCCGCGACCACAAGAGTCCGCATTGGACCGGTTCGTCGAGCTCGCCGCGGACCTTCGGCCACTTCGGGCAGTCCGGCACGTTCCTCTGGGTCGACCCCGAGGCCGGTGCCGCCTGCGTCGCACTCACCGACCGGGCTTTCGGCCCGTGGGCGGCCGAAGTCTGGCCGCCCTTCACCGACGCCGTCCTCTCGGAGCTGCGCGGCGTCACTCCATGACGCGAATCGGCGAACCCGCCTGGAAGGCCGCGATGTCCTCGACCGCGTCGCGGTAGAAGATCTCGTAGGTCTCCCGGGTGACGTAGCCGATGTGCGGGGTGAGCACGACGTTGTCCAGTGTCCGCAGCGGATGCTCCGAGGGCAGCGGCTCGACGTCGTAGACATCCAGCGCGGCGACCGCGATCTCCTTGCGGCGCAAGGCGTCCACCAGGGCGGCTTCGTCCACGATCGGGCCGCGCGACGTGTTGACCAGGATCGCCGTCGGCTTCATCGCGGCAAGTTCCGGGGCGCCGACGAGCCCGCGGCTGCGGTCACTGAGCACCAGGTGGACCGACAGGACGTCGGCGCGGGCGAACAGCTCGTCCTTCGACACCGCCGTCACCCCGTGGGGTCCGGCCTTCTCCTGGGTCAGGTTCCGGCTCCAGGCGATGGTCTCCATGCCGAACGCCTGGCCGATCGTGGCCGCGCCGGCGCCGAGCCTGCCGAGGCCGAGCAGTCCGAGGGTCTTGCCCGCCAGGATCGTGCCGACCGTGGTCTGCCAGCCGCCTTCACGCATGTTCCGGGACTCTTCCGGCACGTTCCGCGCGGCGGCGAGGATCAGCGCCCAGGTGTGCTCGGCCGCCGGTGCCGCGATGTAGCCGGTGGAGCAGACGACCACGCCGTTGCGCCGGGCGGCGGCCACGTCGATCGCGGCGTTGCGGTGGCCGGTGCTCACCAGCAGCTCGAGCGCGGGCAGCCGGTCGAGGACCTCGGCGGGGAAGCGGGTGCGTTCGCGCATCGCGACCACGACGTCGAAGTCCCGGAGACGGGCGACCACCTCCGCGGGATCCGCGAACGGCTCGGTGAACACCTTGACCTCGGCGCCGAGGGAGTCCCAGTCCCCGAAGCCGAGTGCCACTTCCTGATAATCGTCGAGAATCGCGATCTTCATGGATCCCAGGCTAGGTCACGGCTAGGGTCCTGCCCGGAAGCCGTGTCGACGGCGAAGGGGAGGAACAGGAAATGGACGAGATCTCGACCTGGACCGAGACGGAAAGACTGAGCTTCGCGGAGTTGCTGGAAGGACTGGACGAACGGGACTGGTCGGTGAAGACCCTTTGTCCGGAGTGGACGGTGCACGCGATGGCCGCCCATCTGGCGCAGTCCACCAGGAACCGGCTCCGGGACACCCTCTTCGGCGCCATCAAGGCCAAGGGCAACTGGGACAAGATGAACGTCGACCAGGCCATCGGCTACGCCGCGCGATTCTCCCCCGCCGAACTCGTCGCCCAGATCCGCGACGACGCGGCCTCGCCGCGCCGCTCCCCCGGCGCCAAGCCGATCGACCCGCTCGCCGACGTCCTCATCCACGGTCAGGACGTCGCCCGCCCGCTGGGCATCGACAGGCCCATGCCCGGGAAGCCGGTGATCGCGGCGCTGGAGCATCTCCTCGTCAGCCCGTTCTGGGGTGCCCGCAAACGCTGCAAGGATCTGCGGTTGATCGCCACCGATACCGAGTGGACCGGCGGCGCGGGCACCGAAGAGGTGCGGGGACCGCTCGCCGACCTGCTCCTGGCGGTGAGCGGCCGGAGCGCCGGGCTGGCCACCTTGACCGGCCCGGGCACCTCACGGCTCAGCGCCGGCTGACGGCTACCAGCGACCGACGATCACATCGACCCGCACCAGGTGATGGTCCGAGGCGTCGTTGAGCCGGGCCAGCGGTGAATCGGGCAGCGGCCAGAAGACCTCGGCGCGCCAGGGGAACAGGCCCTTCGACGGCAGGACGTAGTCGATCCGCAGGTTCCCCGGCGCGTTGTCGTTGAAGTCGCCGGTGTCGAAGAACGGGTCGCCCTTCTGGCCGATGTTGGCGCCTGCCTGGTCCCGCGCGGCGCGCACCGCGCCTTCGCTGCCCGGACGCGTCTCGATGACGCGAGGCGCGTTCAGCAGCCGGGAGATCGCGCCGGGGACGCTGTCGCCGTCGAGCGGGTCGGAGTTGTGGTCTCCGGCGATGACGAACTTCTCGTGCGCGCCCAGTCCGCCGCGACGGCCGCGGTCGTCGTGGATGTAGCGGCCCTTGCCCGGGGTCACGTAGTCGGCCCAGAAGCGGATCTCGTCGTTGTTGCGGGTGCCGTTGCGGTCTTCGGGACCGTCGAAGGTGGGCGGCGTCGGGTGCGCGGCCAGGAAGTGCACGGTCGAGCGGCCGACGCGGATCGGGACGTCCCAGTGGGACTTCGACGACAGGCGCAGCACGTCGAGTGCCTGCGGCGAATACCAGTCGGCAGGCGCCGGGGTGGCCGGGTCGTCCGGGAGCAGCGCGCCCGGCATGTCCTTCCAGAGGAACTTCTGGAACGTCCGCACGCTCCGGGTGTCGATCGGGTACTTGGACAGCACGAGCATGCCGTACTGGCCCTCGAAGAGGCCGAAGCCGTGCGCGTCGTTGCCGCCGCCGACCTGGCCGTTGCGGTCGAGGTCGAAACCGGTCGCGACGCCGGTGTTCGACGGCGCCGTGAAGGCGTACGGGTAGTCGATCGGCGCGGCGCCGTTCTGGCCGCGCTCGAGGTAGTTCTCGCGGAACAGGTTCGCGGCGCGGTTTTCCGGCACGTAGTCGAACTCGTTGATCAGCAGCACGTCCGGCCGGTTGCGCTGGATCACCTCGGCGACCTCGTTCGCCTGCGCGTTGCCCGGCTGCGACAAGTCGGTCACGAGCTGCCCCGCCGCGCCGCGGTTGAGCGAGGCGTTGAACGTCGCGAAGCGGACGTTCTTCCCGGCGGTGGCTTCGGCCGGGGTGGCGGCCAGGAGCGTCCCGGCCAGCAATGCGCCCGAGGTGAGCACGGCGGCGATGCGTTTCACGGTCATACCTCCCAGAGTCGGTGCGACCTTACGCATCTTCGGCGGCCGCAGGGGTGAGCTTCAGGTGAACAGCTCCCTCTTGAACGTGTTCAAAATCTGGGCTACGGTCCTTCTTGAACACGTTCAAAAGGAGGTCCCCATGCAACCCGTAGTCGTGGCCTACGCGCTCTACCTGGCCATCACCGTCCCGCTGACCGTGCTGGTCGCCCGGACGCTGAGCAAGCACGGCAAGACGTTCCTGGAGGACGTCTTCCAGGACAAACTGGCGCTCGCACATTCGGTCAACCAGCTGCTCGTCGTCGGCTTCTACCTGGTCAGCCTGGGTTTCGTGACCCTGTTCCTGACCAGCGACGACATCGTCCTCGACGCGCGCGACGTCTTCGAGATGCTGTCGGTCAAGGTCGGTACCGTGGCGCTCGTGCTCGGCGTGATGCACGTCGGGAACGTGCTGGTGTTCAACGGGATCCGGCGCAAGCACCTGCACAACAGCGCCGCCCGGCCCATGCCGATGCCGCCGCCCTACCCCGGCTACCCGGCGCCCGCTCCGCATCCCGCGCCCTGACCGGATAACGTGCAGTGGTGGCGAAGAGTGAGGAAACCAGGTCGCTGATCGTGGCGACCGCGTTGCGGCTGTTCGCGGAGAACGGCTACGACCGCACGACCATGCGGGCCATCGCGACCGAAGCGGGAGTGTCGGTCGGGAACGCTTACTACTACTTCGCCTCGAAAGACCAGCTGATCCAGGGTTTCTACGACGAGATCGCCAAGGTGCACCTGACGACGGCACGCCAGGCGATCGAAGGTGAGCGGGACTTCAGCGCGCGGCTCAAGACCGTCCTGCTCACCTGGCTCGACGTCGCCGAGCCGTACCAGCGCTTCGGCACCCAGTTCTTCGTCAACGCCGCCGACCCGGACTCGCCGCTGAGCCCGTTCAGCGAGGAGTCGACGCCCGCTCGGGACGCCTCCATCGGCCTGATGCGCGACGTCATCGCCGACTCCGACGCCAAACTCGACCCGGACCTGCGCGACGACCTGCCCGATCTGCTGTGGCTGTACCAGATGGGGGTCGTGCTGTTCTGGGTCCACGACCGGTCGCCCGGGCAGAAACGCAGCCGGGTACTGGTGGAGCGGACGGTGCCGCTGATCGCGCGGCTGGTGGGACTTTCGCGGCTGCGGGTGCTGCGGCCGGTCAGCCGGGAGATCGTCTCGCTGATCCGGGACCTTTCGAAGCGGGACGATGCCGCCTGAGGCGCGTTTAGTCCTCTAGTTGCGTTTCCTGCGAGTACGTGAAGGACCCCTTCCTGTACTTAGGCGCAAGGATGGGGGCCTTCATGTACTTGGAGCCGGCGTGGAAGCCTTGCCGGATCCGGGACGATGCTCTGAGCGGAGCAGACCGTAGACGAGCACATCGACATACTCGCCGTGCTGGAAGGACCTGCCGTGCATGACCCCTTCCCTGCGGAACCCCAGGCGTTCGAGGGCTTTCTGCTCGCCGAGGTTACCGCCATTGGTGAGGGCTTCGATTCTGTTCGCAGTCGTGCGGCCGAACAGGTAGTCCACGAGCAGCCTCTGCGCCACCGTGCCCACCCCCTGTCCACGATGCTCGGGTAGCACCCCCACGCCGATCTCGTAGGTGACACCCAAGGGGAAGCCGCGGGGCTTCCAGCTGACGATGCCGATAGCCGTGTCGTCGGCCCGCGCGATCGCAACCGCCGCGGACTCGGCGGAGATATACCCGTCGATCTCCCATCGCTTGCGGCGTGCCCTCGGATCACCGAATCCGGGCCAATCGAACTCGCCGAGCGCATCGGGATCCGTGCAGAGGCGGTCGAGAAAGGCGAGGTCGGCCTCGGTGAACGTCCTCAAGTGGACTGCGTCCGGGCGGTTCGCTGAAGTCATGAGACCAGTATCGCGCCCGGAACAGCACCCGTCAGGCAGTGAGCAATTCCCAACCTTGTTGCCCTGCGGGGGGCGGTGGGCGAATCTCTCCACAGGCCAGCAGGCAGCCAACCGGCTCACACACCCGAATCCGGGCCGTAGAGGAGCAGGCCAACGCAGCCCTGAAGGGTTGGCGTCTCCTGCAGAAGCTCCGGTGCAGCACCACCCGGATCACCAGCCTGGTCAAGGCCGTGACGCTCCTTCACAATGTCATCAGGACGGGATGTTGAAAAGGGCTCACTGTCTTTCAGCGTCAAATCACTCGTCAGTGGCAAACACGCCGATTCAATGTTGCTTAAAATTACGAACATTTGTTCGAATTATTCCGGTATTATCGAGGTGTGTCCGAGACGACCCTTCCCGAGTTGCCGCAGGAGTTGTGGCGCGCTGGCAAGCTGGAGCTTGCCCATGGCGTGCAACAGTTCTTGCAGGTGATGCGGGTCGCCTCCACCGGGTTGGGACGGTATCTGGCGGAGATTGATTCTCGTGGCGCGAAAGACTTATACGGTTATGGGACAACGTTGGCGTGGTTCGCCGATATCGCCGGACTGAGCCAGGGCGAAGCTCGGCCGTATGTGAATCGCGCTATCGATCTGAACCCCACGCGTGCCCTGGACGGCACCGAGATCCCGGCTTTCGCGCCCGCCACCAGTGTGGCTGCGGCGGAGGGGGCGATCGGCGAGGAGCGGATCAAGCAGATCGTGGAGATCCTGCGGAAGATCCCGGCTGGGGTGTCGGTGGAGGATCGGGAGCACGCGGAGACAACCCTCGCCGATCTCGCCCGGAAAGCGGGTCCCCAGCAGGTGTCGGATCTCGGAGACCAGCTGCTGGGCTGGCTCGACCCGGACGGCAAGGAACCGAAAGACCCCGAACCCGCCCAACCCCGCCGCGAACTCACCCTGGAACGCCGCAAAGACGGCTACTGGAAACTGAACGGCTTGCTGGATGACGAGGCCGGTGCCCGGACCGCCGCGGCACTCGAGGCTTACGCCGCACCCCGTCCGATCGACGAGTTCGGCCAGGCCGATCTACGGACCAAGGCCGAGCGCCAGGGTGACGCCTGGGTCGACCTCGTGGACTTGGCGGTTGCGTGCCCGGATCAACCGGGGACGAGCGGCTACCGGACGTTGATTCATGTGACGATCGGTCTCGACGAGTTGAAGTCGGGCCTGGGTACGGCGTGTGTGGACTTCGTCGGAACCATGACCGCCCGCGAAGCACGCATGGCGGCCTGCGACTGCCTCATGCTCCCCGTCGTGCTCAACGCCGCGGGTGAGCCCCTGGACGTGGGACGGCTGCGACGGTTCGTCACCCCAGGCCAACGCCGAGCCTTGAACATCCGTGACCGGGGCTGCGCGTTCCCCGGGTGTCATCGCAAGCCGAAGAACTGTCACGCCCACCACATTCATCACTGGGCAGACGGTGGACCGACAGATCTCCGGAACCTGGTCCTACTGTGCGGCTTCCACCACCGCCTGATCCACCACGGCGATTGGGAAGTCCGAATGGCACCTGACGGGCTACCGGAGTTCATCCCACCCCAGTACTTGGACCCGCTACGAAGATCCCGGCGCAACACCCACGCTTGACCCGAGAGCCCGCCAGCCACACCGGCGACGGGCCCCTCGGCATGCTCAAAGGTGAGCTGCGGCAATAACGACATCCAACGTCCCATTTCCACACCGCCCTTCGGAGAAGTGGACCGGGACTTGGTCACGCCGACAAAAGTCGAGCGGGGAAGATTCAGGACATTGAACGTCCTGAATCTTCCACGCTCGACGGTTACCCGCATCGATATCACGGCGCCGGACTCCCCTAAAGAGCCAGGCTCCCGATCTACTCCCGAACAGTCCGGAAGTACAGGAACCGCGGTTTCGTCCGCAGGTTCGCGTACCACCGGGGATCGGACTCGGCGACCGATTCCTCCGGCATCGGCTCGACCAGCCTGTCGACGGCGAACCCGGCGTCCCGCACCGCGCCGAACGTCCAGCTCAGCGGCCGCCGGTAGAACTGGACCTTCTGCTTGTACTCCCCCAGCGGGAATTCGTCGTCGAGCAGTTCGAGCTGGAAGTAGTTGTCCTTTTCGAACCAGCGCCAGTCCTCGCCGGGATGGTGCACGGAGAACACCAGCAGTCCGCCGGGCTTCAGGATCCGCCGGAACTCCGCGAGCGCCGGCGCCCACTCCTTCAGGTAATGCAGCACCAGTGACGCCGTGATGACATCGATCGAGGCGTCCTCGACGAACGTCAGCGGCCGCGAAACGTCGGCCGTCTCGAACCTCGCGACATCCCCGAACTTGTCCCTGGCGACGGCGACCATGCCCTCGCTGGCATCGACGCCGAGGACGTCCGCGCCCTTCGCCGCGAGCAGCGCGCTGAGGTGACCCGCGGCGCAGCCGACGTCGAGCACCCGCTTGCCCGCCACTTCCCCGGCCAGCTCGACGATGGCTGGCCGGTCGTAATGAGCGTTGGTGCTGCTGGTCTCCGCGTGCGCGGCGTAGAGACGGGCGAAACCGTCGTACTGGCTGGCTCGCGCCCGTTCGATGATCTCGTCGATCACCTCGGTCTTGGCGTCGGCGTAGTGCTGGATGTACTTCCAGGTGCGCCCGGCCAGTTCGCGTTTCTTGGCCTCGTAGAGCTTCAGCTCGTCTTCGTGCGCGATCAACCGGTCGCGGAAGAGGCGGTAGCGCTCGGTCTGGCCGTTGTCCGGCGAATAGACGTGCAGGTTGATGTTCGTGTCCGGGCCCTTGAAGCTGCGGTGCTTCTCCCACTCGGGCTCGCGGATGACGAGCTTGTAGCCCTCGGCCTCCAACTGCGGCACGTACGCGTCCTCGTCGTTCGAATCGGGGACGATCAGCATGATGTCGATGATCGGTTTCGCGCAGAGCCCGGGTACCGACGTGGAGCCGACGTGCTCCAGGACCAGCGCGCGATCCCCCAGGATCCCCCTGATGCGCTTGGCTTCCCGGTCGAACAGTCCGGGCCACCGCGGGTCGTATTCGGCCAGGGTGACGGTGGAATTCAGCACCGGAGCCTGGCCGACCCACGCGGTGTCGATGTCTTCTTCGGTGTAGTCGTCTCGATCAGGTTTAGGCACGACCCCTTGTTCCTCTCGCAAGGCAGTCGGCCAGATTATCGAATCCGGACGATCTTGTCACCCGATCGGCAGAGAAAGGATCCCACCGGTCGCTTCCCGAAGAGCGTCCCGCATTTCCGCGCGCGGAGCGGGCTGCCCGGTGAAGTACTCGGACTGCCCGAAAGCCTGGTGCAGCAACATGTCCAGCCCGGTGGCCAACCGTCCGCCCTGGTCGGCGACGGCTTCGGCGAGCGCGGTCGGCCAGGGGTGGTAGATGACGTCGAGGACGCAGCCGATGCCTGCCAGGTCGGCCAGATGGGGCCGGACGGCGTCCGGGGGCACGGTGTTCACCAGCACCGCCGAATCCACCGCGAGCTTCCCGAAATCCGCGTCGGCCCAGCGAAGGACCTCGACGTCTAGACCGGCCCGCTGAGCCGCCTCCACCGTTTCCGCCGCCCGTGCGGGATCCCGCACGACCAGCCGGACCGTCCGCACGCCGAGCGCGGCCAGCCCGACGACCGCCGCCGCGGCCGTGCCACCCGCCCCGAGGACGACGGCCGCGTCGTCGGCGCCGGGCGAGTACTCCCCCGCGATCCGCAGCGCCTCGGTGACGCCATCGACGTCGGTGCAGTCGGCCAGCCAGCCGCTTTCCCGGCGCACCAGCGTGTTCGCCGCGCCGACCGCGGCCGCGCGCGGCGTGACCTCGTCGGCGTACTCCAGCGCGGCCCGTTTCCCGGGCATGGTCACCGAGAGCCCGGTCCATTCCGGACCGAGACCGCCGACGAACGCGGGCAACCCTGGACCGTCCATCTCGACGCGTTCGTAGGTCCAGCCGTCCAGGCCCAGCGCGCGGAACGCGGCGCCGTGCAGGACGGGCGAAAGCGAGTGCTCGACCGGTTTTCCGAGGATCGCCGCCTTGCGGTCAGATGACACCTCGCCTCACTGCGTCATCTCGGTTCTTCCGGTGGTCGTCGAAGTTCACCGCGAAACAGGAGAGCCCGTTCTTCTCGCATTTGACGAAGAACAGCCACTCCCCCGCCACCGGCTTCAGCGCGGCCTGGATCGCCTCCGCGCTCGGGACCGCGATCGGTGTCGGGGGCAGGCCGACGAATTTGTAGGTGTTGTAGGCGCCCGCCTTCTCTCGATCTTCGGGTTTGGTGAGCAGCGTCGGCCGGTCGAGGACGTAGTTGACCGTCGAGTCCATCTCGAGCCGCATCTTCTCGTCGACACGGTTGTAGATGACCCGCGAGATCTTCTCGAAGTCGGCCTTCACCGCCTCGCGTTCGATGATCGACGCGATGACGAGCGTCTCGTACGGCGTCTTGCCCTCGCCCTTCGACTGGTCGCTCAGCCCCGCGTTGAGGATGCGCCCCGCCGAGGTCTTCACGACATCGGTGAGCAGTTCCTCCGCCGTCCAGCCGGGTTTGACGTTGAAGATGCCCGGGGCGATCAGTCCTTCGAGCCGCCGGTCCTTGTGCTCGGCCTTGGTGGCGGACTCGACCGCCCAGGACGGCACGCCCAGCTTCGCCAGATCCGCGTTCTCGATCGTCTTCTTCAGTTCCTCGACCGGGATACAGGTGCTCTCGCCGTTCAGTTCCGCGCAAGAGGCCTTGGACAGCAACGTGTACACGCCGGGCGTCACCTTGCCGTCGGGCTGGGTGATGTCGTGGAACTGGGTGTACGGCCGGATTTCGACCTGGCCCACCTTCGACGCGGCGGCGGTCATCTTCTCGACCGCGCTGGCGCCGGACATCTTCGTCTTCATGACGTAGTAGCCCTGCTGGAGCCGCGAGACGGCGGTGTTGTCCTCGCCCGCCTTCACGAACGCCTTGCCGCTGGCGACCACCCCGGCCGCCTGCAGCCGGTTGCCGATCGCCGACGTCGAGTCGCCCTTCTCCACCTGGACGAGGACATCGCTCTCGCCGACGCCTTCGTAGTCCTCGTAGCCGAAGATCTCGTTGAAGCCGTAGTAGGCGCCACCGGCGAGCAGCACGAGCACGGCCAGCGCCGCGACCCAGCCCAGGGCACGCTTCTTCTTGCGCTTCTTGGGCGGCGGTCCCTTGCGTTCCGGGCGCTCGGCCGCGATGCGTTCGGGCTCGGCGCGGTCTTCGTCCTCGAAGTCCTGCGCGTCTTCGTATTCGTCGTACTCGTCGTAGTCCTCGTACTCGTCGTACGTGTCCTCGCCGAAGATCTCGTCGTATTCCTCTTCGCTGCCCTGGGACGGCGGAGGAGCCGCGCCGGGACGCCGCGCCATCGGCGCTTCCTGGATCGCGGGGATGATGTCGGTCGGCCGCTCGTCCGGGAGCGGACCGTCGTCCTCACGGCGCCTGCGGCGGCCGGGACGGGGTGGCTCGTCCTGGGCGTAGGCGGGCATGCCAAGACTCCGGTCACCCGGCTGGGGGGACCGCCTGGGCGGTGCGGGAGGCGGCGGGGCCGCGGGTTCCGGAGCCCGCCTCGGCGGGGCCGGACGCTGCACGCGGGGCGGAGGAGGCGGCGGCTCCTCGGGAGCGGCCCGGCGACGGCGCGGCGCCGGCGGGGGAAGCTCTTCGGGCTCCTGCCGGACGTGCCGGCGACGAGCGACGGGCTCCGCGGGTGGCTGAGGTTCGGGCCGCCGACGCGGCGGGGCCGGGGGCCGGGGGGCCTCCTCGGGTTCCTCCCGCAACCGTCGTCTACCGCCCTGACGGCGTTCGGGCCGGCCGTGGGGCTCGGTCATTTGTCGCCCTTCCGTGCGCGATGTGCCGCTACCGCGTCGATCCAAGCCTGCAGGATCTCGACCGCGGCCGCCTGATCGACGACGGCACGCTGCTTACGTCCCTTCACCCCACGCTGCGACAGCATCCTGGATGCCGTCACCGTGGTCAACCGCTCGTCGGCCAGCCGCACCGGTACCGGAGCGATCCTCGCGGCGACCTTGTCGGCGTAGTCCAGCGCCGCTTCGGCCGCCGGGCCGTGACGGTCCTTGAGCGTCCTCGGCAAGCCGACGACGACTTCGACCACGTCGTGTTCCGTGACGAGTTCGACGAGCTGGTCGACGTCCTTGTCGGCCACCGCGTCGCGAGTGAGGGTAACGAGCGGACTGGCGAGGATGGGGTCGGGATCGCTCAGTGCGATCCCGACCCGGACGGATCCGACATCCACGCCAAGCCGCCTGCCGCGCCCCGGATCGGACTCCCCAGGCCGATCCGGGCGCCGCTGAGAGGCGTCGTCAGCCAACTTGGGCGACCGCCGCGCGCAGTGAGGCGATGGCCTGCTCGGCACCGGCCGGGTTGGTGCCACCGCCCTGTGCCATGTCCGGCTTGCCGCCGCCACGGCCGCCGATCGCCTCGGCGAACGACGGGACGAGCTTGCCCGCGGCGATGCCCTTCTCCTGGGCCGCCTTGGTGGTCGCGACGACGAAGGCGATCTTCTCGCCCTGCGGCGCGAACAGCGCGACGATGCCGGGGCGGTTGCCGAGCCTGCCGCGGATGTCCTGGGCCAGCGCGCGCAGACCGTTCGAGTCGACGCCGTCGCCGAGCTTCTCCGCGACGACCGCGACCCCGTCGATGTCCTCGGCCTTGTCCGCGAGCGAGCCCGCCGAACCGAGCACCTGCTGGGTACGCAGCTGCTCAATCTCCTTCTCGGCGTTCTTGAGCCGGGTGAGCACGTCGTCGATGCGCGACGGCAGCTGCTCCGACGGCACCTTGAAGGTGCTCGCGAGCTGCGAGACGAGCAGTTGCTCCTTGCGGACGTACTTGAGCGCGTCCGTGCCGACCAGCGCCTCGACGCGGTGCACGCCGGAACCGATGGACGAGTCGCCCACCAGCTTCACCAGGCCGAGCTGGCCGATGCGGTCGACGTGGGTGCCACCGCAGAGCTCGCGGGAGTACTCGCCCATGTCGACGACGCGGACGTCGTTGCCGTACTTCTCGCCGAACAGCGCGACCGCGCCCAGTTCGAGGGCCTTGTCCTTCGTGGTGACGAAGGTGTTCACCTCGACGTTGGTCTGGAGGTAGTCGTTGACCTCTTCCTCGACCTCGGTCAGCACGTCGGCCGACACCCCGCCGGAGGTGGTGAAGTCGAACCGCATCCGGCCGGGCGAGTTGAGCGAACCGGCCTGCGCCGCGCGCTTGCCGTACGCGCCGCGCACGGCCGCGTGGACCAGGTGCGTCGCGGAGTGGGACCGCTCGATCGACAGGCGGCGGTGCTGGTCGACCGAACCGGTCAGCGCGCTGCCGATGCCGACCTCGCCGTCGACGACCTCGACGCGGTGCACGAACAGGCCCGGCACGATCTTCTGCACGTCGTGGACCTTGAGCTCGACACCGTCGCCGAGCAGGACACCGGTGTCGGCGACCTGGCCACCGCTCTCGGCGTAGAACGGCGTGCGGTCCAGGACCAGCTCCGCCTTCTTGCCAGCGCCGACGCTGCGCACCGGGACGCCGTCTTCCAGCAGCGCGACGACCTTCGCTTCGGCCTGCAGATCGCGGTAGCCGAGGAACTCGGTCTCGCCGTGCTGCTCCAGCACCTTGCGGTACTCGGACAGGTCACCGTGGCCGGTCTTGCGCGAAGCCGCGTCGGCCTTCGCCCGCTGCCGCTGCTCGTTCATGAGCGTGCGGAAGCCCTCTTCGTCGACGGTCAGGCCCTGCTCGGACGCCATCTCCAGGGTCAGGTCGATCGGGAAGCCGTAGGTGTCGTGCAGCTGGAACGCCTTGTCGCCGGCCAGCAGTGAGCCACCTTCGCGCTTGGTCTCCTCGGCCGCCATGTCGAAGATGCGCGAACCGCTGGTCAGCGTCGAGAGGAAGGCCTCTTCCTCGACGCGCACGACGTCCTCGATGCGGTCGAAACCGGACAGCAGCTCGGGGTAGGTCGGGCCCATCGTGTCGCGGACGACCGCGGCGAAGGCGGGCAGCACCGGCTCGTGCACGCCGAGCAGGCGCGCGGACCGGACGATGCGGCGCAGCAGGCGGCGCAGCACGTAGCCGCGGCCGTCGTTGCCGGGGGTGACGCCGTCGCCGATGAGCAGCACCCCGGTGCGGGCGTGGTCGGCGATGACGCGGAAGCGGACGTCGTCGGTGTGGTCGGAACCGTAGCGGCGGCCGGAGAACTCCTCGGCGCGGCCGATCACCGGGCGGACGAGGTCGGTTTCGTAGACGTTCTCGACGCCCTGCAGGATCGTCGCCACGCGCTCGACGCCCATGCCGGTGTCGATGTTCTTCTTCGGCAGCTCACCGATCGGCTTGTGGCCGTGCTTCGGGCTCTTCTCGCCCCGCACGTCCTGCATGAAGACGAGGTTCCAGATCTCGATGTAGCGGTCCTCGTCGGCGACCGGGCCGCCCTCGCGGCCGTAGTCCGGGCCGCGGTCGTAGTAGATCTCCGAGCACGGGCCACCGGGACCGGGTACGCCCATGTCCCAGTAGTTGTCCTTGCCGTCACGGGACTGGATGCGCTCGCCGGGCAGGCCGGTGAGCTTCTTCCACAGGCCCGCCGCCTCGGAGTCGTCCTCGTAGACGGTCGCCCAGATGCGGTTCGGGTCGAGGCCGTAGCCGCCCTCGTCCTGGGACTTGGTGATCAGCTCCCAGGCCGCCTCGATGGCGCCTTCCTTGAAGTAGTCGCCGAAGGAGAAGTTCCCGGCCATCTGGAAGAACGTGTTGTGCCGGGTGGTCTTGCCGACCTCGTCGATGTCCGGGGTGCGGACGCATTTCTGGACACTGGTCGCGCGCGGGTACGGCGGCGGGGCCTCACCGAGGAAGTACGGCTTGAACTGGACCATGCCGGCGTTGACGAACAGCAGGTTCGGGTCGTCGAGGATCAGGGGCGCGCTCGGCACGCGCGTATGTCCCTTGTTCTCGAAATGGCTCAGGAAGCGCTGGGTGATTTCGTGTGTTTCCACGGGATCGTCCTTGTATACGGGCTCGCGCGAAGGCGCTGGAGGAATGCGGGCAGGCGGGAACGGCGGAGGGCTCGGGCTCTTCTGGTCGCGGACGCGACCCGATCAGCCCTCCGCCCGGCGAGCTCGCCGGGCCGGGCGCCGCGGCGACGCCGCGTGCCTGCCCGCAGGGCCTTCGGAGGCCGTGCTCAAGCCGGATCGTTCGGACACCATGTCGTGCAGCTCCTGTTCGCGTTCGCTCATCCCGGCGCGGACCTCCGCGCCGAACGAACCGACGGCGCCCGCGAGTTCCCGCACGGCGTCGCCCAGGTTCGAGGCTAACCCCGCGGGCGTGGCCTGGCGAGCGGTTTCCGTCGCTTTGCGTGACAGGGCGACGCCGGCGACCACGCCGACGCCGAGCCAGAACAGGCGCTTCACTTGCGGCCCCGCTTCGCCGGGCGCGCGGCCTTCGCTTCCGCCTTCTTCCGGCGGGCCTTGATGGCCTTGCTGAGGCCGTAGGACAGCGCGGCCGTCTTCACCAGCGGCCCGCCGAGGGTCGCGGTGAACACCGACGTCAGCGCGGACACGTTGCCGGACACGGCCTGCGCGTTGGCCGTGATCCCGTCGACCCGCTCGAGCTGCGTGTTCACGTGCGTGATCGTCTCGTTCGCGCCGATCAGCAACGGGTCGGTGTTCTCGTGCGCCTTGCGGATCGCGATCGTGGCCTCGTCCAGGGTCCGGCCGAGCTTGAACAGCACGATCGCCAGCAGCACGACGAGTACGACGAATGCTCCTGCGGCGATCAGCGCGGCGATCTGCCCTGCCGACACGGGCCCTCCTCAAGGGTCTGCGGTCTTGGTGCCCGTGAGGTTACCGCCCCGCCGCCCGTTCAGCGGTGTCACCCCGCCGGACGGTCACTCAGCGCAGTGAAGCGGGACGGAGAGCGTGGCGAACGCTGTTCGCCGCACACCCGACCTGTTCGGTTCTTGTGCCGTTCACCTTGCTCGGCAAAGGTCGCGCGCATGCCTGAACTGTCACGCCGTACGTTGCTGGGCGCCACCGGCGCCGCGGCCGCCACCACGCTCCTCCCGCCGTCCGTGCACGCCGCCATGGCCGAACCCATGCGCCGCGGCGGACTCGGCGCCATCGAGCACGTGATCGTGCTGATGCAGGAGAACCGGTCGTTCGACCACTACTACGGCAGCCTGCGCGGCGTCCGGGGCTTCTCCGACACCCACCCGCTGGAACTGCCGTCGGGGAAGTCGGTGTTCGAGCAGCCGAATCCCGCGGGCGGCACGGTGCTGCCGTTCTCCCTGCGCAAGGCGGCCGAGCTCGCCGGCCGGAAACCGGACGACATCCAGTACCTCGGCGACCTCGACCACAGCTGGAACGGCAGCGGCAAGGCGTGGGCGCGCGGCTGGAACAACGGCTGGATCGCGGCGAAGACCCCCGCCACCATGACGTACTACGAGCGCCGCGACATCGCGCTGCAGTACGAACTCGCCGACACGTTCACCATCTGCGACGCCTACCACTGCTCGATCTTCGGCTCGACCAACCCGAACCGGAACTTCCTCTGGACCGGGACCACGGGCTTCGAACCGGGCAGCACGACGAATCGCGCGGTCACGAACGCGGCGTACTCCTACGACCACAAGGGCTACGACTGGACGACCTACCCGGAGCGTCTCGAGGCCGCCGGGGTGCCGTGGCAGATCTACCAGGAGTGGGACAACTTCACCGACAACGCGGTCGAGTACTTCGTGCCGTTCAAGAAGGTCGGCACGAAGATCCTCGCCTCGGTCGAGGAGAAGTTCCGCACCACCGAGGAGTTCTACGACGCGCTGCTCAAGAAGACACCCGAGGAGCGCGCGAAGCTGCTGAAGCAGTTCGACGCCGGTGTCGCCACGCTGACGCCCGCCGAGCGGAACCTGTTCAAGAAGGCCATGTACCGCAGCGAGCCGGAGACGCTGGTGACCCGGCTGAAGGCGGACATCCAGGCGCGCCGCCTGCCCGCGGTGTCGTGGCTGGTGCCGTCGGCGGTGGACTCGGAGCACCCCGGCGCGTCCACCCCGGTCGGCAGCGCGAACCTCATCTACCGGGTGCTGGACGCGCTCGCGTCCGACCGCGACACGTGGTCGAAAACGGTGCTGCTGATCAACTTCGACGAGAACGACGGCTACTTCGACCACGTCCCGCCGCCGATGCCGCCCGGCAACGCCGCCAACGACGCGGACCACTTCAACGGCCAGCCGCTCGGTTTCGGCCCGCGCGTGCCGATGACGGTCGTCTCGCCGTGGTCGATCGGCGGCAACGTCGACTCGACGGTGTACGACCACACGTCGGTCCTGCGGTTCCTGGAGCGCTGGACCGGCATCGGCGAGCCGAACATCAGCAAGTGGCGGCGGACCGTGGCGGGCGACCTCACCGGCGCCTTCGACTTCTCGCGCGGCGGACGTCAGCCTCGCGTGACACGGCCGGGCGCGGTGCCCGCGCCGATCAGCCGGTGGCGGCCGTCCGCTCCGGCGGAGCAGAGCCTGCCCGTGGCCGAGCCCGGCAACCGGCCGTCGCGCCCGCTGCCGTACCAGGTCTCGGTGTCCGGCGTCGTGAAGTCCGGTTCCCTCGCGCTGTCGCTGGCGAACAGCGGCTCGTCTTCGGCGCATTTCGCGCTGTACCCGTACAAGGGCGAATTCCCCGAGCCCGCGCATCGCGACGTCCGCGGCGAGGCTTCGGAAAACGTGAAGCTGGCCGGTGACGACTACCGCGTGGTCGTCCAGGGTCCGAACCGGTCGTGGTGGGAACTGCGCGGGAACCGTACCGGGGCAGCCGCGGGCGTCGACGTGCGGACGCGGTTCCTGACCTGGCGTTCGGGTGTCGAGTTCAAACTGTCCAACTCGGGCTCGTCGGCGCTGACGCTGCGACTGTCGTCTTCGCGGTTCACGCGGGTGGTGCGGGTCGGCGCCGGGCGTTCGGTCACTGTGGACTGGCCGGTTTCGGGTGGCTGGTACGACGTGAAGGTGACCGCGGACGGGGATCCGTCGTTCCTGCGGACGCTGACGGCGCACGTGGAGAACGGGCGGTCCGGCGTCTCCTGCTGACGGTGACGTGAAGGCCTCCTTCCCTGCTTTCAGCGTAGGGAAGGAGGCCTTCACGTACTTATTCGGTTGCGCGCCGGACTCCGCCGCTTTTAACGTCAGCTATGATCGCCACCTTGCACACGCTTTGTTTCGACGCGAACGACCCGCGCGGTCTCACGCGTTTCTGGGCCGGACTTCTCGGCCGGGAAACCGACGGCGACACGCTGATCCCGGACGACGACACCGGATTCCGGATCCGTTTCGCCGCGACCGCGGAAACGAAGTCCCGCAAGAACCACGCGCATTTCGACCTGACGAGCGAATCCCTGGAAGACCAGCGGCGGATCGTGGCGAAGGCGCTCGAACTCGGCGGCCGCCATATCGACATCGGCCAGGGCCCCGAGGAAGAACACGTCGTGCTCGCCGACCCCGAGGGCAACGAGTTCTGCGTCATCGAGCCCGGGAACACCTTCCTCGCCGAATGTGGTTTCGTCGGCGCGCTCGCCTGCGACGGTTCGCAGGAAGTCGGCTATTTCTGGAGCAAGGCGCTCGACTGGCCGCTGGTCTGGGACCGGGATCAGGAGACCGCGATCCGTTCGCCGCACGGCGGTCCGAAGATCACCTGGGGCGGCCCGCCGTTCGACGCCAAGACCGGAAAGAACCGGGTTCGGTTCGACCTCCTTGGCACACAGGCGGAAATCGATCGGCTCGTGTCGCTCGGCGCGACCTGCCTCGGCACCGGGGAAAGCGGCCGGGTGGGCCTGACCGATCCCGACGGAAACGAGTTTTCTGTCGTGCTCAGTCGCTAACCTCCGCGGCATGGACATGAGAGCCGTGGCCGAGTCCCTCATCGCCGGGGACCACGTCAGCACCTGGGAGCTGCGAGATGCCGGGCCGGACGATTTTCCCGAACTGCGCGAAATCCGGCGAACCGGAAGCCCGGCACTGCGCAACGCGGCTCGCGCCCTGCTCTTCGCCGTGGGCGGCCCGGAGGCGCTCGGCGAGTACGACCTCGGGCTCGTCCGCCGCCTGATCCGGAGCAAACTCGCCGTCGAAGTCCCGGTCGCGATGCGGAGTTGCGAGTACTGGTTCGCCATCCCGACCACGGACCAGGCGGCGGTGCTCGACGCGTTCGGCCTCTCCGACGCGGAACCGGTGACCATGTCGCTGGGCACCGAGATCTGGAACCAGCACTACGACTCCGGGCATCAACGATGCGCCCGGGTCTACGTCAGTCCCGCGCTCGACGGGTGGACGCTCGTCTTCGGCCGCCCGTCGGACGACCAGCACCCCGCGGACATCACCGAAGAAAGCTCCTGGAGCATCGAGCCTCGCGAGCAATATCAAGCCATGCTCGCGAACGAAAAAGTCTACCGCGGAGTGGAAAGTGCGCGCTGCGTCGAGTTGAGCCGCCGGTTCAGTGCGGCACATCTGTACTTCCGCAGCCATGGCGACTCGATGACGTCTTGGTGTATCGCCGAAAAAGGCGAGCTGGTCCGGTTCTACGACGTCGCCGTCCCCGAGGAATCGGTCGGCGAACTCGCGGCCGAGAACGGCTACCTGCTCCCCCACGAAGACACTCCGCTGCCCGAAGGCTGGGCCGACGACATCGAGCACACCGAAAATCCCCTGGACTGGCAACGGGAATGGGTCCGGCGCCACCGGCGGCTCAAGGCGGAACTCGGGATTCCGGACCACTGCGACGCCGACACGATCGCCGAAGCACTCTCGGTACACCCCGGCAAGATCGGCCCGCACACCCGCGTCGAAGGGCATGGGGTCATAGCACTCACCAGATGTGGCCGGGAGTATGGCCATCCCCGAACCTTGTTGACAGGCCTCGCTTACACGCCGCCACCCGAACGGCCCTCGGTCTTCGACGAAGACCGGACCTGACGAACCTCAGGTACGCCCCGGCGTACGGCACAGGATGGAAATTGGTCTACACCTATTGACGCGCGCCTGGTCAGCGGCCCAAGCTGCTGGGACCGAGGGCCATCTTCCACTGTCGGAGGTTTCGGCGTGCCAAGGAGAACCAGGAAACTACTCCCGCTACTGGCGTCGCTCATCGCGCTGGCCGGGCTCATGATCGTCGTCGTCACCCCGTCCACGTCGAGCGCGGCAGGCAATGAGGACTGCCGCCCCGACGGGCTGTACCGGACACCCGGCGTCGACACCCCCTATTGCTCCGTCTACGACACCAACGGCCGGGAAAAGCTGGGAGACGAGCACTCCCGCCGCGTGATCGGCTACTTCACCAGCTGGCGCACCGGCAAGAACGGTTCGCCTTCCTATCTGGTCAACAACATCCCGTGGTCGAAGGTCACCCACCTCAACTACGCGTTCGCCCACGTCGACGCGCAGAACAAGGTTTCGGTCGGCAACCCGGGCGCGAACAACGAGGCCATCGGCATGGAGTGGCCGGACATCCCGGGCGCCGAGATGGATCCGTCGTTGCCCTACAAGGGACATTTCAATCTGCTGACCAAGTACAAGAAGCAGAACCCGAACGTGAAGTCGCTGATCTCGATCGGCGGCTGGGCCGAGACCGGCGGTTTCCTCAACCCGGACGGCACGCGCAACGCGTCGGGCGGGTTCTACAAGATGACGCAAAACCAGGCGAGCATTGACGTCTTCGCGGATTCGGTCGTGAAGTTCCTGCGCGACTACGGATTCAACGGCGCCGACATCGACTACGAGTACGCGACGTCGGCCAGCTACGCCGGAAACCCGGACGACTACTGGATCGCGCAGTCCAACCGCGGCACCCTGTGGACGGGCTACGAGAACCTGATGCGCACGCTGCGCGAGAAGATCGACCGGGCCGGTGCCGCCGACGGCAAGCACTATCTGCTGACCGCGGCCGTGCCCGCGTCCGGCTGGCTGCTGCGCGGCCAGGAGGTCTACGGCGTCACGCGGTATCTCGACTACGCCAACATGATGAGCTACGACCTGCACGGCGCGTGGAACCACTTCGCCGGGCCGAACGCGGCGCTCTACGACAACGGCAAGGACGCGGAACTCGCGCACTGGCAGGTGTACACCACCCCGCAGTACGACGGTCAGGGGTATCTCAACACCGACTGGGCCTATCACTATTTCCGAGGCGCGATGCAAGCGGGCCGGATCAACATCGGTGTCGGTTTCTACACCCGCGGCTGGCAAGGTGTGTCCGGCGGGACGAACGGACTGTGGGGCACCGCTCCACTGCCGGACCAGAAACAGTGTCCACCGGGCACCGGATCCCAGGTCGGCTCGACCGTGCCCTGCGGTAACGGCGCGATCGGCATCGACAACCTCTGGCACGACCTCGGTCTGGCGGGCGGCGAGGTGCCCGCGGGCGCGAACCCCATGTGGCACGCCAAGAACCTCGAGAACGAGATCACCCCGGACTATCTGGAGGCGTACGGGCTCACTCCCAAGACCGACCCGACGGACCGGGTCTCCGGGAAGTACGAGCGGTACTACGACAACACGATGGTGACGCCGTGGCTGTGGAACAACGACAAGAAGGTGTTCCTGTCCACTGAGGACGAAGCCTCGCTCGCCACGAAGGCCAAGTACGTGGCCGACAAGGGCATCGGCGGCATCATGATCTGGGAGCTGGCCGGCGACTACGCCTTCGACGAGGCCAAGGGCCAGTACTTCATGGGCGACACGCTGATCACGAAGATCAACGACGGCCTGCGCGGCGCCGCCCCGTACGGCAACACCAAGTCGTCGCGTCCCGCGCCGTCTTCGGTGCTCGACGTGAACGTGAACCTGACCGGGTTCGCACTGGGCGACGCGAACTACCCGATCACCCCGAAGATGCGCATCAAGAACAATTCGACCACCACCATCCCCGGTGGGACGAAGGTCGAGTTCGACTACGGCACGAGCGCACCCGGCAGCATGTCCGACCAGTCCGGCTACGGCCTGACGGTCACGAGCAAGGGCCATAGCGGACCCAACGCCGGTGGGATGAAGGGAGACTTCCAGCACGTCGCGGTGACCGTGCCGAGCTGGCAGTCCATCGCGCCGGGCGCCACGATCGAAATCCAGCTGAACTACTACATGCCGATCGCGTCGCCGTCGAACTTCACGTTCACCTTCGGCGGGACGACCTACGCGCTCACGACGGACTACCCACGTGGCGGCGGCGCACCGCCGACGACCACCACCACACCCACCACGACCACCGGAACGACGACCACGACACCCACCACCACGACCAGTCCGACGACGACCCGGACGACCACCACCACCCCGACGACGACCACCACGGCGCCGTCGAACGCCTGGAAACCGAACACCGACTACGCCACCGGTGCCCGGGTGACCCACAACGGCGCGGCGTACGTCTGCCGTCAGGGCCACCGGTCCCTGCCCGGCTGGGAACCGCCGAACGTGCCTGCCCTCTGGACCCCCGCCTGACAGACCCCGGCAGCGCGCTAGGAAAGGCCCGTTACTTGCGAATTTTGCAAGTAACGGGCCTTTCATGTCACGCGAGTGGTCCTCTACTTGCGGCGGAGGTCAGTGACGCCCGGCGGTCAAGGTGTCGAAGTCCGGGAAGTCCCCCGCCAGGGTGGCGCCGGTGAAGTCGCCGACCCACCCGCCGTCGTCGTGGAAGAACCGGATCGACACGTAGTCGGGCCGCGTCCCCATGTCGAACCAGTGCGTGGTGTTCGCGGGCACGCTCAGCAGGTCCCCCGCCTCGCACAGCACCGCGTACACCCGCCCGCCGACATGCAGGTAGAACACGCCGGACCCCCGGGCGAAGAAGCGGTCTTCGTCATCGTCGTGGGTGTGCTCGGCGAGGAACTTCTTCCGGGCTTCGGCGGCCTCGGCCGCCCAGCCGGGCTCGTCGGACGGGGTCATGCGGACGGCGTCGACGAAGGTGTAGCCCTCCGCCGCCGAGACCTTGCCGATCGGCTCCTCGTAAGCGGCCAGCACCTGCTCCGGCGTCACTTCGCGCGGCAGGTCCGCGACGAGTTCCCACCGGTCGAACCGGACACCGAGCCGTCCCAGTTCCGCGGTGATCACGGCCGGGTCCTCGGTCCTGAGCGCGATCTCGTCGGGCCGGTCGTCCGGCCACACGGTCAGCAGCGTCATCGCGCTCCCCTTTCCTCACTGACGAGTCTCGTCTCTACCCGGAACCGGAGCAACCACTCCAAACATTCCAGGCGATGACGCGCGTGGCGCAGGTCGTCACCCCAGACGTAGATCCCGTGCCGCGCGACGATCACCGCCGGTGTGTCCGCCCGGAACCCCGCCTCGAACGCGTCGCCGAGGACGCGCATGTCCTGGCCGTTGGCGATCACCGGGATCGTCACCAGGTCGTCGTGCGCGGCGCGGCCGAAGCCCTTGAGCATCTCCAGGTCGCGGAGTTCGACGCCGTCCGGCCAGTGCTCGGCGGCCACGACCGGCGCGAGCGCGTGCACGTGGATCACCGCACCCGCGCCCGACACCGCCGCGATCCGGGCGTGCAGGCCCGCTTCGGCCGAGGGCACCTTGTCCGGATGCGGCTGCTCGGCCACGGCCAGCCCGTCCTCGCCGACCACCACGACGTCGTCGCTGGTCAACTCGCCTTTGTCCCGGCCGCTGACGGTGACGGCGACGCGCAGCGGATCGCGGCCCAGCACCACCGACAGGTTCCCGGACGTGCCCCGCATCCAGCCCAGCCCGGCGAACCGGGCGGACTCCTCGGCCAGCGCACGGCCTGCGAGTTCGAGGAGGCTCATCGAGGAACGACCTTCACCTCGTCGAAAGTCCGGATCGTCCGGTGTGCCCCGAAATCCGCGTCACCGAACGGCTCACCGGCACGTGCCAGCCCGACGGTCTGCCAGCCGTCGGCGGCGGCCCCGTCGAGCTCGGCCGGGACGTCGGAGAAGAACACGATCTCGCCCGGCTCGGCACCCAGCGCGGAGGCGATCGCGCGATACGACGGCGCCTCGCGCTTCGGCCCGGCGTTCACGGTGTCGAAATGCTTCTCGAACAGGCCGGTGACGTCGCCGTCGGTGGTCCGCGAGAACGACGCGACCTGCCCGGCGACCGAGCCGGACGAGAACACCGCGAGCCGCAGCCCGGACTCGTGCCACGACCGCAGGGCCGGGGCGACATCGCCGAAGAACTCCGTCGTCAGATCGCCGTCGGCGTACCCACGCTGCCAAATGAGGCCCTGCAACGTCTTCAGGGGCGCGATCTTCTGGTCCGCGGCCATCCAGCCGTGCAGCACCGCCACGACGTCCACTGTGGACGCGTCCGCCGGGAGCCCGCCGAGTTCCTTGATCCGCGCCACGGCGCCGGCGACCTCGGGGTCGTCCGGATGCTGGTCGATCCACGGGCCCAGCCGCGGGCGCGCGTAGTCGTAGAGGGTCACGTGCACGTAGCTGGTGGCCGTCAGCGTGCCCTCGATGTCGAGGACCACCCACCGGGCGGTCAGCGTTGCGGTCACTGGTTCGCTTCCCCTTCTGCGTAGTACTCGCGGAGCCGTCCTGGTGCGAAGGCCCCGCGGTCGGTCACCACCGTGGTCACGAAACGCGGTGGTGTCACGTCGAAGGCCGGATAGTGCCCTCGGACGCGTTCGCCGGCGACACGGTGCCCGAGCGCGCTCAGCACCTCGTCGCCGTCGCGGTATTCGATCGGCACGTCGGCACCGGTCGGCGCGGCCTGGTCCGGCGCCTGGACCATCGCGTGGAACGGCACGCCGAACGCTTCGGCCGCCACCGCGAGCCCCAGGGTGCCGATCTTGTTGACGACGTGACCGTCCATGGTGACCCGGTCGGCGGCGGTCACCAGCGCGCCGACCTCACCCGAGGACAGCACGGCCGCACCCATCCCGTCGGTGATCAGCCGGGTGTCGGCGCCCATTTCGACGAGCGTCTCGGCGGTCAGCCGCGCGCCCTGCAGGTACGGCCGGGTCTCCGTGCAGAGGAAGGAGAATTCCTTGCCCCGCCGTCGCGCGGCCAGCACCAGCTCGATCAGGTAGAGATCCGCCCAGCAGTGCGTGAGGACGGTCGCCCCGTCCGGGACCAGCTCCGCCGTGTGCTCGCCCAGCGCGCGGCTGCGCGACCGGTACAACTCGTCGCCCGATCGTGCCCCGGCGGTGGCGGCCTCGACCAGGTCCCCGGTCGACTTGTCCACTTCGGACAGTACGGCGGCGACGGCCTTGCGGAGGTGGTTGTTCGTCTTGCGGGTCGCGATGATCCGCTCCCCCACGCGCTCCAGGTATGCGCGGGCGTCAACGTGCCCCGCCGCCTCGCGCGCGCCGAGCACCATCGCTCCCAGTGCGGCGAAGTACGGTCCGGACGACTGGGTGACCATGTCCTCGATGGCCACCGCGACCTCTTCCGAAGTCCGGCACAGCACCCATTCGCGCGCGAACGGGAAGACGCGGCGGTCGAGGATGTGCACGCCGTCGTCGTCGAGGCGGACGCTTTCGGCGAGGATCGGCAGCGTCATCAGCTGTACCCCGAAAGACACGGCGGGATGCCGTTGAGGAAGTGGTCGCCGACCTCGCGCGCCTTGTAGGTCACCGGATCGTGCAAGGTCAGCGTGCGGGCGTTGCGCCAGAAGCGGTCGAAGCCGTACTTGGTCGCCGTCGCCCGCGCGCCGGTGAACTCGAAGACCTTGCTCGTCGTCTCGACGGCCGCCCGGCTGGCCACGATCTTCGCCGACGAGATGGCGATCGCCGCTTCCGCGCGCTCGGCCGGGGTCAGGTCGAAGCCGCGTTCGTCGGCCTCGCCAAGGGCGGAAACCGCCGCGTCGACGGCGAATCCGGCCGCCCGCGCCGTCGCGACCAACTCGCCGTACCCGGCCAGGGTGTACGGATCCTGCGTCGCTTTGTCTACATCGGACAGTGTCCAGGCGCGTGCGGTCTCGCGTGTGTAGACCGCGGCCGCGTCGAGCGCGCCGGACGCGAGGCCGACGTAGACCTGCGCCAGCATGAGCTGGAACCCGATCGCCGCCAGGGAGATGCGGGGCACCTTCGGATCCGACTGGTCCTCAGGCTGGGCACCGAGGACGTCGTCCTCGGCGATCCGGACGGCCTCGAACCGCACCGCGCCGCTCGCGGTGAGCCGCTGGCCGATGTTGTCCCAGTCACCGGGGAAGGTGATCCCGTCGGCCCGCGCGTCGACGACGAACGTGAGCTTGTCGCCGTTGTCGGTCCTCGTCGCGCTGACCACCAGGCGATCGGCGACGGCCGCGCCGGTGGCGAAGGTCTTCGTGCCCTCGACGGTGAACCCGCCGTCCACCGGGGTCAGCAACAGGACGGAGTCGAGCGGGTTGCTCACGCCCGCCCAGAACCAGCCCGGTTCGCTCGCGGCGCGCGGCCCGAACAGGCCGGTGCGCCACAGCTGCAGGTAGTGGTAGCCGAGCAGATGCCCGACCGACGCGTCCGCGGCGGACACGATCCGGGTGGCCTGGTTCGCGGCCGCCCAGCCGGCGGTGTCGAGCAGGGGCAGGAGCCCGGACTCACGCAGCAGGGCGACCTCCTGGACCGGGAGCCGTCCGGCGAGGTCGCGCTCGGCGGCGTCCGCCGCCAGGGTGCTCGCCAGCTCGTGAGCCGCTTTTCGCCACACTTCGGTCATTCCGCCCCTTCCAACTCGACCACGGCGTCGAGGGCCACGCGGGTCGCCCTCGCCACCCCTTCGGCCACGACGTCGCGATGCGGGTCGTAGGCCGACGGGTCGGGGTGCTCGGGCCGCGCGTCGCCGTCGATCACGAGCACACCACCGGCCCGCAGGCCGCGCAATGCCGCGAAGACCAGCAGCGTGGAGAGTTCCATCTCAATGGCGACGACCCGCGCGGCGAGGTAATCGGCCATCGGGAGGGTGAGCACCAGCGGGCTGAACGCGGCCCGCGTCCACACCACGCCGCGACGCGCCTCCGGGGCCGCGCGGCTCAGCGCCACGACGGCCTCCGGGGTGGCGAAGGCCGGGTACTCCGGATGGATCAGCTGCTGGGTGACACCGTCGTCGCGGACCGCCGCCTCGGCGATGACGAGGTCGCCGTCGGTGATCCCGTCGGCCAGCGAACCGGCGGTGCCGAGCCGGATGAAGGTGCGGACGCCGGCTTCGGCCAGCTCGCCGAACTGGCACAGCGCCCCGGGCCCGCCGACGCCGTGCGAGGACACGACGACCGGGACGCCCTTCCAGGTGCCGGTGTAGCTGCGGTACTCGCGGTTCTGGCCGACGAGGACGGCGTCTTCCAGCGTTTCGGCCACCGCGGTCGCGCGGTCCGGGTCGCCGACGACGACGGCGCGTGGCGGCAGTCCGTGCCGGGGGATCTTGGTGATGGGCAGGACGTCGCTCACGCGGGCTGTCCCTTCTTCCGCTTGATATTGGACAGGAACAAAGCCACCAGCGTGACGACATACGGGGCGGCGTCGGTGGCCTGCTGCGGAAGGCCGATGCCCTGGAGCCGGAAACCGAACGCTTCCGCGAGGCCGAACAGCAGCGCCGCGAGGAGGACGCCGAGCGGATGCGCGCGACCGAGCATGACCGCGACGACGGCGATCCAGCCGCGTCCGGCGGTCATGTTCTCGGCGAACAACGTCACCGAGCCCAGCGCCAGTTGCGCGCCGCCGAGACCGCACAGCGCGCCCCCGGCGAGGATCACTCCGTAGCGGTACTTGGTCACGTTGACGCCGAGGCTGGACGCGGCCTCCGGACGTTCGCCGACCCCGCGCAGCCGCAGGCCCCACGGATGCCGGTACAGCAGCACCGCGAGCGCGGGCACGGCCAGCCAGGACAGGTAGACCAGCAACGACTGCCCGGGAATCGGGCCGAACTGGCCGAGTCCCCGCAACATGGGATCGCTGAACGAGCCCTCAGTGCCGAACACCGTGCGGATGAGGAAGCTGGTCAGCCCGACCGCGAGCAGATTGCTCGCGACGCCGAGCACGATCGGGTCGCCGTCGAAGGTGATCGACCCGATCGCGAGGATCAGCGAGTACGCCGTCGCCGCGATCACCGCCACGACGACGCCGACCCACGCGCTCCCGGTGTACCAGCTCCCCGCGACGGCGCCGAAGCAGCCGACCAGGAGCGAGCCTTCGAGGGAGATGTTGAAGACGCCCGCCCGCTGGCACAGCGCGCCCGCGAGCGCGGCGAACAGGATGGGCGTCAGCGCGGTGAGCGCCGAGGAGAACAGGCTCGCGTCGATCATGCCCGCCCCGCCTTCCGCTTGAAGACCCCGGAGGTGGCCGCGAGGAAGATGATCAGCACCGCCTGCAGGACCGCGGTCAGCTCGCGCGGGACCTGGGTGGCGCGTTCCATGGCGAACCCGCCGCTGGTCAGCGCCGCGAAGAAGACGGCCGCGAGCAGCGTCCCGAGCGGGCTCGCCCCGGCGAGCAGCGCCGCGAGCAGGCCGATCCAGGTGTACTGCGGTGTGATCAGCGCGCCGTCGATGAACCGGTACGGGAAGCCGAGGACGGCGATCGCGCCGACCAGCCCGGCGGTCCCTCCCGACGCGGCCAGCAGCCGCACCGTGAGCTTCGGCCGGTCGATCCCGGCGTACTCGGCGAACCGCGGTGCCCAGCCGGTCACCTTGGTTTCGAAACCGGCGGGCGTCCGGGCGTCGATCACCGCGTAGACCGCGATCACCGCCACCACCAGGAAGATCCCGGTCGTCACGCCGTCGAACTCGGGCAGTCGCGTGCCTTCGGGCAGTTGCGGGCTCTGCGGCAGGCTGGAGCCCGCGTCCTTCACCGGGAACCGCACCAGATAGCCGGCCAGCGACATCGCCGGATAGCTCAGCAGCAGCGTGCTGATCAGCAACGGGACACCCAGGCGGTTCTCGCAGACCGCGGCCAGCGCGGCGTACGCGGCTCCGGCGAGAACACCCGCGAGCAGGGCCAAGACGACCTTGACCGGCCCCGGGCCGGGTACGTACAGGCCGACGGCGAGCGCGCTGATCGCGCCGAGCACCAGTTGTCCCTCACCGCCGAGGTTGACCATGCCCGCGCGCAGCGGGATCGCGAGCGCGGTCGCCATCCCCGCGACGGGGACGGCGTAGGCGAGGGTGTCGCCGATGCCGTCGGGACCGAAAGCACCCGAGACGATCGCGCCGTAGGCGGCCAGCGGGTCGGTTCCGGTGGCCAGCAACAGGATCGCGCCGAGTACGAGTGCCGCGACGACCGGCACGGCGATGAGGCGGACGCGGGTCATCCGGCACCTCCGGCCATCGCCAGGCCGACCGTGTGCTGATCGGCTTCGTCCTTGGTGAACTCCGCGGCGATCCGGCCTTCGAACAGCACCAGCACGCGGTCGGACAGCGCGAGAATCTCGCTGAGCTCGGCGGAGATCAGCAGGACGGCGTGCCCGGCGTCGCGATGGGCGACGAGCCGGGCGTGGATGTTCTCGATCGCGCCGACGTCGACCCCGCGGGTGGGCTGCTCGACCAGCAGGAACGGCGCGTCGTGGGTGAGTTCGCGGCCGAAGATCGCCTTCTGCTGGTTGCCGCCGGACAGCGTGCCCATCGCGGCGGCGGGACCGGCGCCGCGGACGTCGTAAGCCTCGGTGATCGCCGACGCGTGGTCGTCGATCGCCTTGCGGCGCAGGAATCCCCTGCGTACCAAGGGGAATTTGCGATGGAAGCCGACAGCCAGGTTCTCCCGGAGGCTCGCCGTGGGCGCCGAGCCGACCTCGGCGCGGTCCTCCGGCACGTGGGCGAGCCCGGCGTCCCTCCGCGCACGGACCGACAGGCCGTCGAGACTCTGTCCTTTGAGGACGATCTCGCCGCCGGTCTTCAGGAAGCCGGTGATCGCGCCGGACAGTTCGGCCTGGCCATTGCCCGCGACCCCGGCGACGCCGACGATCTCGCCGGCACGCACGGTCAGGGACACGTTGTCGAGCAACGGCTTTCCTTCCGTACCGGGAACGGTCAGGGAACGGGCTTCGAGAACGGCGTCACCGGGCTTCCCGGCCGGATGGATCCGGTCGAGGTCGACCTCGCGTCCGGTCATCGCCGCGGCGAGCCCGGCGGCGGTCTGGTCCGCCGTGCGCCCGCGAGCGCTGACGCGGCCGTCCCGCAGCACCGTGACGTGGTCACTGACGGCGAGGACCTCCTGGAGTTTGTGCGACACCAACAGGATCGTGCGGCCTTCCCCGGCGAGCGCGCGCAGGACGCCGAACAGCCGCTCGGTTTCGGGCGGGGTCAGCACCGCGGTGGGTTCGTCGAGGATCAGGACGTCGGCCTCGCGGTAGAGGAGTTTGAGGATCTCGACGCGCTGCCGGAGCCCGACGGGCAGGTCGCGGACGCGGTCACCGGGCCGGAGACGCAGTTCGTGCCGGTCGATCAGTTCGGTGACGCGGGCCGTCGCCGCCTTGCGGTCGAGCAGGCCGCGACGGGTGGGTTCGCTGCCGAACACGACGTTCTCGGTGACGGTGAGTTCGCCGAACAACGCGAACCCCTGCTGCACCATGCCGACACCGGCGTCGATGGCCTGCGCGGGCGAGCCGAAGGAGACTTCCTCGCCGTGCAAGGAGATCGTGCCTTCGTCGGGCCGGTGGAGACCGTAGAGCACGGACATGAGCGTCGACTTGCCCGCGCCGTTCTCGCCCATCAGCGCGTGGATCTCGCCCGCGCCGACGTCGAGGTCCACGTGGTCGTTCGCGAGCACTCCGGGGAACCGCTTGACGATCCCCCGGAGTGAGACGGCGTCAGGACTTGGCGGGGTCATCGACGACGATCGCGCCCGAGATGATCTGGTCCCGCAGCTCGCCGACCTTCGACAGCACGTCGGGGCGGCTCGCGACGACGCACTGAGACGTCGAGGCATCCGGCTCGAGGCCGGTCAGGGAGATGCCCTTCTCCTTGAGGCCGTAGGACTTCACCTCGCCCGCCTTGCCGCCGAGGATCGCCTCGACCCCGTCGCCGATGACGACGTTGGTGCGCTTGATGACGTTGTCCACGACCTGTCCGGGACTGGCCGGGCACTGGTTGGCGTCGACGCCGAACGCGAAGAAACCGCCCTGCTTGGCCGCCTCGAAGACCCCGAGGTTGCCCGCCGCGGAGGCCGCGCCCATGACGTGGTCGACCCCCTGACCGGCGAGCGTGGTGGCCAGCGCCTTCGCCCGGGCGGGATCGTTGAACGGGTTCGCGCCGCCGATGAACAACGGGGCCAGCGTGGTGCCGGGCTTGGCCTTCTCCGCGCCCTTCCCGAACGGGATCGAGTACCGGTGGAACTGGGGCGCGTCGAGCACGACGACCGCGCCGACCTTGCCGGACTTGCTCAGTAACCCGGCTTCGGCACCGGCGAGGTAGGAGCCCTCGTGCTCACGGAACACCGCGCAGGTGACGTTCGGGAAAGGCTTGGTGGTGCAGGAGTCGACGAACAGGAACTTCTGCTCCGGGTTGCGCTCGGCCTCGGCCGCGATCGCGTCGGCGAAGTTGAAGCCGACGGCGACGATCACGGCGGGCTTCTCGCGCACCGCGGCCGCGAGATTCTGCTGGATCGACGCCGGATCGGTGCTCTGGAACACTTTCTGCGTCCCGTTGTGCTTCTTGGCCGAGTCCTCGATGCCCTGGACCGCGAGCTTGAGGAAGTCGTTGACCCCGACCGGGCTCGGCGTGATCAGGACCAGCGCGGGCCCGGCCGCGTTCTGGGCGGCCGGATCCTTGGCCGAGGCGTTGCACGCGGCGAGGAGCGCGACGGCGGAAACGGCCATGACGGCCCGCAAGAGGGTTCTCGGCGACATGTCCCGGACTGTATGTCGCTCGTCCACGATATGGCACCGAGTCTCACCATGCGGACCCGTGTAGGCCGTTATACGCCAGGCGTCGCCGGAGGTCGACTGCGGGCGCGGGGTTCGCGAACGGGACGGTCCGGTTGCCCAGGGAGCCCGCCAGTCACACCGGCGACGGGCCCCACCGCCATGGTCAAGTTGGTCGTGAGTGGCGATTCGGGTTAGAACCCGAATCGCCACTCACGACCACCTGTACCGACGCCCACCTGACCCCGCGCTACCGACGGCACCCCCTATCTCCCCAAGTACGTGAAGGCCCCCTTCATTGCGTCTAACGCAATGAAGGGGGCCTTCACGTACTTTGCCGAAGACTCAGCCGAACCTGCCCGAGATGTAGTCCTCGGTCGCCTTCTCGTCCGGGTTCGAGAAGATCTTCTCGGTGTCGTTCAGCTCCACCAGGCGACCCGGCTGGCCGACGCCCGCCAGGTTGAAGAACGCGGTCTGGTCCGAGACCCGCGCCGCCTGCTGCATGTTGTGCGTCACGATGACGATCGTGTACTCCTTCTTGAGCTCACCGATCAGGTCCTCGATGGCGAGGGTCGAGATCGGGTCGAGCGCGGAGCACGGTTCGTCCATCAGCAGCACGTCCGGCCGCACGGCGATCGCCCGCGCGATGCAGAGCCGCTGCTGCTGACCGCCGGAGAGACCGCCGCCCGGCTTGTTCAGCCGGTCCTTGACCTCGTTCCACAGGTTCGCGCCGCGCAGCGCGCGCTCGGCGACCTCGTCGAGCTGCTTCTTGCCCTTGGTACCGCCCAGGCGGAGGCCCGCCACGACGTTGTCGCGGATGGACATCGTCGGGAACGGGTTGGGCCGCTGGAAGACCATGCCGATGGTGCGGCGGACCTGCACCGGGTCGACACCGTTGCCGTAGATGTCCTCGCCGTCGAGCAGCACCTCACCCTCGACGCGGGCGCCGGGGATGACCTCGTGCATGCGGTTCAGCGTGCGCAGCACCGTCGACTTGCCGCAGCCCGACGGGCCGATGAACGCGGTGACGTTCCGCGGCGGCACCGAGAGGGTGACGCCGTCCACGGCGTGGAATTTGCCGTAGTAGATGTCCACGTCTTTGACGTCGATTCGTTTGGCCATCTCAAACAGCTCACTTCTTCTTCGGGGCGACAAGACGGGCAAAGAGCATGGCGAGGAGGTTCACGATCGCGATGATCAGCACCAGGGTGAGCGCGGCGCCCCAGATCCGGTCGAACGCGACGGTACCTTCGTCGAACGGGTTGCTGACCCGTTCGTTGTTCATCAGAAGCGGCAAAGCGGCCTGCTCGCCACCGAAGATGTCCCAGTTCACGTAGGCGGAGTAGCCCACGAGGACCAGCAGCGGCGCGGTCTCGCCCATGACCCTGGCGAGCGCCATCATGATGCCGCCGATGATGCCGGACAGCGCGGTCGGCAGGACGATCTTCATGATCGTCTTCCACTTCGGCACGCCGAGCGCGTAGGAGGCCTCGCGCAGGTCGTCCGGGACGATCCGCAGCATCTCCTCCGAGGAGCGCACGACCACCGGGATCATCAGCAGCACCAGCGCCAGCGACACGGCGAAACCGCTGCGCGGGAGGCCGAACGTGGTGATCCACAGCGCGTAGATGAACAGCGCCGCGACGATCGAGGGGACACCGGAGAGGATGTCCACCATGAACGTCGTGATCTTCGCGAGCTTGCCGCGGCCGTACTCGACCAGGTAGATCGAGACCAGCATGCCGATCGGGACCGCGATGACCGCGCAGACCAGGCCCTGCAGCACCGAACCGATGACGGCGTGCAGCACGCCGCCGCCGACCTCGTCCGACAGCACCGAGCCGAAGTCCTCGGTCCACCAGTTGCTGTAGGGGATCCGCTTGACGCCGTTGATGACCACCGTGGCGAGCAGCCACACCAGCGGCACGACGGCGATCAGGAACGACAGCCAGATCAGGACCGTCGCGATGCCGTTCTTGGTCTTCCGCGCCAGGCTGACCTGTTGGAAGGCGGGGGTGGACGCGGGGGTCTTCTCGAGCGTGGTGGACATGCTCAGTCCCCCTTCTTGGCGATGATGGACCGCGCGGCGAAGTTGACGATGAACGTCAGCAGGAACAGCACCAGGCCCGCCGCGATGTACGCGCCCGCCGAGATCTCGTTGTTGAGCTCCGCGTAGTCCGCCGCGATCTTCGAGGCGAACGTGGCGCCGCCGTCGAAGAGGCTCCAGGTGAACTCGCGGCCCACCGCGCCGGTCAGGATGATCGCGAGTGCGATCGTCTCGCCGAGCGCGCGGCCGAGACCGAGCATCGAAGCACCGATGTAGCCGGCCTTGCCGAACGGCAGCACCGTGGTGCGGATGACCTCCCAGCGGGTGGCGCCCAGCGCCAGCGCGCCTTCGATGTGCGGGGTCGGGGTCCGCTCGAACACCTCACGCGACAGCGAGGTGATGATCGGCAGGATCATCACGGCGAGCACGATGCCCGCGGTGAAGATCGTGCCGCGCATGTCCGGCGAGACGTTGCCCGCCGCGAAGATCGGGATCCACGAGAAGGTGTCGTTGACCCACTGGGAGAAGGGCTCGATCGTCGGCGCGAAGACCATCAGGCCCCAGAGGCCGTAGATGATCGACGGGACGGCGGCGAGCAGGTCGATCACGTAGGCGAACGGCTTCGCGAGCCGCTTCGGCGCGTACTGCGTGAGGAAGAGAGCGATCCCGAGCGAGATCGGCATCGCGATGACCAGCGCCAGCAACGCGCTGTAGACCGTGACCAGCAGCAGGCCCATGATGCCGAACTTCATGTCGTTCGGTTCGGTCTGCCAGGTCTGGCTGGTCAGGAAGTTGGCGTTGTCGGCCTGGAGCGCCGGGATGGCCTGCACCAGCAGGAACAGTCCGATCAGGCCGATCAGCGAGACGACGAAGACGCCGGCTCCGGTGGTCAGGAACTGGAAGATGCGGTCACCGGGCCGCACCGTCCTGGAATTGGGGCTCGCGAGTTGCACCGAGGACTTCTCGGGCGGTGACGCGGCAGGTTGCTCCGAAATCGGGTCCTCCGTGAAGGTCTCGCGGACGCCAGAACGCCCACCGGGGTCGCCGGTGGGCGTTCTGGGCGAAGACGAATCGCTCATCGACTACTTCTGTCCAGCCTGTCTTTACTGATCAATCGCCAGTGTGCAACAGGGTCAGGCGATGGCCTTGACGGCGGTCAGGACCTTGTCCTGCAGGCTCTGCGGGATCGGCACGTAGCCCTTGTCCGACAGCGGCTTCTGACCGTCGGTGGCGGCGACGTTCAGGAAGGCCTTGACGGCCTTGGCGACCTCGGCGTCGGCGTACTTGGAGCAGACGATCTCGTAGGTGGCGAGGATGACCGGGTAGGAACCCGCGACGTTGCTGGAGTAGATCGCGTTCAGGTCCAGCGAGAGGTCGTTGGAGCCTTCCTTCTTGAACTTCGCCGCGTCGAGGGCCTTGGCGACGTTCGCCGCGGTGAGCTCGACACCGCCGGAGCCGCTGTCGATCAGGGCGGCGTTGATGCCGTCCTTCGCGAACGCGGACTCGACGTAGGTGATGGCGCCGTCGGTGGCCTTGACCGCGCTGGCCACACCGTTGGACTTCTCGGCACCGTTACCGACGCCACCGTTGAACTTCTTGCCGTCGCCCTGGGTCCAGGCGCCCTTCGAGGCCGCCTTCAGGTACTTCTGGAAGTTGTCGGTGGTGCCCGACTCGTCGGTGCGCGAGATGACCTGGATCGGCTTGTCCGGCAGGTTGACGGACTCGTTGCCCTTGACCGCCTTGATGGCCGCGTCGTTCCACTTGGTGATGCCGCCGTTGAAGATCTTGGCGGTGACCTCGGGGGTCAGGGTCAGCTTGTCGACGCCGGAGACCTTGTACGCGACGGCGACCGGGCCGATGACGAGCGGGAGGTTCCACGCGTCCGAGGCGCAACGGGCCTTGGCCTTCTCGGCCTCCTCGCCGTCCTTGAGGGGCGAGTCCGAACCGGCGAAGTCGACCTGGTTCGCGTTGAACTGCTTGATGCCCGCGCCGGAGCCGCTGGGGTTGTAGTTCACCTTCTGACCGGCGCACTTGGCGGCGTACTGCTGCACGAAGATGTCGATCGCGGTCTTCTGCGCGGACGAGCCCTCGGCCGAAAGCGGGTTCTTGCCGCCGCATTCGACACCGGCCGTCCCGCTGGGCGCGGACGCGGCGCCCGAGCCCTCGGTCTTCGTCGCCGCCGGGTCGGATCCACAGGCGCCGAGCACGAGGGCGGCGCTAGCCACGATGCCGATCGCGCCCGCGGGCCGCATGATCTTCACTGCATTTCCTCCACTGGGAGACTTTCGCCGGATCGGTGGAACGGGAACGTTCCTGCCGGATCCGGACACTAAGCACCGACAGTGGACAGGTGGCCGTCAAAGGGTGAACGACAAGTGAACAAGGCGTCTGATGTGAGCAGCGTGACTAGTCCGATCGGGGTCCGTGTCCCTGCCGTGACCTGCGCGTCTGCTCTCCGTGACCGGTCAAGTGCCGCAAGTGTGAACGCGGTTACCGAGCGTATTGGACGTCGACCTCGTATCGGGTGAAGCCGAGCTTCGAATACACCGCGAGCGCGGGGGCGTTGTCGCCCTCGACGTACAAGATCACCTGCCCCAGTCCGCGGTCGCGGAGATACCGCAGCCCGGCGAGGGTGAGGGCCTTCCCGAGGCCGCCGCCCTGCGCGTCCGGATCGATGCCGACGACGTAGACCTCGCCCACGGGCTCGCCGCCGAACCGGCCGGGGACCGCCTCGTGGACCTTCGTCCAGTGGAAGCCGACGACCTCGCCGTTCTCCTCCGCGAGGAAGAAGCCTTCGGGGTCGAACCAGGCTTCCTTCTCCGTCGCGCGGACCTCGTCGGCGGTCAGCGCGCCTTGCTCGGGGTGCCAGTCGAAGGCGCGTGCGTTGACGCGGACCATCGCTTCCTCGTCCTGACCGGGGACGAACGCGCGCAGCGTGACACCTTCGCGGGTCGCGGGTTCCGGCCAGTCGGCCGTTTCGACGTCCGCGTGCAGGATCAGCAGTTCGCGGGCGCGCTCGAAGCCCTCGGTCCCGGCGAGGTGGACGGCGCCGGGGTGATCGCCGTGCGCCCAGACGCGCAGCGGCTTCCCGCCGGCTCGTTCGACGAGCGCCCGGATGAGGGCTCTGCCATGACCGGCGCGGCGGTGCGCGGGGTGGACGAACAGCTCGGCGACCTGATTGCCGTGCGAGTCGCCTTCGGTGTCCAGGTGCGCGTACGCGACCAACTCGCCGTCCGAGTGCCCCAGAAGGTGCTGGCCACCGGCGAAACCGGTGCCCTCGGGACGACCGTCCTCCTCGCGCACGGCGAGGAGCAGGCCGCGGATCTCTTCCGTTTCCGGTTCACCGGTCCACGTCGGATCAAGCATGAAATCGACCCTACCCGGGAACCCCGTACCCGCCTGGACGTCTTGTCAGGCAGGAGAGGAAGGGATTCAGTGCGCGGAAAGCTCGCTCGGCTCGTAGACGCTCGCGTCCGGGGCGACGGCCTGCTGCTGCTTGGCGGCGGACCCCTTGGAGGGGCGCTCGAACTTGTAGCCGACGTTGCGCACGGTCCCGATCATCTGTTCGTGCTCCGGCCCGAGCTTCGCGCGCAGGCGCCGCACGTGGACGTCGACCGTGCGCGTGCCACCGAAGAAGTCGTAACCCCAGACCTCCTGCAGCAGCTGGGCGCGGGTGAACACCCGGCCGGCGTGCTGCGCGAGGTACTTGAGGAGCTCGAACTCCTTGTACGTGAGTTCGAGAGTGCGCTTGCGGAGCTTCGCGGTGTAGGTCGCTTCGTCGATGACCAGTTCACCGACCCGGAGCTCGGCGTCGACCTGGGACGCGGCGCCGTCGCGGGTGGTGACCAGCCGCAGCCGGGCGTCGACCTCGGCGGGGCCGGCCGTCGGGAGCAGGATGTCGTCGGTGCGCCATTCCGCGCTGACCGCGACCAGCCCGCCCTCGCCGACGACGGCGACGATCGGCGTGGAGGCCTCGTCCTCACCGGCGCCCTTGAGCAGACGGCAGAGGCTCTTCGCGGAGGCGAGATCGCTGCGTGCGTCGAGGACGATGACGTCGCGGTGGCCGGCGTCGAGCAGCGCGGTCACTTCCGGAGGACGGACGCGTACGGTGTGGGGCAGCAGATCCAGGGCGGGAAGCACCGCGGTCGCGTCGGGTTCCGCAGTCAACACCAGAAGGTCCAGGCTCATCGCCGCACCGCCCTCACTTGTAGTCGCCTCGAACGTGGCTACAGCCGGTGCTTGGTGAGAATAGCGGGTGAACACCCGGGGACCTACCCCGTGCTGGATCGATCACACCTGGCCAAAGAGGTTTACGAAGGAGATTTGACGCGATGGTGAGCAGGCCCGTGGCGCGTGACGACCGACCGTCCCCCGGCCGGTCCGCCAAGCGACCGAAGCGGCGTGGCCGGGGCTGGCTCATCGCCCTCGCCGTGCTGGTGGTCCTGCTGGTCGGAGCCGATTTCGGGGCGGCGGCGTTCGCCGAGCACACGATCTCCCAGAAGGCCCGTGAACAGCTCGCCCTGAAGAACGATCCGGCGGTCACCGTGCACGGTTTCCCGTTCCTCACGCAGGCCCTTTCCGGTGACTACAGTCACATCACCATCAACGCCCAGGGCGTGGCCGTTCCGCCGAAGTTGAGTGATGTGGACTTCAACGCCGACATGAGCGACGTCACGGCGCCGCTGTCGGATCTGATCAACGGCAACACGAAGGCGATCTCCATCGCGACGCTCAAGGGCGAGGTGACCATCAAGGCCGCCGACATCGCGAAGCAGGCTCCGCTCGACAAGATCCAGAACCTGAAGATCGAACCGGTCACCGAGGACTACGTCCGCAACGGCGAGAGCGGCCAGGGCGAGACGACGCCGCCCACCACCAACGCGCAGGGCGAACCGATCGACAGCTCCAGCGCGGGCATCCGGCTGTCCGGCAACGTGCAGATCGCCGGTCAGAAGGTGGAGATCTTCTGCTTCGCGATGATCGAACTGAAGGGCCAGAAGATCAGTATCGAGCCGAAGCGCCTGCAGTTCGGGAATGACAAGGAGACCACCGTCGTTCCCCAAGCGGTGCAGGACGCGCTGCTGCCGAACTTCAACGCGACCATCGACACCGGCGCCATGCCGTTCTCGGTGACCCCGACGTCGGTGCGCGTGAGCAGCGGTTCGGTGACCATCAAGGGCGAGGGCAAGAACGTCGCCTTCAGTGGAGCGAAACCACAAGGTTGATCCGACGCAGGGGTGAGCTGATTTGACCGGAGTGTGGGTGCTGCTGGGCGTTCTGGTGCTCGGCGGGGTGGCGGGCGCGCTGCTCCAGGCTCGGAACGGCCGCGTGCGAGCGGCCAAGTCCAGCGCGTCCACACTGCCGGAGCGCGTCTCCGCCGCCCTCGCGCCCGAAGGCGTCACGCTGATCCAGATCTCCACCACGTTCTGCGCGCCTTGCCGCCACACCCGCGTGATCCTGTCCGCGCTCGCGGAGAAGACCGACGGCCTCACCCACGTCGATCTGGACGTCACCGAAACCCCGGAAGTCGCCCAGGCACTTTCGATATTGCGGACTCCGACGACGCTGGCCTTGACGCCCGACGGCCTCGAGGTTTTCCGCGTCGGCGGCGTTCCCCGAGGTCAGGACCTTCTCGAGGCTCTGAAACCCCACTTGACGAACGCCTGATCCCGAATTTTGGGAAGCGTCCCAAGGTGTGAACACGGTTCCCAACCTGAGGGAGCTCTGCGTACCCTCGTGCCCGTGAACAGGCTGCCCCGAACCTTGCTGACCCAGCGCCGCGCAGTGGATCTGTGCCGCGTTCGCAGCAGCCTGTGTCCGGCCTGCTGATCGCGCTTTCGAAGCCGCTGCCCCGTGCCCGTCCGGCACGGACCTCTTTTCCCTCTCGTTCGCAGGAGGATCCATGTCCGCAGGACCGGCCGTCGACCCCCGGGGTCCGCGTTTCGCCGCCATCCTGACGACGATCGTGCTCGCGGTCGTGCTCATCACCCAGTGGTGGCCACTGCTCGCGGCGCAGGCGGTGGTGTTCGCGATCGGTGCCTTCATCGGCCTGAAGCCGGCGCCGTACTCCCTGGTCTACCGCTACCTCGTCGCGCCGCGCCTCGGCCCCACGACCGAACGCGAGGACGCCGCCCCGCTGCGGTTCGCGCAGGCCGTCGGTTTCGTGTTCGCCGTCGTCGGCACCGTCGGCTTCGCCGCCGATCTGACCGCGCTCGGGCTCGTCGCGACGGCGTTCGCGCTGTTCGCGGCCTTCCTCAACGCGGCGTTCAACTTCTGTCTCGGGTGCGAGATGTACCTGCTCATCAAGCGTTTCAGTCCCAGCCCTCGCGCGTCCTAACCCAGAAAGAGAGTCAGCTCCATGAGCCGTGAAGACGTCCTGGTCACCACCCAGTGGGCCGAGGAGAACCTGGACACCCCGGGTGTCGTGTTCATCGAGGTCGACGAGGACACGACCGCGTACGACAACGGACACATCCGCGGTGCGGTGAAGTTCGACTGGCGCAAGGACCTGCAGGACGGGGTCCGCCGCGACTTCGTCAACAAGGAGGGCTTCGAGAAGCTGCTGTCGGAGAAGGGCGTCTCGAACGACGACCGCGTGGTTCTCTACGGCGGCAACAACAACTGGTTCGCCGCGTACGCGTACTGGTACTTCAAGCTCTACGGCCACGAGAACGTGCAGCTGCTCGACGGCGGCCGCAAGAAGTGGGAACTCGACGGCCGTGAGCTGAACTCGGAAGAGGTCAAGCGCGAGGCCACCGCGTACAAGGCCAAGGAGCAGGACCTCTCGATCCGCGCGTTCCGCGACGAGGTCGTCCAGGCCATCGGCGCCAGCAACTTCGTCGACGTGCGTTCGCCCGACGAGTTCTCCGGCAAGCTGCTCGCCCCGGCGCACCTGCCGCAGGAGCAGTCCCAGGTCCCGGGCCACATCCCCGGCGCGCTGAACGTCCCGTGGGCGAAGGTCGCCAACGAGGACGGCACCTTCAAGACCGAGGGCGAAATCAAGGAGCTGTACTCCGACGAGGGCCTCGACGAAGCGAAGTCCACGATCGCGTACTGCCGGATCGGTGAGCGCTCCTCCATCGCGTGGTTCGCGCTGCACGAGCTTCTCGGCTACGACGCCGTGAAGAACTACGACGGTTCATGGACGGAATACGGCTCGCTCGTCGGCGTGCCGGTCGAGTTGGGAGCCAAGTGATGGCGGCAGACGACAGCTGCGGCGCGCCGGTCCAGGAGGCCACGCCCGCCGATTACGACACCCGCGGCCAGGTAGTGCTGGCGGGCAAGGTCACCGGCGCCGAAGGCCCGGTCGGCGGCGCCTTCGTGCGGTTGCTGGACGGCGGCGGCGACTTCACCGGCGAGGTCGTCTCGTCGGCTGACGGCGACTTCCGCTTCTACGCGGCCCCCGGCGACTGGACGGTGCGCGCGCTGCACAAGAGCGGTAACGGTGAAGCCTCCGTCACCGCTCAGGGTCCCGGCGTCCACCAGCTCCAGGTCTCCGTCGCCTAAAGCTGCTGAAGGGGCCTTTCACCGCTCCATCCATGCCCCCGCCGCCGCCCTCAACTGAGGCGCTGCGCGCCCGGCCTGGATTCCAGCGGTGAAGGGCCCCTTCGTCATGTCTGATGCGGGGAAAGGCCCCTTCAGCTCCTGTGGGCACTGCCACGGACCCTCAGGAGGCCCGTCCGGGCAGGTAGCGACTAAAGTGCGTGTCGTGGAGATCCTGTTTACGACCCTGCTGGTGCTCGCCGGCGTCGCGATCACCTGGTTCGCCGTGTACGTCGTCTACCGGCTTTACGCGGACCAGCGCTGACCCATGACTGCGAGTGGCGACGAGGCCATCCAGGCCGCGGAGAAGCGCGCGGAAGAAACGCGCGAACGCAACCTCCCTCCGTACGGCACCCTTCCTGACCTGCCCATCCCGGGCGACACGGCGAACCTGCGCGAGGGCCCCAACCTCAATGACGCCTGCCTGGCGCTCTTGCCGCTGGTCGGCGTCTGGCGCGGCGAAGGCGAGGTCGACTACCCGACCATCGAAGGCCCGCGCCGGTTCGGCATGCAGCTGACCATCGCGCACGACGGCCGTCCCTTCCTCACGCACGAGGCCCGCGCCTGGCTGCTCGACGAAGACGGCAACGTCATCCGTCCCGCCGCGCGGGAATCCGGGTTCTGGCGCCCGCAGGCCGACGACACGATCGAACTGCTGCTGACCCACAACACCGGCATCGTGGAACTCTTCTACGGCAAGCCGCGTGGCAAGGCTTCGGTCCCGGCCTGGGAGCTGGGCACCGACGCCGTCGTCCGCACGTCGTCGGCCAAGGACGTCACGGCCTCTTCGCGGCTCTACGGCATCGTCAACGGCGAACTCGGCTACGTCGAGGAGCGCGCCATGATGGGCCAGGAACTGCAGCCGCACACGTCGGCGCTGCTGCGTCGCGTGGTGGGCTGACCGTCTCCCCGTGCGGTGGCGTGCCTACGGCGAGCACGCCGCCCTGCTCGACTGCGATTCACTGACCCAGACGATCGCGGCGCACGCCACGGTCTCGGCCGCGCGTCCGTCCGGGATCGCCGAACTCGTCCCCGGCGCCCGCAGCCTGCTGATGGTGGAAACCCCCGGCTCGGGCGCCCTCGCGGCCGTCCGTGAACTCCTGGCGGGCGCCGATCTCGAACATCCGCCCGACGGCGAACCCCGCGAGATCACCCTCGACGTCACCTACGACGGCGAAGACCTCGAACTCGTCGCCCGGGACGCCGGAGTGTCCATTGAGGACGTCGTACGGCTGCACGCCGATGCCGTCTACACCGTGGCGTTCACCGGGTTCGCGCCCGGTTTCGGTTACCTGACAGGACTTCCCGAGTCACTCCGGCAGCCGCGGTTGTCGACTCCCCGCACGCGCGTGCCATCGGGTTCGGTCGGGATCGCGGGCGAGTTCACCGGGGTCTACCCGCGCGTCTCGCCGGGCGGCTGGCGGCTGATCGGCCACACCCGCACCGTCCTGTTCGATCCGCGCGCCGACCCGCCCGCGGTGCTGGCGCCCGGCGATCGCGTGCGGTTCCGGAGTGCCGGATGAGGGCCCTCGAAGTGGTCGAGACCGGCCCGCTGGCGCTGGTCCAGGACTTGGGCAGGCCCGGCTACGCGCATCTCGGTGTCCCGCCGTCCGGCGCGCTGGACGTCCCGGCGCTGAAACTCGCCAACCGGCTCGTCGGCAACGACGAGGCCGCGGCGGGTGTCGAGTGCCTGTTCGGCGGGCTGCGACTGCGCGCGACGACGTCCTGCACGATCGCGGTGACCGGCGTGGCCGTCCCCGTCGAGGTCGACGGTCGCCCCGTCGGCTCGCACGCGCCGGTGTGGCTGGCCGAGGGCCAGGTCGTGGCGATCGGTACGCCCGTCACCGGCCTGCGGTGCTACCTGGCGGTCTCCGGCGGGATCGCGGTCGACCCCGAACTCGGCAGCCGTTCGCGGGACGTCCTCTCGGAGATCGGGCCCGCTCCGCTGAAGCCGGGCGACGTGCTCCCGCTCGGCACCCCGTCCTTGCCCGGCGGCGCCGACGTCGTACCGCCCACGATCGCCCCGGCCGAGCTGGTCGTGCCCGTCGAGCCGGGGCCGCGGGCGCACTGGTTCGAAGACCTGGCGGCCGGGCTCGCGAAGACCTGGACGGTGACGGCGGAATCCAACCGCGTCGGTCTCCGGCTCGACGGGCCTGCCCTGACTCGCGGAGACGACTACGCGGAGAAGGAGCTACCGAGCGAAGGCCTGTTGACCGGCGCCGTGCAGGTGCCGCCGAACGGGCTGCCGGTCGTGTTCTTGGCGGATCATCCAACTACCGGTGGTTATCCGGTGGCGGCCGTGGTGAGACGGGCGTCACTCCCGGCCCTTGCGCAGGCCCGTCCCGGAACCCTTCTCCGCTTTCACTCGTCCACGAAGGTGTGGAACAGGTAAAGGTCGACGGTGGCACAGGTGTCATCGACACAACTTCGGTCCCCACCCAACCGGAACTCCCGCAGTCCTTGCGGATCGCGCTGGCGACCGGTCAGATGCGGCGTCCGCTCGGCGATACGCTCCGCCCGCTTCTCGATCTCTTCGCCGACGGCGAGTACCAGGTCACCGGCCCCGAAAGACTGGCCGAGGACCGCTATCTGACCCCGAGCGCCGACTGGCCGCCCGCCGACGTCTCGCGGGTCGGCTACTACCGGACGGCGATCAAGAGCGGGCACCGGCCGGTCGCGGTCGTCCTGGAGACCATCGACGCGGCGGTGATCCTCGACGGGCACCACAAGATCGCGGCCTACCGCGAAGAAGCGATCCTGCCGCACCTGCTGATCATCAGCCCGCTCAGCTGATGGCGTATTCGCTCTCGTACGCGGCGGCCAGCTCGGCGTGGATCGCGCTGGAGTCGCTCAGCGCGACGCCGTCGAGAGTGTGCACCCTGGTCAGCTTGCGGACCGACGAGGCGAGGAACAGCCCCTCGCCCTCGCTGAGGTCCTTGACCTGGAGCGGTTCGACCTTGATCGACCAGCCCGCCCGCTCGGCACCCCGGAACAGCGCCGCCTGCGTCGTCCCCGGCAGGATGCCGATGCTCGCCGGCGGCGTGTAGAGCGTCTTGTCCTTCGCGAGGACGACCGTCGAAGTCGGCCCTTCGAAGACCGAACCGTTGGCGGCGGTGAAAATCACATCGCTCGCGCCGCGGCGCGCGGCCTCCCGCAGCGCGGCCATGTTGACGCCGTACGAAATCGACTTCGCGCCCAGCAGCAGCCACGGCGCGCGCTCGGCGAGCTCGGGCTCGATACCGCGCTCGAGGGTGATCGCCGCGACACCTTCGACGCGGGCGCGCTGGACCTTCTCGTCGATCTCCACGCCGAGCGCGAACCCGAACGGCTTCGCCTCCGGATCGCCGTCGATTCCCCTGGTGTACACCAGTTTCAGGGCGATCTCGGCCGGTCCGGACCAGTTGTCGATGACCGTCTGCGCGGCGCGCTCCCAGGCCGCGAGGTCCGGCTCCGGCAGGTCGAGCATGGCCGCGGAACGGGCCAGCCGATCGAGGTGCGGACGGAGCTCACGAGGGCGGCCGTCGACGACGAGGATCGTCTCGAACACGCCGTCACCGCGAAGCAGTCCGAGATCGTCTACCCGCAGGTGGGCGGCTTCGGGGTCGGCCAGGGTCCCGTCGAGAAAGGCAAGCACGCGCATACGGACACGGTACTCACTAGCATGGGTTTCATGCCCTACCGCTCCCCCCTGCTCGACCTCCCCGGACCGATCGCGGCACCCGACGGGCATCCGGAGGAGGGAGTCCCGTGGCATTGGGGAGATCCCTTCGCCGAACAACGGACGGCGACGCGCGGCGCGGTCGTGATCGACCGTTCGCACCGCGAGATCCTGGCCGTGACCGGGGAAGAACGCTTGTCCTGGCTGCATTTGGTGATCTCGCAGCACGTCACCGGACTCGCCGAGGGCACCGGCACCGAAGCTCTCGTGCTGGACACCCACGGCCGCGTCGACACCCACATGGTCGTCGCGCACGCGGACGGAACGGTGTGGCTGGACAGCGACAGGGGCGCGATGGCGTCCAGCGCGTTGCCCTCCGGCGGCAAGCAGACCCTGCGCGAGTACCTCGAAGCGATGAAGTTCTGGTCCAAAGTGGACATCCGCGATGTCTCGGACGAGCTGGCGCTGATCACCGTCCTCGGGCCTGACGCGGACCGCGTGCTGGCCTCCGTGGGTGTCTCGCCGGCCTCGGACGCGTACTCGGTCGTGTCCCTTCCCGGCGGTTTCGCGCGGCGGATGCCGTGGCCGGGACGGAACAGCGTCGACCTCGCCGTTCCTCGCGCCGAGCTCGCCGACTGGTGGCGCCGCCTGACCGACGCGGGCGCCCGGCCGGCGGGCAGCTGGGCGTTCGACGCGCTGCGGGTCGAGTCGCTGCGGCCGCGGCTGGGGCTCGACACCGACGAGCGCACGATCCCGCACGAGGTGAACTGGGTCGACTCCGCCGCGCACGTGGCGAAGGGCTGCTACCGCGGTCAAGAGACCGTCGCGAAGGTCCACAACGTCGGGCGGCCGCCGCGGTACATGGCGCTGCTGCACCTGGACGGTTCGCCGGAGATCACGCCGGAGACCGGGGACCCGGTGGTCCTCGGCGAACGGACGGTCGGGCGCGTCGGCAGCGTGGTGCAGCACCACGAACTGGGACCGATCGCGCTGGCGCTGGTCAAACGCTCGACGCAACCTGGTGCCGAACTGCTGGTGGGCGCCGAGGACCGCGTCGTGCAGGCGGCCATCGATCCGGACTCCGTGCCGGGCGAGGCCCCGGCACCCGGACGGGAAGCGGCTCAGCGGCTGCGAGGCTGACGGCTGGGGCTTCTGGCTTGATAGTGCGTGTCGTGAAGGCCTCCTTACCTACCCTGAGCGTAGGTAAGGAGGCCTTCGCTACCTCTTGCCGCGCCACTTTCGCCCCAGCAGTACCACCAGTCCCAACGAGAGCGCGGAAGTCCCCTTTCCTCGGCTCAGCGAAGGGAACACGGCTTTCGCGCACGTTCTAAGTACGTGAAGGCCCCCTTCCTTGCGCCTAGGTACATGAAGGGGGCCTTCACGTACTCCGGTCCCGCTAGCTGGCTCGGGCGGGGGCTGAAGGGGCCTTTCCCCGCATCACACGCCGCGAAGGACGCTTTCCCCTCATCACACGCGGCGAAAGTCCCCTTCGCACTTATCCACAACTCTGCCCACCTGTGGACAACCCCACCGACCAGCACTTTTCCCCCGCCACCCCCGGTAGACTGGACCAGGGGCCGCCCCCGGGACGGGTGGGGGGCGCGCTCTGGAAGGGACCGAAAGAGCGGCGGCGCTCGGGAGGTCTTCGGGAGCGGCGGAGATCCTTGTGGTATCGCGCCCTGCGGAACATTTCCGCTGGAGCGCGATAAGCTACGCGCGTGATCGAAGTCCGGCCCGGTGGTCGCCGTCGTATCGACCGCGTGCTCGGCCCTGGGTATCTCAGCGACCTCGGCGAGCTGGCCCTTTCCGTGCTGCGCGAGCGCCGTGACGAGGCCGCGCAGGAGGAGACCGACCTGTCGTACCTGCGGCGGCTGCTGCACGCGCGGATCGACATCGTGCGGGCCGAGCAGGAGCGCCGGAGCTCGGGCGGTGAGAGCAGCGTCGTCGAGCGGCTGGCCGCGATCCTGGCGGACAACGCGATCGGCCCGGCCACGGGTTCGGGCAGGCATCAGCGGCTGGAGCCGTCCCGGGCGGGTGAGCACCGGCGGTTCGCCGAGGCGCTCATCGGCGACACGGACCTTTCCGACGTCAGCACGCTCTCGGACGAGAAGCTGGTCAACGCCCTCAACAGGTACGCCGACGAAGAGGTCTCCGTCTCCTCGTACCGCCGTGAGGTGCAGGGCGTGATGGACACGATCAACGCCGAGATCGCGACCCGCTACCGCAAGGGCACGGCGTCCGTCGACGACCTGCTCGACACCGAACGCGGCGGCCCCGAGTGACGAATCCCGTCCTGGTCGAGGTCGTCCGTTCCGGTTTCGTCGAAAGCACGCACCGCGGCGCGCTGGTGATCACGGCCCCGGACGGGTCGGTGCGGTTCTCCGCCGGCGACATCGCGCGGCCGGTCTACCCGCGCTCCTCCAACAAACCGCTCCAGGCCGTCGGGATGCTGCGCGCCGGTCTCACGATCGGCGACGAAGACCTCGCGCTGGGCTGCGGATCGCACAACGGCGAACCCGGCCACGTCGAGGGCGCGCTGTCGATGCTGTCCCGCGCCGGGCTGACCGAGGACGCGCTTGCCTGCCCGCCCGCGTTCCCGCTGCACGAGCCGAGCATGCTCGCCGTGGCCGCGGCCGGGAAACGCCGCGCCGCCATGAACTGCTCCGGCAAGCACGCCGCGATGCTCACGACCTGCACCCAGCTCGGCTGGTCCACCGGCGACTACGCGGCCGCGACCCATCCTCTGCAGAAGGTCATCCAGGCCACCATCGCCGATCTCACCAGCGAGACGATCGAAACCGTCGGCGTCGACGGCTGCGGCGCCCCGCTGTTCGCGTTCTCCCTCACCGGCCTCGCCCGGTCCTTCGGCAGGCTGGTCACCGCGATGGGCGGGCCGGACCGCCGGGTCGCGGACGCCGTCCGCGCGCATCCGTGGCAGGTCGCGGGCACCGGCCGCGAGGACACCGTGCTGATGAAGAACGTCGACGGCCTGTTCTCGAAGGGCGGCGCCGAGGGAGTGCACTCGTTCGCGCTGCCGGACGGCACCGCGCTGGCGTTGAAGATCGACGACGGCGCCGCGCGGGCACGGATCCCGCTGCTGCTCGCGACCCTGCGCCACCTCGGCATCGACCCGGGCACCGAGGCGGAGCAGCTGCCCAAGGCGGCGGTCCTCGGCGGCGGGAAGCCGGTCGGCGAACTGCGGGTCGCCGCCGGTCTCTTCGGCTAGTTCGCGCGTTCCCGCGCGGCCAGGTCGCCCCAGAAGTCGCGCAGGTCGGCGAACAGTTCCGCCAGTTCGTCGACGTTGCCGGTGCGGAGCGCGTCGAGGATGTCGTGCACCTCTTCGGCGGTCGTGTCGGCCTGCAGGATCGAGTCGGCGAAGAGCTGCACGAGGCCGCCGTAGTCGAGTTCGACCGCGGAGCCGGGGTGGAAGCTGTCGAGCCAGCGCCGCGTCTCGGTCAGCACCCGGCCGGGCGCCGAATCGCCGAAAGTCGCTTCGAGCAGGTCACCGACCTCGCGGGCGCGATGCCGCGCGTCGGCGATGGAGACCCGCCACGACACCTCACGCTCGGGGTCGTCGCGGCCCTTGCCCAGTTTGACCCGGCGCATCCCGGGATCGAACAGCACGAACCACGGGAGAGGAACGGTCCACGTCGTCGAGAGCGTGTGCGACGCCGAGGCCGACAAGTCGCCGATGGCGGACTTCGCCCGCGAGCGGATCATGTCGAGCGAAGCGCCGCCCGCGCCGAGCACCGCGTTCTTCAACGCCGGATGCGCGTCGCCGAGGAAGGTCACCAGCGCGGCGGCCGAGCGTGCGCGGATCTCCATCGGACAGATCAGCGGCCCAGGGCCGGCGTCGCCGTGCTCACCCTCCGGTACGTCTTCGGGATCCAGGACGAGGACGTCGGTGACGAGACTGGGCGCGGCCCTGCCGTCCACGAGCTCGGCGGGCAACAGCCGTCCGACGTGCTGTGACTTGAGCCACAGTATCTGCTCGCGCTCGCCCGCGGCCGAACGATCGAGCCGGGCCGCTTCGACGGCCTCGAGCAGGCGTTCGTCCGGTGGATCACCCAGCGCGAGCAGGGGCTCATAGACGCGGAGATAAGCCGCGAACGGACGGGGCACACGAGCATCGTGGCACGCCGACCTGCGACTATCGCCACCGACCGGCCGGTAACCGGCGTTCGGTGAACACTGTCGCCACCAGCACACCGTGCCACGTCGCATCCAACCCCCCGGACACGGTACGGTGTCAGCAGGAAATAATTGTCGAGACGATGCGGGGCCGCCGATTCCCCCGGCCGCCCCGCCCCTGTGCGAGGGGGTCGAGCCATGGGGCGCGGCCGGGCTAAGGCCAAGCAGACGAAGGTGGCGCGCGAGCTCAAGTACAGCTCGCACGAAACCGACTTCGATGCTTTGCAGCGCGAGCTGTCCAGTAGTTCCTCGGATTACGGGCACGAGGACGACAAGCGGGACGACGACGACCCGTACGACGGGTACGACGAATACCGCCGCTGAGCAGGCGTGACACGCGAGGGTGGGACGGGCTGAACCCCGTGGTCCACCCTCGCGTGTCGCGTGCTGCCCAAAATACGAGGAGGGTTCCGTGTCTGACGTAACGCGGGTAGGTGTCATCGGAGCCGGGCTCATGGGTTCCGGGATCGCCGAGGTGCACGCACGTGCCGGACTGGACGTGATCATCACCGAGGTGAGCCAGCCGGCGCTGGACTCCGGGCGGGCGCGGATCGAGAAGTCGCTGCAACGCGGCGTCAAGAGCGGGAAGCTCTCGCAGGAAGACGCCGACGCGGCACTCGGACGACTCCGCTTCACCACCGAGATCGGCGAGTTCGCCGACCGCGACCTCGTCATCGAGGCCATCCTGGAACAGGAGCAGGCCAAGGTCGAGGTGTTCCGGTCGCTGGACAAGATCGTCGAACGCGAGGACGCGGTATTCGCGTCCAACACCTCGTCCATCCCGATCATGAAGCTCGGGATGGCGACCAACCGCCCGCAGCAGGTGGTCGGTATCCACTTCTTCAACCCGGTCCCGGTGCTGCCGCTCGTCGAGCTGGTGCCTTCGCTGCTGACCAGCGACGACACCGCCCGCCGCGCGGAGGAGCACGCGACGACGGCGTTGAACAAGACGGTGATCCGGTCGCAGGACCGCGCCGGGTTCATCGTGAACTCGCTGCTCGTGCCGTATCTGCTTTCGGCGATCCGGATGATCGAGTCGGGCTTCGCGTCGGCGGAGGACATCGACCGCGGCATGGAGCTGGGCACCGCGCACCCGATGGGCCCGCTGCGGCTCTCGGACCTGATCGGCCTGGACACCATCAAGGCGATCGCGGACTCGATGTACGCCGAGTTCAAGGAGCCGCTGTACTCCTCGCCGCCGCTGCTGCTGCGCATGGTCGACGCCGGCCTGCTCGGCAAGAAGACCGGCCGCGGGTTCTACAGCTACTCCTGATCCGCAACTTTCGTAGCGGCGGACGACCACTTCTTCGGCTGTCCATGCGACCGGCTCGCCCGGTTGCATGGACGGCATGAGCGAGCACACGCGTCGTAAGGCAATCACCGTCGCCGGTCTGACCGGCCTCACCGGACTCGCCACCGCGGGCACCGCTTCCGCGCGTGACCGCCGCGGCGTCCCGACATTCGTCTTCGCCGCGGGCGCGAACGGCGTCTCCGGCGTCCCGAACGAACTCGTGCTGCGCGGCTATCGCTGCGTCGGCGTCGATCTGCCCGGACAACGGCCGACCGACGCCCAGTTCCGGCTCTCGTACCAGGCTCCGCAGGATCTCGTGGCGTTCGCGACCGAGCCGTCGCCGCTGGCCGCAGTGACCGTGGCCGACCACATCGCCGCGACCGTGGAGACCGTCCGCCGGGCGGCCGCGCACGGTCCGGTCGTCCTCGTCGGCGCCAGTATCGGCGGCGCGGCGATCAGCCTGGTCGCGAACCAGGTGCCGCGGCTGATCGACCTGCTGGTCTACGACACCGCGTTCTGCTGCGGCGAACTCCGCACCCCCGACGAGTACCTCTCGACCGACGAGGGGAAGGCGACGCACGCCGCGGTGCTGCTGGAGTTCATGGCGGGCGATCCGGCGGTGGTCGGAGCGTTCCGCTCGAACTGGCGCATCGCCGACCCGGTGCGCCTGGCGAAGGCGAAAGAGGCCTTCATGAGCGACAGCACCGAAGCCGAGTTCCACACGTTCCTGAACTCGATGACGCCGGACGAGCTGGCCGGGAAAGGCGCCGTCGACTCCCGCGGTGACCTGCGCACTTGGGGCCGCATCCCGCGCGTCTACGTCCGGCACCTGCGCGACAACATCAACCCGCTCGCGTTGCAGGACCGGATGATCCGGGAGGCGGACCGGCGCACCCCGCGCAACCGGTTCCGGGTCTTCGACCTCGACACCGCGCACGTCCCCACTTCGGCCAAGCTCGGCGAACTCCTGGACCTCTACGACCGGCTGGCCCGCGCGCTATGAACGCAGCTCCGCGACAGACTTCTTGAGCCCAGCGCGCTCGAGCGCGTCGAGGATCTCGGCGAAACTCGTCGGCGGGGAGCGCCGGGAATCCGCGATCCGAAGCACCGCCTCGACGACCAGCCTCCGGTTGAGAGCGATCCGGTCGAGCACGAAATCGTCCGAGCCTTGAGCCTCGATGTCCCAGCGCCTCAGGGCGTGGTCCGGAAAGTCCCGCAGGTTCTCGGTCACGATGACCTGAGCCCGCGCCTTGATGGCCGCGGCGAGCACGTGGCGGTCGTCCGGATCCGGAAGAGCGAGTGCCGGAACGAGCGGCTCATAGCCGGTGACCAGGCAGTCACGGACCGAGCGATTCATCAGTTCCCGCGTCCGGTCGAGTTTTCCCGGATCGAGATCCGGGCGGTTCTCCTTGAGGTTCCGGAAGACCTCGTCGAGAATCTCGTCCGTCCACTTGGCCTGAACGAGCCCGCTCTGCGCGATCCGGATCAGGAGATCGCGCAGAGCGTTGGGGTACAGCACGTTCGCGTCGAGAAGGACCACAAAGGCCACTTGCTAAGTCAGCCCCATCTCCTGGTTCAGCCGGGAAAGCTCGTCCGCTGCCTCATGACGCCGTCGATCGTCCTGGCGGAGGTAGTCGTGCAGCGAACCCGCCTTCACGCGGCGATGCTTACCGACCGTCCGGTACTCGATCTGTCCCGTCTCGAGCAGCCCGATGAGGAAGGGCCGGGAAACGTTGAGCAGGTCGGCGGCCTGCTGAGTGGTCAGCTCGGCGCGCGACGGGACGATGGACACGCTCTCGCCCGCGGCCACCAAGGTCAGCACCCGAGCCATCAGGTCGACGACTCCGCGCGGAACGACCAAGGATTCTTCGTTCTCGTCAACGACGACGCTCACGGTGTCCCGCTCGTGGCGCCGGGCCAGATATGCCTCGACGTGCGGGAGCGCCTCGAGCGCCACATCGATGTCGTGGCGTCCAGGGACGATCTGGTCAATGGTCAGCGCAGTCATCACTGCTCCCGTGTTCAGCGTGGTCCCAGTATCGGCTCTCAACGAATTATTCGCAATAAACGCAATAAACGCAACTCGATGGTGCGTTCAGCTTGCGCGACGGCACACCTAGACTTGGTGCCGTGGGACAGGGACAGCTGCGTGCAGGTCTGGTCGGTGCCGGTCCGTGGGCGAAGACGGTGCACGCGCCGGGCCTCGCCGATCATCCCGGGACGAGCCTGTGCGCGGTCTGGACCAGGCGTCCCGAAGCCGCCACGGAACTGGCCGAGGCGCACGGCGCCGAGGCCGTCGGCAGTTTCGACGAGCTGCTCGACCAGGTCGACGCGGTCGCGTTCGCCGTGCCGCCCGCCGTTCAGGCGGAGCTGGCGGTCAAGGCGGCCGAGGCGGGCAAGCACCTCATCCTGGAGAAGCCGATCGCCGCTGATCTCGACGGCGCGCGACGCCTCGTGGACGCGGTCGAGGCCGCCGAGGTGGCCGCTCTCGTGGTCCTGACCTTGCGTTTCTCTCCGATGACCCGCGACTGGCTCGACGGGATCAAGGAAGCGGGCGGCTGGCGCGGCGGTGGGGCGCGCTGGCTTTCGGGTGCGCTGCTCGGCGGGCAGTACCAGGATTCGGCGTGGCGGCACGACTCCGGCGCGCTCGCCGACATCGGCCCGCACGCCTTCGATCTGCTGGACGCGGCGCTCGGTGAGATCACCGAAGTGCTCGCCGCCCACCGGAGCGAGGACGATCTGTGGCAGCTCCTGTTCGCCCACGCGGGTGGCGTGACCAGTACGGCAACCCTGTCGTTGCGGCTGCCGATCCAGCCGACGGTCGTCGAAGTGGCCGTTTACGGCGAGCACGGTTACCGCACGCTGGGACGCAAACCGGGTTCGGCGGGCGAGTCGTACACCGCGCTTCTCGATGATTTCGCCGCGATGGCCGCGAGCGGGACGACGTCGCATCCGTGCGACGTGCGACGCGGACTGCACCTGCAGAAGCTGATCGAACGCGCGCGCGAACTCGCCGGGCACGCCAAGTAGTACACAGGTCACTCACAAGGCTTTTCCTTGTGAGATAACACCTTCTTCCGGTTGCGCCGCGGCCGTCCACAGGTTTGTCCACAGGCTCCAAAGTGGACGGTCGCCGCCCGGTCCCCAGCACGGCGAAGCCCTTTCCGCTACCGGAAAAGATCACCTCTTAGTGCGGTCGCCCCGCCATGCCGAGTCGATCTTGTGATGCGAAGGTGATCTTTGAGCGCTCCGGAAAGGAAGGGCCATGGGCGAGCTGCTCCGCGCTTTCGGCGCGATGATCCCGTTGACGATCACCGCGATTCCTTACGCTTTGCTCGGGTGGCCGCTGCTCGCGGCGCATCGGCGGCGAAGACAAGCTGACCGCTTTTCCGCGTCGGCGACAGCCGCCGTGGACATGACGCTCGCGCTGGCCTGCTTCCTGGTGTTGTGCCTGGTCACGATGCCGGTGACCGGCGCGCAGGACAGCAGACTGAGCCTCGAACCCGGCACCGACCTGCGCCTCGCGTTGAGCGATGGCGCCAACCTTTGGCAGGCACTGGGCAACGTCCTCATGCTGAGCCCGCTCGGCGCGTTGCTCCCGTTGCGGTCCCGCCGTCTGCGGTCACTGGGCCGGATCGCGCTGGGCGCGCTGGCCGTCTCGGTGCTGGTGGAGGGCACGCAATATCTGATCCAGGCGGGCAGGGTGACCTCCGCCGACGACATCCTCCTGAACACGCTGGGCGCCGTGATCGGCGCCGCGGTGAGCAAACGTCTCTGGCACCGGCTGGACGTCAGGCCACCGGTGAAGATCCCGGTGCAGGTCCGGCGGGTGTGCGACGCCCCCGTCCGGCTGCGGGTCCCGAGGTCGGTGTGGGACGAGCGCTATTCGGGCATCGCGCATCCGCAGCGGCGGTAATCCGGTTGACCGCCGTGCGAAAGTGATCGCGAAAGCCTTCGTACCAGGCAGTGTCCGTTCAGAAAGAGGGATGCCTCATGCCTGACGCCTTCAGCGGCGTCGGCACGAGCTAGCCGGCGCTCACGCCAGCTCCACCGCGCACGCGGATCTCCCGTGCGTCTCTTTCTCCTGCCCGAAAGGCTTTCCACCAGTGCGTTCAGACACGATCGATGCTCTGCAGTCCTACATCCGCACCACCGCGGCGAACTTCCGCGAAACCGAGCGGATCGGGCCGTTCCTGGCCACCTTCACCACCGGGAACGACCACATGTTCCTCAACTACGCGATCCCCGACAACGGCGGGAAGCCCACCGCGCAGGACGTCGCGAAGCTGACCGAGGCGTTCCGCGCACGCGGGCTCACGCCGCGGCTGGAGTTCCTGACCGAGGCCGCTCCCGAGGCCGAAGCCGTGCTCGTCGAAGGCGGCTACACCTTGGAACGGCGGATCCCGTTGATGGTCTGCCCGCCGGGGCGGGTCGTCGGGCAGCCGGTTCCCGGCGGGATCGCGCTGAAGACACCCGTCACCCCCGCCGAACTCCGGCTGATGATCCGGGCGCAGACCGTGGCCTTCGGCGAACCCGACCCCGGTGAGCACGCCGAGCCGTCCTCTTCCCAGCTGAACGGCGATACGATCTCGGTCATGGCGGTCACCGAAACCGGTGAATGTGTCGGCGGCGGGGTCGCGACGGCGGTCCTCGACGGCGCGAGTGAAATCGCGGGGATCGGGGTCCTCGACGGGTACCGGCAGCGCGGGATCGCCGCGGCGCTGACCGAGCACCTGGCCCGTGAGGCCCATGCCCGTGGCGGCGAGTCGGTGTTCCTGACGCCGGGCGCCGGGCAGGCGGAGCGCGTCTACGGCCGGGTCGGCTTCGAGACCGTGGCCGAGTGCGTGCACCTGTCAATCATCTGAATAACCGCTGCGGCGTGACTTCTTGACATCGCCGCGGCGCTTCTTCGAGGCCAGGCGGCGTTCCTTCGAACCTCTCGAAGGTTTGGTGGGACGCCGCTTGGCGGCCGGGGGCGCCGACGCGTCGGCCAGCAACATCACCAGCCGCGCCCGTGCGGCTTCCCGGTTCATCAGCTGGGAGCGATGTTCGGACGCGGCGATCGTGACGACGCCGTCGACCAGACGCGACGAAAGCCGGTCCAGCATCCGGGCCCGGAGATGTTCCGGGATCGAAGCCGAACCGGCCACGTCGAAGGAAAGTTCGACCCGCGAGTCCGTGGTGTTCACGCCCTGCCCACCCGGGCCCGAAGACCGGGAGAACCGTTCGCTCAATTCGGCACCCGGGATCACGAACCGGGTACCGATCACCACGTCATCAGCCACGGACCCAGTGTGTCACCTGAGTCCAAGCAGATTTAGAAGCGCGGGTGGTCACCGGAGAGCACGGCGCGCGGGCCGTCCGGGTCTTCCGCGGGCTGCACGTCGCCGAGGATCCACGCCGGCACGTGCCGCGCGGTCAGCATCGCGAGCGCGCGATCGACGTCGTCGGGACCGACGATCGCGACCATGCCGACGCCCATGTTGAACGTCTTCTCCAGTTCGGCGCGCTCGACCTTGCCGCGGTGCCCGATCAGCGCGAACACCGGCGCCGGGGTCCAGGTGCCGCGTTCGAGCTTCGCGACCAGGCCGCGCGGCATGACCCGGGCGAGGTTCTGCTCCAGCCCACCACCGGTGACGTGCGCGAACGTGCGGACGTCGGCCTCGGCGACCAGCGCGAGGCAGTCCTTCGCGTAGATCCTGGTCGGCTCCAGCATCTCCTCGCCCAGCGAGCGGCCGAACTCCTCGACGTGCCCGTCGAGCGGCATGCGCGCGATCTCCAGCAGCACGCGCCGGGCGAGCGAGTAACCGTTCGAGTGCAGGCCGGACGAGCCGAGCGCGAGGACGACGTCGCCGGGGCGGACCCGCTCCGGGCCGAGCACCTTCGACGCTTCGACGACGCCGATGCCGGTGCCCGAAAGGTCGTAGTCGTGCTCGCCCATCAGGCCGGGGTGCTCCGCGGTCTCGCCGCCGAGCAGCGCGCAGCCCGCCTGGACACACCCTTCGGCGATGCCGCCGACCAGTGCCGCGATCTTCTCCGGCACGACCTTGCCGACGGCGATGTAGTCCTGCATGAACAGCGGCTCGGCACCGGTGACGACCAGGTCGTCGACGACCATCGCGACCAGGTCGATGCCGACGGTGTCGTGCTTGTCGAGCGCCTGCGCGACGGCGATCTTGGTGCCGACCCCGTCGGTCGACGAGGCCAGCACCGGCTCTTTCCACTTGTCCAGCTTCAGGGAGAACAGCCCGGCGAAACCGCCGACCCCGCCCATCACCTCGGGCCTGGTGGCCCTCTCGGCGTGCGGTTTGAGCAGCTCAACGGCTTTGTCACCGGCGTCGATGCTGACTCCGGCGGCGGCGTACGTGGCGCTCGTGGACTCGCTCACGGAAGCGGACTCCAACTCTGGAAGAAAGGACTAGGGACGCCGGATGGCGTCTTCAGCACCGTACCCGGCAGCGCTGACGGGCTTCGCCGCGCCATTGACCGAGTCCATGCTCTCCAGCAGGTGCTTCCCGATCAGCGCGTCCTCGGGGAGCGCGATCGGGTACTCACCGGAGAAGCAGGCGGTGCACAGGCGCGACTTCGGCTGCTCCGAAGCCGCGACCAGCCCGTCCAGGGAGATATAGCCCAAGGTGTCCGCGCCGATGGAGCGGCGGATGCCGTCGAGGTCGACGCCGTTGGCCACCAGCTCGGCACGGGACGCGAAGTCGATTCCGTAGAAACACGGCCAGCGGACGGGCGGCGAAGCGATCCGGACGTGCACCTCGAGCGCGCCGGCTTCCCGCAGCATGCGGACCAGCGCGCGCTGGGTGTTGCCGCGGACGATGGAGTCGTCGACCACGACGAGCCGCTTGCCGCGGATGACGTCGCGCAGCGGGTTCAGCTTCAACCGGATGCCCAGCTGGCGGATGGTCTGCGACGGCTGGATGAAGGTGCGGCCGACGTAGGCGTTCTTCACCAGGCCCGTGCCGTAGGGAATGCCGGAGCCCTGCGCGTAGCCGATGGCGGCCGGGGTGCCGGATTCGGGCACCGGCATGACCAGGTCGGCGTCCGCCGGGTGCTCGCCGGCGAGTTTGCGGCCGATCTCGACGCGGGTGGCGTGCACGCTGCGGCCGGCGATCGAGGTGTCGGGGCGCGCGAGGTAGACGTACTCGAAGACGCAGCCCTTGGGCTCGGGGTTCGCGAACCGCGAGGAGCGCAGGCCCTCGGCGTTGATCGCGATGAGCTCACCGGGCTCGACCTCGCGGACGAACGACGCGCCGCAGATGTCCAGCGCGGCCGTCTCGCTCGCGACCACCCAGCCGCGTTCGAGCCTGCCGAGCACCAGCGGGTGCACACCGTGCGGGTCACGCGCGGCGTACAGCGTGGACTCGTCGGCGAAGACCAGGCAGAAAGCGCCCTTGAGGGTGGGCAGCAATTCCAGCGCGGCGGCTTCGATGCCCTTGTCCGCGGCGTTGGCCGCGAGCAGTCCGCACACCAGGTCGGAGTCACTGGACGAACCGGTCAGGCCGAGGTGCGGTTTGATGCCGGCGGCGACCGTGCGATCGCGGAGTTCGGCGGTGTTGACCAGGTTTCCGTTGTGCGCGAAGGACAATCCGCTGCCCGTCGCGGTGGTCCGGAAGATCGGCTGCGCGTTCTCCCAGATGGTCGCGCCGGTGGTCGAGTAGCGGCAGTGCCCGACGGCGATGTGTCCCTGCAGCGACTGCAGGACCTGCTCGTCGAACACCTGACTGACCAGGCCGAGGTCCTTGAAGACGACGATCTGCGAACCGTCGGAGACCGAGATGCCGGCCGCTTCCTGGCCGCGGTGCTGAAGTGCGTAGAGCCCGTAGTAGGTCAGCTTCGCGACCTCTTCTCCGGGCGCCCAGACACCGAAGACGCCGCATTCCTCGCGGGGTTCCGGATCGGGTTGGTCGGTCACGGGCTGTCCGGCGAGGGACGGGTCGGAAACCACCGAGGTGCTCCCAGGGGAGAAGAGGGCAGGCCGCCACCAGTGTAAACGGTGGGCCGGAGATCAACGCGCCGTGCGACGTGGCACTGGACACGCTTCAACTGACTACCGTGAGTGAGATCGCGTCCATGATCGCCTGCCGGGACGCGGACGGCATTCAATGACCGTGAGTGACGGGCGGGTGTCAAGACCCGCCACTCACGACCCCCGACCAGCCGACCGCTCCCCCTCGACAGAGGCGGTCGACTGTGCATTGGGTGGGTGTCGGAGATCAGGCCGCCACTCTCAACCCGCGGCCAGCCACTTGGACGTGCCGCCGCGGCCAGGGACCCAGCAGCCCTTGGTCGCGGTCTCCGGGAGGAACAGCGAGCCGGGCGTCCGCTCGTCCGGGAGCGCGAGCAGTGCCGTCAGCACCGTCGCCGCGTCGCCGGCGGATCGCCACAGCCACATTTCCGGTTCGAGGATGTCCTCCTCGGTACCCGGCATACGGGTCGCGACCACGTCGTCCTCGGCGTTGAGCCGGACCACGTCGACCACGTTGTCGTGGACTCGCACGCCGACCACGGCCATGACCTCGCCGTTCGCGTCGCACGGGTGCACGAACTGGTACCCGCGGTGGATCAGTTCCTGCAGGCCGCTTTCGATATCGGTGATTTCCGCGGTGATGGTGTCACCCGAGAACATCATCGAATTCGCCGTCCTTGGCACCCGCGAGGAACGCGGCCATCTCGGCCTGGGTGTAGATCAGTGCCGGCCCGGTCGGGAAGCGCGAGTTGCGCATCGCGATCTCTCCGGACGCGAGCGGAGCCACTTCGACGCAGTTGCCGATAGCGTTGCTGTAGCTCGCTTTGCGCCAGTGCGCACCGGTAAGACGATCGGCCGGGATGCCGTTGTCGAACTGTTCAGCCATGGTCCCCACCTTCCCCGACGAAGCTTTGGGCGATGCATCTGCATGTGCATTTGCCTGTGATCCCAAAGTTAGCACGTGTGACTGCAGCGGTAAATGCACGTGCAGAAGTTTTTGCAGTATTCGCATACCGTGATGACAAAGGTCCCCGCGAGCCCCACTAACGTGTGAGGACCATCGACCCCATTGGGTGAACAACTACCGCTTGTGGCGAGACTTTCGGGTGTACGCAAGAAAACCCCGGCCGTCACCAGGACGGCGGCGAACCCCACAACGGTGAGCGGCTCAGATTTCCGCGCGGCGCTTCAGGAGCATCTGACGGCTGCGGTCCGGCGTCTCCGCGTCGACCGCGAGCATGTCCAGCGCCCGGCTGTACCGCTCGATCTCGTCGCGCTTGTCGATGTAGTGCGCGCCGGTCAGGTATTCGGTGTAGGCGATGTTCGGCAGTTCCTCTTCCGCGAACCTGAGCAGCGAGAACGCGCTGTCCGCGGAGTAGCCGCTCCGGTCGAACGGGAGGACCTGGACCGAGATGTTCGGCTGCTGGATCATCTCCAGCAGGTAGTCGATCTGGCCCTTCAGCACGTCACGGTCGCCGATCGGACGGTGGAGCACCGACTCGTCGAGCACCAGCCACAACCGCGGCGCGTCCGGCCGGGAGAGCATCTTCTGGCGCCGCATCCGCAGCGCGACCCGGCGATCGATCTGCTCGTTGACCATGTCCTTGCGGCCGTGGCTCATGATCGCCCGCGCGTAGTCCTCGGTCTGCAGCAGGCCCGTGACGTACAGCGGCTCCCAGACCTGGATCCGGGCCGCGGCCTCTTCGAGCCCGACGAGGTCGTTGAACCAGGTCGGCATCAGGTCGCCGTAGCGGCGCCACCAACCCGGCTCGTTCGACTCCTTGACCATGTCGAGGAACAGCTGCCGCTCGTCGGGATCGGTCATCCCGTACATGGTCAGCAGATCTGCGACGTCGCGTTCCTTGAAACCCACGCGGCCGAGTTCGAGACGGCTGATCTTCGACTCGGAGCCGCGGATGCTGTAGCCGGCCTCCTGGCGAGTGATCCCCGCGTCTTCGCGCATCCGCCGGAGCTGTGAGCCGAGGATCATCCGCCGCGCGGTGGGACCCAGGGACTGCTCACCGCCGGACGGGGTGACCGCGTTCATCGACCGGGGACCTTTCGTACGCAACACTCGCCAGGGAACTAGCCGATTACTGAAAGTACACGTTTGGACCTCGACACGACAGGGATGGCTCGGTTTACCCGCCGCGTACGTGGTTCTACTCTACGTAGAGTCCGAGACTTCCGACACAGTTTTGTGAGGTTCAAGATGCCCGACGCCCCGCCCCGGACGGAACGAGTGCCTGTGGGTGTCGACCCGACGCGGGCCAGCATCGCCCGGGTGTACGACGCCTTCCTTCTCGGCAAGGACAACTACGAGATCGACCGGGAGGTGCTGCGGAAGGTCCAGCAGGCGGCCCCCGAGGCGCAGGACCTGGCGACCGAGAACCGCGGCTTCCTGATCCGCGCGTGCCGGTTCCTCGCCAGCCAGACGGGCATCACCCAGTTCCTCGACCTGGGATCCGGCCTGCCGACGGCCGAGAACACGCACCAGGTCGTGCAGCGGATCAACCCCGAGATCAAGGTCGTCTACGTGGACAACGACCCGGTCGTGCTCGCCCACGGGCGGGCCCTGCTCGAAGAGAACGAGAACACCCACTTCGTCTCGGACGACATCTTCGAGCCGGAGCGGATCCTGGCGAACCCGGACATCGTCCGGCACATCGACTTCACGCAGCCGATCGCGTTGCTGCAGCTCGGGACCCTGCACCACTTCAACGGGCCGAAGGACCAGCCCGCCAAGATCATGAAGAAGTACATCGACGCGCTGCCGTCGGGTTCGTACGTCGCGATCTCGCACTTCTCCGACCCTCAGGACGACTTGTCCGAGGTCGCGCGCAAGATGGAGGACTTCTTCATCCACAGCCCGATGGGCTCGGGCACCTTCCGCACCCAGGAAGAGATCAAGGAGCTGTTCCACGATCTCGAGATGATCGAGCCCGGCGTCAAGCTGTGCGCCGACTGGTGGCCGGACGGCCCGCGGATCAAGGAGCTGAACACCGCGCAGCGGACGATCTCGGGCGGGATCGGCCGGAAGGCGTAAGACCAGGTCCCGGGTGTGCAATGAAAGTCCCCTTCATTGCGAAATTTGCAATGAAGGGGACTTTCATTGCATCCGGGGACGGGTTCAGAGGCGGACCAGGGGCAGCCAGTGGGCCAGATCGGCCCGGCTCCCGGAGGCGGTGACCCGCCCCGACTCGACGGCGTCGGCCCAGCCGAGCCGCCCGGTCGCCAGTTCCAACCACGTGCGCGGATCCGTTTCGACGACGTTCGGCGGCGTCCCGCGCGTATGACGCAATCCTTCGACACACTGCACCGCCGCGAACGGCGGCACCCGCACTTCGACACTCTTCCCCGGGGCGTCCGCGGCCAGCGTCCGCAGACTCAGCCGCACCGCCGCGGCCAGCTCAGGACGGGTGGGCTCCGGCCCGGATCCGCTCAACCAGGGGGAAATCGCCGTGATCGCGGCACGTAACTCAGCGGGGTCGACCGAACGCGAAGAGGCCATGGGAGAACAGTAGAGTGAGCGCGAACAAACCTTCAGGCACCCGGAACGTGGGGATGGCGATGGCGCAGCGGGACGAGGCGGATCGGTTGGCGTCGAGCCCGGCGGGCAAGCGGAAACCGGGCAAGCCGAAGATCACCGAAGAGATGCGCGCCAACGCCAGGGCCAATCCGAACAGCTGGCTTTACGTCATCGACGAGGCCTTCGACCCCGACGGCCCGGTGCCGTCCTGGGCGGTCGTCGGCGCGTACCCGGTGAACGGCGCGGGCGAGATCGTCGAGGACTTCCACCCCAACGACCGCTACCGCCCCTCGCCCAAGGCGCTCGGCTTCCCGGAGCCGCGCAACGAGCTCGAGCAGTTGCTGCAGCTGGTGCGCACGAACCACCGCCCGGCCGCCGACCTGCCGCGGGTCTTCCTCGACTCGACGCTGTTCGTCTACGCCCTTTCCCCGGTGCAGCGCACGGTCATCGGCTTCCACAACACCGACGGCCAGGTGCTGGTGCCCGCCTACACGGCGAAGGCGCTGGTCCCGCGCGAATGGCCGCACGCCCGCGCGGTGCTGGGCCGGGACATGGTCCCGCTGCTCGCCGGGCACCCCGTGACCATCAATCCGCATGATCGGCTCACCGCGATCGTCCCCTCGGAGCACCTCGACAAAGCCCTTTCGGACGAGCGTCGCTAGGGCTCGATTAACCCACTCGGCCCAATTTTTTCCGCCTGAAGGCAACTCTTTCGAGTGATGTTCGAGTCGCTGATTCCCTTGTCCCGGGGGATCGTGGCGACGTGATGAGTCGCAGAGTGTGTTCAAAAGGCTGGGGGGCCGTCCTCGCGGCGGGGGTCTTGCTGCTCGCACAGACCCCCGCCATCGCACGGGAAGCGGGGCCCAGATACGACGGGGCCGAGGAGCACTACGCCGGTTCACAGATCGCGCTGCACGAAGGCGTCAATGTGTCGGTAGGGCCGCTGTACGGCGGCGAAGCGCAGACGCTCGGTCATGACGTCAGCGGACACCAGGGTGAAGTCGACTGGCCCGGCGCGGCCAGAACCGGCGCGAAGTTCGTCTACGTGAAGGCGACCGAGGGCACCGGATTCGTCAATCCCCGGTTTCCCCAGCAGTACAACGGTTCTTACGGTGTCGGCATGATCCGCGGCGCGTACCACTTCGCGCGTCCCGACATCTCGGACGGCGCCGCGCAGGCGCATTACTTCGTCGACCACGGCGGCGGCTGGTCCAAGGACGGCAAGACGCTGCCGGGCGCGCTCGACGTCGAGTACAACCCGTACGGCGAAACCTGTTACGGCAGGACGCCGGCGCAAATGGTCGCGTGGATGGCGTCGTTCGCCGAGACCTATCTCTGGCGGACCGGACGGCATCCGGCGATCTACACGTCGACGAGCTGGTGGAAGCGCTGCACCGGGAACAGCAACGTGTTCTGGCAGAACCCGCTGTGGATCGCGCGCTACAACACGGAGATCGGCGAGCTGCCCGCCAGCTGGAAGACCCACACCATTTGGCAGTTCTCGAACAAGGGCAGCCTGCCCGGCGATCAGAACTGGTTCAACGGCACGGAAGATCGCGTACGCGCGATGTCGATCGGCTGAACTCTCACCCGACCGGGTGTTACAAGATCACAGAACACCGTCCAGATGGAAATGAAAATCACCCACGCATAGCACCAATTTCACGGAAGTTAGTGACAAACCCGGCACTCGTCGTCAACAATCGTGCCCGGACGGCTACCTGCAGTTAGTCGTCCTCAGCGAGGGTTATCCGTGAAGGGATTGTCGTATGCGCACTTCCCGAAGAGTCACCATCGCCGTCGGTTCCGCGCTGCTCCTGCTCAGCAGCACGGTCCAGGCGTCGGCCGCCCCGTCCCCGGAGATCATGTCGATCGAACAGGATCTCGTGCAGAACGACCACACGATCGGATCGCAGATCCGGCGGGTCGAGGGCGACACCTCCACCCCGGAATCCAAGGAGAAGGCGGCCCGGCCGCAGCCTGAAGCCGGCGTGCTCGCGACCGTCGCGGGGATGGACGTCGCCAGCTACCAGCAGAACGTCGACTGGGCCTACTGGTGGGGTCAGGGCAAGCGCTTCGTGTGGACGAAGGCCACCGAGGGCACGAGCTACAAGAACCCGTACTTCGCCCAGCAGTACAACGGTTCCTACGGCCAGGGCTTCATCCGCGGCGCGTACCACTTCGCCCTGCCCAACGTCTCCGGCGGCGCGGCGCAGGCCGACTTCTTCGTCAACAACGGCGGGGGCTGGTCCAAGGACGGCAAGACGCTGCCGGGCGCGCTGGACATGGAGTACAACCCGTACGGCGCCACCTGTTACGGCCTGAGCCAGGCGTCCATGGGGGCATGGATCCGGGCGTTCCACGACCGCTACCAGCAGCGCACCGGCCGCTGGCCCGTCATCTACACCTCGACGAGCTGGTGGAACACCTGTGTCGGCACGTCGCAGAACTTCGGTGGCACGGTCCCGCTGTGGGTCGCGCGATACGCGTCCACCGTCGGTGCCCTTCCCAACGGCTGGGGCTTCTACACCGTGTGGCAGTACACCTCGAGCCCGCTCGACCAGAACACCTTCAACGGCGCCTACGACCGCTTGCAGGCACTGGCCAACGGCTGAGCTGCGCATTTCGTGAACAACCGGCTCCCGGCCCGCTCGTCCCGAAGGACGAGCGGGCCGGGAGCCGCTTTCTCGCGCGAGGTACCTTTCCGAGCAGAAACCCCTGGCACGGGCGGATCCGGAACCAGCGCCGACCGCCGGCCGTCTGATCTCCAGCCTCAGGCCCCAGCACGGAAGGCGTGACCGATGACCTACCCACCCCAGCCAGGCCAGCCCTACGGCCAGGATCCCCAGGGACAGCAGCCCGGCGGGCCTCCGCAGCCGGGTGGCTGGGACCAGACGCAGCAGTACGGTCAGCCTCAGCAGTACGGGCAGCAGCAGGGCTGGGACCAGACCCAGCAGTACCAGCAGCAGCCTCAGCAGGGTTGGGACCCGAACGCGCAGCAGCAGCCTCAACAGGGCTGGGACCAGACGCAGCAGTATCAGCAGCCCCAGCAAGGCTGGGACCCGAACGCGCAGCAGCAGGGCTGGGACCCGAACAACCCGGGCTACCCGCAGGGTTACGGCGGCCCGCCCGCGCCGCCGTCGAAGAGCAAGACCGGGCTGATCATCGGGATCGTGATCGGCCTGGTCGTGCTGATCGCCTTCGGTGTCACCGGTTTCCTCGCACCGGGCTTCCTGCTCAGCAAGGACGACGGCAACAACACGGCCGCGCCGCCGCCCGCTTCGTCGTCGAGCAAGGCGCCGACTTCCGCGCCGAAGAGCAGCCCGAAGTCGAGCGCGCCCAAGAGCAGCCCGAAGAGCACCGAAAGCGGGGGCACGGGTTCCGAAGGCAACCCGAAGGGCGTCCAGAACCTCAAGGACTTCCTGGCCAAGGTGAGCGCCGGGGACAAGGCGGGCGCGCTGTCGCTGGTCTGCGCGGACATGAAGGCGACCATGGGCGACTCGATCGACATCATGGCCCCGGCGCCGTCGCAGCTGGAGGTCACCTCGACCGCGGGTATCGGCGACGGTTTCATCACCGGTGACATCGAGGGCACGGTCAAGGGCAAGAAGGTGAGCGGGTCGGGGATCTCTTCGGACGACAACCCGGACAAGTCCTTCTGTGTCCGCAACTTCTTCGTATTCTGAGCGAATGAAGCGGTTGCTCCGCTCCCCGTTGCTCTGGACGTTCGTCGTCTCCCTCGTACTGCTGCTCGCCGTCGGCGGCTGGTTGCTGACCGATCCGGCGACCAGCCGCAGCGAGGCGCTGAAGACCGGCGGCATCGCCGGTGGCGCCATCGTCGCGCTCTACGCCTTGTGGCTCAACGACCGGCGGCGCCGGGTCGAGGAGCGACGGCAGGAGATCGAGCGGCAGCGGCAAGAGCTCGAACTACGGCGGGCCGACCAGGACCGGGACCGGATCTCCGACGAACGGTTCGCGAAGGCCGTCGAACTGCTCGGGCACGACGCCGACCAGGTACGGGTGGGGGCCCTGCACGCACTGGCCGGGCTGGCCCGCGGGCGGGCGATCTACAAGCAGACCGTGCTGGACATCCTGTGCTCGTACCTGCGGCGGCCGTTCGAGCATCCGCGGTACGAAACGGCGAAGCGGCAAGGGAACACGCCTCCCCAAGAAGGAAGCGTGGAGCAGGCCCAGGAACTCCAGGTCCGGCAGACCGCCCAGCGACTCATCGGGGAGCTGCTCCCGGCCGCGGATTCCGAGGGCACCCCGGGATACGACCTCGACCTGACCGGGGCGGTGCTGGAGTACTTCGACCTTTCGGAACGGAAGATCGGCAAGCTCCTGCTGCGCTACGCGGGTTTGTACAGCAGCACCAACCTGTCCGGCTGCGTGTTCCTCGGGCCGGTGTACCTGACCGGAGCGGGGACGGCCAAGAAGAAGCTGATCGGCTTCTTCCGCTGCGACAAAGCCCGGTTCGAGCAGCGGGCGTGGTTCAGCGGAGTGCAGTTCAGCGAAGACGTCGAGTTCCGCGGCACGGTGTTCGCGGGTGAGGCTTCCTTCAAGGACAGCGTCTTCGCGAAGGACGCCGTCTTCGCCGGAGCCGAGTTCAAGGAGACGCTGGATCTGCGCCGCGCGCGGTTCGAGGGCTACAGCGACCTGAGTTTCCGCGAGCCGCCCGGCACGGTGTCGCTGTACAACACGACGGTGGAACCGGCGAGGGACCACGAACTCCCGGCGGGCTGGACCGTCGAGACCCTGCCTGACGGCCGTGCCCGGCTGACGGTGAAGGACTCATGAAACGTCTGCTCAGGTCACCGCTGTTGTGGACGTTGCTGTCTTCGGTCGCCGTGCTGGTCGGGGTCACCGCCTGGCTGCTCATGGATCGCGCGACGAGCCGCGGGGACGCGCTCAAGACCGGTGCGCTGGCGGGCGGGGCGATCGCCGCGCTCTACGGGCTCTGGCTCAACGACCGGCGGCGGCGTACCGAGGAGGACCGGCACGAGATCGAGCGCAGCCGGATCTCCGACGAGCGCTTCGCCAAGTCGATCGAACTGCTGGGCAACGACGCCGACCAGGTCCGGGTCGGGGCGATGCATTCGCTCGCGGGCCTGGCCAGAACGCGGCCGGAGTACCGGCAGACCGTGCTCGACGTGTTGTGCGCCTACCTGCGGCGGCCGTTCGACCATCCGAAGTTCCCGAGTGACACCGAGTGGGACAAGGAAAAAAAGGCTGAGGCCGAACGTGAGCGGCTGGTCCGGCGCGCGGCCGAACGGCTGATCCGCGACATCCTTCCCCACACCGGGACCACCGGGCCGACGCTTTCGCTCAATCTCAGCGACGCCCGGCTCGACAAGCTGGGACTGCTCGGCAGGCGGGTCGGCTGGTTCGGCGCGGATCGCTGCGAGGTGCTGACGTATCTCGACCTCACCGACACCCAGCTCTCCGGGAAGTTCCTGCTGGAGAACGCGACGATCCACGGCGAGTTCGTGCTCACCCGCTCGAGCTTCGAGCGGAAGGTGTCGCTGGTCGACACGGTCGTCTCGGCGCCTGTCGACTTTAGTGAAGCTACTTTTGTGGAGCCGCCGTCGCTGGAGGGCGCGAAACTCGCGACCGGGTCGGTTCTGCCTAGAGAAAGCTGAAGGACGCTTTCCCCTCATGTGATGGGAGGAAAGCGTCCTTCGCCGCGTCCTATGCGGGGAAAGGCCCCTTCAGCTCAGTTGAAGAGCGCCGGGAGGGTCTTCTCCCAGGTCTCCCGAAGCTCGTCCAGGGTGAACTCGGTGATGTCCTGGAGTTCGAGCGAGCCCGACTCCGGGTCCACCACACCGGTCTTGCGCCACGGCAGGCCGCGCGCGGTCAGCATCTCGGTGAACCGCAGTTCCTCGGTGCGCGGCACGGCGACCAGCACCCGGCCCGCGGACTCGGAGAACAGCTGCACGAACGGGTCCTGCTCCGAATCGAGGAAGACGCGGGCGCCGCACTGTCCGATGAGGACGGTCTCGACGAGCGTCTGGATCAGGCCGCCGTCGGAGACGTCGTGCGCGGCGGAGATCATGCCGTCGCGGGAACCGGCGATGAGGATGTCGGCGAGCAGCTTCTCGCGCGCCAGATCCACGCGAGGCGGAAGTCCGCCGAGGTGGCCGTGCAGTTCGCGCGCCCACGCGGAACCGTCCAGCTCGTCGTGGGTCTCGCCCAGCAGCAGCAGGGTTTCCCCGGCCTCGGCGCCGATGCCGGTCGGGATGCGGCGGGTGACGTCGTCGATCACACCGAGCACGCCGACCACCGGCGTCGGCAGGATGGCCACGTCACCGGTCTGGTTGAAGAAGCTGACGTTGCCACCGGTGACCGGGATGCCGAGCTCGACACAGCCGTCGGCCAGCCCGTGCACGGCCCGTTCGAACTGCCACATCACGCCCGGGTCGGTCGGCGCGCCGAAGTTCAGGCAGTCCGACACCGCGACCGGCTTCGCGCCGCTGGTGGCGACGTTGCGGTACGCCTCGGCCAGCGCGAGCTTCGCGCCCTCGTACGGGTCGAGGAAGACGAACTTGCTGTTGCAGTCGGTCGAGACGGCGACGCCGCGGCCGGTCGACTCGTCGATCCGGATGACGCCGGAGTCCGACGGCTGCGCGGACACGGTGTTACCGCGCACGTAGCGGTCGTACTGGGAGGTCACCCATTCCTTCGAGGCCTGGTTCGGCGACGAGATCAGCTTGAGGATGTCGGCGCGCAGTTCGTCCGGAGTGGACGGACGCGGCAGCTTCGCCGAGGTGTCGGCCTGCAGGGCGTCCTGTGTGGACGGACGCTGGATCGGGCGGTCGTACACCGGGCCCTGGTGCGCCACGGTGTGCGCCGGGACGTCGACGACGATCTCGTCGTCCCAGGTGATGACCAGGTGCTCGCCGTCGGTGACCTCGCCGATGTCGGTGGCGATGACGTCCCACTTCTCGCAGACCTTCATGAACGCCTCGACGTTCTCCGGCGAGACGACCGCGCACATGCGCTCCTGCGACTCGCTGGACAGCACCTCCGCCGGGGTCATCCCGGTGGCGCGCAAGGGAACCCGGTCGAGGTAGATGTGCATGCCGCCGTCACCGGCGGCCGCCAGCTCCGAGGTCGCGCAGGAGAGCCCGGCGCCGCCGAGGTCCTGGATGCCGACAACGAGCTTCTGCGCGAACAGTTCGAGACAGCACTCGATGAGCACCTTCTCGGTGAACGGGTCGCCGACCTGGACGCTGGGCAGCTTCTTGCGGCCGCCCGAGGATTCGTCGCCGGAGAACGTGTCACTCGCCAGCACGGACACGCCGCCGATGCCGTCGAGGCCGGTGCGCGCGCCGAACAGGATGATCTTGTTGCCCTTGCCGGAGGCGAAGGCAAGGTGCAGGTCCTCGACGCGCATCGCGCCGACGCACAGGGCGTTGACCAGCGGGTTGCCGGAGTAGCTCGGGTCGAACACGAGCTCGCCGCCGATGTTCGGCAGGCCGAGGCAGTTGCCGTAGCCGCCGACGCCGGCGACCACACCGGGCAGCACTCGGCGCGTGTCGGGCGCGTCGGCCGGGCCGAACCGCAGCGCGTCGGCCACGGCCAGCGGGCGCGCGCCCATCGCCATGATGTCGCGCACGATGCCGCCGACGCCGGTCGCGGCACCCTGGTAGGGCTCCACGTAGGACGGGTGGTTGTGGCTCTCGACCTTGAAGGTGACCGCCCAGCCCTCGCCGATGTCGACGACGCCGGCGTTCTCGCCGATGCCGGCGAGCATCTTCTCCTTCATCTCGGGAGTGGCCGTCTCACCGAAGTAGCGCAGGTGCTTCTTCGAGGACTTGTACGAGCAGTGCTCGCTCCACATCACCGAGTACATCGCCAGTTCGGCGTCGGTCGGACGGCGGCCGAGGATCTCCCGGATCCGGGCGTACTCGTCTTCGGCGAGGCCGAGCTCGACGTACGGCTGGGTCTGCTCCGGAGTTGCCTCGGCGCGTGCGGTGGTGTCGACGTCGGTGCTGGTCACGGTGTCCACATCAGGGTTCGCCACGGCCGCCAGAATAAGGGAGAGGGTTGTTCACCTTGCGGTCGCCCACGCATAAATCGGTCGCGCCGATGGTGGTGATCCGCTTACCGTCGATAATCGTGCTTTCCGCCACATACCCCCTTCCGCGACTACGCCTGCCCGCCAAGCCGACGGCCTGGCGGTACCTCGTCAGGATGATGCTCGCGCGCCCGGGACTGCTCGCCGTCTCGGCGATCAGCGGTGCGCTCTGGTCGCTGCCGATCGCGCTGCTGCCGGTCGCGATCGGCCGGGGCATCGACGCGATCGGCCGCGGTGACTCGGCCGACGTCTGGCAGTGGGGGCTCGCGGCCGCCGGGCTCGGGATCGCGCAGACACTCGCGGGCACGGTGCAGCACTTCGCGTCCTACGGCTGCTGGATCCACGGCGCCGGGGTCACCCAGCGGCTCGCCACCGAACACGCGGCGAAGCTGGGCGTGAACCTGCGGGACACGACCACCACCGGTGACGTGGTCGCGATCACCACCAGCGACATCAACCCGATCGGCGACTCCTTCGAGGTACTCGGCCGGGCCTTCGGTTCGCTGATCGCGTTCATCGTGTGCGCGACGGCGCTGCTGACGACGTCCCCGCTGCTCGGGCTGGTCGCGCTGGTCGGCGTGCCGCTGGCGGTGGTGGGCATCGGCCCGCTGCTGAAGCCGCTGGAGAAGCGCCAGACGAAACAGCGCGAGGAGAAGACCGACGTCAACGCGCTGGCCGCGGACATCGTCTCCGGCCTGCGGATCCTTCGCGGCGTCGGCGGTGAGAAGCAGTTCCTCGACCGCTTCCGCCGCTCCAGTCAGCGGGTCCGGGCGGCCGGTGTCCAGGTCGGCCGCAGCGAGGCGTGGCTTTCGGCGGCGGAGGTCGCGCTGCCAGGGCTGGTCACGGTGGTCATCACCTGGCTGGGCGCGCAGCTGGCGATCAACGGCAGCATCGGCGTCGGCGAACTGATCACGTTCTACGGCGTCTCGGTGTTCCTGGTGATCCCGGTGACGACGGCGACCGAGTTCGCGGGCGTGCTGAGCGCCGCGCTGGTTTCGGCGCGCAAGGTGTGCAAACTGCTGACCACCGAACGCACGCTCGCCGAACCGGCGGCGCCGGTCCCGCTGCCGGAAGGCCTGCTGGACCTGTACGACGGGACGTCCGGGATCAAGGCCGAGGCCGGGAAGCTGACCGTGATCGACGTCGGCGCCGATGCCGAGGCGGTGGCTTCGCGGATGGCGCGGTTCACCGATCCGAGTGAACCTGCCCTGGTCGGCGGGGTCCCGGTGGATCAGGTCGCCCTCGGCGAACTGCGGCGTCGGGTGGTCTACGCCCACAACCAGGACATCTGGTTCTCCGGGGTGCTGCGCGAGCAGGTCGCCCCCGCGGAGCCTGGCGACGTCGAGATCACCGAAGCGCTGTACGCGGCGGACGCCGACGACATCGTGGAGGCGCTGCCCAACGGCGTCGACGAGGTCATCGGCGAACGCGGACGCGAGGTTTCCGGTGGTCAGCGGCAACGGCTGAACCTGGCCCGCGCGCTGGCGACCGACGCCGACGTCCTGCTGCTCGACGAGCCGACTTCGGCCGTCGACGCGCATACCGAAGCTCGCATAACCGAACGCGTCGCGAAGCTGCGGCGCGGCAAGACCACCGTCGTGTTCAGTCAGAGTCCATTGTGGACGCATGTGGCCGATGTGGTCGTGAGTACGAAAGTGGTGGCCTGAAGACGGAGTTGCCGCGCCCGCCTTTGGCCGAAGGCCTCGCGAATCCGTTGGCGGGCCGAAGGCCCTCCTGCGGATTCGCGACGACCACCTCGGGGGTAAGGAAATGACAGCATGAAGAAGCTGCCGCTGGCAGACAAGAAAGACGTCCGACGCTGGATAAAGGAGACCGCGCGGGACAACAAGCGCGAGTTCTCCGTGATGCTCGGCCTGTTCTGCGTCGCGACCGCGATCGGGCTGGCCGGGCCGCAACTGCTGGGCTCGCTCGTGGACGAGGTCGTCGAAGGCACGACGACCACCACGATCACCTGGCTCGCGGTCGCGTTCGTGGTCGTACTGGGCGCGCAGGCGTGGTTCAAGGGCCTCGCGCGGCTGCGCGCGCGAGTGTTCGGCGAGCGGATCCTGGCACGCAACCGCGAGGAGTTCGTCGGGAACGCACTGAACCTGCCGCTGGGCACGGTCGAAGCGGCGGGTACCGGTGACCTGCTCAGCCGGGCGACCACTGACGTCAGCCGCATCGACCACGCGGTGCGGTTCGGCGCGCCGGAGATCCTGATCGCCGCGGTCACGGTGGTGTTCACGGTGGTGGCGATGGTGATCACGTCGCCGTTCCTGGCGCTGGGCCTGCTGATCGCGCTGCCGCTGCTGGTGCCGGTGAACATCTGGTACCAGCGACGGGTGCCGGACGTGATGCGGCGGATGCTGGACCGCTGGTCCGAGCTGCAGTCGACCACGCACGAGACCGCGGAGGGCGCGCGGACGGCCGAGGCGCTGAACCTGACCGGCCGCCGGGTGAAGAGCGGGCACGACGGTCTCGACGAGGCGATGCTGGGCGAGCGCAAGATCCGGGCGCTGCAGATGTGGTGGATCCCGTCGCTGGAGATCAGCTACGTGCTGCCGGTGCCGGTGATGCTCGGGCTGGGCCTGCTCGCCTACTCGAACGGCTGGGAAGGGCTCGGCACGATCACCGCGATGCTGCTGTATTCGCAGGTCATGACGGGTCCGCTGAACGAAGCGCTGTTCTGGCTCGCGGACATGCAGGTCGCCGGTGCCTCGCTGCGACGGCTGCTGGGGGTGCGGCCGTCTTCCTCGGCGGCTTCGGTTTCGGAAGCTCCGCGCGGTCAGGACATCGAGGTCCGCGACGTGCGCTTCGGCTACAACGCGGACCGCGAGGTACTGCACGGGATCGACCTGCGGGTGCCCGCCGGTGAACGGCTGGCGATCGTCGGGCCGTCGGGTGCGGGCAAGTCGACGCTGGGACGGCTGCTGGCCGGGATGTCGGCGCCGACGTCGGGTTCGGTGCGGATCGGCGGGGCCGAGGTGTCGACGCTGCCGGACGACGTCCTGCGCGGTGAGGTCCTGCTGCTGACCCAGGAGCACCACGTGTTCGCGGGAACGCTGCGGGACAACCTCACGCTGCCCGCCGGTGACTGGTCCGACGAGCGGCTGCTGGCCGCACTGGCCTCGGTCGGCGCGTCGGAGTGGGTGGCCGGGCTGCCGGACGGGCTGGACACGAAGGTCGGGGCCGGGGCGGTCGCCGTCCCGGCGGCGATGGCGCAGCAGCTGGCGCTGGCGCGGGTGGTCCTGGCCGACCCGCACACCCTGGTGCTGGACGAGGCGACGTCGCTGCTGGACACGGGTTCGGCGCGGGAACTGGAGCGGTCGCTGAGCGCGGTGCTCGAGGGGCGCACGGTGATCGCGATCGCGCACCGGCTGCACACCGCGGCCGCGGCGGACCGGGTCGCCGTCATCGAGGGCGGCAAGGTGACCGAGCTGGGTTCGCACTCGGAGCTTTTGGCGGCGGATGGGCCTTACGCGGCTCTGGTGGCCGCTGCCTCCTGAAGTGCTATGAAAGTCCCCTTCATTGCAAATTTTGCAATGAAGGGGACTTTCATAGCACGCGCTCAGGCGGAAACGGTGTCTCCCCAAGGGCGCCCCGCGCCCGACGGAGACTTCACATCGCGCGCCGCCCTTCGGCGCGTTTACGTCAGCGCGCGATCAAAGACAGGGCATCCACGGCGCTGTAGAACATGCCGAGGCCGTCATCGGAGGGCCCGGTGAGAGCGTCGATGGCGTGCTCCGGGTGCGGCATGAGACCGACCACACGGCCGTTCTCGCTGCGGATCCCGGCGATGTCGTTGCGCGAGCCGTTCGGGTTGCCGCCGGCGTAGCGGAACACGACGCGGCCTTCGCCCTCCAGCTCGTCGAGGGTGGCCTGCTCGGCGACGAAGCAGCCGTCGATGTTCTTCATCGGGATGAGGATCTCGGCGTCTTTGTCGTACCGGGTGGTCCACGCGGTGTCGTTGTTCTCGACCCGCAGCCACTGGTCACGGCAGATGAAGTGCAGGCCCGCGTTGCGGATCATCGCGCCCGGCAGCAGCCCGGCCTCGCACAGGATCTGGAAGCCGTTGCAGATGCCCAGCACCGGCATGCCCTGGTGGGCGGCCTCGATCACCGACGACATCACCGGCGCGAACCGCGCGATGACGCCGGCGCGCAGGTAGTCGCCGTAGGAGAAGCCACCCGGGATGACGACCGCGTCGACCCCCTTGAGGTCCTCGTCGGCGTGCCACAGCGGGACGGCTTCGGCGTCGGCGTAGCGGACCGCGCGGGCCGCGTCACCGTCGTCGAGCGTGCCCGGGAAGGTGATGACCCCGATCCGCGCGCTCACGCGTCGACCCGCTTGATGGTCCACTGCTCGATGACGGGGTTCGCGAGGAAACCTTCGGCGATCTTTTCGAGTGTCGCATCGTCGACGGAGTCGTCGACCTCGATCTCGAAGTGCTTGCCCTGGCGGATCTCAACGATCCCCGTGAAGCCGAGACGACCGGACGCGCCGAGCGCGGCCTGCCCCTGCGGGTCGAGGATTTCGGGCTTGGGCATGACGTCGACGACGACTCGGGCCACGGCAGGCTGCTCCTTATTCACGCAGGTCGTGGGTACCGCCCGAGCCTACTTCACTACGGTTGCCGCATGACCTACGGGCAGTACGCGCCGCCGAAGAAGCCGAAGACCTGGCTCTGGATCACCCTCGTGCTGGTCTTCGTCCTGATCGCGGGAGGTGTCGCGTTCACCGGCTTCGTGACGCCGGGGTTCTTCAAGTCGAAGGCCGACACCACGTCACGCGCGACGCCGGAGCAGCTGAGCCAGTCGTTCGTGAACGGCGTCAACGAAGATCGGGTCAGCCAGCTCTGGTGCGCTATCCGGTCGAAGCGGTCTTACGCCTTCGAGCAGGCCATGGCCACCGCCGCGGGCGCACAGCTCAGCACGCCCGCGCACCAGCGTGCGGCACAGGAGTACTCGGCCGCGTTCACCTCCGCCGGCCTGGCCGTCGGGATCGCGATGATCCCCGGCGAAGGCGGCTGGTGCGTGCGCGACGCCAAGGTCGGTGGCGAGCCCGAGCCCCTGCCGGGCATCGAAACGCGGCCGTCGCCGCGCCCCGACGTCAAGACCGGGGAGGAGGCGGGGACCAAGTTCGTCGACGCGATCAACGCCCGTGACATCCCGTCCGCGTTGTCCGTGCTGTGCGACAAGGTGCCCGACACCACCCGCGACGGCGTTCAGCAGGTCATCCACGGCGAGGCGAGCTACACCGTCGACAAGGCCGACGTGCTGACCACCGCCGAGCAGACGATCCTGCACCTCTCCGGTCTCATCGACGGTGTCCAGGGCCCGGGGCGGATCGAGACCGAGGACGGCGCCGAAGGCGGCCCCTGCGTGACCTCTTTTTCACCCGACTCCGACTGAGCGCGCCTCAATCCTTCGACTGGGGGATGCTCGGAGCGCGGCGCTGGGCCAAGATGAGCCCATTGGCGGGGCGCCAACACCGGGTGAGCAGCAGCAGGAGGCACCGTGGCCGATCAGGACTCCTTCGACTACGTCATCGTCGGCGCGGGCAGCGCGGGATGCGTGCTGGCGAACCGGCTGAGCGAGGATCCGTCAGCACGGGTGCTCCTGCTCGAGGCGGGCGGCGAGGACGACGCCGACGAGATCCACATCCCCGCCGCGTTCCCCGGCCTGTTCAAGACGAAGTGGGACTGGAACTACGAGACGGTCGAGCAGAAGCACACCGGCAAGACCCTGTACTGGCCGCGAGGGAAGACGCTCGGCGGCTGCTCGTCGATCAACGCGATGATCTACATCCGCGGCAACCGCGCGGACTACGACGGCTGGCGTGACGGGCACGGCGCCGAGGGCTGGGGTTTCGACGACGTCCTGCCGTACTTCAAACGGGCGGAGGGGAACCAGCGGCTCGGCGGGCCGCTGCACGGCACCGATGGGCCACTGAACGTCGAGGACCGCCGCTTCACCCACGAGCTTTCCCACGCCTGGGTGGATTCCGCGGTCGCGTGGGGTCTCAAACGCACTGACGACTTCAACGGCGAGTCGCAGGAGGGCGCCGGCGTCTACCAGGTGACGTGCAAGAAGGGCCGCCGCTGGTCGACGGCCGACGCGTACCTGCGGCCCGCTTTGACCCGCCCGAACCTCACTGTGCGAACCCACGCGCAGGCGACCCGCATCGTCTTCGAGGGCACGCGCGCGGTCGGCGTGTCCTATTTGGACAAAGGCGTGGAGACCACGGTGCGCGCGTCCGCCGAGGTCCTGCTCAGCGGCGGCGCGGTGAACTCGCCGCAGCTGCTGATGCTGTCCGGCGTCGGCCCGGCGGAACATCTGCGGGAGCACGGGATCGACGTCGTGGCCGCCCTTCCCGGCGTCGGCGAGAACCTGCACGACCACCCGGCCTGCGGGATCATCTGGTCGACCCGCGGCACCACCGATCTGGTGGACGCGGCGACGCCGGGCGGCCTGGTGCGCTACCAGCTCACCAAACGCGGCCCGCTGACCTCGAACATCGGCGAAGCGGGCGCGTTCTTCCCCGCCGCGGACGGCGCTTCGCCGCCGGACATGCAGATCCACGTCGCGCCGACGTTGTTCTACGACAACGGGATGCGCGAGCCGACGGTGCCGGGCTTCACGTCGGCGGCGACCCTGGTCGACGTCGCGAGCCGGGGCCGCCTGCGGCTGAAGTCGTCGAATCCGTTGTGGAAGCCCGAAATCGACCCGGCCTACTACGCCGAATCCGTGGACATGGAGAAGATGCTGGCCGGGATGCGGGCCCTGGTGGAGATCGGGAAGTCCGGTCCGCTGGCGCGTTACCTGGACAAGCCGTTCCTGCCGGAGCGCCACGACCTGAGCGACACCGAACTGGCCGACTACGTGCGCGAGAAGACGCAGACGCTCTATCACCCGGTGGGGACCTGCTCGATGGGGACGGGCGAGAACGCCGTCGTCGACCCTTCGCTGAAGGTGCGCGGGGTGGACGGGCTTCGCGTGGTGGACGCGTCGGTGATGCCCGTGGTGCCGCGCGGGAACACGAACGCGCCGACGATCATGGTCGCGGAGAAGGCGGCGGACCTCATCCGCGGCGGGTGACCGTCCCTTTCACGCTCCCGGCCGTGTAATGAACGGGACTTTCATTGCAAAATTTGCAATGAAAGTCCCGTTCATTACACGCGGGGGTTGACTCAGCGCTTCCCGTGCAGGACGGTGATCAGCTTCGCCACCAGGGCGTCGGTCTTTTCCTTGCGGGAGAACGAGGTCAGCACGATCGGCGCGGTGAACCGCTGCCGCGCGACGGCCTTCGGCCTGGCGAACTCGCGCAGGCCTTCCGGGCCGTGGATCCGGCCGAAGCCCGAGTCGCCGACGCCACCGAAAGGCAGCGAAGCGATACCGGCGAAGGAAAGCGGCGCGTTGATCGACGTCATGCCGGTGCGCAGGCGGGCGGCCAGTTCGAGGCCGCGCGACTTCGAGAACACCGTCGAACCGAGGCCGTACTTCGTGTCGTTGGCCTTCTCGACGGCCTCGTCCATGTCGCGGACCTTGGCGATGGTGACGGTCGGGCCGAACGTCTCCTCTTGGACCGCCGAGGAGTCTTCCGGCACGTCGACGAGCACTGTCGGCTGCACGTAGCGGTCTCCGACCGCGTCGACGCCGCCGACCAGCGCCTTGCCGCCGCGTTCGATGGCGTCCGCGATGTGGCGCTTGATCACCGCGAGCTGCGAAGGCATCGTCACCGGGCCGTACTGCGCGGCCTCGTCCGAACCGGCCCGCACGTCCTTCGCCTTCTCGACGACCTTCGCGACGAACTCGTCGTGCACGCGCTCGTGGACGTACACGCGCTCGACGCCGATGCAGGTCTGGCCCGAGTTGGAGAACGCGCCCCAGACGGTCGCGTCGGCGGCGGCTTCGAGGTCGGCGTCCGCGTCGACCAGGACGGCGTCCTTGCCGCCGGCCTCGATGATCACCGGAGTCAGGGTCTCGGCGGCCGCAGCCATGATCTTCTTGCCCGTGCCGGTCGAGCCGGTGAAGGCGATCTTGTCCACTCCTGTGCCGACGAGCGACGCGCCGGTCTCGCCGAAGCCGGTGATCAGCTGCAGCACCGGCCACTCCGGGACGACCTCGGCGAAGGCGTCGACCAGCCATTTCCCGACGCCCGGCGTGTACTCGCTCGGCTTGAAGACGACGGTGTTGCCGGCGGCGAGGGCGTACGCGATGGAGCCGAGCGGGGTGAAGACGGGGTAGTTCCAGGGGCCGATCACGCCCACGACACCGAGCGGCTGGTACTCGACCGTCGCCGCCTGGTTCGACATCATCAGCCCGGCCGCGCGGCGCTGCTTGCCGAGGATCTTGCGCGCGTTCTTGCCCGCCCACGCGATGTGCTCGATGGCGAGGACGCTCTCCAGCTGCGCGTCGGCGAGCGGCTTGCCGGTTTCGTCGCGCACGACCTGGCACAGCTGCGGCAGCCGCCGGGTGATGACGCCCTTCCAGCGGCGCAGCCGCTCCGCGCGCCCGTCGTAACCGAGCCCGGCCCACCACTCGGCGGCGTCCCTCGCGCGGGCGACGGCGGCGCGGACGTCCTCCCTGCTGTGCACCGGGTAGGTGCCGACGACCTCGTCGGTCGCCGGGCTGAGGGAATCGAAGGTCTCCCCCACGCTGTGCGCGGTCGGCTTCGGCTGGACTGCGGTCATCGACTTCTCCCGTGTCTCGGCTCAAAGCCCAGGCTACGACGTTACTGACGGCGTGCCAATAGCTCTGGGGTGTGCCACCAGCATTCCACAGGAGACAAGGGCCGCGAGGACACCGAGCAGCGGGCACAGCCACACCGGCAGCACCCCGATCGCCAGCGAACCCAGCCCGAACCCCGAAGCCTGCACGGTGAAAGCCAGCGAGAAGCCCTCCGCCCGCCGTCGTTCCGGCAGGAGTTTCTGCAGGTTGACCGACGAAACGGCCATCAGCGGGCCAGTGCAGAGCCCGATCAGCGCGACCCCGCCGAGCAGCACGGCCCATCCGAAGCCCGCCGAAACCACGATCCCGCCGAGCACGAAGCCCGCCAGGAACAGCCGAGGATCACCGGCCTTCCCCCGCGCCGCGTAGAGCGCGCTCCCGGTGATGCTGGCGACGCACAGCACGATGATGACGACCGCCGTCGTCGAATCGGGGGCGCCGAGGCGCTGGACGAGCGGCAGCAGGCCGACTTCGATGGTCGACAGCAGCAGTCCGACGGTGAACAGCCCCATCAGCCAGGGCACACAGGCGGCGATCGGGATCGCCTGGTGCTCGACCGTCCTTTGTGGATCACGGGAGACGGTTCGCCGTGGCACGAACAGGGCCGCGAGCAGCGCGACGACGGCCATCGCGAGCACCGGGACGGCCGGACCGGACGTCGCCAGGAGCGCCACCAGCAGCGGCCCTCCGACGATGACGCCTTCGAGGATCATCGCGTCGATCGAAACGGCGCGAGGCAGTTCCTCCTCGGTCACCGTTCCGGCGAGCAGCGTCCGGAAGCCGCCGTTCAGCCCGCCCGCGACCAGGCCCGGCGGGATCGCCAGCGCGAGCAGCACCAGGTCCGGGGCGCCCGCGGACGCGACCGCGGCCAGCAGGAACAGTCCCGCGGCGACCAGCGACAGCATCACGACGAGACCCCGCGCGGGTCCGACGCGGTCGAGCAGCCGCCCGGTCGGCACGGCGCCTGCCATTTCGGCGGCGACGAAGACGGCCATCATGATCCCGCCGAGCCGGTACGAGCCGGTCGTCGCGGTGGTCAGCACGGTGAAGGCCAGCGGCGCCATCGTGGCGGGCAGCCGGTTCAGCTGCACCCCCGCCGACCAGCGCCAATACCCGGAGTTGCGGAGCAAGGTCATAGCAGGAGACCCTGCCGGACGCGGCCTGGCGAGAACCATTGATTAGGGCATAGCCTAATCAGATGATCGAGCTGGTCCTGACCGCCGAGAGCGCCAACCGCGTCCGCTTCGGCATCTCCCCGCTCGACGAGACCATGGGCGCGATGCAGACCCTGCTCGGACGGCGCGGGCATCCGAGTCACCTGCCGTGGCTGCGCGAGGCCGCCGCGAAACTGCCGGACCTGCCCATCGACGACTTCGCCAAGGTGATGAGCGCGCGGCACTACATCACCGACTTCCTCAGCCCGCCGCCGAGCGGGCCGGAGACCACCGCGTCGGCCCAGCTCGCCGAAATCCGCCGCACGCCGCCGGAGCAGGTCGCGCGCGAACTGTCCAAAGTGGACGCCGACCTGAGCGGGCTCCCCGACGACCCGGCCGAGGCCAGGGATCTGCTGGCCGCCCAGATGGAGATCGCCTGGACCGAACTGGTCGAACCGCACTGGCCGCGGATGCGCCGGTTCCTCGTCGCCGACATCGAGGAACGCTCGAGACGGCTGGCCGCGGGCGGCGTCGCGCTGGTGCTGGACGACATCCACCCGCGCGTGCGGCTCGTCGACGACGTCCTGGTGATCGAGATGAAGGAACGCAGCCGCTTCCCCCTCGACCGGCGGGGGCTCCTGCTGATCCCCGGCGTCTTCGCCTGGCCGTCGGTCGGGGTGATCACGATGGAACCGTGGCAGCCGTCGCTGCTCTACCCGGCGCGCGGTGTCGCCGAACTCTGGTCGGAGCCCGGCCGCCCGTCCGGTGCGCTGGCCGGGGTGCTCGGCCGCACCAAGGCCGCGCTGCTCACGACGCTCAACGAGCCCGCGAGCACCACCGAGCTGGCGCGAAGGCTGGACTTCTCCGCGCCGACGGTCTCACAGCACTTGACCGCGATGCGCGCGGCCGGCCTGCTGGACACGCGGCGGCGCGGGCGCGAAGTCCGCTATCTGCGCACCGAACTTGGCGACGCCCTCCTCCGGGCATAGGCTGGAAATGACCTACCGCGAAGGAGAACACCGATGCGTATTGTCCACTTTGGACACGCTTGCACCCTTCTGGAGACCGAGGGCGCGCGGATCCTGATCGACCCAGGCACCTTCTCGGTGGGTTTCGAAGGCGAACGTGAGCTGGACGCCATCCTGATCACCCACCAGCATTTCGACCACCTCGACGCGGAGAGGCTGCCCGCGCTGCTGGAGGCGAACCCCGGCGCGCAACTGATCGTCGACCCCGGCTCGGCCGACGCCGTGCGGAAGCTCGGCGCCGAGTTCCAGATCGCGAATCCCGGGGACGCCTTCGGTATCGGCTCCAGCGGCGTCAACGTCGTCGGTGGTGAGCACGCGGTGATCCACGAGGACATCCCGGCGATCCCGAACGTCGGCTACATCGTCGACCACGGCGCCTTCTACCACCCGGGCGACTCGTTCTTCGTGCCCGAGCAGAAGATCGACGTCCTCGGCCTGCCGACCGGCGCGCCCTGGCTCAAGGCGGGCGAAGCGGTCGACTACCTGCGCGCGGTCTCCCCGCGTCTCGCGGTGCCGATCCACGAAGCCGTCCTGGCGCGGCCGCAGATGCACTACGGCCTGTTCGCCAACCTCGCCCCGGAAGGCACCGAGGTCAAGGTCCTCGACGTCGGGGAGCCGGTCAAGCTTTAGCGCGCCGGTAAGCGAGCTTCCGCACCAGGATCTCCGCCGGGCCCCGGTAACCCTTGCGGTGCATCAGGTACGCGACGACGACCGACAGCAGCCACACGCCCAGACCGCAGGCGGCCGCCACGAACGTCGGGTCACTCGTCTGGCCGCCCAGACCCAGCATGAACGGGGGCGCCAGGATCAGCCACGCCACCGACTGGAACAGGTAAGCGCTCAGCGTGCGCTGGCCGAGGGCGGAGATCGCGGTCACGACCACGCCTCGCTTCTTGTCGACCGCCATGCCGATGAGGCCGAACAGGCTGATGTAGCCGACGGCGCCGAACAGACCGCCTCCCTCGTACAGCATTTTGGCGAATCCGGCGGTCTCGGCGTCGAGCTGCAGGTAGTCACCGGCGAAGAGGCCCATCGGCAGCCCGGCCGCGATCGCGACGCCGAATCCGCCGAACACGCCGACGAGGAGAAGGTTCCGATTCGGCTCCTCCAGAATCCGCTTCTTCGCGGCCCACGCGCCGACCCAGACGAAGAGGATCGAAGGCAGCAGGATCGCCGTGATGGCAGGCCATTCCGTGAGGCGCGCACGCAAGGCATCGCCATAGGTCGGTGCCAGGGACGACACGTCTTCCGGTGACGGGACCGGCGCGTTCCCGGAGTTCCCGGTGAGCACCAGATACATCAGCACGGCGAGGTAGCAGCCGGCGAAACCCAGGTACAGCGCCGGAATTCGATAGAACCCTTTACCGCGTCGCAAGAGCAGCAGGACGAACACCACGCCGATGAGCCCGTACGCGCCGAGCACGTCACCGGAGAAGAACAGCACCCCGTCGACGGCACCGAAGGCCAGCAGCCACGCGTGCCGCCGCAGCAGGACGCCACGCGTCCGCGTCCACGACTGCCCCAAAGCCTGCTGCCGGTCGGCGAACTGCACCAGCCCGTAGCCGAGCATCATGCCGAACAACGGCAGCGCGCACGCGTGCACGAACACGAACAGCACCACGAAGTACGGCCGTTCCAGCCCTTCCGGTGTCTGATCGGCTCCCGGTGAGTTCCCCAGAAAGATGCTCGCGGTATGCGCCAGCGCGACCAGCAGGAGCGCGAAACCCCTGGCCAGATCGGGAGCGAGCACCCGCTCACTCGTCGGCAACGACTCCATGTTTCCCCCTTCGAACCCCATTAGTATCCAACGTACACTAAATAGTGTCCGACAGATACTAATGACGAAGCGGGGCTTGTCAGTTCGCGTCGATGAGAGCGGCCACACCGTCGAGGACGACGTCGAGACCGAAAGTGAAGTCCGAGTCCTCGGGCTGCTCGGGCCCGCCGAGTCCGGCGGTCAGAAAGCCCACCGCGTCGGGGAAACGCTCCGGGTCGATCAGTTCGGCGAGCCCCTTGCCGTAGGCCTGCTCGGCCTGGGCCTGGCTCAGCCCGCTGTCCTTCCGGCCCTCGGCGAGCTGGATGGCCTGCGCGCACGCGAGGCGGACATAGCCGCCGATCAGGACCAGGACGCCGCCCTTGGTACCCCAGTCGAGGCCGGTATCGCGCAGCGTACGCAGGATCGCGTCCATCCAGGCGACCGAATTCGGGCCCGCCGGAGGACCGGAGAGCGGCAGTTCGACGAGCCACGGGTGGCTCATCAGCACCTCGCGGTTGGCCTGGGCCAACCTGGTCAGCCCGGCCCGCCAGCCGCCCGACGGCACCGGTGACGGCGGATCACCGATCGCGAAGTCGGCCATCAGCTCCAGCAGTTCCGCCTTCGAGCCGATGTGGCGATAGAGCGACATCTTCGTGACGCCCAAGTCGTTCGCCACGTTCGCCAGCGTCACGTTCGAGACGCCTTCGCGGTCGGCGAGGGCCACCGCGGCCGCCACCACACTGTCGATGTCGAGCACCGACGGCCTGCCGCGCGTCGGACGCTCCGACCGCCGCCAGAGCCGCATCAGCGTCGCCTGTGCGTCACTCCGGCCGGCCTCGTCGGTCATCCCGTCAATTTAACCCGCGTTCGCGAGAGCGAGCCGTAGGTGGTGCCGAACGCGCGGTTCTCCAGCGAGACGTCGACGGCGTCGAGGAACGCCTGCCGCAGTCCCGGCCGGGCGAGGTCCGCGGCGTCGATGCCGAGCCGCACGAGCCCGCCGCGGCGGGCGGCCCGGGCGGCGGCCAGCACCAGCGCGAAGCACCGGACGGTCTCCGTCCGGTGCGACGGGCCGCCGAACTCCTGCACCCTGGCGCGCTGGACCCGGCCGGACACCAGGTCCCGCACCGAGACCAGGTCCGCGCACAGGGTGAAACCGTGCTCGCGCAGGGCCTGCACGGTGCCCTCCGACGCGATCCAGCGCGGTGGCGCGAATCCGTCGACGGCCATCCCGGTGGTGTCGAGCGCCGCCTTCGCCGCGATCAGCCGCAGCCTCGCCTCGTGGGCGGGAAGAGCCGCGAACTCGGCGCGTTTGCCCAGGTAGACAGCGCGATGGGTAGGGGTGATCTGGTGGTCGTAGCCGTGAAGGAGGACAGAGTCGCCGCGGGTGCGGCGGGTCCGTACCCACTCGGTCACCGGGCCCTCGCCGGTCCGAGCGGCGTAGAGCACGGACAACGGGACCTTGCGCCTGTCGAGCTCGGCCGCGAGGTCGGCACAGCGGTGCAACGTCCGGGTGGTCACGCCGGACAGGGAAACCAGCAAACGTGCGTCCACGGTGCCCATTGGGCCAGACCGGTCTTGCGCCGGACTGACGGCGGAGTAAACGCGGCAGGTCAGCCGGGCGAATCAGGCGGGCCAGTCGTCGAGCGAACAGCCGGTGATGCGTTCGTACGCTTCGATGTACCTCGCCCTGGTGGCGGCGACGATCTCGTCGGGCAACGGTGGCGGCTCCGGTCTCTCGAGGCGGTGCCAGCCCGACAACGGGCCGGTGAGCCAGTCGCGCAGCGGTTGCTTGTCGAACGACGGCCGCGGGCGGCCCGGTGTGCAGCCGCCGGCGGTCCAGTAGCGGGACGAGTCCGGGGTGAGGACCTCGTCGGCGAGCACGAGGTTCCCGTCGGGATCGATGCCGAATTCGAGTTTCGTGTCCGCGAGCAGGATGCCGCGTTCGGCGGCGAACTCGGCCCCGCGGCGATACACCGCCAGGGTCGCCTCGCGGACTTCCTCGGCCCGTTCGCGGCCGAGTTGCCCGACGACGTCGGCGAAGGCGATGTTCTCGTCGTGCGAGCCGTGGTCGGCCTTGGTCGCGGGAGTGAAGATGGGTTCGGGGAGCCGGGAGGATTCGGTCAGACCGGGCGGGAGTTCGACCCCGCAGACGGTGCCGTGCGCGCGATAATCGGCGAGGCCGGTGCCGGTGAGATAGCCGCGGGCGACGGCTTCGAACGGCAGCATCGCCAGCCGTCGCACCAGCAGTGCCCGCCCGCGGACCTCGGCGGGGATGCGTTCGTCGTCGTAGGAGACCAGATGGTTGGGGAGGACATCGGAGAGCTGGGAGAACCAGAACACGCTCATCGCGGTGAGCACCCGACCCTTGTCCGGGATGGGCGTGGTGAAGATGACGTCGTAGGCGGAGATCCGGTCCGAAGTGACGAGCAGCAGATGCTCGTCATCGACGGCGTAAAGCTCACGGACCTTGCCGGCGGCGATCTTCGGGTATTCGAGCGTCGTCACGGCTGCACCCTAGCGATCAAGGATGATGGCTGATCATGCCGATCCACTGCGTTTCGTTCACCACCGACTACGGGCTGAGCGACGGTTTCGTGGCCGCGTGCCACGGGGTGATCGCGCGGATCGCGCCCGCCGTCCGGCTGATCGACGTGACCCACGAGGTGCCTCCGCAGCAGGTCAGGACCGGGGCCGAAGTGCTCGCGCAGACCGCGCCCTTCCTGCCGGAGGCGGTGCACCTCGCCGTCGTCGACCCCGGAGTCGGCACCGCGCGGCGCGGTGTCGTGGTGGTCGCGGAGCGCGGAATCCTCGTCGGGCCCGACAACGGACTTCTGCTCCCGGCGGCGGATGCACTCGGGGGAGTGAAAGCCGCCTTCGAATTGACGGCCCCGGAATACCGCCTTCCGGTGATGTCGTCGACGTTCCACGGTCGCGACATCTTCGCCCCCGCGGCGGCGCATCTCGCGCTCGGCGTCCCGCCCGGCAGTTTCGGCCCCAGCGTCGAAAACCTCGTGCGGCTGCCGGATCCGTTCGTCGCGGTGTTCCCCGGCAAGCTGGTCTCCGAGGTGCTCACGGTCGACCACTTCGGCAACGTCCAGCTCGCCGCGAGCCCCGCCGATCTCGCCTTGTCCGGGCTGTCCGGCACGGTCTCGGTCAGCAGCGAACACGTCCTGGTGAAGGCACTGGTCGGCGACACCTTCGGCACGGTGCCGCCGGGCTGGAACGTGCTCTACACCGATTCCGCGGGACGGCTCGCGGTCGCCGTGAACGGCGGTTCGGCCGCCGACGTGCTCCGGCTGGGGCCCGCCCAGGAGTGCACGATCACCTCGTCGCCGACGGCCAGCTGACCCGGTCCGGTCACCGCCATCTTGATGCCGAACGAGACGCCGCCCTCGGGTTCGCGCCGGTAGTCGGCGAGCGAACGGATCGGCTCCGGACCGGCCTTCTTGCCGGTTTCCTGGTCGACCATCGGCACGGTGCAGCGGATGCAGACCTTGGCGTAGCCCAGCTCCAGGCCGCCGATGGTGAGCGAGCGGACTTCGTCCTCTCGATGCGGCTCCGGCCAGCCCGCCACGACGATGTTGGGCCGGAAACGGTCCATCGGCACGGCCTCGGCGCCCCGGGACGCGATCCGCTCGTTCAGACCGTCCAAAGAGGACTCGGAGGTCAGCAGGATCGCGTGCGCGTCGGCGAAGGCCGCGGTGCCCGCGATCTCGCCGTTGGTGACGCGCTCGTGCTCCGGCGAGAGCCCGACGAACACCGACGGCAGACCGAGGACGTCGGAGAACCACTCGGCGGCCTCGTCGCCCTGGTGGACGCCCTTGCCCTGCCAGGTGAACGTCGCCGCGGGATGCCGCGGCCCGTCCGGGATCACCTCGACCAGCAGATCTTCGGCACCGGGAGCGGCGAGCCGCAGGCGGGCGCCGTCGTCGAGCACCTCGGCCCGGATCGAGGCCATCACCGGATGCTTCCGCTGGCTGCGGAACTCCCCCTCCGGGGACACGACCATCCAGGCACGATCGAACCTCAGGCCCGCCGGGGTGACGTCGGCCGTTTCGACCGACGTCCCCGCGCAGCCTTTGACCGGGTAATAGACCAGCTTCGCCACTCTCGCCATGGCCGCAGATTAGCGAGTCGCCCGCGTCAGAGCACCTGGGATAGGAAACGCTGCAGGCGGTCGCTCTGCGGAGCGTCGAAGATCGCCTCCGGAGCGTCATGTTCGACGATCTTCCCGTCGTCCATGAACGCGACCTCGTCGGCGACGCCGCGCGCGAAGCCCATCTCGTGGGTGACCACGAGCAGCGTCAGCCCGCGCTCCGCGAGGCCGGCCATCAGGTTGAGGACCCCCTTGACCAGCTCCGGGTCGAGAGCGCTGGTGGCCTCGTCGAACAGCATGACCTCGGGCTCCATCGCGAGCGCCCGCGCGATCGCGACCCGCTGCTGCTGCCCGCCCGAAAGCGCGCTCGGCCGGTACGGCGCCTTGTCGGCGAGGCCGACCTCGGCGAGGCGGGCGTGCGCGATCTCGGCCGCCTCCTCCTTGCCGAGCTTCCGCACGCTGCGCAGCGGCAGGGTGATGTTGTCCAGCACACTGCGGTGGCCGAACAGGTTGAAGTGCTGGAACACCATCCCGACCCGCTGGCGCAGCGCGTCCGGGTCGGCGGAGATGACGCTCTCGCCGCCCAGCAGGAGGTCGCCCGAGTCGGGCTCCTGGAGGCGGTTCACGCAGCGCAGCAGGGTCGACTTGCCGGAGCCCGACGGCCCGATGATGCAGGTCGTGCGGCCCTTCTCGACCTTGAGGTCGACGCCCTTGAGCACTTCGAGGGTGCCGAAGGAGACGTGGATGTCGCGGAGTTCGACGCTCGACGAACGTACTGCGGCCGTCATGACATCGGCACCTTTCCGGCGTTCAGGAGTCCCAGCTCGCCGCCGTCGTCGTCGACGCGGACCTTCTTGCCGGTGCGCAGCTTCTTGTCGATGTAGTTGACCAGATGCGTCAGCGGCACGGTGATCACCAGGTAGACGACGCCCGCCGCGACCAGCGGCGACAGGTTCCCGGTGTTGGCCGCGAGGTCCTGCCCGATGCGGAACAGGTCGCGCTGCTCGGCGAGGAAGCCGAGGAAGTACACCAGGCTGGAGTCCTTGACCAGCGCGATGAACTGGTTCACCAGCGCGGGCAGTACCCGCCGCACCCCCTGCGGGATGATGACGAGCGCCATCGACTTGGTGTAGCTCATGCCCAGCGCGCGGCTGGCCTCCATCTGTCCTTTTTCGACACTCTGGATACCGGCGCGGAAGATCTCGCCGATGTACGCGGCCGCGATCAGGCTCAGCGCCAGAATGCCCAGCGGATAGGGATTCCGCGACAGCGACGGGATGAGGATCCCACCGCCCTGCCCGATCACCAGGATGGTCAGGATGGCGGGAAGGCCCCGGAAGATGTCGGTGTACACCCGGGCGGGCCAGCGCAGCCACGCCTTGCTGGACAGGCCCATCGTGGCCAGCAGCATGCCGAGCACGGTGCCGATCAGTGCCGAGAACACCGACAGGATCAGCGTGTTCAGCAGGCCCGTGCCGAGGAGGTCCGGGAAGACCTCCCAGATGTACTCCCATTTCAGGAAGGTGTTGAAGAAGTCGTCCACTTACTGCTTCCCGGCTTTGAATTCCGCGGGCACCGGCGCGTTCGGTTCGAAGCGCTGGTGCACCCTTTCCCAGGTCCCGTCGGCGATGACCGCCTTGAGCCCGGCGTTGATCTTGCCGGCCAGCTCGGCGTTGCCCTTCTTGACCGCGAAACCGTGCGGGATGGTCGTGGTGATCGCCTTGACCACCTTGAGTTTCGCGTCCGGGTTCTTCGCCGCGTAGTCCTCGGCGGTCGCCTGGTCGAAGATGGCGCCGTCGATCGCGCCGGTCTTGAGCGCGGCCAGCGTCGCCGCGTCCTGCGGGAACCTCACGGCCTGCGCGTCAGGCGCGTTGGCCGCCAGCCAGCTGTCCGACACCGTGCCCTGCACGACCCCGATCCGCTTGCCCGCCAAGGATTTCTCGTCGGTGATGCCGGCGCCCTCACGGGCCTCGATACCGAGCGACTGGTAGTTGTACGGCATGGAGAAGTCGACGGTCTTGCGGCGCTCGTCGGTCTGGGAGATCCCGGAGCTGCCGATGTCGAACCTGCCGGTGGCGACCTGGCTCAGCAGCGTCGCGAACTCGGTGGAGACGAACTCGAGTTTCAGGTTCTGGTTCGCGGCGATGGCCTTCAGCAACTCGTTGTCGAACCCGGTGAACACGCCGTTTTCCTGATAGGCATTGGGTTTCGAGTCGCTGAGCGTACCGACGCGGAGCGTGTCACCGCTCGCGCTCTCACCGCCGCCGCACGCCGCCAGTACCGCCAAGAGAGCGGCACTGACGACGGCGGCGAGTGACTTCTTCATCGTGATCCTCACGCCTTGAACTGGTCCGGCACCGGGGCGGTCGGCAGGAACTTGTCGTGCAGCTTGACCCAGGTGCCGTCGGCGATGACCTGCTTCAGGCCATCGTTGATCTTCGTCTGCAGTTCGGTGTTGCCCTTCTTCACCGCGAAGCCGTGGGGCACGTCGGTGGTGAAGGACTTGACGACCTTGAGCTTCGTGTCGGTGCTCTCCTTGACGTTCGTCTCCGCGATCGCCTGGTCGAGGATGTAGGCGTCGACGGCGCCACTCTTGAGCGCGGCCAGCGCCGGGGCGTACCCCGGGAAGCGCACGGCCTGCGCGTCGGGAACGGTCGAGGTGAGCCACTTGTCGCCGACGGTCGCCTGGATGACCGCGACCCGCTTGCCCGACAGGGCCTTCTCTTCGGTGATCGGCGAGCCGTCCTTGGTCTGGATGCTCATCACTTCGAAGTTGTACGGACTGGAGAAGTCGACGTTCTTCTTGCGCTCTTCGGTCTGCGCGATGGCCGAGCTGCCGATGTCGAACTGGTTGCTCGAGACCTGGCCGAGCAGGGAGGAGAAGTCCGTCGAAACGAACTCCAGCTTCAGGTTCTGCTTGGCGGCGATGGCCTTCAGCAGCTCGTTGTCGAAGCCGGTGAAGTTGCCGTTCTCGACGTAGATGTTCGGCGGGGCGTCGCTCAGGGTGCCGACGCGCAGGGTCTTGTCCGCGGCGGACTCCCCGCCACCGCAAGCGGCGAGCACGGCGACGAGACCGGCGGCGAGCGTCGCGATCAGGGACTGCCTCATAGGCCGCCCGCTGATGTTCCGAATCCTTGGTGTCGTCTTCATGATTTTCAGACCCCCGGGTTCTGGACGGGCAGGCCGGGGCCGCCCTGCTCGAGTTCCTTCGGCAGCGGCTCGGTCTTGAAGAACTGAGCGTGCAGGCGGGCGACGGTGCCGTCCGCCACGGCCTTCGCGAGGCCGTCGTTGAGCTTCTTCAGCAGGTCCTTGTTGTCCTTGCGGACGGCGAACGCGGACGGCGTGTCCTTGGTCTCGACGGTGTAGCCGAACTCCAGCGGCACGCCCGGGTTCTGGTCGATGTACTTCTGCCCGATGTCCTTCGGCACGACCCAGCCGTCGAGGCTGCCGGCCTTCAGCTGCGCGAAACCGGCGTTGTAGTCCGGGAACCGGACGACGTTGGCGCCGGGGACCTTGCCGCTCGCGAAGTCGTCCTGCACCGACGCCTGCACGACGCCGAGCCGCTTGCCGTTGAAGGCGCCGACATCCTTGAGGCTCGCGTCCTTCTTGGTGAGGATCGTGGTGAACCCGGTGCTGTAGCCGTTGCTGAACGCGACGGTCTTCTTGCGGGCCTCGGTGGTGGAGATCGTGGAGCTGCCGATGTCGAACTTGTTGGTGGCGACGGCGGCCAGCAGACCGGCGAACTCGGTACCGACGAACTCGACCTCGAAGCCCTCACGCTTCGCGATGTCGCGGAGCAGTTCGTTGTCGTAGCCGGTGAAGTTGCCGTTCTCCAGGTAGATGGACGGCGGCGCGTCGGTCAGGGTGCCGACGCGCAGCTTCTGGCCGCTCGCGGCGGTGTCGCCGGAGCCGCAGGCGGCCAGGGCGAGGGTGGCCGCTCCAGCCGTGACGACGGCGACGATTTTCGACAGCGTGGATCTCATCGCTTCTTCCGTGGGTTTCGGCGCCAAGGCGCGATACAAGCACGTCAGGCCGCCTCATGGGCGGCCTGGCGCTCCGGGTTCAGCGATCGAGATTAGGCATTTCGCCCGATCGAGTAATGTCGTCCCACTCTGTGAACGCTCCGTGGTGGGACTGCTCACAACGTGGCTGAAGGGGCCTTTGCCCTCGTCTCACGCGGCGAAGGACGCTTTCCTCACATCGCATGCGGGGAAAGCGTCCTTCAGCTGCAGCTAGAGAATCGGTGCCGGAGAGTAACCGGCGGCCTCCGGGAAACGTTCCAGGACCGCCTGGACGCGCGAAGCGATCGCGGCCACCTGACGCGGCGCGACACCGGTGAACGAGATCCGGTCGGCGAGGAGTTTGTCCAGCTCACCGCGGTCGAGCGGGATGCGCTCGTCGGCGGCGAGGCGGTCGAGGAGGTCGTTCTCCGCCAGCCCCTGCTCCCGCATCGCGAGCGCGACGCCGACGGCGTTCTCCTTGATCGCCTCGTGCGCGGTTTCACGCCCGACGCCCGCGCGGACCGAGGCCATGAGCACCTTGGTGGTCGCGAGGAACGGCAGATAGCGATCGAGCTCACGTGCGATGACGGCCGGGAAAGCACCGAACTCGGCCAGCACCGTGAGGAAGGTCTCCAGCAGGCCGTCGAGCGCGAAGAACGCGTCGGGCAGCGCGACCCGGCGGACGACGGAGTCGGAGACGTCGCCTTCGTTCCACTGGTCGCCGGAGAGCTCGCCGATCATCGACAGGTAACCGCGCAGCACCACGGCGAGGCCGTTGACCCGCTCGCACGAACGCGTGTTCATCTTGTGCGGCATGGCCGACGAGCCGACCTGGCCCGGTTTGAAGCCCTCGGTGACCAGTTCGTGGCCCGCCATCAGGCGGATCGTCTTCGCCAGGCTCGACGGCGCGGCCGCGAGCTGGACCACCGTGGACAGCACGTCGAAATCGAGCGACCGCGGGTACACCTGGCCGACGCTGGTGAACACCCGCTCGAAGCCGAGGTGGGCCGCGACCCGCGACTCCAGTTCGTCCAAAGTGGACTCGTCGCCGAGGAGGTCGAGCATGTCCTGCGCGGTGCCGACCGGTCCCTTGATCCCGCGCAGCGGGTAGCGGCCGATCAGCTCGTCGAGCCGCTCGAACGCGACGAGCAGTTCGTCGGCGGCGGTGGCGAACCGCTTGCCCAGGGTCGTCGCCTGCGCGGCGACGTTGTGCGAACGTCCCGCCATCACCGTGTCGGAGTGTTCGACCGCGATCGAGGCGAGCCGCGCGAGTACCGCGCCGACGCGGCTGCGGACCAGCTCCAGCGAGCGCCGCACCTGCAGCTGCTCGACGTTCTCGGTGAGGTCACGCGACGTCATGCCCTTGTGGACGTGCTCGTGCCCGGCGAGCGCGTTGAACTCCTCGATCCGGGCCTTGACGTCGTGGCGGGTGACCCGCTCGCGGGCGGCGATCGAGTCGAGGTCGACCTGCTCCAGCACGCGCTCGTAGTCGGCGACGACACCTTCTCCCACCTCGACGCCGAGGTCGGCCTGCGCCCGGAGCACGGCGAGCCAGAGCTCGCGCTCCAGCACGACCTTGCGTTCCGGGGACCACAGTTCGACCAGCTCACGCGAGGCGTAGCGGCCGGCGAGCACGTTGGGGATGAGGGGCTTGTCCGTCACGCGGCCAGACTAACCGGCCGCCATCCGGCCTAGGCCAGGGCGGCTTGCAGCATGCGCGCGGCGGCGGCCCTCGGTTCCGGGTCGACCTCGATCAGCGCGTTGACCACGGCGCCGTCGACCAGGGCGACCAGCCGCTCCAGTTCGACGCCGTCCACCGGCGTGCCGGAGCGCTCGAAGATCTCGTGGAGCAGTTCATACAGCTGCGCGGACAGCGTCCGCATCAGGGGGCGAAGGTACGGACGACGCCCTGTCCCGACCAAACGCTCGTAGCGCAGGAGAACCGCTTCGGCGTCGGCTTCGCGATCCGGGCGGAGCGGGCCGAGGAGCATGTCCAGCACCAGGTCGACGGTGGCCTCGACACCGCGGTTGCGGGTCGCCAGCTCGTCGAGCCGTCGCCGTCCGGTTTCGAGTTCCTGGTTCGCGTGGTGCTCGACAGCGGCGGTGACGAGCTCGTCGAGCGAGTCGAAGTAGTACGTCGTCGAGGCCAGCGGCAAACCCGCGCGCTCGGCGACCGCACGGTGCCGCACGGCGTCGAACCCGCCTTCGGCGAGCAGCGCCGCGGCGGACTCGATGAGTTCGGCGCGCCTTCGCTCACCCTTCGGCGTTGTCGCTGCGACGGTCATGACGGGCTATTTTGCCAGGTGCTTTCAGTAGCGGGCGGCGAGCACGGCGACGAACCTGTCGACGTCGGACTCGGGGAAGGCAGGCCTGCCGGAGCCGTCACCGAGGCTCACCACGACCACCAGTGATCCCTTGGCCGTCGTCCGCTGCGCGCTGGACGCCCCGATGGGCGCCGGCGGCACGGACGCGCCCGCCGGGAAGACCGCGACGGCGACCGAGCCACCCGGCACCTGGAACCCCGCGGACCTGGCCCCCGTCGTACAGATGTCGCCGGGCGTCGACTTGGCGACATCCACGGGGACCGGGAGCTCGCCAGCGAGGGCGGTGGCGAGCTCCCGGTCCACCTGGTCGCACCCGTAGGTGCCTTCGGCCGTCATCTGGCCGGTCTTCTCTGGCCCGCCGCCCCCCTGCTGAGGCGGCGGGTTCGAGAAGTTCGAGGACTCCCCGCTGTCAAGAGGACGTGCGGACGCCGCCCCGGGTTGCCCCGGGGAAGCGGCTTCGTTGCCGGACTTGGCCGCGGTACCCATCTGGAAATCGGTTCCGCCGAGCACGCCGAACATGCCCACTCCGGCCAGCACCAAAACCACCGCGCTACAGGCGACCGCGATGCCGTTGCGGCGCCGGGCGGTCGCGCGCCGGGAGGCGTGGACGACGTCAGAGGTGTCGAAGCTCGACGCCGGGGCGTCGCCGGGGGCGTCACGGAACAACGCCTTCAGGTCATTCTCGTCCATCCCGTGCCACCTCCTCCTTCTCCATGACCTGCCTGAGGTTCGCCAGCCCGCGTGCGGTCTGGCTCTTCACGTTTCCTTCGCTGCAGCCGAGCACCTTCGCCGCGGCACCGACGTCCAGCCCCTCGAAGAACCGGAGCACCAGCACGGCCCGCTGTTTCGGGGGCACTTCACGCAACGCGGCCAGCAGGTCTTCCCTGGTGACGACCTGTTCGCCGAGGTCGAAGCCGTCCTGCGGCGGTTCGGGCAGCTCTTCGGTCTGCCACTCCCGCCGCCACGGCCGCCTCGACTCGTCGATAGCCGCCCTGACCAGCGTCTTCCGCACGTAGGCGTCGGTCGCCGCCCGTTCCCTGATCTTCTTCCACCTCCGGTGCAGCGCGACGAACGCCGTCTGCGCGAGGTCGTCCGCGCGATGCCAGTCACCGCAGAGCATGTACGCGGTCCTGCGCACGGAGTCCCGCTTCGCGGCGAAGTACTCCGCGAACTCTTGTTCGTCGCGCTGGTTCACGCGGTTGTTGTCTCCGCTCTTGCCTCGTCGATGGGTAGGACGGAACCGGGGGCGTCCACGGTTGCATGAGCGGGCTCAGCGGACCAGCCGGGGAGGAGATTCATGGCATGCCCGTCGATGTGATGTGATCGTACCGTGACCTCGAGCCCGCTTTCGCTGATCGATTTCCGCTCCGACACCGTGACCCGGCCGGACGACGTCATGCGCCAGGCCATGGCGAACGCCGAGGTCGGTGACAACGTCCTCGACGGCGATCCGACCGTCACCGCCCTCGAACAGCGCGCCGCGAAGGTCCTCGGCATGCCCGCCGCGCTCTGGACGCCGACCGGCACCATGGCGAACCTGATCGCGCTGTGCCTCCACCTCCAGCGCGGCGACCGGTTCCTCGCGCCGCGCGGCGCGCACGTGATCACCGACGAACTCGGTTCCGCCGCCTGGCTCGCGGGCGGCATGGCCGAGCCGCTGGAGCACGACGCCGGCCCGGGGCGGCCGACGCCGGACACGCTTTCCGCCGCGATCGGCATCCCGCGCGGGCCGTACTACGCGCTGCGCACGCCGCTGTTGTGCCTGGAGAACACGCACAACTCGGCGGGCGGCGCGGTCACCCCGCCCGACGAGCACGCCCAGCTGGTCGCGGTGGCGAAAGAGGCGGGCCTGACCGTGCACCTCGACGGCGCCCGCATCTGGCACGCGGCGGTCGCGCTGGGGGTTCCGCCCGCGGCTCTCACGGTCGGCGCCGACACCGTCTCCGCTTGTTTCTCCAAGGGCCTCGGCGCGCCTGTCGGCTCAGTGGTGGCGGGCAGCCCGGAGTTCGTCGAGAAGGCGCGGCGGATGCGGCAGATGCTCGGCGGCGGCGTCCGGCAGGGCGGGGTCCTGGCCGCGGCCGGGCTGGTCGCGCTGGACCGCGTCGGCGACCTGGCCGAGACGCACGAGAACGCGACACGGCTCGCGGCCGGGTTCGCCGAGCACGGCTGGGAGGTCAACACACCCGAGACCAACATCGTGCAGGTCACCGCGCCCGACCTCGTCGGCCGCCTGGCGTGGCTGGACCGGCTCGGGATCCAGGTGCTGCCGTCGGCGGGCCGGATCCGCTTCGTGCTGCACCGGGACCTTTCGGCGGCCGACGTCGAAGAAACCATCGATCGCATCAAGACCGGGGGCTGAACATGAACTGGATCGTCTTCGACTACGGCGACGTCATCAGTGAGCACACCGACGCGTTGCCCACCCTGGCCAAGGCGTTCGGCCACGAACTCGCCGATTTCGAGCCGCACTACTGGGCCGAACGGGACCGGTACGACTCCGGCGGCTCGGACCTCGAGTACTGGCAGAGCGTCGGCCGCGCACTGGACGTCCCGGTGGACAAGGCTTTCGCCGAAGAACTGACCCGCGTCGACGTCGAGGGCTGGTCACACCTCGAACCGGACGTACTGGAGTTGCTCCAGGGCCTGCACGAAGCGGGCGCGGCGCTCGCGCTGCTCTCCAACGCGTCGTCGACCTTCGGACGTTGGGTGCGCGAGCAGGAATGGGCGAGCCTGTTCCGCGTGACGCTCTTTTCCGGCGACCTCGGCTGTATGAAACCCGACGCGAAGATCTTCCGGATCCTGCTCGGCGAACTCGGCGCCGAACCGGCGGACTGCCTGTTCTTCGACGACCGTCAGTCCAATGTGGACGGTGCACGGGCGGTGGGGATGAAGGCGGAGCGATGGGTCGGCGTGACAACAGCGCAATCTGCCTTCGGCCCTTCGGAGGAATAATTCACCCTCGCCGTTCATCCGCTTACGCGCGGTGATCCGGATGACCTAAGCTGATCTGTGTCCCGAACCGAGTTTTCACGGTAGGTGCCCATGCCAGGTCCCGACGACCGGCGTCCGTTCGTGCCCGTCGATTTCGACCGGCCGAGCATCGCGCGTGTCTTCGACGCGCTCATGGGTGGCCAGGACAATTACGAGGCCGACAGGGTGGTGCTGCGCCAGATCCTGGAGCTCGCGCCGGAGTCGCAGGTCATGGCCAAAGAGGTCCGGCACTGGCTGGTCAGGACCGTGCGCTACCTGACCGACCGGGAGGGCATCGACCAGTTCCTCGACCTCGGTTCCGGCTTCCCGACCGTGGACAACACGCATCAGGTCGCGCAGCGGTACAACCCCGAGGCGCGGGTCGTCTACGTCGACCACGATCCGGTGGTCCAGGCACACGGCCGCGCACTGCTCGCGGCGAACGACTTCGCGCATATGGCGGGCAACGACCTGACCGAACCCGCCGAGGTCATCGAGGGCCTCGCACGTACTCACCGGCTGGAGTTCGACCGGCCGGTCGGGCTGATCCTGTGCGCGATCATCCATCACATCCAGGACCTCGACCAGGCACGGAAGATCGTCCGCGCCTACGTCGACGCGCTGGCCCCGGGTTCGTTCGTCGCGCTGCTGCACCAGCACAACCCCGCCGACGGCTCCGAAGCCGCCGACGTCGCGACGTCACTGGAGAAGCGCTTCAACGGCACCGGCCTCGACACGCTGTACCGCTCACGCGAGGAGATCGAGTCACTCTTCGAGGGGCTCGACCTCGTCGAACCCGGGCTGACGTACCCGCATCTGTGGTGGCCGGACGGCCCGCGCTTCACCCCGCTCTCGACCGTGAACTTCACGTCGCTCGGCGGGGTGGCGCGCAAGCCCTAGCCCTCGGTGACTCAGCTGCTCAGTGGCTCAGCGGCGAAGCTGCTTCGGGGTGCCCTTGCCCTTGATGGCGCCATAGGCGGCCGTGCCGAGGAAGACCGCGCCACCGATGATGGCGATCCAAAAGACGGCCTTCACGAGGAAACCGAGCACGGACCCGAGCACCATGAAGGCCACCCAAGCCAGAATCAGCCCGCCGACGATCTTCCAGAACATGGCATCCTCCGATTGCCTCACCGTGCCCAAGCGGGCCCGGTGAGTCCAGGTTGTCAGGCTGAGCTCGTAATTGCCTGCGTTCTGCCTAACGTTCAGGGTGAATTCCGGGTTCCCCCTGAGCCGTGAGCCAGTCGCCGAGCCTGCGGATGCCCTCGTCGATGTCCTCGCGCGAGCCCGCGAAGGAGAACCGCACGAACCGGCCGCCGTCGACCGGGTCGAAGTCGATACCGGGAGCGATCGCGACGCCGGTGTCGGCGAGGATGCGCTGGCACCAGCTGAGACTGTCGTTCGTGTACGCGGAGACGTCGGCGTAGGCATAGAAGGCGCCGTCGGCGGGCGCGAGCTTGTCGATGCCGATGCCCTTGAGACCGGCGAAGAGCGCGTCGCGGTTGGCGCGGTAGCGCTCGACGTGCCCGTCGGCCTCCGCGTACGACTCCTGGGTGAACGCGGCGACCGCGGCGTGCTGGGAGACCGCGGGCGGGCAGATGGTGAAGTTGCCGGTCAGGACGTCGATCGCGCGGTGCAACCGCTGGGGTGCGAGCATCCAGCCGAGCCGCCAGCCGGTCATGGCGAAGTACTTCGAGAACGAGCCGAGGACGAGCGCCTCGCTCCCGTACTGCCAGGCGCAGTCGAGTCCGGCGCCGTAGGAGATCCCGTGGTAGATCTCGTCGCTGATCAACTGCACGCCGTGTGACGCGCACCAGCCGCTGATCGCGGCCAGTTCACCCGGTGGCAGGACGGTGCCCGTCGGGTTACTGGGGCTGGCCACGATGAGCCCCTTGATCGGACCGAGTTCGTCCAGCAGGGCCGTCGTCGGCTGGAAGTTCGTCTCCGCCCCGGTGGCGAACTCGACGACCTCGCAACCGAGCACCTTCAGCAGGTTGCGGTAGGCCGGGTAGCCGGGACGCGCCATCGCGACCCGGTCGCCCGTCTCGAAGGCACTGAGGAACGAAAGCAGGAAGCCGCCGGAAGAACCGGTCGTCATGATGACGTCCTGCGGGCTCACGTCGACCGAGTACGTGCGGTGATAGTGCGCCGCGACGGCTTCGCGCAGTTCCGGGATGCCGAGCTGTTCGGTGTAGCCGAGGGTCTGGTCCTTCAACGCCCGCTCGGCGGCTTCGAGCACCGGACGCGGCGCCGGCGCGGACGGCTGCCCCGCGACCAGCGGGACCAGATCGCCGTGGCTGCGCCGCCGTGCCTGCGCGGCCGAAAGGACGTCCATGACATGGAACGGCGGGACGTCGGAACGAGCGGCGGGACCGGGGAAGGACATGGGGTGAGGCTAACTCGCCTTCGCCAGGAGAACCGAGAAACCGTCGAGGAGTCGTTGGAGGCCGAACTCGAAGAGCGTGTCGAGGTCGTAGTCGAACGGGGCGCGCGAGGCGACGTCGGCGAAGTTCGGGAACCGGCCTCCGGCGACCAGGTCCCGGAGGATCGGCTCGTGCACGGCGAGCCAGGCGTCGGCCGAGACGGCCGTTCCGGATTCGCTCTCGGCCTCGGACTCGAAACTGAGGGCGATGCCGCGCACGTGGTTGAAGATCGTGATGTGCGCGTACATGATCGTCGACGCCGGGAGGCCGTGACCGTCCAGCGCGCGGGTGGCCCAGTCCGCGTGGCGCAGCAGGTTCGCCAACGGTTGCGGGCGGGTGATCGAGAGCGCCTGCGCCAGCCAAGGGTGCCGCCGGAACAGCGCCCACTGGGCCCTGGCCATCAGCTCCAGCTGAACCCGCCAGCCGGGCGGCGGTTCGGGCGGGAAGCGGATCTCGCCGAGCGCCATGTCGGCCATCTCGAGGATCAGCTCCTCCTTCGCGGTGACATGGCGATAAAGCGCCATCGTCGCGACGCCGAGGCCGGACGCGATGCGGCGCATGGAGAGCGCGCGGATGCCCTCTGCGTCCGCGATCCGGATCGCGGCCTTCACCACCCGATCGCGGGAAAGCTCCGCTTCGGTTCTCGGCGCGGCCGTCCGGGCGCGGCCCGCGACGACCGTGCCGGCACCGGGTTTGGCGATGACCAAGCCGTCCCGTTTGAGCGTGGCGAGCACCTTCGTCGCGGTCGCCATCGCGACCCCCCACTCGGCGATGATCCCGCGCGTCGACGGGACCTTGTCGCCCTCGCGCAGCTCGCCGGTGACGATGCGGCGGCGGATCTCGGCGGCGATCCGCAGGTAGGGCGGCTCGGTCATGGTCGACTCCTTGCCATAGTGCACTTCGCGGGCACCGCATCCCGATCCGGCCACCGCACTAGCTCGATCGCACTAGTGCGGTCGATGCTTTCTCGCTGTTTTCCTCGGGCAAGGGCGTGCTGTCCATACGTTGTACGCAGTGCTTCAAAACAGCGTACACAGGGGAGTTCACATGCAGAAGGTGCTGATTTCGGGCGCGGGAATCGCCGGTACGACGCTGGCGTACTGGCTGCGGCGGCACGGTTTCGCACCGACGGTCGTCGAGCGGGCACCCGCACCCCGGACCGGCGGGCACGCGGTCGACATCCGCGGCACGGCGCTCGGCGTCGTCGACCGGATGGGGGTGCTCGGGCGCCTCCGGGAGCTGGGCACGGACACGCTAGGGATGTCGTTCGTGAACGGGGCCGGGAAGACGCTGGTGAAGGTCACCGACCACACGCTGACCGGCGGGCTCACCGACAGCGAAGACGTCGAGATCCTTCGAGACGACCTCACGGACACGCTGGCCTCGGTCGCCCAGGACGGCGTCGAGTACGTGTACGGCGACTGGATCACCGGCATCGCGCAGCGAACCGACGGCGTGCGGGTCACCTTCGCCCAAGGCGGGCCGCGCGATTTCGACCTCGTCGTCGGCGCGGACGGACTGCACTCGGCCGTGCGATCGCTGGTTTTCGGGGCGGAGAAACAGTTTTCGCACCATATGGACACCTACCTCGCGGTGTTCACCGTGCCGAACTTCCTCGACCTGGACCGCTGGCAGACCTTCCACATGACACCGGGGAAAATGGCCGGTCTGTACAGCGCGCGGAACAACACGGAGGCGCGGGCGATACTCGGCTTCCAGTCTCCGGAGCTCGACTTCGACCGGCATGACCTTGCGCAGCAACGAAAACTCCTCGCCGACCACTTCCTCGGCCACGACTGGGAAGTGCCGCGACTGCTCCGCGAAATGGAGTCGAGCGAGCTGTACTTCGATTCGATGACCCAGATCCGGATGGACAGCTTCAGCGAAGGGCGGGTCACGCTGGTCGGCGACGCGGGCTACGGTCCGTCGCCACTTTCGGGACAGGGCACCAGCTTGGCGCTCGTCGGCGCTTACGTGCTGGCCGGGTCACTCGCGTCTTCGCCGGATCATCGCACCGCTTTCGCTTCGTACGAAAAGGAAATGCGGCCGTTCGTGCTCAAGAACCAAGCGCTGGCCTCGATGAACCAGAAGAAGCAGACCCGGTTCGCGCAGTGGAAGCAGATCCAGTCGATGCGGGCGCTGCCGTATCTGCCGTTCCGGGACCGGATCATGAAGGCGGCCATGCGGCCGTTGACCGAGGCGGCGAACGCCTTGGTACTCAAGGACTACTGAGACGGCTCGTGAGTGGCAGGGACGGTTAGTGCCGAAGGGGCCTTAGGTACCTGCTGCTTGTGGCTGGGTTGGTCGCAGGTCCGTGAAGGCCTCCTTGCCTACCCTGAAGGTAGGGAAGGAGGCCTTCACGGACTACGTGATCGCCCTCCGCAGCCTCAGCGACACCCGCCAGCCCAGCAGTCACGGGCGGCGGCGCGTGAAGGGCCACTTCCCTCGGCTCAGCTTCACACCTTTCCCGAGTACATGAAGGACCCCTTCCTGTACCTAGGCGCAAGGAAGGGGGCCTTTATGTACTCGGGGCGAGCCAGAGCGGCGGTGACGTGACAGGTCGAGTCTCGTGGGGGATGCGCCAGCCAGCCCGGGTGTCGCGAACCTGCGAACACTCGCACGAAGAATCCAGTAGGCACCCTTGGCTCTAACTGTCCTTACCACTCACGAAGTCTTTAGTAGCCCTGGTACCCGCCGCCACCGGCCATCGACTTCAGGCCCGGGTGCCCTTCGAAACCGCCGTACCGCGAGAACGTGTACCGCACACCCGCGATGATGTTGTCGATCGGGTTGTAGATGTCGTCGTGCCCCGGAAGCTTGTGCGCGTTGAAGGTCGGGTCGATGCACTGCATCAGGCCCTTGGACGGAGTGCCCTTCGCCGCGTTGGAGTCCCAGTTGTTGATGGCGTTGGGATTACCGCCGGACTCCTTCTCGATGATCGTCCAGATCTTGTTGATGTCGGCTTCGGTCACCGGAATGCCGGCCGCCTGCAGGATCTTGATGGCTTCCTGGATCCACTGCTGGACGTTGCCCGGCGGCGTCGTCGACGGCGGACCGCCACTCGACCCGAGGCCACCACCGCCACCACCGCCGCCGCCCCCTCCACCGCCACCTCCGGTGTGGAGACCACCGGTGCGCTTGGGAACGGAGCCGTCCTTGCCGGGCATCGGGACCTTGGAGTAGCCGCCCTCGATGTCCTTCTTCATCAACGCTTGGGACTTCTGGATCATCTGGTTGGCCTGGTCGAGCAGGCCCTTGACCCGGCCGTCGGCATCTCTGGCGATGCCGTTGATGTCGGTCTTGGCCTTCTGGACGATCTCGTCGGCTGAAGGGCTCGGCGCCGGCTTGTGATCCTTCTCAGCCTGCGCGGCGGCCTGAACCGCCGCGTTCTTGTCCGTCTCCGCCTGGGTGTTCCGCTTGTTGACCGCCGCTTCGGCTTCCTCGTAGACGCTCGCAACCTGGGTCTTGACGTTGCCGAGATCGGTGTGGACGCGATCGAGGTCGTCCACGACCTTGCCCAACTGCTCCTCGACGTTCTTCCCGGCCTTGGTGATCGACTTGACGTAGTCGAAGAAGGCGTCAGCTGCGGGCCCGACCCAGACACCGCCGTTCAACGCTTCGGTCGAACTCGACAACGCCGCGCTGTGGTCACCCGCGTTGTCAGCAGCGGTCTTGAACTGTTTCGAGGCATTCTCAATGGCGGCGAGGTTCACGTTCTTGATCTGATCAGCCTTCTTGACCAGTTCGCCCCACCCGTCCGGCGTGCCGGCGCCGACACCGTTCAAACCCACTGCTCAAGCCCCCTTGCTCTCCGGCCCCCAGGCCAGCCGAATCGTCACAGCTCCCCGTGCACCTTCAAGTTGTCCACGTGGACCGCTTCGGTCTCCTTGATCAGCCCGGCTGCCTTTCGCAGCACGAAGGCCGTGGCCTCCATCAGCTGGCCGGCGGAGTCGAATTCGTTGTGGACACCCTGCTTGAACTTACCGACGGCACCGTGTGCGTCGCCGTGCTCGTCCACTCCGCCGAAGGGGCTTTCCTTCTCGTCATCCATACCGGTGACGCCCTTTTTGGTCTTCTCGAACTCGTCCTTGAGCTTCTCCACCTGACCGGCGGCGATCCCCATGGAATCCGGGTCGTACACAGGCACGGTTCGTCATCCCCTTCACGGAAAACTCGTATCCGCCTGATCAGACGCGCGGCCGATCAGGACGGTTCCCGCGCATACTGTAAGACCTCGGCAGCGGGCCTTGTGCGCTTCCACGCCAAGTTCCACCCGGACACGCTTTGTAGCATGCGTTCGGGGAGGTGAGACTTCGTGAAACCGTTGAATCCGGGCGAACCCCGGCAAGTCGGGCGTTATCGCCTGGTCGCCGCGCTGGGTGAAGGTGGCATGGGCAGGGTCCTGCTGGGGGTATCGCAGGACGGGCGGCTCATCGCGCTGAAGCAGGTCCACCCGGGGTTCGCGCACGACGAGGGCTTCCGTTCGCGATTCCGGCGCGAGGTCCAGACGTCTCGAATGGTTTCGGGCGCCTACACGGCCGCTGTCATGGACGCCGATCCCGACGCTCCGACGCCCTGGCTGGCCTCCGTCTTCGTCCCCGGCCCTTCGCTGCGGGAGGCTGTCGACGCGGCCGGGCCATTACCGCCGGACTCGCTGAGGTTTCTCGCCGTCGGCCTCGCGTCCGCGCTGACGGAGATCCACCGCGCCGGACTCGTTCACCGCGACCTGAAACCCAGCAACGTCATCCTGACCGACGACGGACCACGGGTCATCGATTTCGGCATCGCCCGCGCGGTCGAGGGTGAAACGGACATCACCCATACTGGATCGATCATCGGCTCGCCTGGGTTCATGTCCCCGGAACAGGCCAACGGACACCCGGTTACCCCGGCGAGTGACGTCTTCTCACTTGGCGCCCTCCTGGTCATGGCGGCGACCGGGCAAAGCCCGTTCGCAGGCACGTCCACCCCACAGACTCTTTACAACGTCGTCCACAGCCAAGCCGACCTGCGGATGTTGCACCCCGCCGTCCGGCGACTCGCGGAACCATGCCTGGCGAAGGATCCCGCGGCACGGCCGACGCCGGCCCAGATCCTGGACTTCCTGGGTGCGGTCACGCCGAGCGCGAATCCCTGGCCTCCGGTGGTACACGCGTCGATCGCGGCACAAAAAGCAATGGTGAATCAGGCCTTGTCTCTGCCGACCCCCGTAGAGGAAACACCGAGCGAGAACACCCAACCGAAGAAACGTGGGCGAGCAGCTCTCGTCATCGCCATGTGCCTCGTCGTCCTTCTGGGCGTAACGACCGCGGTCGTCATTTCACTCACCAGGTCGACCTCGCAGCAGACCGGCCACGGGGTGTCCTCGACGAGTGCTTCCCCGCCACTGCCGCCACCGGACCCTTTCAATCCCGTATCGCTGCGAAAGGTGGACCCCTGCGCCCTCCTCGGAGAGCCGGATCTGGCGGCGGCCGGGCAGTCGCTCGAACGAGTCGAAAACAGCGTCAAATTCGAAGAATGCGCGTACTCGATAAAAGACCCTGCCGACCCCTCGAAACCTCACCGGATAACATTGAACCTCGGCCAGGAAAAAACGGCCAAACCAGGCGCGACAAGATTGACCATCGAAGGACTCGAAGCCACCAAATTCATCGACAACACCTGCACCATCACAGTCACCAATCCCGCGGACAGCGCCCTGACGATTCACGCGTGGAACCTCCGGACCGACGAAGCCGGATGTTCATCGACGCAGGCACTGCTCGCCGCCGCCATCAAGAAACTTCGTACCGGCGGAGACATCGGGACCTTTCCCGAGGAAAGTTTCCTCAACTTCGATCCGTGCACGTTCCTCAAGCAGGACGAGGTGGAGAGCCTCGCGGGCGAGGTGCTGACGACCGATCCCGACGGTCTTCACGAGTGCACTTGGCGAGGCACGTCCTCGTACGTGGTCGGCCCCTTCAACGTGAGCATGCCGACGGGCCGGATGGAAGGACAGAACATCCTCGACGTGTCGGGCGTTCGCGCGCTCGAAGAACACGATGAGGACTCGTGCTCGGTCACTTGGCTGCACCGTAAGACGGCCCGGGAGTCGTTCGAACAACTCCGGGTCAGGGTCAACACCCACGATGGCAAGATCACGGTCGACGAGGCTTGCAAACGAGCCAAGGATCTCGCCACCCTTGTGATCGCCAAGCTGCCCAAGCCCTGACTCAGAAATCGGCGACTTCCCGGATCCGCGTCGCCAGCAGGTGGTTGTCCGCCGGGGTGATGGTCGCCCAATCCCGTCCGTCCCGGTTCCGCGCGACCTGGAACAGGTACCGCCCGGCGTCCGTGTCGTAGAAGGCGACCACGCTGTCCGCGCGGCGAGGGCGGCCGTCCCGGCCCGCGCGTTCGATGCCGAACTGGCCGCGTGCCTCCTGGCCGAGCAGCATGCCCGCCACTTCTTGGGCCTGCCAGAGGGGGACGTCGAGGTCTTCCAGGGCGGTGACCATCGCTTTCGCGTCGCCGCGGGCGGCGGCATCGGCGTCGCGGAGGACGTCGTGCGGGATGCTGATCGACTGGCCGACGCCGGGGCCCAGATCGCCCGCGACCGAGACGGCGGCCTCGGCGAGTGAGCTTTCGCGGGCGGGGATCAGCCACACCTGGCCGGAGTCGATCACGCCGAGCAGGGCCTGGTTGCCGACGCTGACCGCCTGACCCTTGATCTCGCGATCCGTCCACACCCAGACGTCGATCGCGAACCGGGGATGCGCGAACAGGTTCAGCATGTCGACCAGCTCGCCCGACGCCTGGTGCCCCCGCGCGAGGCCTCGCTCGCGCAGGGATTCCCAGGCCTCTTCGATCAGTGCCGCCCGCTCCGTATGGGTCGTTCCGGGGCTCGGCACGTCGAGTGCGACATGGCGGCGGGGCAGCCGTTCGGCTTCCCAGAGCATTTCGAACTCGAGTGCGGACAGCACCAGGCTGCCGTTGTCGTTCGGCACAGGTTCAGCGCGCTTCCCGGTTGCCGTGGTCACCGATCACGTCGGGCGACACCATGCGCTCGTCGGTGAACAGGTCCTTGTCGTCGACGCCGTAACGCCTGATGTGCTCGGCGTCCTCTTCGACGTCCTGAGTGGCCGCGCGCTCCATGAACTTCGACTCGGTCTTCGGCTGCTTCGCGCCGATCTTCTCCGAGCGCCGCATGGCCTCCTCTTCGGGAAGCTCGCCGATCGGCAGCTGACGGGTCGGCTTCACGACGCCGCCGCCTTCCTGACGAGAGCGGCGGTCACGTTCCTTGTCGCCGCTCAGCGCACCACCCGCGACACCGGCGCCGAGCGCGGCCGCACCGGCGCCCAGGTCGCCCGCGGCCGGGCCGGTGATCTTCGGGACGGCGGGGAAGCCGCGGCCGGATTCGTTACCCGCGGCCAGCGGCGCCTGCGGTCCGGCGCCGACCGAACGGCCCTTGCCGAGGGCCTGGTCTCCGCCACCCTGGCCACCGCCGACACCGAAGACGCCGGGACCGGAGCTGGAGCCGGGGCCCTTGCCGAGGGCGCCGTCGATACCGGGGCCGGTGCCGAACGATTTGCCCGGCGGCAGCGAGGACGTCGAGCTGTTGCCCGGCGGCAGGCTTCCGGTGGACTGGCCCGGCGGGACGTTCGTGGAGCCGGGAGGCAGGTTCGGCGCACCCGGCGGGATGAACGGCGGCGAGGCGGGCGAGCCGGTGATCGGGTACGACGGCCTGCCCGGTTCGGGCTGCGGGGAGGGCCGGTTCGGCGTCACCCAGCCGCTGCCCGGGGCGGGCGCGGGCCTCGAAGTGCCGGACGGCGTGGTCGGGGCGGCGGCCGCGGGGGCCGTGGCACCGCCATGAGGCACCGAGGAGCCGGTCTTCCGGGCCGGAGGGTTGCCGACGGCGACACCGTAGGCCGGGGTCGGCGCGTCGTAAGACGGCGACTTCGGGTTGCCGACGGGCTGCACGACCGGCGGCACGTACTTCGACTCGACGGCGGCCGACGCGGGCCGCACGCTGCCGTCCGGGGTCAGATCCGTGGCCGTGCCCGCGAGGTCGAGCGTGCCCGAACCGCCGCCCGTTCCGGCGGCGATCGTGTTCTGGGTCAGGTTCATCGTCTGCGGATCGGCCAGCGTGTCGGTCGTCAGCAGGTTCTCGCCGCTCGTCTTGGCGTAGTCGTTCAACGCCTCTTGCGCCTGCGCCCGCGCGTTGTTCGCGGCGCTGACGCTCTTGGCGTGGTCGGTCTCGAACCCGATGAGGCTCAGCACGACGTCGCCGAGGGTCAAGCCGCCCGCGCCCTTCCGGACCACTTCCGGGTCGGGAAGCTTGTGCAGCGTCCGGTTGAAGGCCTCACCCTGGGCGAAGATCATCTCCGCGGAGTGCGAGACCTTCGAGTTCGCGTCCTGGGAGAAGCCCGCCTGCTCGGTGAACACCTGACCGGCGGCGCCACCCGCCTCGCTCTGCCATTCCACGCCGAGCTTGCCCAGCTCGTCGCGCAGCGTCTTGTCGGTGTCGGCGAGCGCGGACGCGACGGACTTCAGCGCGTCGACGGCGATGCCGATGCTGCCGGTGCCGTCGCCGCTGCGGAAGCGCTCGATCTCGGTCGCGATCCCGGTGTCGGTGTAGCCGTCGAACCGGAGATCGCGGAGCTTGCCCGCGAGGTCGGAAACGTTCACGGCGCCCTCCCTAGTTGCGTGCTTTCAAGGTCTGCAAAGCCAGATCGGCCGCCTGCGCGGACATCTCGCACAGTTGCGGCATGGTGAACGCGCCGGCGGTGACGGTGACGGCCCGCACCGCCAGCGTCTGTCCCCGGGCGACACCGACGAGTGTTTCGCAATCGCCCGGTTTCCCGGCGTCGCGGTAGCTCGTGACGGCGGGAAACCCGCCGACCGCCTTCGGTTCCGTCGTCATGCTGTTCTTGCGGCGCTTGCCCGTGAACCACTCTTCGACGTCCGCGGTGATCGTGCGGACGTAGTAGGTGTGGAAGGGTTCCGCGGCGTCCGCGTCGAAGACACAGGTCGGGCCGTCGATCGGTTCCGCGGCCGCGCGCGGCTTGCTGTTGATCTTGAGCTGGTCGAGCTGCGGCGTGGTGACCAGGGCGCACGGATCGACACCCTGCAAGCTCAGTTCGGCTGGCCTGGCGGGCAGCGCGGACGCCTTGGCGCCCTGCGTGGCCGAAGCCAGCGCCGGTTCGTTGGGGAAAGCCTGCCCACCCGTGTCCGTGGCGCATCCGGCCAGCACGAGGGTGAGCACCCCACCGGAGACCAGCACGCGAGGCCTACGCCCGGTGTACACCACGGTCCCCGAACGCGGCGGCCTTGTCCGCATCACTGGTCTTGTACTCCTTGGCCGCCGTGCGGAGCTGGTTGACCAGGCCTCGCAGACCGGCCACGTAGGCCTTGACCTGCGCGGCGTACGACTGGTCGCCGTCGGCCACCAGCTCGTTCCAGACACTGGTCGAGTGCACGCTCACGGTGTCGTTGGCCGGGGTGTCGATGCGCAGCTGGTCCAGCCGGGTCAGAAGCTTGTCCTGCAGCGCGTCGACCTGCTCTTCGACTATCTTCGCCACTTCGAGCAGCTTCGACGGATCCACTCTGATGTCGGCCACCGACGGCGGCGTCGGGACCGCCGACGTGAGGTCCTGGATCTTGCCCGATGCTGCCATTCCCCACCCCTTGGAATACGGACGGTGACCGTTCGCCCCGTCGAGGCTACCAACGCCGATGTATCGAGCGCCTAAGCTTCACAGGAAATACCGGGTTAGACGTACCCAGGACCGGGACGGTTCCGCCCGAATTCAGGAGACCGGGGTGGCGATCTCTCCTTTGGCGGCGAGCAGGGCGATGTCGGTGCGGTGGTGCGAGCCGGCCAGGTGGACCTTCTCGACCGTCGCGTAGGCGTCCTTGCGGGCGGCCTTCAGGTTCTTGCCGGTGCCGACGACCGACAGCACGCGGCCGCCGGAGGAGACCACGGCGCCGTCGTCGCGGCGGCGGGTCCCGGCGTGGAGCACGCCTTCGATCTCGCCACCGGTGATGACGTCACCGGTCCTCGGCTTGCCGGGGTAGCCGTCGGCGGCGAGCACGACGGTGACCGCCGCGCCCGAGTCCCAGTCCAGCGGCGGCAGGTCGGCGAGCTTGCCGGTCGCCGTCGCGTGGAGGACCTGGCCGAGCGGGCTGCGCAGCAGCGCCAGGACGACCTGGGTCTCCGGGTCACCGAAGCGGCAGTTGAACTCGATGACCTGCGGGCCTTCGGAAGTCAGCGCGAGACCGGCGTAGAGCAGGCCGGAGAAGGTGGCGCCGCGGTTGTCGAGTTCGTCGACCACGGGCTGGACGATCCGCTCGACGACGTCGTCGACCAGGTCCTTCGGCGCCCACGGCAACGGCGCGTACGCACCCATGCCGCCGGTGTTCGGACCGGCGTCGCCGTCGCCGACGCGCTTGAAGTCCTGCGCGGGCAGCATCGGGACGACCGTGCGGCCGTCGACGAAGCAGAAGAGAGAGGCCTCCGGGCCGTCCAAAAAGGACTCCAGGAGCACGGGGTGCCCGCCGTCGAGCAGCATGAGGGCGTGCTTGCGCGCGACGTCGACGTCCGTGGTGACCACGACGCCCTTGCCCGCGGCGAGGCCGTCGTCCTTGACCACCCAGGTGGGGCCGAAGCGGCTGAGCGCGGCGTCCAGGCGAGCTGGGTTGTCGACGACCTCACAGTGCGCTGTCGGCACCTTCGCGACGGCCATGACGTCCTTCGCGAACGCCTTCGAGCCCTCGATCCTGGCCGCGGACGCGGACGGGCCGAAGCAGGCGATGCCCGCCTTCCGGACCGCGTCGGCGACACCCGCCACCAGCGGGACCTCGGGACCGACCACGACCAGGTCCGCCTGCCACTGCTTGGCCAGGGCGGAGACCGATTCGGGATCGGCCGCGTCGACACCGAGCTGCTCGGCCACCGAAGAGGTGCCGGCGTTGCCCGGGGCACAGGCCAGTGCGGTGACGGAAGGGTCTTCCGCGACCGCGAGGACAAGTGCATGCTCACGGGCGCCGGACCCGATTACCAGTACGCGCACGACGCACAGGGTAACCGTGCCGGTGAGCCCCGAACACGTCGCCGTCCTCGAGCGGGTGGTTCCATCCGGCGTTCACCCGGCGGTCAGCGCTCCGCCGGTCCGTCTTCGCCGTCCGGACGCCTCCTGCGTCAAGGGTGGCGCGGTACCCCGAGTTCAAGCGAAAGAGGTTACCCACCATGCGAAAGCGCCTGGGCGTGCTCGCCCTGTCCGGTCTCGCCGTACTCAGCGTCACAGGGCTGGCCGGCGCCGCCGAGCCGGGTGCCCAAGATGTGTCGGCACAGGCCAGGGGTCACGATGGGCCGGTGATCGTCGGACACCGCGGCGCGCCGGGCTACCGCCCGGAGCACACGCTCGCCTCGTATGAGCTCGCCTACCGCCAGGGCGTCGACTGGGTCGACGTCGACCTCGTGCCCACCAAGGACGGCCAGCTGGTCGCCCGGCACGAGAACGAGATCGGCGGGACCACCGATGTCGCGAAGCACCCCGAGTTCGCGAACCGGAAGACGACCAAGGTCATCGACGGCGCTTCGTTCACCGGCTGGTTCACCGAGGACTTCACCCTCGCCGAGCTGAAGACGCTGCGCGCGACCGAGCGGATCCCGCAGCTGCGGCCGAACAACAAGATCTACGACGGCCGGTACCGGATCGCCACCTACCAGGAGGTGCTCGACCTGACGCGCCGGCTGGGCCGCGAACTGCGCCGTGAGCTGGGGACCTACCCGGAGATCAAGCACTCGACGTACTTCTCTTCGATCAAGAACCCGACCGAGCCGAAGCTGGTCGAACTGCTCAAGCGCAACGGGCTCAACCACCCGAAGGCGCCGGTGATCATCCAGTCGTTCGAGGTGTCGAACCTGATCGCGCTTTCGCGTCAGGTCCGGGTGCCGCTGCTGCAGCTGACCTCGGCGACCGGCGCTCCGGCCGACTTCGTCGCGAAGGGCGACCCGCGGACGTACGCCGACCTCGTCACCCCGGCGGGCCTGAAGGAGATCTCGAAGTACGCGGACTACCTGGGGCCGGAGAAGGCGCAGGTCATCCCGGTGGTGAACGGGGCGCTGGGCGCGCCGACCAAACTCGTCGCCGACGCGCACCAGGCCGGGCTGAAGGTCGGGCCGTACACGTTCCGCAACGAGAACAACTTCCTCCCGCAGAACCTGCGCTCGTCGGCGAACCTCGCCGAGTACGGCGACGCGTTCGCCGAGCAGGAGGCGTTCCTCAAGGCGGGTGTCGACGGGTACTTCGCCGACCACCCGGACACGGCGCTGGAGGCCGTGAAGGCGTTCCGGGGGCGCTGAGCCTCACCTGAAGCGCTAGGAAAGGCCCGTTCCTTGCAAAATTTGCAAGGAACGGGCCTTTCCTAGCGTCCGGGGGGATGGGTTTCTTGACGGGACCTTGACATGCGCAGGTCGGCGGGCCTAATTTCGGCGGATCTCAATGGTCTGTCCGCATACCTTTTAAGTGGGTGCCCGATGGATGTCTCAGACGCCCGTGCCGCCGAACCCGCCGACGAAGACAGTGCCCGGCTCCACCAACTCGGCTACGCGCAGGAACTCCGGCGCACGATGTCGACCTTCTCCAACTTCGCGGTCTCGTTCACGATCATCTCGATCCTCTCCGGCTGCCTGACCCTCTACGGGTTCGGCATGAAGACCGGCGGTCCCGCCGCGATGATCTGGGGCTGGCCGCTGGTCGGGCTGTTCGTCATCCTGGTCGGGCTGGGCATGGCCGAGGTCTGCTCCAGCTATCCGACCGCGGGCGGGCTCTACTACTGGGCCGCGAAGCTCGCCCCGCGCAACGGCGCGGCGTGGGCGTGGTTCACCGGCTGGTTCAACCTCATCGGGCAGATCGCGGTCACCGCGGGCATCGACTTCGGCGCGGCGCTGTTCCTCAACGCCTTCCTCGACCTGCAATTCGGCTTCGAGGCGACGCCGGGCAACACGATCCTGCTGCTGGCGATCATCCTGGTGGTCCACGGCCTGCTGAACACCTTCGGCGTCAAGATCGTGGCGCTGCTGAACACCGTCAGCGTGTGGTGGCATCTCGCGGGTGTGCTGGTCATCGTCGGGGTGCTGGTCATCGTGCCCGAGAAGCACCAGGACGCGTCGTTCGTCTTCGGCGAGTTCGTGAACAACACGGGCTGGGCGTCACCGGTCTACGTCTTCTTACTGGGCCTGCTGCTCGCGCAGTACACACTCACCGGCTACGACGCCTCGGCCCATATGACCGAAGAGACCAAGAACGCGGCGAAGGCCGGGCCTCGCGGGATCGTCAACTCGATCCTCGTCTCCCTGGTAGCGGGCTGGATCCTGCTCATCGGCCTCACCTTCGCCATCCAGGACTACGAGGGCGCCGCCGGTTCCGAGACCGGGGTGCCGCCCGCGCAGATCTTCATCGACGCGACCGGTGCGACGACCGGCAAGTTCCTCTTGCTGATCTGCATCGGCGCGCAGCTGTTCTGCGGGATGGCGTCGGTGACCGCGAACTCGCGGATGATCTACGCCTTCGCCCGCGACGGCGCGATCCCGGGTTCGAGCTTCTGGCACCGCATCAACAAGCGCACCCAGACACCGACCAACGCGGTGTGGCTGGCCGCTGGCGGCGCGCTCCTGCTCGCCCTGCCGTATCTGTGGAGCGCGACCGCCTACGCGGCGGTGACCTCGATCGCGGTCGTCGGCCTTTACGTGGCCTACGTGATCCCGGTGTTCCTGCGGGTGCGCAAGGGCGACGACTTCGAACCCGGACCGTGGAACCTCGGCCGCTGGGGCAAGCTCGTCGGGACCATCGCGACCGTCTGGGTGTGCTTCATCTTCGTGCTGTTCATGCTCCCGCAGGGCTCGCCGATCACCATCGACAGTTTCAACTACACGCCGATCGCCTTCCTCGTCGTCCTCGGTGGTGCGGCCGTGTGGTGGTTCGCCTCGGCACGCAAGTGGTTCACCGGCCCCAAGGTGCAGGGTTCGGAGGCGGAGCTCGCCGCCGTGGAGAAGGAACTCAAGGAACTCGGCTGACGGCCTCCCGGGTGCGGCCGGCGCGAACTCCGGTCACCGCGGCCGCACCCAGGACACCCACGGCGGCGAAGGCGTAGAAGCCCCACGGGTACGCGATCCCGGCGCTCAGCAGCGCGCCGCCGAGGATCGGCCCGCAGATCGCGCCGATACGGCCGACGCCCGCCGCCCAGCCGATCCCGGTGGCGCGCATCGCGTCCGGATACGTCTTGCCGATGTACGCGTACACGAGCACCTGCGCGCTGAACACGAATCCGCCGGTGAGGAACACGGCCACGTACAGACCGGCCGCGGGCAGCTTCACGCTCAGCAGCGCCAGGAACACCCCCGCGCCGAGGAACCAGGCGATCACCGACGGGCGCACGCCGACCTTGTCCGCCACCCGCCCCGCGATGAGCAGGCCGACCACGCCGCCGAGGTTCAGCGTGAGCAGCAGTCCGAGCGCCGCGCCCAGCGGATACCCGGCCTGGCGCATGATCTCCGGCAGCCAGGTGTTGAGCCCGTAGACCAGCAGCAGGCCCATGAACGACGTCACCCAGAACGCGATGGTGGCCCGCAGCAGCCCGCCGCGGAACAACCCGCCGACCACCTGCGTCGCCGACTTCTCCTGGGTCTCCCGCACTCGCTCGAACGACTCGGACTCCGGCAGGTACTTGATCATCAGCGGCACCAGCACGAGCGCGGGCAGCGCGCCGGCGACGAACATCGCGCGCCAGCCGAGCGGCTGGATCAGCCAGATCCCCAAGAGCGCCGTGAGCACCGCTCCGACGTGGTAGCCGGTCATCACCGTGGTGGTCGCGCTGCCGCCCTTTTCCTTGCGGGCGTACTCGGTGACCAGCGCGATCGCCGTCGGGAGACAACCGCCCAGGCCGAGCCCGGCGAGGAAGCGGAACAGCCCGAAGAAGAACGCCGAGGGCGCGATCGCGCAGAGCGCGGTGCACACGGAGAAGGCCGCGACCGCGATGATCAGCGCCTTCCGGCGGCCGATGACATCGGTGATCGTGCCGATCGCCATCGCGCCGATCATCATGCCGATCAGGCCGAACGTCGAGATGACCGAGGCCGTGCCCGGCGTCAGCCCCCAGACGTGGTCACGGAGCAGTGCGGGCAGCACCGTACCCAGGACGACCAGGTCGAATCCGTCGAGCAGGACCGCCGTCCAGGCGAGCGGTACCACCCACGAACGGGCCGCGACAGGGGACATGGGGACCTCCAGCTGTGTTCGCTATGCGCACGAGTATGCACAATACGAACGCTGTGAGCAAGGCCACTGGACCCCTGGATGTCAGCTCTTCACGAGATTCCCCAGGACACGCCAGGTGCGGAGCCGCTCCTCGGAGTTGCGGATGCCGCTCTGGGTCGCGACGACCTCGGTCGCCCCGGCGTCGAAGTACCGGCGGATCTCGGCGGCGACGGTCTCTTCGTCCCCGGCGATCACCAGCTCCCCGGCGGAATCCACCCCCTGGGCGTCGAAGACCGCGCGGTAGGACGGGATGTCGCGGAAGAACGCGTACTGCCTGTCGACGATGGCGCGGATGGCGTCGGGCTCATCGGTCACGACGACCGGGACCATCGCGATGACCCGCGGCGCCGGACGTCCCGCAGCCGCCTTGGTGATCTCCGGGACGATCAGCTCCGAGAGCGCCTTCGGCCCGGCGAGGAACGGAATCGTGCCGTCGGCGAGTTCGCCGGTGACGCGCAGCGCCTGCCGTCCCATCGCGGCGATGATCAGCGGGATGTCCGAAGATCCCGCGACCGAGAGCGAAGCCGCGAAGCCCTTGGCGTGCGCGCTGACCGTCTCACCCTCGAAGTCGACTTCGGCGCCTTCGAGCACTTGCCGGAGGATCGTGAGGTACTCGCGCAGGTGCTTGATCGGCGACGGGTACTCGATGCCGTACGCCGGTTCGAGCCAGTTCTTCGCGCCGGTTCCGAGGCCGAGCGCGAACCGGCCGCCGGTGGCGGCCTGCGCCGTCTGCGCGAGGCCGGTGATCAGCAGCGGATGTCGCGGATAGATCGGGACGACGCCGGTCCCGACGGTGATCCCCGGCACGGCGCGGCCCGCGAGGGCGGCGACGGTGATCGCGTCGTGCTCCATCTGCTGGGAGAACCAGGCGGACGTCAGCCCGGCGTCGGCGGCCTGCTGGGTCTGCGTGACGAGTTCGTCGACGATGTTGACGGCGTTCGCGGTGTCCCCGGACGGGAGTGCCACTCCGATGGTCATGTTCAACGCCAACCACGGTGCCGAAAGGATATTTCGCCGTTCACCAGCTGAGATCACGCGCGCGGTTTCGCGCGTTGCCGCACCCTGGGCGACGTCCGACACCTCGATCCTGGAGAGACCCGATGTCGCTGACCGATGTCATCGAAGGAACCAAGACCGCCGTCGACGCCGACCCGCGCAACGCCGCCGTCTCGTTCAGCGTCGCCAACGCGCTGAACCCCGGAACGGCGACACAGGTGGACGTGCGGGTGCGCGACCACGCGTTCACCGTCGACGAGCCCGCGGCGCTCGGCGGGGGCGACACCGCGGCCAACCCGGTCGAATACGCGCTCGCCGCGCTGGGCTCGTGCCAGGTGATCACTTACCAGTTCTGGGCGGCGAAGCTCGGTGTGCCGCTCGAAGGCGTGAAGGTGACCGTGGACGGCGACATCGACCTGCACGGCTTCTTCGGGTTCTCGTCGACCCGGCCGGGCTTCGGGGACGTGCGCGTTTCGGTCGAGCTGAGCGGGCCTGCGGGAGCGGAAGCCTACGAGGACCTGAAGCGGCAGGTGGACGAGCACTGCCCGGTGCTGGACCTGTTCCGGAACGAGACTCCCGTCAAGACCTCGCTCGCCTGAGACGCTATGAAAGTCCCCTTCATTGCAAATTTCGCAATGAAGGGGACTTTCATAGCGCGCTTGAGGGCACTCAGAGGACCGGTCAGACGAACTCGTGGCGCACGATCGTCTGCTCCCGGCCCGGGCCGACGCCGATCGCCGAGATCCGCGCGCCCGAAAGCTCCTCGAGCCGCTCGACGTACGCCCGCGCGTTCGCCGGGAGCTCTTCGAAGGTGCGGCAGCCCGAGATGTCCTCGAACCAGCCCGGCAGCTCTTCGTAGATCGGCAGCGCGTGGTGCACGTCGGTCTGCGTCATCGGCATGTCGTAGGTGCGGAACCCGTCGACCTCGTAGCCGACGCACACCGGCACCTTCTCCAGCCCGGACAGCACGTCCAGCTTGGTGAGGAAGTAGTCGGTGATGCCGTTGACCCGCACCGCGTAGCGCGCGATGACGGCGTCGAACCAGCCGGTGCGCCGCGAGCGGCCGGTGGTGACGCCGAACTCGCCGCCCTGCTTGCGCAGGTACTCGCCGGACTCGTCGTCCAGCTCGGTCGGGAACGGGCCGGAGCCGACGCGGGTCGTGTAGGCCTTGAGGATGCCCAGCACGGTGGTGATCTTGCCCGGGCCGATGCCCGAACCCGCGCTCGCGCCGCCGGACGTCGGGTTCGACGACGTCACGAACGGGTAGGTGCCGTGGTCGACGTCGAGCAGGGTGCCCTGCGAGCCTTCGAGCAGCACGATCTCGCCGCGTTCGAGGGCCTGGTTGAGCTGCAGGCGCGTGTCGGCGATGCGGTGCGCGAACTTCTCGCCCGCGGCCAGCACCTCGTCGGCGACCTGGTCGGCGTCGAGCGCCTTGCGGTTGTAGACCTTCACCAGCACCTGGTTCTTGAACTCCAGGGCCGACTCGACCTTCTGCCGGAAGATCTTCTCGTCCAGCAGGTCCTGCACGCGGACGCCGACGCGGGCGATCTTGTCCTGGTAGCAGGGGCCGATGCCGCGGCCGGTGGTGCCGATCTTGCGGCTGCCGAGGTAACGCTCGGTGACCTTATCGATCTCCACGTGGTACGGCATGATCAAATGCGCGTCGGCGGAGATCAGCAACTTGCTGGTGTCGACGTCGCGTTCCTCGAGCCCGGCGAGCTCGTCGAGGAGCACGCCCGGGTCGATCACGACGCCGTTGCCGATGACGTTGGTGACGCCCGGCGTGAGGATCCCCGACGGGATCAGGTGCAGTGCGAAGTTCTGCCCGTCGGGAAGGACTACGGTGTGGCCCGCGTTGTTACCGCCTTGGTAACGCACGATCCACTGGACGCGGTCGCCGAGCAGGTCGGTGGCCTTGCCCTTGCCCTCGTCCCCCCATTGGGCCCCGATCAGCACGATGGCCGGCATGTGACACTCCAGGTGTTCGGCGACTTGTGGTTTGGCGCTGGTAAATGCCGGTGCATGAGCGTAACGGAGGGCCTTCGGGTGCGCGGAATAGTGGTGGTCTGTCCAGAGGGCGAGCCCACACTCCCGGAGATCGACGACGTCGAAATGGTGCGCGTCCCGAGCCGCCCCGGCAAGGCGGATATCGACCCCTTGCTGGGGGAACACGATCACCTGGTGGTCGCGGGCACCGACGCCGACCTCGCGGCCGTCGCGCTTCGGCTGTTACGAAAAGAACAGCTCTCCGGCGTGTCGCTCGGCTTCGTGCCCGCCTCCCCCGCCTCGGACGTCGCCCGCATCTGGGACCTGCCGACCCAGCCGTTGCGCGCCCTCGCGCTCGCGTTGCGCGGCGAGGTCGACCCGGTGCCGCTGATCCGCGACGACACCGGCGGCGTGCTCGTCGGCCGCGGCGTGGTCGGCATGGTGCGCGGGGTGGCCTACTGCGACGAGCACACCGTGCTGCGCGGGCCCGCCCGCTCGATCGAGGTCGAGCCGGACACGAGCGGCCCCGGGCTGATGGTCCGGGTGACCAAGGGGACTCTGTTCAAACGGCCGTCGACGCAGCACGCGCGGGCGTTCCAGCTCGGCTGCATCCCGACCCGGCCGAGCAGCGACGGCGTCGTCCACCCGCGTGCGATGAGCAAGTGGACCTGGTACCGGCACACCGAGGACCTCCGGCTGGTCCGCGGGCTGCTGTAGGCCGTTCGGCCCAGAACGATCCGCTGGACTTTCCGAAACTTTTTCGGCGGGTGTACACCGAGTCCTGCCTGCTCGCGACACCCTCTGTTCACGAATGGCCAGCAGAGTGTCACCCGATGGTGTTGCGCAGGCCATATCCGTGTCGCAAGGTGACTTGGTCCCCACACCTGACATGGAGGCAGCAATATGCCAACTGCGCTTGCTGTTCGTCGCTCCTTCACCGTTCTCGCCGTCTCGGCGATCGTCTCGGCCGGAGTCGTCGGCGTCGCCGAAGCGACACCCCCTGGCATCCCGTCGACAGCGACCGCCAAGACCCAGCTCGCCTCGCTGACCGTCCAACCGGACGGTTCGTCGAGCGGGTACAGCCGCGAGAAATTCCCGCATTGGTCCGACCAGGGCAACAGCTGCAACACCCGCGAGGTCGTACTGAAGCGGGACGGCACGAACGTGCAGCAGGACGGCAGTTGCGCCGCGGTCTCCGGCAGCTGGTTCAGTCCGTACGACGACGCCACCTGGACCGCGGCGTCCGATGTGGACATCGACCACGTCGTGCCGCTTTCGGCCGCGTGGCGCACCGGGGCGTCGTCGTGGACCACCGCGCAGCGGCAGGCGTTCGCGAACGACCTCAGCGCGCCGCAGCTGATCGCCGTGACCGACAACGTCAACCAGGAGAAGGGCGACAAGTCGCCGGACGCCTGGAAGCCGCCGTCCACCGGTTACTGGTGCACCTACGCGAAAATGTGGACCACGGTGAAGGCCAAGTACAAGCTCACCATCAAGTCGGCCGAGAAGACCGCGCTGACGGACATGCTCAACCGCTGCTGACCACCCGAGTACATGAAGGCCCCCATCCTGTACTCAGGCGCAAGGATGGGGGCCTTCATGTACTTCCCTGGCTGTCAAGCGGGGTCTTGGGAGGTTTCGCAGGCTGGGAGTGGCGCTCAGCATGTGGGCCGCCCTCAAGGTGCGTGATTAGCGTGAATCGGGTCGGCGCAAGCACAAGAGCGCCCCGTTCCCGCTGGAGGCCACCCGGTGTCCCGTACCGCCGCCACATCCCTGCTGGCCTTGTCCGCCCTCGTCCTCACCGCCTGCTCGTCCGCAGGCGGTTCGACCGGCGCCGATGCCGGGCCGCCCAAACCCGGGGGCACGCTTCGCCTCGGGATCTCGTCGAGCCCCGACTGCATCGACCCGCAGCAGGTCGGCACGAACGCGTCGCTCAACGTCGGCCGTCAGCTGGTCGATTCGCTGACCGACCAGGATCCGTCCACCGGTGAGATCAAGCCGTGGCTGGCCGAAAAATGGGAGAGCAACGCGGATTCGACCGCGTTCACCTTCCATCTGCGCGACGGCGCGACGTTCTCCGACGGCAGCCCCGTCGACGCCGCCGCGGTCAAGACGAGCTTCGACGCGGTCAAGGCCCTCGGCCCGAAATCGCAGCTCGGCTCCGGCTACCTCGCCGTGTACAAGGGCACGACGGTCGTCGACCCGAAGACGATCAAGATCGAGTTCTCCGTTCCCAGCGCCCAATTCCTGCAGGCCAGCTCGACGATGTCGCTCGGCATCCTCGCGCCCGCCGCGTACCGGAAGACCGCGGACCAGCGCTGCCAAGGGGACGGCCTGATCGGTTCGGGCCCGTTCGTCTTCGAAAGCCTGAAGCAGAACCAGGAAATCGTCCTCGCCAAACGCAAGGGCTACGGCTGGGGCTCGTCGCTGTTCAAGCACCAGGGTGAGGCGTACCTCGACAAGATCGCCTACAAGATCGTGCCGGAACCCGGCGTCCGCACCGGAAGTCTCGCGTCCGCGCAGCTCGACGCCATCACCGACGTCCAGCCGGTCGACGAACCGCAGTTCACCGGGAACGGCTTCACCGAGCCAACCCGCCCGAACCCCGGTGTCGTGTTCAACCTGCACGCCAACGTCACCAAGGGTGTGCTCACCGACGAGAAGGTCCGCCAGGCGGTGGTCAAGGGCATCAACCGGCCCGAGGTCACGAACACCGTCCTGACGCCGAACTACAAGCCGGCCACCAGCATCCTCGGCTCGGCGACACCGTTCTACGCCGACCTTTCGCCGCTGCTGGCCTACGATCCGGCCGGGGCGACGTCGCTGCTGGAGAGCGCGGGCTGGGTGCCCGGCCCGGACGGGATCCGCACGAAGAACGGCCAGCGACTGACCGCGAAGGTGCTCTTCTCCCTGGTGTTCAACCAGAACAAGAGCGTGCTCGAACTCGTGCAGCAGCAGTTGCGCAAGATCGGCTTCGACCTCCAGATCGAACAGCGCACCACCGCCGAGACCGTGCAGGTCACGCAGAGCGGCAACTACGAGTACCTCTGGTACAACACCACCCGCGCGGATCCGGACATCCTGCGCAACCTGTTCTCCACCAAGGCGAACAACCGCAGCAAGCTCCCCGCGGGCAATCCGGTCGACGCGCCGCTCGACGCGCAGTCGTCCACTGTGGACCCCGCCAAGCGGAAGCCCGCCGCCGAAGAGGCGCAGCGCGCGATCATCGAGCACGGCTACTCGGCTCCGGTGTTCGAGCTGACCCAGGTGCTGGCGCACGGGCCGAACGCGCACGGCGTCGGGTTCGAAGCGTCGTCACGGCTGCAGCTGTTCGACGCCTGGGTGTCCGGCTCGTGACGCGGTATCTGCTCCGGCGGATCCTGCAGGCCGTCTTCGTCCTGTGGGCGGCGTTCACCTTGTCCTTCGTGATCCTCTACCTCCTGCCGGGTGACGCGGTCAGCGCGAAGCTCGGCGGGGGCGAGGCCGGCCTTTCCGTGACACCGGAGCAACTGGCCGTGGCGAAGGCGGAGTACGGACTCGACGACCCGCTGCCGCTGCAGTACGGGAAACGGCTGTTCGCCGCGCTGCAGGGTGACTTCGGCCGCTCGATCGCCACCGGGGACGACGCCACGAACATGGTCGTCTCCGCCCTGCCGCCGACGCTCGCGGTCACCGGATTCGCCCTGGTGCTCGCGGTCCTGTTCGGCGGTGGGATCGCGATCGCCGGCACCTACACCCGGCATCGCTGGCTGGGCAACGCCCTGCTCGCGCTGCCGCCGCTGGGGATCTCGCTGCCGCCGTTCTGGGTCGGGTTGCTGCTCATCCAGTTCTTCTCCTTCCAGCTCAGGCTGGTGCCCGCGCTGGGGTCGAACGGCTTCGAGTCGCTGATCCTGCCCGCGATCACCCTCGCCATCCCGACCGGCGCGATCATCGGGCAGGTGCTGGCGAAGAGCCTCCGCACGCAGCTCGCCGAGCCCTACACCGAGATCGCGCTGGCGAAAGGGGCGAGCCGCTTGAGAGTCCATTTCGGACATATCCTGCGCAACGCGGCGGTGCCGACGCTGACCATCGCCGGGGTGGTCGCGGGAAACCTGATCGCGGGGTCGGTGATCACCGAGACGGTGTTCTCCCGTGACGGCATCGGACGGGTGACGTCGTCGGCGGTCACCGCGCAGGACATCCCGGTGGTCCAGGCGGTGATCGTGCTGGCGGCGCTGGTGTTCGTCGTCATCAACCTCGCCGTCGACCTCGTCTATCCGCTGCTGGACCCGCGAATCCGACACCGGGAGACGGCCGATGCCTGACGTTCTCACCCGCACCCGGCAGCGACCAGGGCTGGTGGTCGCGATCGCGATCCTCGCGTTCGCGCTGCTCTCCGCGCTCGTCCCGGACCTGTTCACCGGGCAGGATCCGCTCGCCGGTGTCCCCGCCGAGAAGATGCAGGGCCCTTCGCTCGCGCATCTCTTCGGCACCGACGAAACCGGGCGGGACATCTTCGCACGGGTGGTGCACGGCGCCGCGCTTTCCCTGCAGGCGACCGTGATCGCCGTCGTCGTCGCGCTCGTGACCGGTTCCGCGCTCGGCCTGCTCGCCGGGTTCCGGGGCGGTGCGCTCGATTCGGCGATCATGCGCTGCGTCGACGTGCTGCTGGCGATCCCGTCCATCCTGCTTTCGCTCGCGCTGGTCACCGCGCTCGGCTTCGGGACGACCAACATCGCGATCGCGGTGGGCGTCGCGAATCTCGCGCAGTTCGCCCGGCTGATGCGTGCCGAAGTACTGCGTGTCCGCAGCGGCGTTTTCGTCGAGGCCGCCCGTGCCGGAGGCGTGCGGTGGACCGGGGTGCTCGGACGGCATGTGCTGCCCAACGCGCTCGGCCCGGTGCTCGCGCTGGCGACGCTCACCTTCGGCACGGCGGTACTGGAGGTGTCCGCACTGAGCTTCCTCGGCTACGGCGCCACCCCGCCGACCCCGGAGTGGGGCTCGCTCGTGGCGGGCGGCCGCGGCTTCCTCGCCACCGCCTGGTGGATGACGACCTTCCCCGGACTCACCGTCGCGGCCGTGGTGCTGTCCGCGAACCGGCTGTCCCGAGCGATCGAAGGAGACGAGCGGTGAGCGAACTGCTGACCATCCGTGATCTCGCGGTTTCCTACAAGGACATACCCGCGGTGGACGGCCTGAACCTTTCCGTCCACAAGGGACAGATTGTCGCGGTCGTCGGCGAGTCGGGCTCCGGCAAGAGCACGACGGCGCACGCGGCGATCGGGCTGCTGCCTCGCGGCGGGAGGATCGAGCGCGGCGAGATCACTTTCGACGGTCGTGACCTCACGAAACTCTCCGACCGCGCTTGGCGTTCCGTGCGCGGTCGCGAGATCGCCCTGGTCCCCCAGGATCCGACGGTGTCGCTCAATCCCGTGCACCGGATCGGCGACCAGGTCGCCGAGGTACTGCTGATCCACGGCCTCGCGGACAAGCGCACCGCGGGCGCGGAGGCGGTGAAGCTGTTGCGCAAGGCCGGGATCAGTGACCCCGAGGCACGCGCGCGGCAGTATCCGCACGAGTTGTCCGGCGGGCTCCGTCAGCGCGCGCTGATCGCCTCCGCGCTGGCCGGGCGGCCGAAGCTCATCATCGCCGACGAACCGACCAGCGCGCTCGACGTCACCGTGCAGCGGCAGATCCTCGACCACCTCGAAGAACTCGCCTCGGAAGCGGGCACCGCCGTCCTGCTGATCACCCACGACCTCGGTGTCGCGTCCGACCGGGCGTCGCGGATCGTCGTGCTGTCCCAGGGAAGCGTCGTCGAGGAGGGCACGACGGGCGAGATCCTTTCCGCGCCGTCACAGAAGTACACCCGGGATCTGCTCGCCGCCGCGCCCAGCCTTTCCGACACGCCGCTGCGGGAACCGAAACCACCGTCGTCCGACGTCCTGGTTTCGGTCCGCGACCTCGGCAAGAGCTTCGGGACGACCCGAGCCGTCGACGGCGTTTCGTTCGACATCGCCCGCGGGCGGACGCTCGCGCTGGTCGGCGAATCCGGCTCGGGCAAATCGACGACGGCGCGGATGATCCTCCGCTTGGAGAACCCGTCCGACGGGGTGGTCGAGTTCGACGGGCAGGACATCACCACGCTGCGCGGCGAGGAACTGCGGCGGCTTCGGCGCCGGTTCCAGCTGGTGTACCAGAATCCGTACGCCTCACTGAACCCGAAGTTCAGCATCGAAGACGTCGTCTCCGAACCCCTGCGGGCTTTCGGTGTCGGCACGAAGGCGGAGCGGCGGGCGCGCGCGGCGGAACTGATCGACCAGGTCGCGCTGCCGTCCTCGGTGCTCGAGCGCAAACCCGCCGAACTTTCCGGCGGGCAACGGCAACGGGCGGCCATCGCGCGGGCGCTCGCCCTGCGCCCGGAGCTGATCGTGGCCGACGAACCGGTTTCGGCGCTGGACGTTTCGGTGCAGGCACAGATCCTACGGCTGCTCGCCGACCTGCAGGACGAACTCGGGCTGACCTACCTGTTCATCTCGCACGACCTCGCGGTGGTCCGCCAGATCGCGGACACCGTCGGCGTGCTGCGCGGCGGCGAGCTCGTCGAACTCGGCCCGGCGCAGGACGTCCTCGACCGGCCGAGCGCGGAGTACACCCGGGAGCTGCTGGCCGCGATCCCGGGCCGGAAACCGTTGGAGGCACGATGAAATTCGGGCTCTTTTCCCTCGTCGCGAACCACCCCGACCCGGTGAGCGGGGTGACTCCGAGCCAGTACGAACGTCTGCGTCGAGTTGTCGACGAAGCGATTTTCGCCGAGGAACTCGGCTTCGACGCGTACGGCGTCGGCGAACGGCACGGTGAACCGTTCCTCTCCTCGGCGCCGCCGGTGATCCTGGCCGCGGTGGCCGAACGCACCGAGCGGGTCCGGCTGCTGACCACGCTGACCGTGATCAGCGTCCTGGACCCGGTCCGCGTCGCCGAGGACTACGCGACGCTGGACCAGCTTTCCGGCGGACGGCTGGAACTCATGATCGGGAAGGGCAACGATCCCCGGCATTTCCCGCTGTTCGGGCTCGACGAGGACCGGCAGTGGGAGTACCAGGCGGAGAAGTTCGCCCTGCTGCGCCGTCTCTTCCTGGAGGAGGGCGTGACCTGGGAGGGCGAGTTCCGCGCGCCGCTGACGGACGTCACGACGCAGCCCCGTCCCTTCCACCCGCGGCCGCGGATCTGGCACGGAAGCGCGTCGAGCACCGAGTCGACCGAGCTGGCGGCGAAGTTCGGCGACCCGCTGTTCACCGCGAACGGTTTCCACCCCAAGAAGAAATACGCCGATCTGATCGACCACTACCGGCGGCGGTGGGTGGAGTACGGTCACGACCCGGCGGACGCGCTCGTCGGTTCGGGCGCGGGCGGGCTGTACGTCGCCAAGACGTCGCAGGCGGCGCTGGACGGCTACCGGCCGTACTTCGAGGCGCTGATGCAAACGCCCGCGTACCAGCACAACAAGTCGGAGTTCACCTCGCTGGAGGACAAGATCACCAACGGTTCGGCGCTGGTCGGGAGCCCGGAACAGGTGATCGACAAGATCGGTGACTACCACGCGTCGTTCGGGCACGAGGTGCAGGCGGTCTCCGTCGACGGCCTGACGTCCGAGGAGGCGCGAGACGTTCTGGAGCTCTTCGCTGCCGACGTCATCCCGATCGTGCGGAAGGAACTGCCCTCCCGGGTGTGGGAAGGCTAGGTCAGCTTCAGAATCTCGCGGGCGACGATGTCGTTCTGCCGGAAGGGAAGCGCGTTGGTCCGCGGCCGGGTGAACGCCCCCGCGGACCGCGCGGACGTGTGCGGGCCGAGTGCGAACCGGCGCGGATGCGGACGGCCCTCGCCGTCGAGCATCCGGCCGTCGGAGACGCGGGTGTGGATCCGGCCGGCGAGCAGCCGGTCACCGGTGACCGTGTCGAGCACCGCTTCCTCCCCGAGCGCGCCGCTGTCGCGCAACTGTCGCAAAAGGACATCCGAGGCGCGCTCGATGCTCGGCTCGGGCAACCGCGCCTCGACGAGCGTCCGCGCCTCGGTCTCTCCCTGGAAACTCGCACCGGACGCGACGAACGCCCGCCGTTCCTCGTCGGCCGACACCCGCATTTCGGCGCCCAAGAAGGAGACGAGTCCGGCTTCCTGGAGTGCGAGCAGTTCCTCCAGCCGACGCGGAGGCGGCCCGCTGGCGAAGTAGGAGAAGAAGCCGAGGAACCATCCGTCCAAATCGGACAGTTGGGAAGCGGCGTCGAGCCGCCCGGTCTGCACGAGCGCGGGAAGCTGGCCCATCACGGACAGCAGCGCCATGAACGCGCCCAGATCCGCGCTGTACTCGGCGTCGGCCCGGCGGCTCAAGTCCGCCTCGACGTACTCGCGCAGTTCCTTGCCGTACTCCTCGGCGGTGCCGAACTCCGAGCCCGCCATCGGCCGGTCGAGCCGGTCGAGGTCGAGCCGGTCGTCCGGCGCCGGGACCGCCCGCGCCACCAGCGCGCCGAGGTCACCGGGTGCCGCGTCCGCGAAAGCGTCGGCGAAGACGGCGAACTCCATGCGCACCCGCTCGGGATGGGCGGTGAACAACTCGCTGTAGTAGGCCCAAGCGATCTCCTTCGAGATCAGCGGCCAGACGTCGCGGCGGAAGTCGATCCGGTCGGGCACGGCGCAGAGCTTCTCGATGGCGTACGCGTCGAAGAACCGGGGAAGCTGCAACGGCTTTCCGCTCAGCCGGTAGCCGATCTTCGCGTGATACGGCACCCCGCGGCGCGACCCGATGTGCAGCACGGGCTCGGCGCCGCTGGGGTGGTACTTCAACCCACCGCACGCCTGCTCTTCGAAGCGACCGCCGCGGCCTTCGGTCAGCAGCAGCATCAGGTCGACGAACGCGAGACCGAATCCGCGCACCAGCACGGTTTCCCCGGGTCCGATCGCCGAATAGTCGACGTCGGCGGTATATCCGGCCGGGTAGTACGCGAGATCGTGACGGGCGGCGAACTCCGCGAGTCCGGTCTCGCGGGCGTCCGGCTCGGCGTCCAGATGCCCGACGGTGAACAGGACCGCGTCCACCTTCAGGGGATCCGACCGGTCTTCCAGCCAGAGCGACTGCGGCTCGCCGTCTTCGAGCCGCACCGCGCGGGTCCGGTGCTCGACGACCTCGATCCCGCCGGGGAGTTCGGAGCGCACCTTGCGGTGGAACCAGGCGAGATACGCGCTTTGCAGCCGTCGCGTCGGGAAGTGATCGCTTTGCAGCGCGTCCAGTTCGGCGCGCAGGCTTCCGTCGACCTCGGCGTCGAGCGTGCCCGCGCGGACCTGCCGGGCCCACTCGATCAGCGACGGACCCGGCCGGATCGGACCGTCGATCTCGACGGTGTCGTCGGTGAAGACCGTGACGTCCTCGGGCATGGAATTCATCCGCAGCAGCGGCGACTGCTCGTATCGCCAGACCCGCCCGGCCCCGGCGGGAAAGGGATCGACGAGGTGCACCACCAGCCGGCGCCCGCCGAGCAACTCGGCGGCGTTCGCGCCGAGTCGTTCCAGCACGCCGACCCCACGCGGACCGGCGCCGACCACCGCGAGCACGTAGGGAACGTCTGGAGTACTCACGAGGCCGAAGCTACGCCGGGATCCCGGGGCGCGTGCGGGTTCTCACGGAGCGGAACTCGTTGCCACACCGGGGAACCCGGGCGTACTCGTCGTGCAGGGGGACACGGACGAGAGGGACGGACGATGCCGGTCGAATTCCTGGGTATCGGAGGCACCAACGACGGTTCGGAGACGCAGACGCGGTCGGGCGGCGTCTTCGACAAGGACTACACGCTGCGCCTCGCGCGGGCGCACGAGGACTTCGGCTGGGACCGGGTGCTGTTCGCGTACGGCTCGAGCGGGCCGGATCCGGCACAGGCCGCGGCCTACGTCGCGGCGAAGCTCGACAAGCTCCAGATCCTGCTGGCGCACCGGCCGAACGTCTCGTATCCGACGTTCGCGGCGAAGACGTTCGCCACGCTGGACCAGCTTTCCGACGGGAAGCTCACGGTCCACTTCATCACCGGCGGCAGCGACCACGAGCAGCAACGCGAAGGCGACTACCTCACCAAGGACGAGCGCTACTCACGCACGCGCGAGTACATCCAGATCGTGAAGCAGGCGTGGACGTCCGAGGAGCCCTTCGATCACGAAGGCGAGCACTACCGCTTCGCCGACTTCGTCCTCGATGTCCGTCCTGCACAGCAGCCACGGCCCGGCGTCTCGTTCGGAGGTTCGTCTCCGGCGGCGTACGCGGCGGGCGGGGCCGAGGCGGACATCTTCTGCCTGTGGGGTGAGCCCCTCGCGCAGACGGCCGAGCAGATCGCTTCGGTCAAGGCCGCGGCGAAGGCCGCCGGACGGACCGACGTCCCGCGGATCCAGGTCGCGTTCCGCCCGATCATCGCGCCGACCGAAGAACTCGCCTGGGAGAAGGCGTACCGCACGGTCGACGCGATCAAGGCCCGGACGAGCGGGGGAAAGCAGCTCACCCGGCGGCATTCGCTCACGAATCCGGAGAACACCGGCTCGCGGCGGCTCCTCGCGGTCGCCGCCGAGGGCGAGCGGTTCGACCGGGCACTGTGGACGCCCACCGCGACCGCGACCGGCGGTGCCGGGAACTCCACCGCGCTGGTCGGCACGCCCGAAACCGTCGCGCAGGCCCTGCTCGACTACTACGACCTCGGCGTCGACATCCTCTCGGCGCGCGGGTACGACATGCTCGGCGACACGATCGACTTCGGCCGTCACGTCATCCCGATCGTGCGCGAAGAGGTCGCCAAACGGGACGCGGCGAAGGTGGCCCCGGTCCGGGAAGTGCTCGCGGTCGACGGCTGAGCCGTTCACTCCACCGAGTGCGGTTCGATCATCCGTTTGGCGGTTGGCGCCGGAGTCGCTTTCGGTCGCTCAGCGGAGTCGGAGAGCGGTTGGGCGCCCTCGGCGGCCCGGCGGCGCGGAACTCTCCCCAGCCAGTCGGCGCGGAACGGGAATCCCGAGCCGGACGATGCGACCGAGTCCGGATTTCACTGACGACGGACCCGAAACAACCGAAAGCCGCTGGTCTGGACCTTAGTCCCGGCCAGAGGGACATCGGCGCCGTCAGGCCGCCCTTCACCGAAAAAGATCTCTAACTCCAGAAACCCGGCGAAAGAACCTAGCCAATCACCAACAGTCAGGAGACACTTACGTGAACGAATGACGCTTCGTGACGAGCTCGTGACCGCGTTACTCTCGGTCACGAGTTTGTCGCGTAATAAGGACCCTATTGGGGGCAACATGGCTTCGGCCGGACGGGTCACCTACCGTGAGGTGTTCGGTGTAGCCGAGTTCCGTTCGCTCTGGTTCGCCGAGCTTTTTTCGATCTTCGGCGATCAACTCGCCAGAGTCGCGCTCTCGGTCCTCGTCTTCACCGAAACCCGCTCCGCGACCCTGACCGGCCTCACGTACGCGCTGACCTACGCCCCTTCGCTGCTCGGCGGCATCTTCCTCACCGGCTTCGCGGACCGCTTCCCCCGGCGGACCGTGATGGTGGTCGTGGACCTGCTGCGGGCCGCGCTGATCGCGCTGGTCGCCGTCCCGGTCCTGCCGTTCTGGGTCCTTTGCGTCCTCGTCGGCACCGTCTCGTTGCTGAATCCGCCGTTCAAGGCCGCCCAGCTGGCCCTGCTGCCGCAGATCCTCAAAGGCGACCGGTTCGTCGTCGGCATGGCGATCCGCAGCATGACCGTCCAATCGGCGCAGCTGGCCGGATTCGCCGGCGGCGGTCTCCTGCTGACCGCGCTCGAACCCCACATCGCCCTCGCGCTGGACGCGATCACGTTCCTGATCTCGGCGCTGTTCGTCCGGTTCGGCCTCGCCTCGCGCCCGGCCGCGGCGGCCGGCGAGAAGCGCAAGTCGTTCTTCGCGTCCATCGGCTCGGGCGGGAAGATCGTCTTCGCCAGTTCAGGGTTGCGCTCGCTACTGCTGTTCACCTGGCTGATGGGCCTGCTGCCGGTGTACGAGGGCATCGCGGCGCCTTACGTCGCCTCGTCGGGCGGTGGCCCCGAAGTCATCGGCCTGTTGCTCGCCGCCGACCCGATCGGCAGCGTGATCGGCGCGTTCATCTACTCGCGCTGGGTACCGGCGCACGCCAGACCGAAGCTGATCGGACCGCTCTCGGCGCTGACGGCGATCCCGCTGCTGCTGTGCTTCCTGCAGCCGGGTCCGCTGTCGTCGATCCTGCTGTTCGTGGTCTGCGGCGGTTTCGGCACGGTGGCGCTGATGCAGGCGACGGCGTCACTGACGCTGGCCGTGCCGGACGAGAGCCGGGCACAGGTGATGGGGCTGTCGAACACCGGGCTGACCACGACAATGGGCGTGAGCCCGCTGATCGGCGGCATCCTGGCGGATCAGGTGGGCCCGCAGTCGACGGTCGGCGTCTTCGGGCTTGCGGGATTGTTGCTGACGATCCCGCTGGCCTTGAGCTGGCGGCGGAGCCTCAACGGTGATCCGGAACGGTGGCAGGAAAAAGACGCCGCACGCGCGGAACATTGAGGTGTTCCACGCGCCGGCCCGATCGCGCGGCCGTCTGGCGCGCGCCCCAGTTCACTGATCCCTACCGGCCATCGCTGGCACCTTTCCCTCGACCTCTCAGAGAAAAGTACACACCTAGGGAGCTTGTCGACAGCCCGCAAGTCGGTAGAAGCTGTCCGTAAGTAGGGGGTTTCGGAGAATGACGCAAGAGTCAGGGGGAAAGATGATCACATCGGAGGAACGCGCTGGACATCGTTCGGCTCTCACGGTAGCGACGTGGGAGCTGTGGAAGAGGCCTAAGCACTGGATCGCCTACACAGGGCTTTCCGTGGCGACGATGCTGGCACTGACGGGGGTCTTCGCAGCATCCATCGCCATCACGTCTTCGCAGGTCTTGCTTTGTTTTCTGCTCGCGGGACTCGCCATCGCGCACACCGAGGCGACTCGCCGGATCGAGCGGCAGCGGCGCAGCATGAGCGTCACTCCGCACATCAACATGACCTCGGTCTGGGTGCTGCCGGGCGCGATTCTGCTGCCGCCGCACTTGACCGCGCTTCTCGTAACCGTGATCTATCTTCACCTCGGATACCGCAGTTGGGCAGGTCTTCGCACGGTCAACCCCCATCGAACTGTGGCGAACGCCACATCGATGACGCTGACCGCGTTCGCATCCTGGGCGGCCGTGCAGGTCGTCGGCGCCGACCCGGCGTCGGTGACCGCGATCTGCGTCGCGAGCATCGCCTTCTTCCTGATGAACGCCGTCTTCACCGGCACCGGCCTGTACTACGCGGCGCCCAAGAAGGCGACCGTCCAGACGCTCCTCGGCTCCTGGGACGACAACATCCTCGAAGCCTCGACGGTCTGCATCGGCGCGCTGGTGCTCGCCGTGCTGCCGCAGCAGCCCGTGCTGGTCCTGCTCGTCTTCCTGCCGCTGTACCTGCTGCAGCGTTCGGTGCTGATCAAGCAGCTGGAACAACTCGCGACCACCGACCAGAAGACCCAGCTGCTCAACGCCACGACCTGGCAGCAGGGCGCCGTCCGCGAGGTCGCCCGCGCCGAGCGCGAGAACGGCCAGTTCGGCGCGCTGATGATCGACCTCGACCACTTCAAGAGCATCAACGACACCTTCGGTCACCTGGCGGGCGACGACGTGCTCAAGAGTGTCGCGGCGCTGGTCAAAGCCGAAACCCGGACGCAGGACCTCGCCGGCCGCTTCGGCGGCGAGGAGTTCGTGGTGCTCCTGACCTCGTCGTCGAAGCAGGAGTCCGTCGCGGTCGCCGAGCGCATCCGGCAGCGGATCAGCGAGATGGTCATCAAGACCCAGGACAACGAGGGCAACTCCGTGGTCATCGAGCAGCGGACGGCGTCGGTCGGCGTCGCGACGTTCCCACTCGACGGCAGGACGATCGAAGAGGTCATGGCGTCGGCCGACGCCTCCGTCTACGCGGCCAAACGCAACGGCCGCAACCGCGTCGTGTCCTCACCGGACCTGGCGGCGGTAGCCGAAGAGGCTGGAAGGCCTCTGGAGGCTGTCGCGGCTTAACGCAACCGTTCCATCACGTCGGCGGCCGCGGTCCTGAGGCGGACCACGCCGCCGACGGTGAATTCGGTGAGCAGGTCGATGAGCGCGTCCGCGTCGGGCGGCTCACCGTCCCAGCTCGCCTGGACGAGTGCCTCGGTCATCGCGAAGAACAGGGTGACCAGTGCCTTGTCCGCGCGGCCGGAGTCGACGCCGTGGCGCGCCCAGCGCTGCCTGCTCGCCTCGGTGTAGACGCCCGCGAGCCGTTCCCGAAGCCGGGTGAGGGCCGGATCGCCCATGCGTTCCGCCTCGCGCAGGACCGGGAACGCCTCGGGGTTCGCCGCGACGAAGGCGAACATGTTGGCGTAGTTGGCGCGCGCCCACGACCGGAGTTCGGGCTGCGAAAGGTCGAGGGCGGGCGCGCCGATCGCCTCGAAAGCCCGCTCCTCGATATCGGCCACGACCTGGGCGAACAGCGTCGCGCGGTCACCGAACTGCTCGTAAACGGCCTGGCGGGACACCCCCGCGCGCCGGGCGATCTGCTCGATCGTCGCGGCCTGCGCGCCGTGCGCCGCGAAGACACCCGCCGCCGAACCCAGCACCCGCGCGCGTTGCTCGCCGACCGGGAGCTTGCGGGGCCTCCCTCTCGGCGCCGGACTTGACATCGTGCGCCACCTCACTGACTCTCTTTTTCGACACCCCTGTCGAAAATGTTTCTGCTCAACGAGGAGCAAGCATGCGTCCAGGTTCCCGGCGCGGTGTGGCCGCCGCCGTCTCAGCGGCCACCGTCGCGGCCTTGCTGACCTTCGGGGCACAGCAGGCCATCGCCGCCCCGTCCTTCTACGATCCCCCGTCGCCGCTGCCCGCGGGTGCTCCCGGCGACATCATCCGGCACGAACCGTCCGTGTTCTACGTCGATCCCGTGAAACTCATCAAGGCCGACGCGGACGTCCAGCGGATCATGTACCGCAGCACCGACACCCACGGCAAGCCGAACGCCGTGACCGGCACCGTCCTCACCCCGAAGAAGGCGTGGACCGGACCGGGCGAGCGCCCGCTCATCGGCTACGCGGCCGGGACGCAGGGCGTCGGCGACCAGTGCGCGCCGTCGAAGGCCCTCTCGGCGGGCATGGAGTACGAAGGTCCCTTCATCGCCGGGCTGCTGCTTCGCGGCTACGGCATCGTCGTCACCGACTACGAGGGCCTCGGCACTCCCGGCGTCCACACCTACGTCAACCGCGCCGCCGAGGGCAACGCCGTCCTCGACTCGATCCGCGCGGCACAGCGCCTGCCCGAAGCGAACCTGCCGGACAACGGCCCGGTCGCGACCGCGGGCTACTCGCAGGGCGGCGGGGCGTCGGCGTCGGCCGCCGAACTGCAGCCGTCTTACGCGCCCGAACTCAAGCTGAAGGGCTCTTACGCGGGCGCCGTCCCGGCGGACCTGGCCGAGGTCGGCAAGAACATCGACGGGCACTACGCGTTCGGTTTCCTCGGATTCACGCTGGTCAGCATGGACGCGGCGTATCCGGAACTGAAGATCCCGGCCCTGCTCAACGCGAAGGGCGTCGAGGCGTTCGAGAAGGTCAAGCAGGAGTGCACGGTGGGCGCGATCTTCGGGTACGCGTTCACCCAGTCGAAGAACCTGACCAAGGACGGCAGGCCGCTGACCGCGTACCTCGGCGAGGAGCCCTTCAAGACGCGGGTCGACGAGCAGCTCATCGGAGCGCGTAAGCCGGGCGTGCCGACGCTGGTCGTCCACAGTGCACTCGACGACATCGTGCCCTACGCGCAGGGACGGACCATGGCGCGCTCGTGGTGCGCGAAGGGCGCGAAGGTGCAGTTCTCGACTTCGCTGGTTCCGACTCACGTCGGCGGGGCCATCCGGGCGTTCCCGGAGGCTTTCGCTTGGCTTGAGGGGCGCTTCGCGGGGCTCCCGGCCGTGGGGAACTGCGGGTTGTTCTAGGGGTCACCGGTGCAATGAAAGGCCCGTTACTTGCAAATTTTGCAAGTAACGGGCCTTTCATTGCGGCTCACTTGAGGCCGGTCGCCTCCGCGGCGGCGGGGTCCGAGTCGCTGAGGAAGGTCCGGCAGCGGTCGTACTCCTCGGTCTCGCCGATCTTTCCGGCGGCCTTGCCGAGGACTGCGAGCGCGCGCAGGAAGCCCTGGTTCGGACGGTGCGCCCACGGCACCGGGCCGTGTCCCTTCCAGCCCGCGCGGCGGAGCTGGTCGAGGCCGCGGTGGTAGCCGGTGCGGGCGTACGCGTAGGCAGCGACGGTCTCGCCTGCTTCGAACGCCTTCTCGGCGAGCGAGGCCCACGCCTCGCTGTAGTCAGGGTGCTCGGCGGCGACGGCGGCCGGGTCGCTCCCGGCGTCCAGCGCCGCCTGGGCCGCGGTGTGCTCGGGGAGATGCGTCGGCTGGGGGCCGAGGAGGTTCGTCATACGGACCATTGTGCTCGTGCCCTGTGATCAGAAGAACAGGCTCCCGAGAATGCCCCCACCGGCCAGTACCAGAGCGGCGACGAGGACCGCCGCGACAAGTCGTTTCGGCATCATGGCGGCACACCTTGCCCTGCTTCGCACGCCGACCGCAAATCCGCCACCCCTACGGGTGAACCCCGATTTTCGACCCCAAATGCCCATCTCGTGACCTGGAGCAGGGAAGATACCGGCATGACAAAGGCGACAGAAGTGACCGGGGACCTCTCGCCGGGTGTCATCCCCCGCAGTCCGATCGCGAAGACGAAGCTGTTCTTCAAGCTGCACTGGCATCGCGGCGCGCCAGGACAGGCGACGCCGGACTGGGTGCTGAACTTCTGCTACGGCATGTGGCTCGCCGCGTTCGCCTTCAAGCTGGTGGGCTCGTCCTGGGACATGTCGTGGCATTTCATGTGGCTCCGGGACGACCTCGCCCCGCCGCATCTGATCAACACCGTCGGCACGGTGATCATCATGGTGCTCGTGGCGATCCACAGCTACACCGGGATGGGCGCCGATCGGCGCTCGCTGCGGCTGATGCAGATCGGGCTCGTGGTGTTCCTCATCGCGGCGCCGCTGGACGTCATCAACCACCGCGTCAACGGTCTCGACCTGACCGCGTGGAGCCCGTCGCACATGATGCTCTACATCGGAACGGGCATCATGCAGGCGGGCGTGATCATGGGCTGGCTGAAGTACGCCAAGCCCGGCCGGATGCGCACCGGTGTCCTGATCGGACTGTGGGCGTTCTTCCTGGAGAACACGTTCTTCCCGAACGGCCAGCAGGAGTACGGCATCCTCGGGCTGCGCGCCTGGGAACGCGGCACGCCCGAGGCCGAGCCGGAACTGCTGAACTTCGCCGCCAACCAGATCGGGCATCCGGTCGACAGGGTGGCCGTCGAGTACTTCACGATGCCGATCGACGACTGGGTGTACCCGCTGTGGGGTATCGGCGTGATGGCGCTGATCTTCGCGCTGGCGCGGCACACGACCGGCTTCCGCTGGGCGGGGACGACGGTCGCCGCCGCCTACCTCGGCTACCGGCTGGTGATGTGGCCGCTGCTGCTCGGGATGGGCTTCCCGATCTCGGTCGTGCCGTTCTACCTGCTCGCCGTCGGCCTCGCGGTCGACCTGGCGTTCCGCATCGGGCGAGGACATCCGCTGCTGACGGCGGGCGTCGGCGCGCTGCTGGTGACGGCTTTCGGGTACGGGATGTTGTGGGTGCAGTCGCAGTTCCGGCCGTGGATCCTCGGCGACGCGCATACGGAGTCGGCACCGCCGGTCGCGTATTGGACGGCCGCGGTCTGCCTGGTCGGGGTGGGCGTGTTGTGGGCCGCCGCCGGGCCTGGGACGCGGGCGGTGAACTCGCTGCTGGAGAAGCGCCGGGGCCGCACGGAGCTCCCGGCCGCCTGAGGCTCAAGACGAGTCGTGTCCGGCCAGCCACAACGAAGCGAGCGGGAGCGCCATCAGCCGATCACCGAAGCTGATGGCGCTCTGGCTTCCGGTGTGCAGGACGATTCCTAGCGTGAACTGATCGCCGAGAAGGTCCCGTAACTGCGCGAGCCCGCGGAAGTCCGCCGCGGTCACCGTGTCACGCGCTTTCGATTCGACACCGACGACCTGCCCGTCGTCCCGTTCCAAGACCACGTCGACCTCCGCACCACCGCTCACTCGCCAGTGGTGCAGCCGCACCTCGGCGTCGCTCCACGTGGCCTGCTTGGCGAGTTCGTTGACGATGAAGGTCTCGACAAGAGGGCCGCGAGTCGGCGCCACGGGCTTCGCCAGGGACTCGGGGGACACGCCCAGCAGAGAAGCGGCGAGCCCGGTGTCGGTGAGGTGGAGCTTGGCGTGTTTCACCGCCCGGGATGTCAGGTTTCGTGACCACGCCGGGAGACGGTGGACCAGGAACACCGCTTCGAGCAATTCGACGTACTTGTTCACCGTGGTGCGATGAAGGCCGGTCCTGGTCGAAGTGTTCACGCTGTTGTGTTCTTGAGCCGTGATGGAGGCCAAGTAGGCCAACAAGGCCGCCATGGCGCTGGGCTCGTTGACTCTGGACATTTCCCGGATGTCGCGCTCCGCGATGGCCTGTACATAGGCGCGGAACCAGGCCTTGCGCGCACGCGCGCTGCCGAGAAGCGCCGGTTCGGGAAAACCGCCTCGGCAGATACGCGCGAAGTAGTCCGTGCGATCGACGTTCACGGTTCCGAGGTCGAGCAAGCGGCCGGGTTCGTCGAAAGCGACATCGATGAACCGCTCGAACCGTCCCTCGAACTCACCCTGCGAAAACGGCCACACGTCGACGACGACGCCCCGGCCCGCCAGGGATTCCGAAAGGCTGGGCGTCGCCAGGAAGCGAGTGGACCCTGCGAGGACGTAGCGTCCCGGGCCGCCTTCCGCGTCGACTTCCGCCTTGATCGCCCTGATCAGCGGATCCCCCGCTCGCTGCACCTCGTCGATGAGCCTGGGCTCCGGACCGGTACCGGCGAATCCGACGGGATCTTCGATGGCTGCTTGCAGAAGCTGCTCGTCGTCCAGATTGAAGGAGGTCCCACCGTGACGCCGGTGCAGATGCCTGAGCATGGTCGTCTTGCCGGCCTGACGAGGACCGTTGATGATCACGACGCGGAAGCTCGCCAGATACTCTTCCGCGACGGCGCAGCCGGCCCGTACCAGGTCCGATTCGGCCATAGCTCCTCGAAATGCCGGGGTCGTGTACATCTCACAGTACCGTCAGTCGACATTTCACGACTGGGTGAACCGACATTCCACAGTGCAAGTGACCGACATTTTGCTGATCTTGAAACCGGTGCTCCCTCCGTCACCCCAGTGCTGTGAAAGGCCCGTTACTTGCAAAATTTGCAAGTAACGGGCCTTTCATAGCACGCGAGTGAAGCGGATCAGGAGAGCTTGTTGCCCGCCGAACCCAGCGACTGAGCGGCCTCGACGATGCGCGCGGCCATGCCGGCCTCGGCGGCCTTGAGGTAGCTACGCGGGTCGTAGACCTTCTTGTTGCCGACCTCGCCGTCGATCTTCAGGACGCCGTCGTAGTTCTTGAAGAAGTGCTCCGCGATCGGACGCGTGAAGGCGTACTGCGTGTCGGTGTCGACGTTCATCTTCACGACGCCGTAGGACACCGCCTCGCGGATCTCCTCCGGCAGCGAGCCCGAACCGCCGTGGAAGACGAGCTCGAACGGCTTCGAACCGGCCGGGAGGCCGAGCTTCTTCGACGCCGCCTCCTGGCCGCCCTTGAGGACGTCCGGGCGCAGCTTCACGTTGCCGGGCTTGTAGACGCCGTGCACGTTGCCGAAGGTCGCGGCCAGCAGGTAGCGGCCGTTCTCGCCGGAACCGAGCGCGTCGATCGTCTTCAGGAAGTCGCCCTCGGCGGTGTACAGCTTCTCGTTGATCTCCGCCTCGACGCCGTCTTCCTCGCCGCCGACGACACCGATCTCGACCTCGAGGATGATGTTCGCGGCCGCGGCCTTGGCGAGCAGTTCCTGCGCGATCTCGAGGTTCTCGTCGAGGTCGATCGCGGAGCCGTCCCACATGTGGCTCTGGAACAGCGGCAGCTGACCGTTCTTGACGCGCTCCGCCGAGATCTCGATCAGCGGGCGGACGAAGCCGTCGAGCTTGTCCTTCGGGCAGTGGTCGGTGTGCAGCGCGACGTTGACGTCGTACTTGGCGGCGACGACCTGGGCGAACTCGGCCAGCGCGACCGAACCGGTCACCATGTCCTTGACCTTCTGGCCGGACGCGAACTCCGCGCCGCCGGTGGAGAACTGGATGATCCCGTCGCTCTCCGCCTCGGCGAACCCGCGGATCGCGGCGTTCAGGGTCTCCGACGAGGTCACGTTGATGGCCGGGTAGGCGAATTCGTTCGCCTTCGCCCGGTCGAGCATCTCCGCGTAGACCTCGGGGGTGGCGATGGGCATCGTTTACTCCTCCTCGAAGCAGGCTGGTGCACCTCTCGGCCGCATCGTACGAGGTCGGCCGGGAGGTGCCTACAGCCGTCGCGTCAGAGAAGGACCGCGGCGAGCGCGCGGTAGACCGGCAGGGGGTCCTGGTTCAGTACCTGGATGTTCACGTGGTCCGCCCCGGCCTCGATGTGCGCGGTGACGCCGCGGGCGACCGTCTCCGCGTCGCCGTGGACGGCCAGCGCGTCGACCAGTTTGTCACTGCCCTCGCCCGCCAGGTCCTCGTCGGTGAAACCGAGTTTCCGCAGGGAGTTCGTGTAGTTGACCAGGCCGAGGTAGAACGCCACGGACGTCCGCCCGATCGCGCGGGCCTTCGCCGGGTCGGCCTCGAGGACGACCTTCTGCTCGGGCGCGAGCAGCGGTCCCTCGCCGAGGATTTCGCGCGCCTGACGCGTGTGCTCGAGCGTCATCAGGTACGGGTGGGCTCCCGCTGTGCGGTCTCCTGCGAGTTTGATCACCTTCGGGCCGAGAGCCGCCAGCGCGCGGGCTTCGACGGGCACTCCGGCGGCGTCGAGAGCGTCGAGATACTCCACCAGGGCGGTGTACGGCTTCTTAAACTCCGCAGTGTGCTCCCGGTGCCCGGCGCCGACGCCGAGCAGGAAGCGACCCGGGTGCTTCGCTTCGATGCGCTTGTAGGACTCGGCGACCGTGGCCGCGTCGTCCTTCCAGATGTTGACGATGCCGGTAGCCACCTTGATCGTCTTCGTCGCGTCGAGGAGCTCCTCCGCCTTCGCGAGGTCACCCGACGGCGAGCCACCGAGCCAGATGGCGCCGTAGCCGAGTTCCTCCAGTTCGCGCGCGAGCTCCGGGGTGAACACACTTTCGTGCTGCCAGATGCCGATCCTGCCGAGTTCGATTCCCATGTTCCGAGCTAACACCGGCCTCGGCCGAAGTCTTCCCTTATGTTCGAGGCATGGCGAAACTCGGGAATACCGACCTCGACGTCCGAGGGATCAACCTCGGCGGGAACGTCTTCGGCTGGACCGCGGACGAGCAGCAGTCCTTCGCCGTCCTCGACGCCTACACGGCGGCGGGCGGCAACTTCATCGACACCGCCGACCTGTACTCCAAGGGCGGCTCCGAGACGATCATCGGCAACTGGCTGACCGAGCGCGGCAACCGCGACGACGTCGTCATCGCGACCAAGACCGGCATGTGGGACGAGCGCAAGGGGCTCTCGGCGGCGAACATCGCGGCGGCGGCCGAGGACTCGTTGCGGCGGCTCCGGACCGACCACATCGACCTCTACTACGCGCACATCGACGATCCGGAGACCCCGGTCGAGGAGACGCTTCGGGCCTTCGACGCGCTCGTGCGCGCGGGCAAGGTCCGCTACGTCGCGGCGTCGAACTTCTCCGCGGAACGACTGAGCGAAGCACTGTCCACTTCGGACCGTGAAGGGCTCGCGAAGTACGTCGCGCTGCAGCCGCACTACAACCTCGTCGAGCGGGACTACGAACGCGACCTGGCGCCGACGGTCGAGCGCGAAGGCCTGACCATCCTGCCGTATTTCTCGCTGGCCAAGGGTTTCCTCGCCGGGAAGTACCGGTCGAAGGACGACCTCGGCGACAGCCCGCGCGCCGCCCGCGCATCGTCCTATTTGGACGAACGCGGAGAACGCGTGCTCACCGCGCTGGACGCGATCGCGGCCGACCGCGGTGTCACGGTCGCGGCGGTGTCGCTGGCGTGGCTGTTCGCCCAGCCGACCGTCACCGCGCCCATCGCGAGCGCCCGCTCGGTCGAGCAGCTGACCGACCTCCTGCCCGCGGCCGACCTCGCTCTCACCGCCGACGAACTCGACGCCCTCACCACCGCTTCGCACTGAAAATCCCCGCATTCAGTCCTCTGGTCGCGGTAGTTCGCACCACCAACTACCGCGACCAGAGGACGAACCGCGGACTTACTTGCGGGTAGCTTACTCCGGGTAGGTTGGGGTACCGTCCGAAAGTCTTAGGGCTCGGACGAGGAGGCAACGTGGCCAAGAACAGCGTGAACGGCAAGGTCGTCCTGATCACCGGCGCCGCGAGGGGCATCGGCGCGGGACTCGCCGAACGCCTGGCCGCGCAGGGCGCGAAGGTCGCACTGGTCGGCATCGAAGCCAAGGAACAGCAGGCCGTCGCCGACAAGATCGGCGCGAGCGCCCACGCCTGGGAAGCCGACGTCACCAGCTGGGACGACCTCGAACGCGCCACCGCCGGCGTCGTCGAGCACTTCGGCGGGATCGACGTCGTCATCGCGAACGCCGGGATCGCGACCTCCGGTTTCGTCCGGTCGGTGGACCCCGTCGCCTTCGAGAAGGTCATCGAGGTCGACCTCCTCGGCGTCTGGCGCACCTTCCGCGTCACCCTTCCGCATGTCATCGACCGCAAGGGCTACCTGCTCGCGATCTCGTCGCTGGCCGCGATCACCCACGCGCCCGGCATGGCGAACTACGCCGCCGCGAAGGCGGGCGTCGAAGCGTTCTCCAACAGCCTCCGCGCCGAAGTCGCCCACCTCGGCGTGAAGGTCGGTGTCGCGCACCCGACCTGGATCCGCACCGACCTCGTCGAAAGCGCCGACCAGCACCCGGTGTTCGGCAAGCTCCGCGCGGGCATGCCCGGCCTGCTCGGCAAGACGTACCCGCTGAAGGTCGCCCTCGACCTCCTCCAGGCCGGGGTCAACAAGCGCGCCCGCACCATCCACGTCCCGCGCTGGGTCGGCGGGCTCAAGCTCATCCGGGCGTTCCTGCCCCCGATCATCGAGATCGGCTCCCGCGGCCGGATCAAGAAGGCCGACGCGGCCGCACTCGTGGACATCGAGCAGCGTGGCGCGTACGAATCTTCAGTGACCGGTCAAGCAGGCCGGGCCGCCACGAAGAAGGGCTGACCGAATGTCCCGTCGCGACCAGATCCGCATGACGCCCGACGAGCTCGCCGCGTACCTCGACGAGCAGAAGGTCATCAACGTCGCGACGGTCGGGCCGAACGGCCGCCCGCATCTGGCCCCGCTCTGGTACTACCCGCACGAGTCGGGCGTCGCGACCTGGACCTACGGCTCGTCGCAGAAGGCGAAGAACCTGGAACGCGACCCGCGCGCCACGGTGCTCATCGAGGACGGCGAAAGCTACGACAAGCTCCGCGGGGTCTCCCTGGAAGCCGACGTCGAGGTCATCACCGATACCGCCGTGGTCACCCAGATGGGTATCAACCTCATGCAGCGGTACGCGGGCGCGAAACCGGGCGACCCGGTGCCCGACGAGCTCGCCGGCTTCATCGGCAAGCAGGCCCCGAAGCGAATCGGGCTGATCTTCACGCCGACCAAGATCGTGAGCTGGAACCACGGGAAGCTCGGCGGGGCATACTGACGGGTAAGTCGTACTAGCAAGTAACTGTTACTTCCGGTAACGTCATCCGCGCAAGAAGCCTCGACGCGGAGGGCGCAGCAAATGACCGAGCGATTCAAGGTCGTGATCGTGGGCACCGGGTTCTCCGGGCTCGGCCAGGCCATCCAGCTCGAAAAGGCCGGGATCACCGACTACGTGATCCTGGAGAAGGCGGACGAAGTCGGCGGTACGTGGCGCGACAACTCGTACCCCGGCTGCGCCTGCGACGTGCAGTCCCACATGTACTCGTTCTCGTACGAGCAGAACCCGGACTGGTCGCGGTCGTTCTCACCCGCCCCGGAGATCTTCCAGTACCTCAAGGACGTCACCGACAAGTACCGGCTGCGGCGCAAGATCCGGTTCGGCGTCGAACTCACCGGCGCCGACTGGGACGACACCGCGCGGCTCTGGCGCGTGCACACGAAGGCCGGTGAGTTCGAAGCCCAGTTCGTCGTCTCCGGTGTCGGCGGCCTGCACATCCCGCAGGTCCCCAAGCTGCCCGGGATCGAGAAGTTCCAGGGCCAGACCTGGCATTCCGCGCAGTGGAACCACGAATACGACCTGCGCGGCAAGAAGGTCGCCGTGGTCGGCACCGGCGCCAGCGCGGTCCAGTTCGTCCCGCGGATCGCCCCGGACGTCGACGAGCTGACGCTGTTCCAGCGCACGCCGCCGTGGATCATGCCGAAGCCCGACCACGCCATGCCGGGCTGGGCCAAGACCGTGTTCCGCCGGATTCCCGGGGTGCAAAGGCTTTATCGCAACGCGCTGTACTGGTTCCTCGAAGTGCGCGCCGTCGGCTTCAACGGCCACCCCGCGATCATGAAGGCCGGTGAGGTGATCGCGAAGCGCCATATCGGCAAGGGGATCAAGAATCCCCGGCTGCGCAAGAAGGTCACCCCGGACTACACCATGGGCTGCAAGCGGGTGCTGATCTCCAACGACTACTACCCGGCCCTCGACCGGTCCAATGTGGACGTCAACACCGACGGCGTGCGCGAGGTCAAGGCGCACAGTGTCGTCGACGGGAACGGCGTCGAACACGACGTCGACGCGATCATCTACGGCACCGGCTTCAAGGTCACGGATGCCTTGGAATACCTGGACATCACCGGGATCGGCGGCCGCGACCTCGCCAAGGAATGGGCCACCGAGGGGATGCACACGCACAAGGGCATCAGCGTCTCCGGCTTCCCGAACCTGTTCTTCCTCCTCGGCCCGAACACCGCGCTGGGCCACAACTCCGTGGTGTTCATGATCGAATCGCAGGCGCGCTACGTCGTCGACGCGATCAAGCTCGCCGGCTCGCGGGGCGCCGCCGCGCTCGACGTCCGCGCCGGTGTCCAGGAGAAGTTCCAGCGCGGGATCCAGGACAAGCTCGTCAAGGGCGTGTGGACCCAGGGCGGCTGCAAGAGCTGGTACCTCGACGCGAAGGGCGTCAACCGCACGATCTGGCCGGGGTTCACCTGGCGCTACTGGCTCGAGACCCGCAAGGTCGACCCGGCCGACTACGAACTCAGCGGGAGGGCGTCATGACGGCTCAGCACGAAGACCACGAGCAGATCGTCCTGCACGCGCGCGACGTCAAGTTCGACTGGGCCTCGCTGCCGATGCACTGGATCCCCGGCGAACCGCAGGCGACGCACACCATCAACGTGCTGCACCTGGCGCTGCCGGAAGGCGAACGCTGGTTCGTCGAGGTGTTCAAGCAGGCCGTCCCGCTGATCCGCGACGAGCGGCTCAAGGAGGACGTCCTCGGCTTCATCGGCCAGGAGGCCATGCACGCCGAGGCGCACGACGGCGCCGCGGAGCACCTCGAAGCGGCGGGCGTCCACGTGCGGCCGTACATCGCGCAGATGGAGTGGATGTTCCGCCGTCTGCTCGGCGACCGCGAGCTTTCCGCCAAACGGCGCGAAGAATGGCTGATCGAGCGGCTCGCGGTGATCGCCGCGATCGAGCACTACACCGCGTTCCTCGGCCAGTGGATCCTCGACGCCAAGGCCCTCGACGACGCGAACGCGAACCCGACGATGCTGGATCTCCTGCGCTGGCACGGCGCCGAGGAGGTCGAGCACCGGTCGGTCGCCTTCGACCTGTTCATGCACCTCGACGGCCGCTACGGCCGTCGCGTGCGCAGCATGCTCGTCGTGACGCCGGTGCTCGCGTGGGTCTTCCTGCGCGGCACCAGGTTCCTCATGAAGAACGACCCGACGCGGCCGGGCAAGACAAGTTTCCGGACATATCTGCGAGTGGCGAAGCTCGGGTTGCTGCCTTCGGGCAAGCAACTGCGGCGCGAGATCAAGCCGTACTTCAAGAAGTCCTATCACCCCACGGAAACCGGCAACACCGACCAAGCCGTCGCGTACCTCGCGAGTTCCCCGGCCGCGCTGGCGGCCGACGAACCACAGTGACGCCGCCGACGCGCCCGCTGCGGCTCGACGGCAGCGGGCGGACCGACCGCGCGATGGCGTCGTTGACCGGTGTCGTCGCGGCGTACCGCAGGCTCAGCGGCGTGAGCGGACGCCGCCGTCCGCCGGTGGCCGCCGTCGACCGCGATCTCCCGCTGGTCGTCGACGATCTCCGTGCCGAAGCCGACGGCGTGGTCAGCCTGCGGCTGGTGCACGAACACGGCGAACCGCTGCCCCGGTGGCGGCCCGGCGCGCACGTCGACCTCTCGCCGCGGCCGGGACTGGTCCGGCAGTACTCCCTGTGCGGCGATCCGGACGACCGCTCGGCCTACCGCGTCGGCGTCCGGTTGCTGGGCGAGGGATCGACGGCGGTGCACGCCCTGAAGAAGGGCGCGCGGATCACCGCGCGCGGCCCGCGCAACGCGTTCCCGTTCGTCGCGAGCCCGGCGTACCTGTTCATCGCCGGCGGTATCGGGATCACGCCGATCCTGCCGATGGTGCGGCAGGCGGCCGCGTCCGGCGCGGACTGGCGGCTGGTCTACACCGGTCGCGACGAGGCTTCGATGCCGTTCCTGGATGAATTGTCCGAATTCGGCGACAGAGTCTGGGTTCGGCCGGACACGGACTACGGGATTCCCGCCTCGGGCGCGGAACTGCTCGAAGGGGCAGAAAAGAGTGCCCCGATTTACTGCTGCGGCCCGGTTCCGATGATCGTCGGCGTCCGGACGGACGCGGCGCTGCGCACTTCGGGACCGGTGTTCTTCGAGCGGTTTTCGACGCCGCCGATCGTCGGAGGCAAGCCGTTCCGCGTCGAACTGGCCCGCAGCGGCCGGACGCTGGACGTGCCCGCCGACCGGACCACGCTCGACGTCCTGCGCGAAACCGTGCCCGGTATCGCGTATTCGTGCAGGCAGGGGTTCTGCGGGACCTGCGAGCTGCCGACGGTGACTGGCGACCGCGTCCGGATCTGCGTCGAACGCGAGCCGGTCACCCTCGACCTCTGAGCTGTCAGGCTTCTTGCGGCAGCCAGGCGCCGATCACCGGCTTGAACTCGCGCACGGTTCGCTGGGCGACGACACCTTCGAGGTGGTACGGATCCTGATCGATGATCTCGGTCAGCGCCGCCTCGTCGGCCGCCTGGTAGAGCGAGATGCCGCCCGAGCCGTCGCCCAGCGGGCCGCCGAGCGCGACGACGCCCTGTTCGGCGAGGTCGGAGAGGAATTTCCGGTGCCGGGGCCGCACTTCCTCCAGCTTTTCCTGCACGTACCGGATCTCCACCAGGAACCAGGCCATCGACGTCTCCAAGATCGCTTCAACGGGTCGGTGGTAGACGCTATCCGACCCCCGCCCACGTTCTCAGGATCCGATCAGGCGGGAGTCTCGCCCCACCCGATACGCTGATCGGGCGCCACGCACAGGTTGTGCTTCAAAGGGGTAAATGAACAGGTAGGGGTACATGCTCGAGGGCAACGCGGAACGCAGTGTCGAGGTGACCCTCGGCCATCTGCGCACCATGGACGGACCGGTCACGCCACCGCCGCCGGCGGCGCCGCTGACCCTTGAGGATCTCTATCGCCAGCACCGGATGCGGCTCGTCCGGCTGGCCATCCTGCTCGTGGACGAACCGGCCACGGCCGAGGACGTCGTCCAGGAGGCGTTCACCGGGCTCCACCGCAACTGGGGAAAGCTGCGGGACGCCGCCGCGGCCGTCGGCTACCTGCGCACCGCGGTGGTCAACGGATCACGCAGTGTGCTGCGCCGCCGCAAGACCGCTCGCGAGTACGTCGCGCCGCACGCCGTCAACGCGCGTTCGGCCGAAAGCCTCGCCATGCTGTCGAGTGAACATCAGGCCGTTGTGAGCGCTTTGTCCAAACTGCCGCCCCGCCAGCGTGAAGTTCTGGTGCTCCGTTACTACGGTGGGCTGAGTGAGGCCGAGATTTCCGAGGCCGCCGGTATTTCGAAAGGTACCGTGAAGTCAACCGCCAGCCGGGCGCTGGAGGCACTGCAGAAAGCGATGCAGTCGCCGAACTGACACCCGGCTTTAATCTCGACCGCTGGGTTGTGCCGCCATGCTTGGTCCAGACCAATATATGCTGGGGGGCGTGAGAGGCGCCGGAGATTTCGTGATCGTGGGCGGCCGGGTAGTGACCCCGGACCGTGTACTCGACGACGGCTGGCTGGCTATCGCCGGCGGCACGATCGTCCAAGTCGGTTCCGGGACACCCCCGGACATCGACCGCGTCCATGTCGACGGGGGCCTGGTCATCCCCGGCTTCATCGACACCCACTGCCATGGCGGTGGGGGCGGGTCGTTCTCCAGTGGAAATCCCGAGGAGCTGTTCCGCGCCGTCCGCGCGCACCGGCGCCACGGGACCACGACCATGCTCGGCAGTCTGGTCTCGGATCCCATCCCGGTGCTCAGGGACCAGATCGCGGCCCTCCGAGAGCTGGTCCAAGAGGGTGAACTTGCCGGGATTCACCTTGAAGGACCCTTCATCTCCAAAGCGCGGTGCGGGGCACACGACCCGGCGACGCTGATCGAGCCGGACACGGCGACGGTGAACGCGCTCCTCGGCGCGGGCCGCGGCGACATCCGGATGGTCACGCTCGCCCCGGAACTGCACGGTGGCGTCAAAGCGGTACGGCAACTGGCCGAATCGGGCGTCATCGCCGCCATCGGGCACACCGACGGCGTGGAAGACCAGATCATCCCCGCGATCGACGCGGGCGCCTCCGTCGCGACCCACCTCTTCAACGCCATGCGGCCCCTCCACCATCGCGAGCCGGGCCCGATCGGCGCCCTCCTCGACGACGAGCGGATCACCGTCGAACTGATCTGCGACCTCGTCCACGTGCACCCGACGGTGCTGCGGCTCGCCGCGCACCACGCGGGCAAGGGCCGGACGGTGCTCATCACCGACGCCATGTCGGCCACCGACGCCGCCGACGGCAGCTACATCCTCGGCCGCCTCGAGGTCGACGTCCGCGACGGTGTCGCCACGCTGGCCGGGAACGGTTCACTGGCGGGCAGCACGCTGACCATGGACGCGGCCTTCCGCAATCTGGTCCGCGGCGCGGGCATCGACCTGCTCGACGCCGTCCGCGCGACCTCCGGCCGACCGGCCGAACTGCTCGGCATCGCCGACCGGACCGGGTCGCTGCGCGCCGGGCTCGCGGCCGACGTCGTCGTGCTGGACCGCGACCTGCGACCGGTCAAGGTGCTGCGCCAGGGCGAGTGGGTCGAGGACGACGCTGCGGCTACATTGAGCGCCACGGCCCCGCTGAGCGGCGCGGTCGAAGGTGGTGTGTCGGTCAGCGACGGGTAGCGGCGAAGGGAGCCTGGATGAGCGAGCCCAAGGACCCGGAGAAGCTCCTAGCCGACGCCTTGCGCGCTCAAGCCGTCTTCGCCCCTTCGGCGGAGCGGATCACCGAGGCTTCCACCGAGAAACCGGTCGAACCGGACACCGAGATCAATTCGGGCACACAGAGTGATTCGGATGACTCGGACACTGTCGAGTCCGCTCCGGGGGAGCACGAGCTGCCTCTCCAGTACGGCCTGCTTTCCGGTGCGAGCGCGGACTCGCTCGAACGGGAGCGCGTCGCGCTGGAGAACGCGGAAACGGCCAGGCTGGCGGAACGTCCGACACCGCCTCCGGCGCCTTCGCCCGGCAGTGCCCCGCTGCCCGCGTATTGGGTGTTGCTGCTGGCCGTGCTCCTGGGACTGGCCGCCGGTTCGGTGATCGGGCTGCTCACCCTGATCTGAGCCGCCCTCTCCCGTCGGGTTAAGGCACTCTGCGTCACCCTGTACCGTTTTGGTGTGATCCTGGCGCAGAACACCGTGACGACGATGGGGCTCCTGCCCGAGTGGCTGGACCCGAAGATCCTGTTGAGCGGGCTGACCGTCCCGGTCATCACCGTGCTCTGCCTGATCATCTTCATCGAAAGCAGCGTCTTCCCGGTGCTGCCCGGCGATTCCCTGCTGTTCACCGCGGGCCTGCTCATCGCCAACGGCTCGATCAAGGCCCCGCTCTGGCTGGTGTGCGTGCTGGTCACGCTCGCCGCCCTGATCGGCAACATGCTCGGCTACGGCCTGGGCTGGAAGATCGGCCCCTGGCTGTTCCGCAAGCCGGATTCGAAGTTCTTCAACAAGAAGTACGTCGACCAGACACACGCCTTCCTGGAGAAGCACGGGCCGAAGGCGGTCGTGCTGGCGCGGTTCGTGCCGTTCGTGCGGACGTTCATCACCTGGATCGCCGGCATCGGCAAGATGGACCCGAAGAAGTACTTCACCTACACCGTCATCGGCGGCATCCTGTGGGCCGCCGGGATCACCGCGCTCGGCCACCTGCTCGGCGGGGTCGCCTTCATCGAGAAGAACATCGACGCGATCTTCATCCTGATCGTGCTGGTGTCGGTGGTGCCGATCGTGATCGAGTACCTGAAGGCGCGCCGCGAGAAGAAGCACGCGGGCACCGACGCCGCTCCGGCCGTGGACATGGACGCGACGCAGCAGATCCCGCGCGTGCGCGACTGACCCTTCCGACGTGCTATGAAAGGCCCGTTACTTGCAAATTTTGCAAGTAACGGGCCTTTCCTGGCGTTCGGGAGGGGAATGGCGTCCGCGACGGGGCCGGGTTGGTCGTGAGTGGCGTTTCGGGTTAGAACACGAATCGCCACTCACGACCACCCGGGCCGAGACACCCCACCCGACCCGCCGGGAACGACCGCGCTTGGCTTCTCGACACGCCTAGCGGACGTTTCACACATCCTCTAGAGGACGATTCCCCCAGCTCTCGCCGTTCAGAGGGAGAACATCGAGCCCGGGTTGAAGAGGTTCCCCGGGTCGAGAGCCTGCTTGATCTGGCGATGCACGCGAAGGCCGACTTCGCCGATCTCCTTCGCCAGCCACTCGCGTTTGATCCTGCCGATGCCGTGTTCGCCGGTGACCGTCCCGCCCAGCGACAGGGCGACCTCGAGAATCGCGTCGAACGCCGTCCGCGCGCGGGCGAACTCCTCCTCGGAGTCCGGCGAGTAGACGATCGTCGGGTGCATGTTGCCGTCGCCGGCGTGGCCCACCACGGCGATCCGCAGCCCGACCTCTTCGCTGATCCGCTCGCAGCCCGCGATCAGCTCGGCGATCCGGGTGCGCGGCACGCAGACGTCGTCGGTCAGCCAGACGCCGTACAGCTCCAGCGCGGTGAGCACGACCCGCCGCGCCTGCAGCAGCATCTTGCCCTCTTCGAGATCTTCGGTGGCGTAGGCCAGATCCGCACCGCAGTCGACGCAGATCTGTTCCAGGGCGGCGAGTTCCCGCCGTGCGACCTCGCCGCCGGAGTCGGATTGCGCGAGCAGCAAGGCTTTGCAGTCCGAGCTGGTGCCGAGGTCGGTCTTGAGATAGGCCTCGGCGGCCTTGATGGACGTCGCGTCCATGATCTCCAGCAGCGACGGCACCAGCCCCTCGCGCACGACTCGCGCGACGGCTTCCCCGGCGGCCTCCGTGCTGTTGAAGGCCGCGACGAGCGTGGAAGGCAGCTGCGGCAACGGTTTCAGCGCGACCGTCGCCTGTGTGATCACCCCGAGCGTGCCCTCACTGCCGACGAAGAGCCGCGCGAGGTCGTAGCCCGCGACGCCCTTCACCGTGCGGCGCCCGGTCTTCAGCAGCGACCCGTCGGCGAGCACGACTTCCAGGCCCAGTACCGAATCCGTGGTGACGCCGTACTTCACGCAGCACAGACCACCGGCGTTGGTCGACAGGTTGCCGCCGATGGTGCACCAGTCGTAGCTGGAGGGGTCCGGCGGATAGAACAGGCCGTGTTTCTCCACGGCGGTGCGGAAATCGAGGTTCACCACGCCGGGCTGCACGACGGCGAGCCGGTTGCCCTCGTCGATCTCGACGACCTGGTCGAGTTTGGTCAGCACCAGCACGACACAGCCGTCGATCGCGTTCGCGGCGCCGGACAGACCACTGCCGGCGCCGCGGGGCACGATCGGGACCTCGAATTCCGCGCAGGCCTTGACCACGGCCTGCACCCCCGCCGTGTCGGCGGGCAGCACCACCGCGAGGGGCCTGCCCGACTCGGCGAGCGGCATCATGTCGCGCGAGTACGCGGCCGTGACGTCGTAGTCGGTGAGTACCGCGGCCTCGCCGAGATGCTCGCGGAGCCGGATGACCAAGGCGTCGTTGCTCATACCCTTATCGTAGGCTCATCAGATCCGCACTGCGGAATCTTTCTTCCGATTGAGCAGAATGTACGCTTGAACACCCGTATAGACGAGCACGACGACGCCTGCCCATGCGGTGACGTGCATCCCCTGAGTGAAGGCTTCACGCGCCGACGCCAATAGCGCCTGACCCTGCGCGGGGTCGAGTTGCTGCGCGGTGGCGACGGCGCCACCGAGCGTGTCCCGCGCGGCCTCGGGCGTGCCCTCCGGCAGGCCGGAGCGGTAGACCGCGGTCGCGACACTACCCAGGATCGCGGTGCCCAGCGCGCCGCCCAGCTCGAAGCCGGTCTCGGAAATCGCCGACGCGGCCCCGGCCCGTTCGGCCGGTGCGGCCGAGATGACCAGGTCGTTCGTCAGCGTCTCCGACAGGGCGACACCGCCCCCGAGCAGCGTGAACGACACCACGACGTACGCGAGCCCGCCGCCGGACGAGACCTGCGTCAACGCCAGGAACCCGACAGCGGCGACCAGGAGACCGACACTGACCAGCACGGAGACCCGGATCCGCTTCGCGAGCCAAGCCGCGAGAAGCGCGCCGGTGATCCCGGCGACCGTCGCCGGGAGCATCCACAGCGCGGCGACGACCGGGGTCAGCCCGAGCACCAGCTGCAGGTACTGCGGCACCAGGAACAACAGGCCGACCAAGGCGAACACGCCGAGCATGTTCGTCACGACGGACCCGCTGAAGGCCCGGTTCGAGAACAGCTTCAGGTCGAGCATCGGCTCGTCGAGACGGTTCTGCCTGCGGACGAACAGCACACCGAGCGCGAGACCGATCAGGATGCTGATCGCGGCCTTGAGGGTGAAGCCGTGTTCGGCGACCAGCTTGATGCCGTAGACCACCGGCAGCATCGCGGCCAGGGACAGCAGCGCCGACAACGGGTCGAAGCGGCCCGGCTTCGGGTCACGCGCCTCCGGCAGCACGAACGGTCCGACGACCAGCAGCACCAGCATCACCGGGACGTTGATGAGGAACACCGAACCCCACCAGAAGTGCTCCAGCAGCCAGCCGCCGAGCACCGGTCCGAGCGCCATGCCGCCGGAGAACCCGGCACTCCACACCGCGATCGCGGTCCGGCGCTGTTTGGGGTCGAGGAAGATGCTGCGGATCAGCGACAGCGTCGACGGCATCAGCGTCGCGCCACCGACCCCGAGCAGCGCCCGGGCGATGATCAGCATGAACGCGCTGGTCGAGAAGGCCGCGAGCACTGACGCGGCGCCGAACGCCGCGGCACCCATGAGCAGCAGCTTGCGGCGCCCGATGCGGTCGCCGAGCGTGCCCATCAGGACCAGCAGGCCCGCCAGCATGAACGAGTAGATGTCGACGATCCACAACTGCTCCGCACCGGTCGGCGCCAGATCCTCGGACAGGAACGGCAGCGCGAACCCGAGCACCGTCATGTCCACGCTGATCAGCAGCACCGGAAGCACCAGTACCGCCAACGCCCACCACTGCTTGCGCCCCGCCATGGCGCACTCTCCTCAATTAGGTAAACCGTCTGGACGGTACAGTTACCGCCTGTTTCGAAGGTAAACCGTCCGGACGGTATAGTCAACTGATATGGCGAAGCCCACGGCGAAGGAACGCATCCTCGACTCGTACGAAGAGATCCTCATCGAGCAGGGCCCCGGCGGCATCACCTTGGAAGCCGTCGCCGCGCACGCCGGAGTGTCGAAGGGCGGCTTGCTCTACCACTTCGGCTCGAAGGAAGCCCTGGTCGACGGCCTGTTGGAGCGCCTCGCCCTCTTGTCGGAGGAGGACCTCGAGCGGGCACGAAACGCACCCGAAGGTGTCGTTTCGTGGTACCTGCGCACCGCGATCACCGACGTCACCCAGCGCAAGCCGCTGCATCGCACGACCATGGCGACGATCCGGATCATGCTCAACGAGCCACGGGTCTCCGAGGTCGTGCAGGTCTACAACCAACGGGTCCACGACCTGATCAGCGAGCACGTCGACGACCCGCTGACCGCCGAACTGGTCATCCTGGTCGGCGACGGCCTCTATCTGCGGGCGGCACTCGGCCGGGACGACCCGAGCCCCCTCCTCGACCGGATCGACGAGATCAAGGCCCGCATCCAGCGCTGATCCCCTCGCGTTTAGTCCTCTAGTTGCGGTCGAGGCCGTAGACGCGCTCGATCGGAATGGTGAGCAGGACCCGCTGGTCGGCGACCATGGCGTCCCGGAACTCGTCCCAGTCAGGATGCTCGCCGCGAGCCCGCCGGTAGTGATCCACCAGCGCGTCGACGGTCGCGTCGTCGCGCGAAGCGGCGGTCGGCGCGAGCACGGCCGGACCCTCGACGACGACGTAGCTGCCGCCGCTCTCGGTCGCGACGTGGAACGTCGCCCGCGGGTCGCGCTGGAGATTCCTGGTCTTGGCGCGCGGCGCGGTGATCGAGATCAGGATCGCGCCGGCGTCCGCGTCGTAGAGATAGTTGACGGTCGAGAGCTGCGGCCTGCCGTCCCGTTTGATGGTGGCGAGGGTGCCGAGGTTGTGGCCGGCGAGGATCGCGAGAAGCGCGGAGTCGGTCATGACTTCATCAAAGCGCGACCGGTCCGGCTTGTTCCCCTGGCGACAAAACACCTGCTCAGCACCCCAAGACGGGCGAACCGGACAAACATGCACGAATAAATGTGCTTGCATGCGGCAACTAAAGTGTTGTCCGACACACCCGGTCACTTTCTCCTTGCGAAGCACCCTTGAGAGGAACATCCTTGCTCTAGGCAACTAGTTGCAGTGACCAAGCAACCGGCGAGAGAGACCACCATGACACCCACGACACCCGGCACCAGGTCGAAGTCCGACCTCGATCTGGCCGACACCCTCGGGCACGAGCTCGTGCGGCTCGTCCGCCTGGTCAACCGGGCCAAGTCCCAGGTGTCCAAGCAGGGGCCGGACGGCATCGAGCGGGCCGCGTACGCGATCCTCTTCTGCCTCATCCACGTCGGGCCCCAGCGGACCAGCAAACTCGCCGAGTTCCTGCACTCCGAGATCTCGACCATCAGCAGGCAGTCGAGCTCTCTCGTCCAGCACGGGCTGGTCGAGCGCCTGGCCGACCCCGAAGACGGCCGCGCCTGCCTGCTCGCACCGACCGCCGAAGGGCTCCGGGTGTTCGAGGAGAACCGCAAGCAACGGAATCAGTGGCTCGCCGAGGTCCTCGGCGACTGGTCCGACGACGACCGGGAAACCCTCAACTCGCTGTTCCACCGGCTGAACGACGACATCGAAAAAACATCTCCACAGTTCGCCGACCCCGCGTCGGCGTCGAAGGCCAAGGGGGCCTGAACAATGAGTTCCACCGTAGAAAGTCCACCAGCCGTCGAGGAGGACGGGCCCCGGCTCAGCCACCGTCAGATCGTCACGATCCTGATCGGCCTGATGTCGGGCATGTTCCTGGCGGCGCTCGACCAGACGATCGTGGGCACCTCGATCGTCCGCATCGCGAACGACCTCAACGGGTTCGACCTGCAGGCCTGGATCACCACGGCCTACCTGATCACCTCGACCATCGTCACGCCGATCTACGGCAAGCTGTCCGACATCTACGGGCGCAAGCCGTTCTACATCGCGGCGATCTCGATCTTCCTGATCGGTTCGATCGCCTCGGCGTTCGCGACGTCGATGTACGAGCTGGCCGCGTTCCGCGCGATCCAGGGCCTCGGCGCCGGTGGTCTGATGTCGCTGGCGATGACGATCATGGGCGACATCGTGCCGCCGCGGGAACGCGCCCGCTACCAGGGTTACTTCCTCGCCGTGTTCGGTATCTCCACCGTGCTCGGCCCGGTGCTCGGCGGGTTCTTCGCCGACTTCGACAAGCTCGGCAGCGTCTTCGGCTACGACATCGCCGGCTGGCGCTGGGTCTTCCTGATCAACGTGCCGATCGCGATCGTCGCGCTGTTCGTCGTCGCCAAGGTGCTCAACGTGCCGCACCAGCGCCACGACCACAAGATCGACTGGTGGGGCGGGCTCGCGCTCGTCGTCGCCGTGGTGCCGTTCCTGATCGTCGCCGAGCAGGGCAACAAGTGGGGCTGGGGCTCGCAGAACGCGATCATCTGCTACGTCATCGGCGCCATCGGCGTGGTCGCCTTCATCTTCATCGAGAAGCTGATGAAGGACGCGGCGCTGATCCCGCTGCGGCTGTTCAAGAACTCGACCTTCACGGTCGCGATCATCGGCGGCGTCATCGTCGGTGTGGCGATGTTCGGCGCGATCATGATGATCCCGCAGTACATGCAGGTGGTTCAGGAGTTCTCGCCGACCGAGTCGGGTCTGCTGATGATCCCGCTGATGGCGGGCATCATGAGCGGTTCGATCGTCTCGGGCCAGATCACCAGCAAGACCGGCCGCTACAAGGTGTTCCCGGTGGTCGGCACGCTGCTGATCGCGGCGGGCGCGTTCTTCTTCGCGCAGGTCGAGTACAACAGCGCGCTGTGGCACCCGCTGGTCGCGGCCGCGATCATCGGTCTCGGCCTCGGTGCCTGCATGCAGACGCTGATCATCGCGGTGCAGAACGCGGGCCCCCGCAGCGACATGGGCGTCTCGACCGCTTCGGCGACGTTCTTCCGGCAGATCGGTGGTACCGCGGGTGTCGCGGTGTTCCTGACGATCCTGTTCAACGTCCTGCCGGGCAACATCACCAAGGCGTTCGGCGGCAACGCGCCGACCGGGGAAGGCGCCGCGGCGCTGGGCGACATCCAATCGAACACGAGCGGTATCGCGAGCCTGCCCGAGGCCATCAAGACCCCGGTGCTGATCGGCTTCACCGAGTCGATCACCACGGTGTTCTACGTGGCGGGCGCGGTCGCGCTGCTGGCGACGCTGGTGCTGATGTTCATGAAGGAGATCCCGCTGCTCGGCGGCTCGACTCCTTCGGCGGCATCGGCTCTCGAAGGCGGCGAAGCCCTCCTCGAAGAAGAGGAGCCCGCACCTGTCGAAACGGCTTCCGAGAAGACGGTCGTCACCGCTCCGGTGACTCCCGAACCCGGCAAGCACGCGATGACCAACGGGAACGGCAACGGCGTCTATCGGGCGGGATCCGCGCAGATCAGCGGGCACGTCCGCCGGGACGACGCGACGAACGTCGCGGGGGCGGCGCTGACCCTGATCGACCACAACGGCAATCAGGTGGCCAGGACCCACACGAACGAGAACGGCGTCTACTCCTTCGCCGGGATCGTGGGCGGGCGGTACACGATCGTCGCCAGCGGTCGCTGGTTCCGGCCGGTCGCGGCGACGCTGACCGCCACCGGCGCCGGCGTGCTGCGCCACGACGTCGAACTGGTCAGCACGATCCTGCTGAGCGGGATCGCCCGCACCGACGGGGAGCGGATCGTGCCGGACGCGCGGATCACCGTGCTCGACTCCTCGGGCGGCGTCGCCGCCGTGGCGAGGACCGACGCGGAGGGCAACTACACGATCAGCGACCTGCCCGCCGGGACGTACACGGTGATCGCCAGCGGCTACCCGCCCGCCACCAGCCGGGTGGAGCTGCTGGGCGGTGACCAGGCCGAACACGACGTCCGGTTGAGCTACGACCAGGCGCTCGACGAGCTCGTCGAGCACTAGGCGCGAGTGAAATGAACGGGACTTTCATTGCAAATTTTGCAATGAAAGTCCCGTTCATTGCGTCCGTGGGGCGCGTGACCGGAACTTTCGGACACCCCGATTCCACGGTTCGGCCGCATGCGGTTCGCCGAGTACACGTAGGCTCGCGTCGTGAGTGAGGTGTACACCGAGGCCGCGGGCATCGGCGTGAGCTGGCTCGACACCGCCGGGCCGGTGCTCGTCTGGGTGATCGTGCTGAGCTTCATCTTCGTGGAGTGCGCGCTGATCATCGGGCTGTTCCTGCCCGGCGACTCCCTGCTGTTCGCGGCCGGGGTCGTCCTCGCGCAGCACGGCTCCGACCTGAACGCGTGGCTGCTCTCGGCGGCCGCGCTGCTCGTCGCGATCCTCGGCAACCAGGTGGGCTACTACATCGGCCGGACGACGGGCACGAAACTGATCGCCCGGCGCGGGGGCAAAGTACTGAACCGGCACAACCTCGACCGCGCCAGGAACTTCCTCGATCGCAGAGGCTTCTTCGCCATCGTCGCCGCGCGCTGGATCCCGTGGATCCGCACGCTGGCGCCGCTCATCGCCGGGACCGCGCGGATGGATCCGCGCCGGTTCGCCCTCGCGACGGCGCTCGGCGGGCTGCTCTGGGTGCCGACGCTGGTGCTGCTCGGCTACTACGGTGCCGGCCTGCTGGACCAGCTGCCGTGGGTGAAGACGGCCGCCCTGTGGATCAGCGTCGCGTTCTTCGTGGTGGGCACGGCCTACGGCGTGATCCGCTACCGCCAGGAAATGCGGCGCCCGGCGGACGAGGTCGAGGACCGCGCGACCACTTAGGCCGTGTCCGGTGGGTCTGTTCGATGGGCTTCGTGATCCAGGTGGTTCCTGACGGTGCGGGCGGATCGGCCTCGTACCGGGTCGTACTCGGCCGCCTCCGCCCGTGCCGTCAGGGACCGCCTGGGCGCGAAGACCGCGAACAAGACTCGCCGGACACGGCCTAAGCGTCCGCCCAGATCTCCAGCTGGATGCCATCGGGGTCACGGAACACGATGACGGACGAGCCTTCCAGGGTTCGCGATCCCTTCGACGGCGTGTAGACGACGCCGTACTCCGAGAGCCGCGCTTCCCACTCGGCCAGTTCCGACCGCGACGAGACCTTGAACGCCACGTGGTCCAGACCGGTCCGCCGTTCGTCGAACCGCGGCCGCTCGGTGTCCTGATGTTCGACGAGCACCACCGCGAAACCCTCGCTCGGCGAGCGCAACACGACCTTCCGCAGACCCGTTTCGGGGTCTTCGCGACGCGTGAACTCCTCGAGTTCGAGCACGCGGGCGTACCAGGGCACGCTCCGGTCCACGTCGGTCACGGTGAGTGCCAGGTGGTGCACAGACATGAGCTTGGACATCGGGGATGACCGTCCTGATCAAGAGCTTGGGGGCGCAACCAGGGTGACACAGGCGCCTGGGGCCACGAGGTGATCCGCCGACTTCCCACATGAATCGTGATATCTGCCGGGAAACCGTGTTAAAAAGTGGCTGAACCGCACGCGGACCCGATATCCGCTCGTGACCGGTCCGTGGCCCCGGGGGTCAACGCCCTCCGCCGACGGTCAGCACCGTCCCGGTGGTGTACGACGCGGCCGGGGAAAGCAGCCACAGCACGGCTTCCGCGACTTCGCCGGGTTCGCCCGCTCGTCCCATCGGAATGGTCGGGGCGATCCGGTCCATCCGATCGGGCAGCCCGGCCGCCGCGTGCAGGCCGGTGTGGATCATCCCGGGTGCGACGGCGTTGATCCGGACGGACTCCCGCGCGACTTCTTGCGCCACGCCGTAGGTCATCGTTTCGACCGCCGCCTTGGTCCCCGCGTAGTGGACCCACTCCCCGGGCGAGCCGGTCCGCGCGGCGGTGGAGGACACCGTCACGATCGCGCCGCCCGTGCCGCCGTACCGGGTGGACATCCGGCGGATGCCCTCGCGAACGCACAGGAAGACGCCCGTGATGTTGACATCCACGACGCGACGGACGACGTCGACGTCGTATTCGTCGAAGCGGCCGGGGGTGTTGCCGGTGATGGCCGCGTTCGCGACCACCCCGGCGAGGGGACCGAGTCCGGCCGCCGCGTCGAACAGGGCCAGCACGTCGTCTTCGGACGCGACGTCCCCGCGCCGGGCGATCGCCTGGACGCCGTGCTTCCGGGCGCGCGAAGCGACGTCTTCGGCCGCTTCGGCATCACCCGCGTAGTTGACGACGACGTCGTAACCACGCGCGGCGGCCAGTTCGCAGACCGCCGCGCCGATGCCCTTGCTGCCGCCGGTGACGAGGAGAACACCACTCATATGGCGAAGTTAACCAGCGGGAGATTCTCGAGGACCAGGTCGGCCCGGCCGCTGGTGGACGCGATCAAATCGGCGTTGCGCTGGTCGGAACCGAGGGCGCGTCGACGCGCGTCGACCAGCGAACGGCCGTAGCGGCGGTGGCGCGAAACGAGCCGCTCGATGCGCTCGGGTTCGTCCGGCGCGAGGAACCAAGACTCGGCGAGGATCGGCTTCACGCCGCTCCACGGGTCGTCCTGCATGAGCAGGTAGTTCCCCTCGGTGATGACCAGCGGCACGTCCGGCGTGACCGCGACGGCACCGGCGATCGGCTCCTCGATCTCACGGCGGAACTCGGGCGCGTAGACCGTCTCGCGGCCTTCGGCGAGCCTTCGCAGCAGGTGCACGTACCCGGCGGCGTCGAAGGTGTCCGGCGCGCCCTTGCGCTCCGCGCGGCCGAGCCGCTGCAGTTCCACCTGCGCCAGGTGGAAACCGTCCATCCCGACCACGGCCGCCCTCGTGCCCAGCGCCTTCGCCAGGCCCCAGGCCAGGGTCGTCTTGCCGGACGCGGGGGCACCGACGATCCCGAGCACGCTGCGCTGCCCCGGCTTCGCCAGCGTCTGAGCCCTGCTCAACAGGTCCTCGAACACCGGAGGCATGGCTGTCATGGCAGTCCTTTCTTCGCGACCGCGGCCGTCCACGACCTCGGTCCTTCATGCCGCACCCGTTCGGCGGCCACCTCGTTGGCGAACTCGATCCAGCCGGGGACGTCCCCTGTGTCCCTGGCGACCGCGTACGCGAAAGCGCCGTGCCAGACGTCGCCCGCCCCTAGCGTGTCACGCGCCTGGGTGACGGGAACGGGGATCTCACCAGAGCCGTCCGCCGTCGACCAGCGCACCGGATCGGGGCCCGCGGTCGTGATCACCACCGGCACTCCGTGCGCACGCGGATCGTCCCCGCGGTAGAGCGAGGAGCACGCGGCGATGTCGACCAGCGGCAGGAGTTCGGCGAAGACCGGCTTCCAGCTCCCGGCGTCGAGCACCACCGGCACGCCGCGTTCCCGCGCCCAGCGCGCCGTGTACGTGGCGACCTCCGGATGGTGCCCGTCGAGGAGCACGCACCCGGGCAATTCGTCCCCTGGTTGCGGTAGTTGCGCGTGCAAGGACCGCAACGAGAGGACGAATCGTGAAGAGGCGTGGGCGTTGCGCGAGACGACGGTGCGTTCCCCGTCGGAGTCACGGACGACGATGGCGCTGATCGCGGGCGGATCGGGCCGTCCTGGATCGAGGTCGACGAGGTCGACACCGTGCGCCTCGAGGTCGGCGCGGGCCAGTGCCGCCAGCGGGTGCGCACCGGCGACCGTGAAGAGCGTCGCCCCGGCGCCGAGCGCGGCCACGGTCACCGCCGCGTTCGTCGCCGGCCCCCCGGCGGCGACGTCCACGGACAGCGAACGCACCTTCTCGCCCGGCGCCGGGAACTCGGCGACGCGCTGAACCTGGTCGACGGTGCACAGGCCCGCCAGCAGCACCCGCCGCACTACAGACCCGTGTGCACGGCTGCGGCTACCTCTTCGACTTCGCCGTTCTCGCCGAGCTTCAGCGCACCCGTGAGCAGGCCGACGACCTGGTTCATCGTGTGCGTCTTCGGCGAGACGACCGCGACGCGCTTGCCGAGGCGGTGCACGTGGATGCGGTCGGCGATGTCGAACACATGCGGCATGTTGTGGCTGATCAGGACCACCGGCAGACCGCGTTCACGGATCCGGTTGATCAGGTCGAGCACCTTGCCGGATTCGGCGACGCCGAGCGCGGCGGTGGGCTCGTCCATGATCACCGCCTTGGTGCCGAACGCGGCCGCCCGCGCGACCGCGACACCCTGGCGCTGCCCGCCGGACAGCGTCTCCACCGGCTGCGTGATGGATTTGATGTTGATGCCGAGTTCGTCCAGGATCCGCTGGGCGTCGGCCCGCATGGTCGCGGTGTCCAGCTTCCTGAACAGCTGCCCGAACAGGTCCTTGCGCCGCTTTTCCCGGCCAAGGAACATGTTCGACGCGATGTCGAGCGCCGGGGCGACGGCGAGATCCTGGTACACCGTCTCGATCCCGTAGTGGCGAGCGTCCAAAGGGGACTTGAAGTGCACGGCCTGACCGTCCACTTTGATCTCACCGGAGTCCGGGATCACCGCGCCCGAAAGGGCTTTGATGAGGCTCGACTTCCCGGCGCCGTTGTCGCCGACCACGGCGAGCACCTCACCGGGGAACAGTTCGAAGTCGGCGCCGTCGATGGCGGTGACCCGGCCGTAGCGTTTGACGAGTCCCTGAGCGGACAACGTTGGTGTCGTCATGACTGCTGCCTCCTCGCGAAACGGTCGACGCAGACGGCGCCGATGAGCAGGGCACCGGTCGCGACGTCCTGGTAGAGCGCGTCCACCCCGAGCTGGGTCAAACCGGACCGCAGGACCGCGACGACCAGCGCGCCCATCATCGTGCCGAGAACCGAACCCCGGCCGCCGAACAGGCTCGCGCCGCCGAGCACCACCGCGGTGATCGAGTCGAGGTTGCCGAGCTGGAAGGCGTTCGGGTCGGCGTTCGGCACGCGGCCGAGCGCCTGCCAGGCCGCGATCCCGACGATCACCCCGGCGACGATGTACACCGAAAGGATCGTCCGGTTGACCTTGATCCCGGACAGCCGCGCGGATTCCGGCGCGTTGCCGACCGCGTAGACGTGCTTGCCCCACGGCGTCCGCGTGAGCGCGTACCAAAGTGCCAGGTACATCAGCAAAGCCAGCGTCATGCCGTAGGTGATGGGGATGCCGCCGAACAGGTAGCGGCGGGTGCCGAGCCATTTGAGCAGTGAGTCGGCGACCGGGACGGCCTGTCCGCTCGCGAACAGTTTCGCGGCCGCGGTGAGCACCGTCAGCAGGCCGAGCGTGACGATGAACGGCGGCAGTTTGATCCGGGTGACCAGCGAACCGGTGACCATCCCGATCACCACCGTCGCCACGATTCCCAGCAGCAGCGCCCAAATCCCGGAAACGCCGCCGACGACGAGCTTCGCCATGATCAGCGTCGCGAGCACCATCGCGGCCGCGTTGGCCAGGTCGATACCCGCGGTCAGGATGATCAGCGTCTGCCCGAGGGCGAGCGTGCCGACCACCAGGGACTGTTGCACCACAAGGGAAAGGTTGTCGAGATCGAGGAAGGTGTCCGTCGAGAGGGAGAACACCACGATCGCGACGAGCAGGGCCAGCGCGGGCCCGACCGCCGGTGCGCGCAGGAAGAACTCACCGATGGTCGGCCGCTCGTTGCCCTTGAGGGTCAAGGTGCTCATTTCGTCCCCCAGCAGTTCTCGAGGCCCCACTTGGTGTCCTGGCTTTCCACGCCGGGGATCGGCTTGTCCGTGATCACCGCGGATCCGGTGTTGACGAACCCGCTCGGCTTCTTGCCGGTCTTGGCGTACTCGACGGCGGCGAGGACGCCCTGCTCCGCCATCTTCTTGGGGAACTGCATGACCGTGGCGGCGTACTGGCCGTCGCGGACGTTCTTGACACCTTCGCAGCCGCCGTCGATCGAGCCCATCACGAGCTGGTTCACCAGGCCGCGGGCCTGGAGGGCGGCGTAGGTGCCGCGGCCCATCGGCTCGTTCATCGTGTAGACGGCGTTGATGTCGGTGGTGCGCTGCAGCAGGTTCTCCACGCCCTGCTGAGCCAGGCTCTGGTCGCCGTTCGCGGGCGTCTTGCCCTTGATCTCGGGCGACGCGTCGGTCAGGCCGATGCCCTTGAGGAACCCGGTGTGCCGCTGAGTGTCCACTGTGGATCCGGCGGTGCCGTCCACCATGAACAGCTTCGGCGGCTTGCCCGCGAGAACGGCCTTCACGTACGCGCCCTGCTGACGTCCGGCCTCGAAGTTGTCCGTGGCGAAGGTGGCGTCGACGGCGGTGTCGGGTTCGGTCGCGGTGTCGAGCGCGATGACCAGCACCCCGGCCTTGCGGGCGCGGTCGATGGCGTCGAGCACACCGGTCGAGGAACTCGGCGTGATCAGGATGGTGTTCGCACCCTGCTGCATGAGGTTCTCGATGGCCCGGACCTGGCCGTCGTTGTCACCGTCGAACTGGCCGGCGAGCGCGTTGAACTCCGCGCCGTTCGCTTCGGCGGCCGCCTTGGCCGCCGCTCTCAGCTCGACGAAGTAGGGATTGGTGTCGGTCTTGGTGACCAGGCCGACCTTGGCCTTGCCACCACCGCCTGCGTTCGATCCGCCACCCCAGTGGCGTTCGACCGTGCACCCGGCCGTGGTCGCCGTGAGCACGGCAGCCAGGGTGAGCGCGACGAGACTGCGCTGTCTCATGGGGGATGCCCTCCGATTCGAGGCTGTCCTGATGGACCGGAAGGTAGACAGGGTTATGCTCACTCGCAAGCGTTTGCGCAAACGCTTGCTCGCAGACCTGATCGAGGATTGGTAATGCCGCCGTCACGCTCCTCCCGCCCCACCCAACGCGATATCGCCGAGCTGGCGGGAGTCTCGATCACGACGGTCTCACACGTGGTCAACGGGACGAGAGCGGTGGCCGAGGAGACCAAGGCCGCGGTCCTGCGCGCGATCGAGCAGACCGGCTACACCGGTGACGCCATCGCCCGTTCCCTGGTCACCGGCGGCACGCGGTCGATCGGCGTCGCGATCTCCCTGCTGGCGAACCCGTACTTCGCCCTGCTGATCCAGGCGATCGAGCGCGAAGCCGCGTCAGCCGGCTACACGGTCTTGCTGGCGGACACGCATGACACCGTCGACACCGAGCGTGAAACCGTACGAACCCTGCGCTCACGCCGGGTCGACGGACTGCTGATCACGCCGTCGCCCGGCGACGGTTCGGTGATCGGCGAGCTCGTCTCGCTGGACGTTCCGACGGTGCTCATCGACCGGCTCTCCACCCGCACCGACGTCGACCAGGTCGGCGCGGAGAACATCCAGTCGACGTCCGCGCTGACGGCGCATCTGGCGTCGCTCGGGCACCAGCGGATCGGCATGATCAGCGGCACGGCGGGGCTGAGCACCAGCGAGGAACGCATCCTCGGCTACCGGCTGGGGCTCGGCCGGTCGGGTTTGACCTGGTCGGAGGACCTGGTCGCGTGCGGACAGTCGTCGCGGGCCGGCGGCGCGCTGGCGCTGAGCACGCTGCTCGCGCTGCCGGAACCGCCGACAGCGCTGGTGGTCGGAAACGACAGCATGATGGTCGGGGTACTGCACGAGCTGCGCAAACGTGGACTGCGCGCCGGGATCGACCTGCCGGTGGTGGTCTACGACGACGTCGAGTGGGCCGATCTGGTCGATCCGCCGCTGACCACGATGGCGCAGCCGATCGAGGAGATCGGCACACAGGCAGTGCGCCTGTTGCTGGCCAGGATCAACGATCCGGCACGCAAGGCCCAGGCGATTCGGATTCCGCCTACGCTCCGCCATCGGGCGTCCTGCGGATGCGCGCATGTTCACTCACATTGATGATTGTTGGCCGACTTTCCGGTCTCGCCGCCGAGCGGGGGTCCAACAGCCGTTACCTTCATTCAAGCTCGGATGAAGGCGTGGACCGATGACCGCATTGTCGCCGGCGTTACCCCTGTGGGAGGACACCCCTGTCACCCACCGGTTCGGGGTGGCCATGGCGATGCACGCGAACCCCTATTCGGGTGAGCTCATCCGTGCCATCCGCCGCGCCGGACGACGTCACGGCTGCGAGATCACCCTCGCCGACACCGGGGACAGCGTCGCCGAAGAGGCCGCGGTCATCCGCGCGCTGCGGGCGGACCGCGTCGACGGTGTTCTGCTCGTCCCGGCGGCCGGTGACGAAGCGGTGATCAACGGCCTGGTCCGGATGGGTGTGCCGACCGTGCTCGTCGACCGGATGGCCGGGCGCAACGACGTCGACCAGGTCGGTTCCGAGAACATCCAGGCCGTGTGCGCGCTCGTGCGGCACCTCGCCGGGCTGCGGCACCGCAAGATCGGCTTCATCTCGGGCGAAGAGGACATGGCCACCTTCGAGGAGCGGGCGCTGGGATACCGCCTCGGCCTCGGCCGCTCCGGCATCCGGTGGACGTCGCAGCTGGTCGCGTGCGGGCAGTCGACGCCGGGTGGAGCGGCCGCCGCGACGGCGAAACTGCTCGACAGCTGGCCGTCGCCGACAGCGCTCGTGGTGGCGAGCGAGGCGATGATGATCGGTGTCCAGTACGAGGCGCACCGGCTCGGCATCCGGATCGGGCGCGACCTGGCGATCGTCGGATACGGCGACATGGAGTGGGCGGGGCAGGTGACCCCGGCGGTGACCACGATGGCGCAGCCGATCGAGGAGATCGGGCGCAAGGCCGTCGAACTCCTGCTCGCCCGGATCACCGACCCTGAGCGACGACCCGAATCCGTACGGCTCGCACCGCGCTTCATACACCGTCAATCGTGCGGCTGCTGAGTCACAACTCGCTGGTCAGAACGCCGCCGCCGGGTGAAGATGGCGGAATGACCGAGCTGTGGACCGTGCACACCGCCGACCTCGACGCCGCCGTGCTGAAAGCGGCACGCGCCCTGCTCGACGACGCCTTCGACGGTGATTTCAGCGAAGACGACTGGCAGAACGCCCTCGGCGGCATGCATACGCTGATCTGGGAGGGCGGCGAGCTGATCGGGCACGCGTCGCTGGTCCAGCGACGGCTGATGCACGACGGGCGGGCACTGCGGACGGGGTACGTCGAGGCGGTCGCCGTCCGGTCGGACCACCGGCGGCGTGGTCACGGCGCCGCGATGATGGACGCGCTGGAGCTGGTCCTGCGGAAGGCGTACGACCTCGGGGCGCTTTCGGCGTCCGAAGACGCCCTGGAGTTCTACGCGTCGCGCGGGTGGCTGTTGTGGCGCGGTCCTTCGTCGGCCATGACGCCTTCGGGCGTGGAGGCGACGAAGGAGGACGACGGGTCGATCCACGTGCTGCCGGTGGGGGTCACCATGGATCTGGACGGGGAGATCACCGCGGACTGGCGCTCGGGCGACGTCTGGTGACCCGCAAGTAGTCCTCTAGTTGCGGCTTTGGGTGTGCGGGGCGAGGGTCGTGGACAGGCGGCTCAGTGCGGGGCGTGGGTCAGGGTGGCGGCGGCTTCGAGGAGCATCCAAGCGCTGATCTGGACGGACAGGTCGCGTTCGGGGGCGTCGGGGGCGAGGGGGAGCGAAGGCGCCGGAGTCGCCCAGTCGGCGCTGAAGAGCGGCCCGTGCGGCGTCTCGGTGGCGCCGGTCCAGCAGGCCTCGGCCGACCGGATGACCAGATCGCGTGCCACCCCGCTCGGCAGCAGCGGCGCGGCGAGCGCCAGGTAGCGCGCCAGGATCCCGGCGAACAGGCCGCCGTCGCCGTCTCCCTGTCCCCGGATCACCCCGTTCGGCGCGACGTGCTCCGCGACCGCGTGGATCACGTGCTCCACTCTGTCCACTTCGGACAGTTCGAGGCAGGCGCCGAGGTAAACCCCTTGGCAGTAGGTGAAAATGTGCTTGACCAGTTCGCCGGAGTCGACGCGGAGGCCGTCCCACACCAGTCCGGTCTCCGGATCGACGAGCCGCTCGGTCATCCAGTCGGTCAGTCCCCGCGCGTGCTGTTCGGCCCCTTCGCGCGCGTGGAAGATCGCGGCCGGGCCGTTCGCGGGCGCGTTCTTGAAGTCGTCGCCGACGCGCCACCGGATCCCGCCGCCCGCTTCGTCGGTCCAGCCTTCGCGCAGCCGCGAACTGATCGCCTCCAGCCCGCCGCGGACGTCCAGCCCGAGGTGCCCGACGCGTTGCAGCGCGAGGCCGAGCCAGGCGATGTCGTCGTAATAGTCGTTGATCCACTTGCCGAAGTTGCGAAGTCGTACCGACGCCACGAACCGGTCGATCAGCTTCAGCCTGTCCGGCGAAGGGTCCCGCAGTTGCGCGTCGACGAGGGTGTCCAGCAGGTGCGCCTGCCACCAGTAGTTCCAGTGCCAGTGGACGCGCTGGCCCGCCGACGGCGGCCAGCCGCTGCGGCCGAGCACGGTCCCGGGCAGTCCCCATACCCGGCGCAGATGCCGGTCGCGGACCGCGCGTTCGGCGGCCGCGGCCCGGTCGGCGAGTGCGGTCATCGCGCCATCATCCCTTGCCCGCTGACATACCGCTCAGTATGTTAAAGCGATACCCGACCCCGCGAGGTGCTTCATGACCACGGCGCACGTGACCTGCCCGCTCTGCGAAGCCACTTGCGGCCTGGAGGTGACGATCGACGAGAAGAGTCTCGTCACCCGGGTCCAGGGCGACCGCGAGGACGTCTTCTCCCAGGGCTACATCTGCCCGAAGGGCGCCTCGCTCGGCGCGCTGCACCACGATCCGGACAGGCTCACCGCGCCGCTGGTCAAACGCGACGGCGAGTTCGTCGAGGTCGGCTGGGACGAGGCCTTCGCCGAGATCGACCGGCGGCTTCGGCCGATCATCGAGGAGCACGGCAAGAACGCCGTCGCCGTCTACTCGGGCAACCCGACGGTGCACAACGCGGCGCTGGTGCTCTACGGCCGCGTGTTCTTCAAAGCCTTGGGCACCAAGAACTTCTACACCGCGACCACGGTCGACCAGATGCCGAAGCACTTCTCGTCCGGCTACCTCTTCGGCGACCCGCAGACCATTCCCGTCGCCGACCTCGACCGCACTGAGCACCTGCTCATTCTGGGCGCGAACCCGTTGGTGTCCAACGGAAGCCTGATGACCGCGGCCGACACCCGCGGCAGGTTGCGCGGGATCCAGAAGCGGGGCGGCAAGATCGTCGTCCTCGATCCGCGCCGCACCCGGACCGCCCAGCTCGCCGACGAGCACCACGCGATCCGGCCCGGCACCGACGCGTTGTTCCTGTTCGCGCTGGTCAACGTCCTGTTCGCGGAGAACCGCGTCAGTCCGGGTGAGCACCTCAACGGTGTCGACGAGGTTCGCGCGCTCGCAGAGCCGTTCACGCCGGAGGCGGTCGCGCCCGCGACCGGGATCGACGCCGCCGAGATCCGCCGCATCGCGATCGAACTCGCGAACGCCGAGCGGGCCGCGGTCTACGGCCGGATGGGGACCACGACCCAGTCGTACGGCACCATCGCGAGCTGGCTGGTCGACGTCGTCAACGCGCTCACCGGCAACCTCGACCGCGAGGGCGGCGTCATGTTCCCGCTGCCCGCCGCGTGGAAGCCGCGACGGTCTTCGCCGTTCACCAGCGGCCGCTGGACGAGCCGGGTGCGCGGTTATCCGGAGGTGCTCGGCGAACTGCCGGTGGCCACGCTCGCGGACGAGATCGAGACGCCCGGCGAGGGCCGGGTCCGGGCGCTGGTGACCATCAGCGGCAACCCGGCGCTGAGCACGCCCAACTCCGCGCGGCTCACGGAAGCGTTGCGGCAGCTGGACTTCATGGTCTCCCTCGACGTCTATCTCAACGAGACCACCCGGCACGCCGACGTCATCCTGCCCGGACCGTCACCACTGGAGCGGCCACACTACGACGTCGCGCTGTACACGCTCGCCGTGCGCAACGTCGCGAACTGGACGCCTCCGACCCTCGACACGGACCTGCCGCAGGAGTGGGTGACTCTGCTGCGGATGGCCGGGATCGCCGCCGGCCAGGGCCCGGACGTCGACGTCGCCGCCTTCGACACGATGGTCGCGGCCGAGACGGCGCGGCGCACCGGCGTCGACCTGTCGCTCGCCGAAGGCCGCACGGGACCGGCGCGGATGATCGACCTGATGCTGCGCGGCGGGCCGTACGGGCTGAAGCTCGCCGACCTCGAAGCCGCGCCGCACGGCATCGACCTCGGCGCGCTGAAGCCGCGGCTGCCGGAGGTGCTCAGCACCGCGAGCGGGAAGGTCGAGCTAGCCCCGGACGCGATCACGAAGGACGTCCCGCGGCTGCGCGCGGAACTCGGCAAGGCGCCCGACGGCGGCCTGCTGCTCATCGGACGGCGGCATCTGAGCTCGAACAACTCGTGGATGCACAACCTGACGCCCCTGGTGCGCGGCGGAAACCGGTGCACCGTCCAGGTTCACCCGGAAGACGCGTCCCGGCTCGGGCTGACCGACGGCGGGCTCGCCTCGGTGACGTCGAGGGCGGGGAAGCTCGAAGTGCCGGTCGAGGTCACGGCCGACGTCCGGCCCGGCGTGGTGAGCATGCCGCACGGCTGGGGGCACGACGTCGAAGGCATGCGCACGAAGGTCGCGACGGCGCACGCCGGGGTGAACTCGAACCTCGTCGCCGACGAGACCCTGCTCGACGTCCCGTCCGGGAACGCCGTGCTGAACGGGATCCCGGTGGAGGTCGCCCCGGTCTAGCCCGGGTTACCAGGCCGTGGCGAGGTCGGCGTGCTGCCGGACCCAGGCGTGCATGACGATCCCGGCGGCGACGCCGGCGTTGATGGAGCGCGTCGTGCCGAACTGCGCGATCGAGACGACCAGCGCCGCGGTCTTCTGCGCCTCGGCCGACAACCCCGGCCCTTCCTGGCCGAACAGCAGGACACACTCGCGCGGCAATTCCGCGGTCTCGACGGGCTGCGAGCCGGGGGTGTTGTCGACGGCGACCACGGCGAGCCCCTTCTCGGCGGCGAAGGTCAGCAGCCCGGAGACGTCCTCGTGGTGGAGAAGGTGCTGGTAGCGGTCGGTCACCATGGCGCCGCGCCGGTTCCAGCGCCGCCGTCCGACGATGTGCACGGCCGCGGCGGCGAACGCGTTCGCCGTCCGGACCACGGTGCCGATGTTGTGATCGTGCTGGAAGTTCTCGATCGCCACGTGGAAGGGGTGCCGCCGGGCGTCCACATCGGACACGATGGCCTCGCGCCGCCAGTAGCGGTACGGGTCGACGACGTTGCGGCGGTCGCCGTTGGCCAGCAGTTCGGGGTCGTAGCGCTCGTCCGCGGGCCACTCGCCCTCCCACGGGCCGACGCCGACCTCTTCCCGCGCCACCCATTCGGTGGGGCCGGCTTCTTCCGAGTTCACCGAGTGATTGTCACTCAGCCCATGCTGACGCGGTGCGCCGGTGCGTCCCCGTCGTGGTGGCGGTGGCGCCAGCGCTGGACCGTGCCGACGTAGGAGACGATCACCGTCGCCATCGCGATCAGGACCACGACCGGCAGCATGGAGCGCGGGAACACCGTGTCGTAGAGGTAGTAGGCGTTGAAGCCGCCGGGCAGGTCACCGAGACCCTGCTGGTGGCGGAAGTAGTTCTCGGCCGCCGTCAGCGGGCACGGCCAGGGGAAGACGTTGACGAGGATCCCCCATGCGGCGAAGAACACATGCACGAAGATCACCTTCGGCCACCGCCACGCGAGAAAACCACCGAATCCGATGAACAACAGCGCGAAAACGTGTACCGCGACTGTCACGTTCGCCAGGAAACCCGCCACCTCAAGCCCCCTTTCACTCCCCTACCTGCGACGTTACCCCTCTCGTATTGAGAATCGCTCACGAAAAAAGGGGCATCCTCCGTTCGCACACGGAGGATGCCCCCTTGGGGAAGCTTTAATCAGGACAGACCGAGATCGTCCTTGTTCAGAATGTAACGGTATTCGAGGCCTTCCTTCTCGATGGCCTCGCGCGCTCCGGTGTCCCTGTCGACGACCGTCGCGACGCCGACCACGTTCGCCCCGGCGTCGCGCAGAGCCTTGACGGCGGTGAGCACGCTGCCGCCGGTGGTCGAGGTGTCCTCGACGGCGAGCACCCGCTGCCCCAGCACCTCGACGCCTTCGATCTGGCGCTGCATGCCGTGCGCCTTCGCGCCCTTGCGGACGACGAACGCGTCGAGCACGACACCGTCGGTGGCCGCGGAGTGCAGCATCGCCAGCGCCACCGGGTCCGCGCCGAGGGTCAGGCCGCCGGCGGCGACGTAGTTCCAGTCGTGCGTGAGCTGGCGGAGCAGCTTCCCGATGAGCGGGGCGGCCGCGTGATGCAGCGTCGCCCGCCGGAGATCGATGTAGTAGTCGGCTTCCTTGCCGGACGACAAGGTCACCTTTCCGTGCACGACGGCGAGTTCGCCGACCAGTCTCGCCAGTTCGAGTTTCGCCGCTTGATCAACCCCGGGGTACGCCACGGCCGAGAGTCTTACACACGGCTCGCGGCGCACCACCGGGGTGTTTGCCGTGGTGTGGTCAATCACTGCCGGTGGTCGCGGCGTCCACGGCCTGACCGCGGGTGGCCGCCCAGGCCGGGACCAGGGTCGCCGTCAGCGCGAGCACCGCGGCGAGGCCGATGATGGACAGGTAGATCAGCGGCGAGCCCATCGGCAGCAGGGAATCGGCCGCCACCAGGCAGAACGGGACGATCGCGCCCGCCGAGACGACGGTGCCGAGCACGATCCCGATCAGCGCGACGAGCCCGCCCTCGAAGCCCGCCATCCGCAGCACCTGCGCCCTGGTCGAACCGGTGAGCCGCTGCAACCCGAACTCACGGCGACGGCGCACGGTCGCCATCACCAGCGTGTTGGCCACCGAAATCACCGTGTAGGCGATGATCATCCCGACCAGCAGGTAGTTCACCCACGCGCCGACGGCCTGGTCCTTCGCGTGCGCCGCGACGAGCGCGTCCCGGTCGCCGACGGACACCGGCAGCCCGGCCGTCACCTCGCGAAGCCGTTCGGTCAGCGCCGCGGGATCGACGTCCGGGGTGGCGCGGACCAGCAGCTGCCCGGCGAGCCCGGCGGTGGTGTGCGGGGCCAGGAGATCGGCCGGGAGCAGCAGGCTCTCGAAGCCGGGCCGCTGGCTGATCACCGCGACGACCTTGACGTCGGCAGGGGTGCCGTCGCCGAGCCTCAGGCTCAGCGTGTCGCCGATGCCGCGGTTGAAGTCCTTCGCGAAGACCTCGGGGAGCGCGACGCTCCGGCCGGTCAGCGCCTTCAGGTCCCCCTGGGTCACCTTGGTGTCGGTCGTCGCGCCCGCACCGGACGCGGTGAGGCCGATCGCCGGGCGTCCGTCGTCGGAGGAGTCGTACGGATCCTCGAGGAACACGCTGCTGGTGACGTACTCGGACGCGCCGGCGACCCCGGGCACGGCCTGGATCCGCTGGACCAGGTCCGGCGACAGCCCGCCCGCGTTCGAACCGATCACGGCGTCGGCGCGGACGTCCTCGGTGAACGCCTGGTCGGCCAGCTCCTGCTGGGTGGTCTGCAGGTAGATGTTCGCGGTCGCGATCCCGACGGCGAGCATGATCGGGGTGACCGCGCCCGCCGCCCGGACGATTCCGGCGCGGGTGTTGAGCACGGCGAGGTGCCCGTCGATCCCGCCGAGCAGGCGCATCGGCCATCGCAGGATCGCCGTCATCACCTTCGCGACGCCGGGGGTGATCATCGCGACGCCGAGCGCCCACAGGATCACCGCGGGCCCGGCGGTGCTGGCCGCGACCGGACCGGTCATCACCGCGACGGTCACGATGGCCAGCGCGGTGCCGCCACCGAAGCAGAGTGCCGCGAGCACGAAACGCGTCGGGGTCAGCCAGCGGCGGGTGACCGCGGCCTCGGCGAGCGCCTCGGTCGGCCGGATCTTCCCGGCCCGGCGGCCCGCCATGAAGGCGGCGATGAACACCGCGAGGATCGCGGCGCCCGCGCCGACGACCGACGGCAGCCAGCCTTGGTAGAACCGCAGAACCCCGGGCACCACACCGTTCTCGACCAGTTGGCCGAACAGCCACTCGCCGAGGAGCGGACCGAGGGCGGCGGCGAGCGCGGTGGCGAGCAGGCCGACGGCCAACGCCTCGCCGAGGACCATCCGGCGAAGCTGGCGCGGCGTCGTGCCGATCGCCCGCATCAGGGCGAGTTCCCGCGAACGCTGCTGGGTGGACAGGCTCAGCGTGCTCGCGACGACGAACATCGCGACCATCACCGAGAGCCCGCCGGACACCGCGGCGATGACGATCAGGTTGGAACCGCTCGACTCGGCCTCGGGGAATTCCGCGACGCCGCGGTCGATGCCGCTCAGGACGGTCGCCCCGGCCGCGGCCTTGGCGACGTTCGCCTGCACCTCTTCGAGATCGGCGCCCGGCTTGGTGAAGACGCCGATGACGTCGGCCTTGCCGGGGTGCCCGGAAAGCCGGGCGGCGTCGGTGGCGGAGAAGAACACGGCGGCCTGCGTGATCGACCGCGGCGCCCCCGCCACCCCGGCCACCCGGAACGATTCGGTCTCGCCGCGCGCGGCGATGTCGACGAGATCGCCGGGCTCCAACCCGGACGCGGACTCGACGACGACCTCGCCCGCGGCGGGCACGGCACCCGCGACCAGCGCGTACGGGGTCAGCGCGGCGGAATCCCAGGTGTGGCCGAGTGCCGGTCGCCCGCTCGCCGCGAGCGGGAAGCTCACTTCGCCGACGACGTCCGAAACGCCGGGCACGGACCGCAGCCGGGAGACCAGGCCGTTGTCGAGCCGGACGCGCTCGGGGAGCCGCGCGTCCTCGAACTTGCGCCTGTCGTCGGCGTCGAGGGAGGCCGGGTCTTCCTTGGGCAGAGCGAAGGTCTGCCCGCCGGTGACGAGGATCGGGGCGGCCGCGAGCCGCTGGGGTTCCGCGTTGCTGCGGATCCCGGTCTCCATCAGGCCACCGCAGGAGGCGACGATCAGCGCGCCGAAGAAGACGGCGATGAAGGTGCCGATGAATCCGCCCTTGCGCAGGCGCAGGGTCCGGAAGGCGAGTCGCAGCATCACGCACCCGCCCGCACGGGGCTGCCCCAGGCACCCAGGTGGGTCATGCGCTCGGCGACGACGTCCGCGGTCGGTGCGTGCAGTTCGTCGGCGATCCGGCCGTCGGCGAGGAAGATGACGCGGTCGGCGTAGGAGGCGGCCATCGGGTCGTGGGTCACCATGATCACCGTCTGGCCGGTCGTGCGGACCGAAGCACGCAGCAGTTCGAGGACTTCGGCGGCGGTGCGGGTGTCGAGGGCGCCGGTCGGCTCGTCGGCGAAGACCACCGCGGGCCGGGTGACGAGCGCTCGCGCGATCGCGACGCGTTGTGCCTGCCCGCCGGAAAGTTCACCGGGAAGGTGCTTGCGGCGGCCGGAAAGCCCGACGCGGGTGAGGATCTCCTCGACGACGCGGCGGTCCGGCTTGGCACCGGCGAGTTGCTGGGGAAGCGTGACGTTCTGCTCGACGGTCAGCGCCGGAAGCAGGTTGAAGGCCTGGAAAATGAAGCCGACCCGGTCGCGGCGCAGCTTCGTCAGCTTCGTCTCGCTCATCCCGGCCAGCTCCTGCCCGTCGAGCACGACGGACCCCGACGTCGGCCTGTCCAGCCCGGCCGCGCAGTGCAGGAAAGTGCTCTTGCCCGAACCCGAAGGTCCCATCACCGCGGTGAAGCCGCCGCGCGGGAACGCCAGCGTCACCCCGTCCAGAGCGATGACGCCCTTGCCGTATTCCTTGCGGACGCCGTCGAGCCGGACCGCGTCACCGTTCCACCCAGTGTTCATGGTGAAAACCCTAGGAATCCCAGGTCGGAAGCACCCTGGGGCAAACGTGCGTCTCCTTGGTAGGGCGCGCCCTACCTCACCTCGCCGGTCTTGGCGTCCACGATGACCTCGTGCTCGGTCCCCGTACCGTCGCGAAGCCCGACCTCCCAGACAACGGTGCCGTCGGCGGCGCGATCGATCTCCATCTCGTCCAGCTCACCGGGCTGACGCTGCTGCGCGGACCGCAGCGCCTTGACCGCGTCGACACTCGCTTGTTCGGCCTTCGCCAAGTCGTCGCTCGGTTTGGCCGTTTGCTGCTTGCCGAGGATCCGAGCACCGTCGCGGCTCACGCGCACCTTGTGTTCCTGCCCGTTCGACGCGACCTTGATCTCCCAGCCGTCGTTGGCGTGTTCCACGTCGAAGACTTTCCCGTCGGGCAAGGCGCCCGCCGCCGCTTCGATCGCCTTCACCGGCTGCGCGCTCTCTCCGCCCGGCGCCGGTGGCGGCGGGCCCGCCGGCGGCTCGGTGGAACAGGCGGCCAAGGCCAGCGTCAGCACTCCGGCCGCGACAAGACGTGATGACCTCATGATCGGAGAGATACCCGCCCGGCACGGGCTCGAACCGCCACCCGGCGAGGTGCCGGTCTCACTCGACCCTCAGGTACAGCCCTTGCCCCCGAACCCACCGCCGAGTTTGCGCAGCACCGCCCTCGGCAGCAGCCCGCCGACCGCGACGAGCGCCTTGTACTGCAGGCTCGGCACCGAGATCACCTTGCCGCGGCGCAGATCCGCGAGCGCCTCGTCCACGACCTGGTCGACGCCGAGCCAGAACGCCTTGGGGCCCGGCCGGTCCAGCCCGGCCCGCTCGTGGAACTCCGTGGTGGTGAACCCGGGGCAGAGCGCCATCATGCGGATGCTCTTCGGCAGCGAGGCCGCGATGCCCTCGGTGAACGAAGTGACCCAGTTCTTGCTGGCCGTGTACGTCGAACCGCGGCCGCTGAAGAAGCCGGCGACCGAGCTGACGTTGATGATCGCGCCTTCGCCGCGTTCGATCATCCCCGGCAGCGCGGCGCGGGTGAGCCGCAGGACCGCGGTGACGTTGACGTCGAGCTGACGCTGCAGCGCGTCCGGCGGAATGGTCCAGAAATCCCCGTTGAGGCCGAAGCCCGCGTTGTTCACCAGGAGATCCACGGGCTCGTCGGCGAGCCGGGCCTCGACCAGCGCACGTCCGTCCACTTCGGACAGATCGGCGGGCAGCACGACGACGTCGACCCCGTGCGCCTCGACCAGCTCCGCGGCGAAGCTCTCCAGCCTGTCGACGTCGCGGGCGACGAGCACGAGGTCGTACGCCTCGGCGGCGAGCCTGCGCGCGAACTGCGCGCCGATGCCGGCGGTGGCGCCGGTGATCAGGGCGGTGGATGTCATACCGGGAACCTACTCCTCAGTCGGGTCCCGGAGTCCAGTGTGAGTGTCACCCACCGTGGGGACTTGACGTGCATCGGCCCAAGCCGGGAAGTATCGTCCCGCACCATGGGGAAGCACAGCAGGCGCAAGCCGAGCTACCTGCCCAAAGTCGCGGCCGGCGCCGCGCCGCTGGCGTTGTTGTTCGCCGGTCCGGCCACCGCGCTCGCCGCCCAGACGGATCCGGCGATCCCGCTTCCTCTCGATCATCAGCGCGAAGGCACCCTCGAACGCGGGGTCGGCTTCACGAGCGAAGGGGACACGTCCGTCCTTCGCGGCTTCCTGACCAGCACCGAACGGAACGTCTACAGCAAGGACCTCGGCGACGCGAAGATCGTCGCGGACGTCCGCCGGTCGGCGAGCGAGACCATCGAGACCCGCGACGGCGTCACCGTCCGGCCCGACAAGGTCGGCGCGCTCGCCGCGGCGAAGACCGCTGAGGCTGTCACGCAAGGCCAGCGGGACACGGTGAAGCTCGACCGTTACGGCAGTGTCGTGGCCGGGAACGAGACCAAACTCGAGCGATCCGGCGCGCGGCTGACCGAGGCGGCGCTCGACCCGCGCACGGGCACCCCCAGCCTCGTCTCCCAGGACAGCCGTGGTGTCGGCGCTTCCGAGGGGACCTATCACTCCGTCCGCCCGCTGCCCGGCGTCGGCGTGATCAACGAGACCGAACAGCACGCCGCCGGAGGACTCGGCAGGGCCCTGCGGCTCGACGGCGGATTCTCCGGCGACCTCGGCGGAATGCTGGAGACGGGACGGTCTTCCGGGCACGCCGTCGACCTCGGTGACTTCGCGGCCGTCGGGACGACGTCGGCACAGCACGGCGGCGGCCGGTTCGAGGGTGTCCTGCCGCTGGACGTCGGCTCGGGCGCCGATTTCGGCCAGGAACACGCGCTCGGCGGCACCGTCGGCCCGGCGACGGGGCTGGTGACCACCGGGCAGGACGCGGATCTGGCGCAGCGCGGCGCGGGGCTCACCGGATCCGGCGCGAACACGATCAGCGGCGACCTCGGCATCGGCGACGTGGCGTCCGCCCGCGGCACCGCGACGACTTCGCTGCGCGGAGTGCTGCCCACGACCGATCCGGCACAGGCCGGGCGTCTGACGCAGTCCGGGACGCTCGACCTGACCGTGCTCGGTCAGCCGGCGCACACCGGCATGACCGCGAGCGCACTCCCGCTGGAGCTCAAGCCGTCCTAGCCCGGACCCCGCCCCGCCGCCACCCTCAATGGACAGGCTGCGCCTGACTACTCAGCTCTTGGGCTCGATGTCATCGGCGGCCTCGGCCTGCCAGTGACGACCCGGGGCCTGGGCGTTGTCGTACTCCTCGTCGAACGGGTCCACGATGTCGGCGATCTCGCCGAGGTCGCGCAGCAGCCGCTCGAGCCGCGACGGACCGGCGTTCGGCGCGACGCTCGCGAGCACCCACTCGTTCTCCAGCCACGCCACGCCGACGTCGCCGCCGAGCGAGTCGGCCGCGTCGACGAGTTCCTGGGTGATCACCTTGCGGGCACCCTCGGAATCGTCCGCGAAGGCATAGCGCTGGCCGATCGGGCCGAGCATCTCGGGCATGTCCTGGCGCTGGAACGGCACGCTGGACAACCACATCTCCAGCGGCGTCTCGTGCACGCGGTTGCAGCGCACGGCGACCACGACCGCCGGGATCTGGCCCTCGGTCTCGATGTCGAAGATGAAGACGGGGCGCCTCCCGTCGGAGGTGAAGGTGGACCCGGCCACGACGTTGACCGCCACCTGCGCGCCGAAGTACCCGATCGCGCCGCCGGACCACTGCCGCGGCAACCGCTCGTCCTCCTCGACGAACTGCCAGCCGCGCAGCTCGGCCCAGCGCATTCGCTCGCGATTGCGCGAGCCCTCCTTCGCCCGGTCGGCCGCGAGCAGCGCCAGCCCCGCCACCAAGGCGACGGCGGCGATGACGAACCAGATCCACGCCGGAATACCCACGACGGTCAGGGTATCCCCCTGCCCTCACCGGATGTGATCGCCGGGCGCCGTGTCGCGCCCACCTTTCGGTGGCGGGCGGGGGAAAGACCACGAAAGACGCGGGAAAACGTCGACAAGTCGCCGTGTCGCCAAGGCTCGTGAGTGGCAAGGACGGTTAGAACCGTCCTTGCCACTCACGAGGCCGCTGTCAGTCCACCCGGGTGACCGTCAGGGCTTCCGACGCCTCCTGGGCCGGAATGTCGACCCGGACCGTGTCGCCGTCCCGGACCTCACCGCCCAGCAACTGTTTCGCCAGCTTGTCGCCGATCGCCGACTGCACCAGCCGCCGCAGCGGCCGCGCGCCGTAGATCGGGTCGAAGCCGTTCAGCGCGAGCCACTCGCGCGCCCCGGCGGTGACGTCCAGCGTCAGGCGGCGCCGCGCCAGCCGCGAGGCAAGCCTGTCGATCTGGATGTCCACAATGGACGTCAGCTCGTCGGTGCCGAGCGCGTGGAAGACCACGATGTCGTCCAGCCGGTTCAGGAACTCCGGTTTGAACTGCCGCTGCACCACCGACATCACCGCGTCGTTGCGCTGCCGCTCGTCGAGCGACGGGTCGGCGATGGCCTGCGAACCGAGGTTCGAGGTCAGCACCAGGATGGTGTTGCGGAAGTCCACCGTGCGGCCCTGGCCGTCGGTGAGCCGTCCGTCGTCGAGCACCTGGAGGAGCACGTCGAACACGTCCGGGTGCGCCTTCTCGACCTCGTCCAGCAGCACCACCGAGTACGGCCGCCTGCGCACGGACTCGGTCAGCTGCCCACCCTGGTCGTAGCCGACGTACCCCGGCGGCGCCCCGACCAGGCGCGCCACCGAATGCTTCTCGGCGTACTCGCTCATGTCGATCCGCAGCATCGCGCGTTCGTCGTCGAACAGGAACTCGGCGAGGGCCTTCGCCAGCTCGGTCTTGCCGACGCCGGTCGGGCCGAGGAACAGGAACGAACCGGTCGGCCGGTCGGGGTCCGCGACGCCCGCCCTGGTGCGGCGCACCGCGTCCGAGACGACCTGCACGGCCTCCTTCTGCCCGATGACCCGCCTGCCGAGTTCCTCCTCCATGCGGAGCAGCTTGCCCGTCTCGCCCTCCAGCAGCCGTCCCGCCGGGATGCCGGTCCACGCGCTGACCACGTCGGCGACGTCGTCCGCGCTGACCTCCTCCTTCAGCATGACGTTCTGCTGGCTGACCTCGTTGGCTTCGGTCGCGGCCTGGAACTCCTTCTCCAGCGCGGGAATCCGGCCGTAGCGGAGTTCGGCGGCCTTGCCGAGGTCGCCGTCGCGTTCGGCGCGTTCGGACTCGCCGCGCAGCTGCTCCAGCTGCTCCTTGAGCTCGCGGACGCGTTCGATCGAGCCCTTCTCGTTCTGCCAGCGGGCGGTCAGCGCCGTCAGCGTCTCCCGCTTCTCGGCCAGTTCCGAACGCAACGCGGCGAGTCGTTCCTTGGAGGCGACATCGTCCTCTTTGGACAGCGCCATCTCCTCGATCTCCATCCGCCGCACCGCGCGCTCGACCTCGTCGATCTCGACCGGCCGGGAGTCGATCTCCATGCGGAGCTTCGACGCGGCCTCGTCGACCAGGTCGATCGCCTTGTCCGGCAGGAACCGGGCGGTGATGTAGCGGTCGGACAGCGTCGCGGCGGCGACCAGCGCGGCGTCGGTGATGCGCACCCCGTGGTGCACCTCGTACCGCTCCTTGAGCCCGCGCAGGATGGCGATGGTGTCCTCGGGTGACGGTTCGCCGACCAGCACCTGCTGGAAGCGCCGCTCCAGCGCGGCGTCCTTCTCGATGTGCTGGCGGTACTCGTCGAGCGTGGTCGCGCCGACCATCCGCAGCTCGCCGCGGGCGAGCATCGGCTTGATCATGTTGCCCGCGTCCATCGCGCCCTCGCCGGTCGCGCCCGCGCCGACGATGGTGTGCAGCTCGTCGATGAAGGTGACGACCTCGCCCGCGGAGTCGGTGATCTCCTTGAGCACGGCCTTCAGCCGCTCTTCGAACTCGCCGCGGAACTTGGCTCCCGCGACCATCGAACCGAGGTCCAGCGCCACCACGCGCTTGCCCCGCAGCGACTCCGGCACGTCACCGGCGATGATCCGCTGGGCGAGCCCCTCGACGATGGCGGTCTTGCCGACGCCGGGCTCGCCGATGAGCACCGGGTTGTTCTTGGTCCGGCGTGAGAGCACCTGCACCACGCGGCGGATCTCGGTGTCGCGGCCGATCACCGGGTCCAGCTCGCCGGCACGGGCGCGCTCGGTCAGGTCGACGCCGTACTTCTCCAGCGCCTTGAACGTGCTCTCCGGATCCGCGCTGGTGATCCGCGCGGAGCCGCGCACCTTGGCGAACGCCTCGCGCAGCGCGTCCGGGGTGGCGCCGTGCCGTTTGAGCAGGTCGGCCACCGGGCCGCCTTCGGTGGCGAGGCCGACGAGAAGGTGCTCCGTCGAGACGTACTCGTCGCCGAGTTCGGTCGCGAGCTTCTGCGCGTGCGTCAGCGCCTTGACCGCGTGCGCGTCGAACTGCGGGCTCGACACGGTGGCGCCGGTCGCCGACGGCAGCGCCGCGATCAGCGGCTCCAGCTCCTTGTGCACCTGCGCGGGGTCGGCCCCGACCGCGGTCAGCAGCGGTGCGGTGAGCCCCTCACCCTGCGCCAGCAGGGCGCCGAGCAGATGCGCGGCCGCCACGTGCGGGTTCCCCGCCATCGTGGCCGCCTGCGCCGCCGACGAGATCGCCTGCTGGGTCTTCGTGGTCGGGTTGAAAGCGTCCATCCCTCACCTCGTACTAGCTGTTTCCAAGTCTGTCGACAGGTACAACGTCAGAAAAGTTGAGTCTGTTCCGCTCAACTCTGAATAGGTCGAACTCCGGTCGGCGAGACGGCTTCCGCGGGCAACCGCGGGCCCACCCGGCCGAGGCCGACGACGGCCGCGCAGGCGCACGCGGCGACGAGCACCCACGGGATCCAGACTGCCACGGAGAACAGCGCGACGACGGCCGGAGCGATCACCGCGGCGAGGGTGAACGCGTATTGGAAAGCCGCCAAGTACCGGCCTCGCGCCTCGGGTGGTGCCGCGGCTTCGGCGAGCGCCCCGGACCGCGGGCCGAACGCGAGATCGCCCGCGGCCAGCACGAGGGTCGCGCCGAGCAGGTAAACCGGCTGGAGAACCTTCGGCACGAGCACCACCGCGAGGCACGCCAGGCACCACACCGCGAACAGCGCCGAGCCCGCGCGCATCGCGGCGATCCGGGTCAGCCTCCGGGTGAGCCGCAACCCGGCGACACCACCCAGACTGGTGACGACGGTGAGCAGCGCGATGATCGCGCCGGGAAGCCACCCAGGACCCTGCAGCGCGTTGAAGACGTACACCGGCATTCCGATGAGGAAGAAGTCCATCGTGAGCGCGAAGAGCCCGCTGAACACGATCAGCGCCAGGTAGGGGCGATTTCGCCAAACGCCGGCGGGGTTCGAAAGCCGTCGCACTCGCCGCTGGACCGGCGGCACCAGCGTCGCGAGAATCGCCGCGGCGACGACGAACGTGAAGACGTCGAGGATGACGGCGACATACAGTCCCTCGCGCCCGACCCACACCAGCAACCCTGCGGCCGCGAGCCCGCCGAGCCCGAAGCCCGCGGAGCGCACCATCGCGGCTTCGGCGAACGGCCGGTCCTTCGGCCCTTCGCCCGCGACGTCGGCGATGAGCGAGAACTGCGAGCTGTAGAACAACTGTTGTCCGGCCGCGAGCATGACCGACGCCCCGACGACGCCGGTGAAACCGCCGGCCAGCAGGAACGCGCCCGCCCCGGCGGCCTGGAGGAGGTGGGAGCAGATCATCACCGTCCGCGGGCCGAAAAGATCCACGAACCGCCCCGCGAACACGGGGACGAGCAGACCGGCCAGCGCACCGAGCGTGACCGCAGCCCCCGCCTGGGCGAGTGGAAGACCCACCACACGGATGACGAAGACGAGGCCCAGCGGGAGGAAGAGTCCCGAGCCGAAGTTGTCGATTCCCAAAGCGACCAGCAACGCGACCCTGCTCCGCACAACTTCGACGCTACCGGCGCCACAGCGCTACGAAAGGTCCGTTCAGTCAAGACCGACGGGTAGCAATGGCCGCCGTCAGACGTCGCAAGTCCGTACCGACAGGACAGCGCGAACGTCGGCGTTCATCTCCGCCAGGCGCGTGGTCAGTTCGAGGACCTTCTCCTCGTCCCAGTCACCGAGCGCACGCTCCATGAACTTCAGATAGCCGGCCCGGCGGCGGCCCAGTTCCTCGTGGCCCTGTTCGGAGATGCTGATGATCGACGCGCGGCCGTCCTCGGGCGCGGGTCGGCGGTCGACCATGCCCGCCGCGGACAGCTGGGAGATTTGCCTGCTCACGACGGAGAGGTCCACAAAGCGCCGTTTGGCCAGCTCCGAGGGGCGCGCCTCGCCATGCTTCGCGAGGTCGGACAGCAGCATCGCGGCCGCCGGATGCAGACCGGGGTCGTCCTGCCAGGCCTGCATGATCCAAGCGTGCTGCAGCTGGGAGGCGGCCTTCAGCTCACGCATCAGTTCGACCCTGGCGTCGTCGGCGGAGCTCATCGTTGCCTCCCAGCTACTTGTACAGTACAACTTTATTCGGCGACACTTGCGTAAGGCAACTATTTACCTCGTGAGATCGCCCACTGCGACCCGGATTCGAGTACACCCGTCCGGAGCAACGATGCAGGCAAAAGGTCTCCCGGCGGCTAGTCTCGCGAGCGAGCCGGAACCAGCCGACCGGCCGACAGCCACTGACCGGAGAGGTGAATGATCCGTGAATTCTTCTCCAGTGGTCCCCCGTCCGTGATCCAGCGGATTCCCCTTCCGGTATGCACTTCCCGATCAGCGACTCCCAGCCCGTGACGGCCGACGCGGTCAGCCCGGTCCCTCGATCCTCGGCACCGAGGGAGGCCCCGCCCGCGGTCACCGCGATGGTGCGGCTCATCCGTGACACGTGGGCGAAGTCGGAACCCTTCATCCCGGAGATCTCCCAGTTCTTCTACGGGATGCTGTTCACCCTCGCGCCCGCGACCCGGGACTTCTTCCCGATCAACATGGAGGTCCAGCGCGGCAGGCTGGTGCGGGCGCTGGTTCACATCGTGCAGATGGTCGACCGGCCGGACGACCTCGTGCCGTTCCTGACGCAGCTCGGCCGCGACCACCGCAAGTTCGGCGTCATCCCGCGGCATTACGAGGCCGTCGGCACCGCGCTGCTCGCTTCGCTCAAGAACCACCTCGGTCCGGACTGGACACCGGAGGTCGAACGGGCCTGGGCGGAGGCGTTCACCATCGTCGCCCGGGCGATGCAGGAGGCCGCCGCGGCCGACGTCAACCCCGCGTCGTGGTCGGCCACCGTGCTCGAACACCGGCGGCTCACCTGGGATCTCGCCCTGGTCCGCGTCCAGCCCGAATTCCCGGTGCCGTACCAGCCGGGGCAGTACATGAGTGTCGAAGTCCCGCAGCGGCCGAGGCTCTGGCGCTATCTGTCGCCGGCGAACGCGCCGCGCGAGGACGGCGGCATCGAGTTCCACGTGCGCGCCGTCGACGGTGGCTGGGTGTCCCGCGCGATCGTGAGTCACACGCAGCCGGGCGACGTCTGGCGGCTGGGTCCGCCGCTGGGCAGGCTTTCGATCGACCGCGCCGACGGCCGCCCCGTCCTGATGATCGCGGGCGGCACCGGCGTCGCGCCGTTGCGCGCCATTCTGGACGACCTCGCGCAGTGGGGCGAGAATCCCAAGGTCCAGCTGTTCTACGGTGGACCGTCGCGTGAGGACCTGTACGACCTCGACGAGTTACGCGCTCTCGCGGCCACGAACCCCTGGCTCACCGTGACCCCGGTGGTCGAGCGCGGCGAGGAAGCGCCCGGTTGCGTCCAGGGCACCCTCGCGGAAGCCGTCACCCAGAACGGATCCTGGCCAGGGCACCGCATTCTCGTGTCCGGTTCGCCGACGATGATCCGCGCGACGGTGTCCCGGATGCTGGTCGCGGGCAGCGCGCTCGACCAGATCACGTACGACCCCTTCACCATCGACTAGACCCCGGTGAATGCGACTCCACAATGGAGATCAGCAAAACAGCGCCTGCCGTTACGTAACCGGCTAATCGCGGAAAGAACGCCACCCGATCGGCGGATCATGTTTCGCCGCGAACTGGCGAAAAAACACTGGTGAGCAACGGAAATCGCTCGCGCATGATCACCTTTACTTAGTGCCAGATGGGGTTGACGGCGTGTATATCGTTTGGTCCGTTCGAGCGGGAAACATCCATTCGCGGATCCTTTTACGACTTTCGGGCATACAGTCGAGAACCTTCAGAGGAACAACCGCACCATCACGACATCGGGTCTGGAGAATATGCCCGATCAAACAGGAGAACATCGTTCACCCATGACAGCAGAAACAGTGAAATACGAACATCCACCGAGTTCGTCGAGATCTTCACCGGTTCCGGTCCCGCCCCTGGTCGAAGCACCCGCCGCGGACAAGACCGTCCAGATGGCGAAGCTCATCCGGGAGAGTTTCGCCTCCGTCGAAACGAGAGCCGAAGAGCTGTCCCAGTACTTCTACGGGGTACTCTTCTCCGTTTCGCCGGACGCCAGGGCATTGTTCCCGATCAACATGGCCACGCAACGAAATCGTTTACTGCGCGCCCTCGTCTACGTCGTGCAGATGGTGGACCGGCCCGACGAACTGACCACCTTCCTCGCCCAACTCGGCCGCGACCACCGGAAGTTCGATGTCCTCGGCCGCCACTACGACGCTGTCGGCGTCGCGCTCATCGCCGCGCTGAAAAGGTTCCTGAAGGACGACTGGACGCCGGAGGTGGAAGACGCCTGGGTCACCGCGTACGGCGTCATTTCGAAGAGCATGCGCGAAGCCGCGGGCAAGGAGATCGGGCCCGCGTGGTGGAAGGCGACGGTCATCGAACACCGTCTCGCGTCCCGCGACGTCGCCATCATCAAGGTGCGCACGGATCAGCCGCTCCCGTACCGCGCCGGCGGTTACGTCAGCGTCGAGGTCCCCCAGAGGCCCCGGATGTGGCGGTACTTCTCACCCGCCACCGCGCCGCACGACGACGGGACGATGGAGTTCCACGTGCACGCCGTGCGCGGCGGCTGGGTCTCGCGCGCGATCGTCCGCCACACCCGGGTCGGTGACGTCTGGCGTCTCGGCCCCTCTCTCGGCGCACTTTCGGTGCACCACACGGAAAGCCGTCCGCTGCTGATGGTCGGCGGGGGCACCGGGATCGCGCCGCTGCTCGCCCTGCTCGACGACATGTCACGCTGGCGGAGCAACCCGCCGGTGCACCTGTTCTTCGGCGGCCGGAAGCCGGAAGACCTCTACGCCCTCGACGAGCTCCGCGGGCTGACCGTCACCTGCCCTTGGCTGACGGTGACACCGGTGACCGAGGAAGGCACCATCACCGGCGGTGACCGCGGCACGCTGGCCATGGCTGTCACGCAGCGCGGCGACTGGAAGGACCGCGACGTGTACGTCGCCGGGTCACCGTCGATGATCCGCGCGACGATCGCGAAACTGCTCGCCGCCGGCACGGACCTGGCGCGGATCAAGTACGACCCCTTCACCCTGGACTGATCCAGTGGTTCGTTCGTATTAGGCCGTTCGGCTGTTCTACCTGGGCTCTATGCAGCAGTAGGTCTGTGAATCATTGACCACGGTCACCGTCGGATTTATGGTCTAGACCACATTGCTCCCCCTCACGGGAACACCGTCGTTCCACCCCAGGAGCCGGCATGACCGTCAAACGCAAACTCGTGGCAGCCGCCGCCGGTGCGATCCTCGCCCCGATCGCCATCGTGGCCATCCCGCAGGTGGCCAGCGCGCACGGCTACGTGCTGACCCCGCCCAGCCGCCAGGCGAACTGCGCCCAGGGCAAGGTTTCGGGCTGCGGCAGCATCGTCTACGAACCCCAGAGTGTCGAGGGCCCCAAGGGGCTCCGCAGCTGCAACGGCGGCGTCCCGGGGTTCGCGCAGCTCAACGACGAATCGAAGTCGTGGCCCGCCGCGTCGGTCGGCAACAGCGTGACCTTCAACTGGAAGTTCACCGCCTACCACCGGACCACGAACTACGAGTACTACATCGGCGGCACCAAGATCGCCGACATCAGCGGGAACAACTCCGCGCCGAAGGACCCGACGTCCCACACGGTGAGCTTGAACGGCTTCAGCGGCCGCCAGAAGGTACTCGCCATCTGGAACATCGCGGACACGCCGATGGCCTTCTACAGCTGCATCGACCTGCAGATCGGCGGCGGCAACCCGCCCACCAGCACCAGCAACCCGCCGACCACGAGCAACCCGCCGTCGACGTCGAACCCGCCGACCAGCACCAGCAACCCGCCCGCCGGCGGCACCTGGGCGACCGGGACGGCCTACGCGGTCGGCAGCACGGTGACCTACGGCGGCGCGAGCTACCGCTGCCAGCTGGCACACACGGCGATCCAGGGCTGGGAACCCCCGAACACCCCGGCGCTGTGGTCTCGGCAGTGAGGACACGGCAGTGAAGCTCGCCCTCGTTCTCGTCGCCGGTCTCGTGGCCCTCGTGGGCTGCGGGGCCGGCGATGGCTCACCCAACACCGCAGGCGCCCCGATCTCCCCGGTTCCCCAGTCGGCCACGGGCGCCCCGGCGTCCGCGGAGTACAACGACGCCGACGTGATGTTCCTGCAGATGATGCTCGCCCACAACAGCCAGGGCGTGGAGATCGTCAAGCTGGTGCCCGCCAAACAGGCGCAGAAGGAGGAGCTCAAGAATCTCGCGGCCGCCATCGAGGCGACGCAGCAGACCGAGAGCACCGACATGCGCAACTGGCTGAAGGCCTGGGGCAAACCCGAGACGGGCTCGATGGATCCGCACGCGCACCACCATCACGGTGGCGACGGGCTCACGGACAAGGGCCTACTCGAGGCACTGTCCAAAAAGGACGGCCAGGAGTTCACGCTCGACTTCGCCGACATCTTCGTCGCGCACCAGCACAACGGGGTCGCGCTGGCGAGGACCGAGCTGAAGGACGGCAAGAACCCGGAGTCGAAGGCACTGGCCCAGCGGATCATGGACTCGCGTACCGGCGAGGTCCAGCAGATCCGCACCCTGGTCCCCGGCCAGTGAACCTCGTGAGTGGTAAGGACGGTTCTGGTGGACCTGTATTTGCCTGCCCACTGGATACTGATGTCATCTCGGTGAGCTTGTAAACCTTGTTCTGGATGCCGATGTGGGCGAGTGGGGAGGATTTGAGACGTTCAACGTCCCAAATCCTCCCCACTCGAACCTGACACGGTGAGATTCCGGTCTAACCGTCCTTACCACTCACGAGCCGAGTAGGACGGGAAGTTCGGTGACGCCGCGCGAGATCAGCGTGCGCCGCCAGGAGCGGTCCTGCCCGGACGCCAGGGCGAGATCCGGGAACCGGGTCAGCAGGACCCGGAGCGCGGTGCTCACCTGGATCCGGGCCAGCGGCGCGCCGAGGCAGTAGTGGATGCCGTGGCCGAACGCGAGGTGGCCGGTCGCGGCGCGGTGGATGTCGAAGCCGCCGGGCCGGGGGAAGCGCTCCGGATCGCGACCCGCCGCGGCGAGGGCGATCATCACCGTCTCCCCGGGCGGGATCACCGTTCCCGATTCGCCCACCGGCCAGTGCGTGGTCGTGAACCTGCGGGTGGAGAACGGCTGAGGTCCGTCGTAGCGCAGGATTTCCTCGACGGCACGCGGCAGCAGATCCCAGTCGGCACGCAGCGCGGCGAGCTGATCCGGGTGGTCGAGCAGCGCGAGGACTCCGTTGGCGATCAGGTTCGTGCTGGTGACGTGCCCCGCCACGAGAAGCAGGAAGGTCGTGGCCCGGAGTTCGGCCTGGCTCAACCGGTCGGCGTCCTCGTCGGTGGTCCGGATCAGCGCGCTGAGCAGGTCTTCACCCGGGTCGGCCCGTTTCCGCTCGATCAGGCCGTCGAAGTACCGGTTGATCTCCTCGACGTCGATCGGGCCCGCCGAGGCGTCCCCGGCGGAGGCCATGATCCGGCCGCACAGCGCGGAGAACTCCGCCCTGTCCAGGAACGGCACTCCGAGCAGTTCGGAGATGACCGAGACGGGCAGCGGAAAGGCGAACTCGGCGATCAGGTCGCGCGGGCCGACGGCGGCGGCCATCCGGTCGGCGAGTTCGACGGCGATCGCTTCGACGCGCGGGATCAGCGCGGCGACCCGGCGGGCGGTGAACGACCGTGAGACCAGCCTGCGCAGCCGGGTGTGGTCCGGCGGGTCACTGGAGATCATGTTGGCCCCGATCGCGCCGGGCCCGATCCGGCCGGTGGCGCGCAGCCAGTTCTTGATCAGGGTCGGCTCCGCCAGCGCGTCGAAGGCCTCGTCGTAGCCGACAACCAGCCAAACCTCGCCGCCGCTCGGCCACCGGACGCGATGCACCGGTCCCCGCTCCCGGAGTCCGGCCAGCACGGCATACGGATCGCGGTAGAGATCCTCGGGCAGGTCGATGATTTCAGAACTGCTGATCACAGTGCTCCTTCGGAAGGTCTTCGGCGTGCAGTACTCCGGCGCGCAGCCGCCACAGGCGCGCCGATCCCGCCGCCCGGCGCAACTCCCCGGGCATCGTTCGCGCGCCGGGTACCGGCGACGGTGGTACCAAGGCCAGTTGAGCCCGGCCGAGCGGCGAAACACCCGCGAACGCCCGTTCCTGGTACTCCCGCCGGTCGGCACCGTGCCAGGCCGCGACGCCTTCGTCCTCGGCCGCGAAGGCGCTCGTCAGCGCGTCCCGCAGCCGACGGTCCGACCGTTCGTCACGCCAGCACAGCACGGTGACCTCGTGGTTCTCGGCGGCGATGACGGTGGAGCCCACCAACGGGAAACCGGCACGGGCGGTCCGCGTCGCGAGCGGGCCGGACGGTGAAGTCAGGGCCCGGACGGCAGAGCGGCCCACGAGGTCGCTGACCGCGCACGGCAGGGTGAGCACCGTCAGTCCGTCCACATCGGACGGAAGGACGAGCGGACGCCTTTCCGCGTCGCCATTCCCGGGTGTCACCGGCGCGCTCGGTGACGGCAGGGCGGAGGCGATGACGTCCAGTACGCGTTCCCGGTCCAGCGAAGGCGCCGCGAGGACCAGGACCGCGTTTTCGGGCCGATAGTGTTCGGCGGTGAACCTGGCGACGTCGTCGAGGGTGATCCGGTCGAGGCTTTCCCCGTCGGCGCGGGCGGTATCGGCCGACCGTCCCTCGGGCACGGCGGCTTCGGCGGCGGCAGGACCGAGCAGTACCAACGGATTGACCGCCCCGGCGCGCATTTCCAGCGCCACCGCGTGCCGTTCGGCTTCGAGTGCGGCGGCGCCGGACCACGCCGGGTCGAGCAGCCGGACCAGCGTCCGGACGACCCGGTCGCCGTGTTCGGGCACCGCGGCCACGGTGAAGCGGGTCTCCGCGTTGCCCGTGTGGCCGGTGAGGTGCGACCGGGAACTGCCGTCCAGCGCGGCGGCGATCCGGAGGTGCTCGGTCAGATGGGCCGTCCCCCAGGGGAACGGGGGATCCGCGCTGGATCCGGCGGAAACCCGCAGGCAGGCGCCGACGGTATGCGCGCCGGGCACCGGGAGCAGCCGGACGCGGAGCCCGGAAACCACGGTCTCTTCGGGCACGGTCATGTCAGGGACTCCAACCGGGAAAGCTGGTCCGGGCGCACTTCGCCGGTGACCGCGACGGCGGGCGGAGCCGAGTCGGGGACGCCGAGGTCGAGACCTTCCTCCGCCCGTTCCGCCACCGCTTCGGCGAGCCGTCCCAGCGGGAGTTCACCCCGCGCCCGACGTCGCCGGTCGGCCACCGCGCCGAACGGCTCGTCGGCTTGGACGAGCAGCAACGTGCGGCAGCGCACCGCCGCGTCGGCCAGTTCGGCGGAAACCGGCTGGCACAGCGCCTCGCGCACCACGTCGAGCAGGAGCGTCGCGGTTTCGGCCACGCGCCCGGGATCCACGAGCGCGTAGCCGCCCACGCTCGCCCCTCCGGCGCCTTCGTCCCAGCTCAGCGCGGCGACCCCGTAGGCGAGACCGCGCGCCCCGCGCAGCAGCCTGATCAACCGGCCCTCGGCTCCCGTGCCCAGCGACTCGACCAGCAGCGGTAACGCGCCGTCCGGCAGCGTGTCCGCCCGCAGCGGCAGCCGGACCGCGACCCTGGCGCTGGTCTCCTCGGGTACCGGCGCGGTGACCAGGCCACCGCGCCAAGGGTTCGCGGCATCGCTCCGATGGACGACCGGGCCGAGGGACGCGCCACTCGCGTAGTGGACGTCGATGCCCGTCTCCCGGCAGCGGTCCAGGTACTCCTTGACGTCTTCCGCCGAGACCCGCGCCATCGATTCGACGTCGCCCAATGGTCCACAGTGGACTTTCCCGGAAGCCGCTGTCTCGATCGTGTCGAGCATCCGCAGATAGAGGTTCCCCGAGCGACTGCGCAGCAACCGCGTCTGTGCCTCGCGCAATCCGGCCAGCTGCCGGGTGGCCGGTCCGCCGAAGCGGGACTCGTAGTGACCGGCCAGCCTGCCCAGATCACCCATCGCCGTCCAGTAGGAGAACGAGGAAACGTGCCCTTCGAGCCGGTGCCGGGTGTGCCAGCCCAGTTCCTCCCGCAGCGAACCGCCCGGGGTGGCCGCGATCCACCGCGCCGCCAGCGCGGCGAGACCTTCGAGACCTTCGGGATCGTCCAGGTATCCGCAAGGGAGATCGACGATGGCCGCGTCGGATGCGGGACTCACGCCGTCACCGCCTTCGGCAGGTTCCGGGCCAGTCGCGCCGCGACGACGGCCGTCGGCAGGGCGATGACCGTGGCGGCGATCCCGGCGACGGCGAGCACCGGCCCCGCCCCCCAGATGGGTGTCAGGAAGGTGACCAGGGCAAGGGAAACACACTGCGCCGAGACGACGAACGACCGCCGGAACGCCAGCACCCGACCGAGCGTGGCCGGATCCGCGTGTCGCTGGCACAGCAGCGTGTTGGGCATCGCGAAAAGCAGGTTGTGCGCCCCGGCCACGAATCCGGCGAGAAAGACCCAGACCGGCGAGGCGTGCGCGCACAGGACCACGAGGCCGATCACCGGCGCGGCCAGCGCGGCGCCCACGGTCACCATCACGGCCGGGTTGAGCGCGCCCCGCCGTTTGGCCACCGACGCCGACATCGTCAGCCAGCCGACGCCCATCGCGGAGGCGAACAGTCCCGCCTGCGCGGTCCGGCCGTCCGCGCCCACCAGCACCACCGCGAACTGCGGAACGGCACCGAGGCAGGCGAAGAGTGACGCCTCGGCCAGCACGGCCGTCCGAAGTAGACGGTCGCCGGTCAGGGCCCGCACGCCGTCACGCAGCATGGCGAGCGGGCTGCTCCTGCCCCGTGCGGCGGGCTGTTGACGCGGTATCGGCAAGGTGAGCAGCGCGGCGAGCACGAAACTGGCCGCGTTCGCCGCCACCGCACCGGAAAAGCCGAGCCCGACCGCGACGGCCGCCCCCAGCAACGGGCCAAGAGCGAGGATCGCGCCGTTGGTCACCTCTTGCGCGGCGTCGGCGGCGGCCAGGCGCGATGCGGGCACCAAGGCGGGCGTGAGGCTGGGCAGCACCGCCGAGTTGAGCGTGCTGACCGTGCCGAGCAACACGGTCAGCACGTAGTACAGCGGGATGTTCCGCAGTTCCACCACGAGCAGCAGCACGAGGGTGACCGCACCGGCGAGGAGATTGAGCACGATGGACAGTCCGCGCCGGTCGAACCGGTCGGCCAGCACGCCGGCCCATGGCGAGAACACGATCCGGGGCAGCAGGCCGGCGACGAACGCGCCGCCGGTCAGGCTCGCGGAACCGGTCACCTGCAGCACCCACAGCGGCATGGCCAGCGACTGCGCCGTGCCGCCGAGCCCGGACAACGACTGCCCGGCCCACAGCCACCAGAACGGCCGCCCGAGCCGCTCCTTGACCTCGGCGCCGGCGACCGCCGTCATCGTGGAAGCCGCGCCGCGTCCGCCGCGGCGACCGCCAGCTGCGCCTTGGTCCGCGATTCCCGCGGCGAGCCGAGCCATCCGTCGACGGCCCCGCAGAACTCGTCGAAGGCCTCCAGGCACGGCAACGAGGACTGGTTGACCTCGGCCTCCAGGCAGGCGTACCGGCCGATCGGCGTGATCTCCCCGTCCGGCCGCCGGAACTCGACGAGATCGACACTGAACACGCACGGGTGGCCGCCGGCGAGCGTGCCGAAGCGCTTGATCCGCCGCTGGCTGGTGATCCCCACCGTCTCCAGCGGCCCTCGCACCAGTCCGAGGTTCCGGAGATGGCGCAGCGGCAGGACGTCCCCGGCGGTCAGCACCGCCGTCAGCTCGCCGGGGTCGATCCGCTCGGAGATCTCCAGCGCGTCCCGGCGGCCCTCCCAGTCGATGGTCTGCTTGATCCCGATCCAGCCGATCCCGGCCAGCGCCCCCTGGTTCGCGGCGATGCGCAACGAGTGGCCGTCGGTGGTGAGGCTGCGCTCGGCGTCGTCGAGGTACAGGATGCTCTGGGTCGCGATCACCGTCTCGGTGAGTTCGGTGAGGTTCTCGCGGACAGCGGGGGAATCGAGCCACCGCAACGGATCCGCGCCTGCTTCGGCGTGGTCGAGTGCCCATTTGCTTTCGTGCTCGACACCCACGATCCGGGTCATCGGCCCGTCCTTTCGTCCGGCGAGGCAGGCGGGAAGAGGTGGAAGACGTCGATGTCCGGCTCGGTCAGCCCGAAGACCCGGCGGAAGGTCTCCCGCACCACCGCGACCGACTGCAGGGGCGGCTGGAAGTGCCCGGACTTGGTGTTGGCGACGACCATCGCGACCCGGTCCGCGCCGATGAGCACGATTTCGCCCGCCGCGCGGGCGAGCAGGCGGTCGGGGACCAGCATCGGATGCGCGACCGGGACACCGTCCACGCTGGCGCGGTTGCGCCCGAAGATCAGATCGACCAGTTCGAACGGCCGCGTCCAGACCAGCAGCCGCTCGTCTTCGTCGATGACGAACATGTAGGAGATGCCGGAAGTCAAGTGCCGCAACGGTTCCACCGGATCGCGCAGCTCGATCGTGTCCGCGAGGACGGCGTCGCAGACGGAACGATAGCGCTCCTCGAACAGTTCGCGGTCGAACTCCAGCAACGGTGGATCCGCCGAGAGCACCCTTCGCCGGGGAGGTGGCGCGGCGCCTGCGGAGGAGAGATAGGCCTGGCCGATCAGCGCACTCAGCTCGCGGATCCGGGTGGCGACCCGCTCCTCGCCCGGGTCCGCGGTCAGCACCGTCCGCAACGCGATCAGCTCCTCGTAGAGGACGAACACCCTCGCCTGCGAGTGCGGGCCATAGGAGTCCTCGGTCCGCCTGACGACCTCGGCGAACCGGGACAACAGCAGGCCGACGGAATCGGTGGTGGGCAATCCGGCCCCCTTCCGTGCAGGCACGGGCCGGGGATCGCTCCCCGGCCCGTGCCTGCGGAGCACTTACAGGTCGTCCGGGTGGGTGAAGCCCGCCTGCGCCATGACCAGGGCCTGGTGGCCCTCGTCGGTGGCGTCGAGCTCACGAAGGCCGGTCACGATGGCCTCGACCTTCAGCAGCTGCTCCGCGGTCACCAGATTCGCGTTCATGCACTTGCTCCTTCCTGGTGCGGCTGCGCCACGACCGATGACCGGCGTGGCGCGTTGGCAACACCGATCGTCGTGACGGCGGATCTGCGCCCGCTCGCAGTGGTCGTAGATCGGACGTAGATCGACCCGCGAGAAGGTGGAAGGGCCCTGGGGAGAACGCGAAGGAGCTACTGCGTGATCTTGGAAGACGGCGGCCGGGGACGATCTCGGCGCGCGACGGTCGTCGTGCTGGCCACGACGGTTTTGCTGACGATGTCCGGATTTTCGGCCGCGGCCGCGCAGGCGAGCACGAGCGATCCCGGACCGTCCTGGAACAACACCATCTCGGATACGCCGCCACCGTCGTCGGCGAGCTGAGAACTCACCGCGTGAGTTCCTCGATCGCGCGGATCGCGTCATCGGCTTCGGGGAGTTCGAGATCGACGAAGAGCAGATGCGCCTGGTCCAGCCGTGCCACGGCGTCGGCGGATCTGCCCAGCGCGGCGAGGGCCCTGCCGAGCACGAGCAGCGCGTTGGCCTGGTCGCGCCGGGTTCCGAGTTCTTCGCAGAGCCGAAGGGCCGACAGCGCCTCTGTCTCGGCCTCTTCGGCCCGGCCCAGCGCCAGCAGGGTTTCGGCGAGCCGGTAGAGGGCGTGCGCCGCCCGCTCCCGGATTCCCGCCGCCAGGCAGCTCTCCACGCAGGCGGTGAACCGCTCGGCCGCGGCTTCGTGGCGCTCCAGCGCCTGGTTCGCGAGGCCGAGCACGTAAAGCGCGTACCCGATCCCCGACGCGTCGCCCATTTCCCTGGCCAGGGCGAGAGCCGACTCGCAGACGGCGAGGACGTTCGCGGGGTCTCCGCCACGCAGCATGGCGTGCGCGGAGTTCAGGCTGCTGGTCACCGCTCCCGAACCGTGGCCGAGCTGCCGCGCCAGCTCGGCGGAGCGATCGAAACACCGGACGGCGAGCAGGTAGTCGTGACGGAGCTGGGCGGCCAGCCCGAGATTGTTGAGCGCCTGCCGGAGGATCACCGGATCGTCGCCCGCCGTCGCGGCGTCGACCGCGCGCCGCGCGTGCGCCTCGACGTCGGCGTGGGTGGCCGTGCGCAACGCGACGGTGCTGGCCAGGAATTCGGCCCGGCCGACGGTGCGGTGATGCTCCCGCCGTCCCGGCCCCATCGGCTCGGGGAGCCGGGCCACCGCCTTCGTCAGGTTCGCCGCCGCGACGTCCAGTCGTCTCGCGCCCGCTTCGGCGGTGAACGGGCTCATCGCGATCAGCAGGTCGACAGCGGTGCTCAGCAAGGGCGCGGTGCCGATTTCGACGCCCCTGGCGCAGGCCGACACCACGGTGTCCCCCACCGACGACGCCCACTCCCTGGCCGCCCGCAGGTCGGCGATCGGCAGTCCGGCGCCCGCGGGCGACCGCGTGCCCAGCACGTCGCCGGTCGGATCACCCGGGACCGCGTGCGCGAAAGCGTTGCGTGCGGTGGCCACCAGCAGCGACAACAACCGGTCGAGAGCGGCGGCCTCGTCGGCCGGGTCCCGGTCACGACTGCGGCCGAAGGCGACCAGGAGCTCGTGGACGCGGAATCTGCCGGTGAAGGTGTCGTCCAGGATGGAGGCGTCCACGAGGCCCTCCAGCCGCGCTTCGGCCTCGGCCGGATCCACGCCGAGGACGGCCGCCGCTTCCGGCAGCGTGAACTCGGCGCCGGCGACCGTGGCGAGCAGCACGAAGTCTCCGGCGAGTGGCTCGGGAAGCTGTCGATAGGCCACCTCGAAGACCGCTTCGATGGCGAGCGGCCCCGCCCGCAGTTCGGCTATCCGGCGGCGTTCGTCCCGCAGCCTCTCGACCATGGACGCGAGGGTCCAGTGAGGGCGCGCCGCGAGCCGCGACGCCACGATCCGCACGGCCAGCGGGAGCAGCCCGCACGCGGTCACGAGGTCGAGCGCGCCCGCCGGTTCGGCCGCCACGCGGTGCGCGCCGACGCACTGCCGGACCAGGCCGAGCGCCTCGTCCGGGGTGAACACCTCCAGGCTGACCTGGGTGAGCAGCGGCAGCCCGTCCAGCCGCGCGCGGCTGGTGATCAGCACCGCGCAGCCCGGCGTACCGGGCAGCGCGTCACGGATCTGCGCGGCGTCGAAGACGTTGTCCAGCACGATGAGCATCCGGCGGCCGTCGACCAGCGACCGCCACAACCCGCGACGCTCGGCGAGGCGTTCGGGCAGCCGGTTCGACGGCACGCCGAGCCCGGTGAGCAGCACTTCCAGCAGCTCCGGGCCGGTCAGCGGATCGCCGACCTGGTCGAGATCGCCGAGATCGGCGTGCAGCTGACCATCCGGGTACCGCTCACGGAGTCCGTGGGCCAGATGCACCGCGAGGCTGGTCTTGCCGACCCCGCTCATCCCGGTGATCGCCACCACCGCGGGCGTCGCCCGGTCGGCGGCGGTCAGCACCTCCCGCAGCGCGGTGAGCTGATCGGCGCGGCCGGTGAAGTCCGGCAGATCGGGAGGAAGCTGCGCCGGGGTCGGCCGCCAGGCACCGGCGGGCGGTTCGGCGGGCGACGGGACGACGACCGGCGGCTCGGCACGCGGGGCCGCGTCGTCCCCGCGGAGGATGCGTTCGTGGAGTTCGACCAGTTCCGCACCGGGGTCGATCCCGTGCGCCTCCACCAGGGTCCGGCGGGCATCGTGGAACACGCGCAACGCGTCGACCTGGCGGCCCATCCCGTGGAGCGCGCGCATCAGCAGGACGTACAGCCGTTCCCTCATCGGGTGTTCCGCGATCATCGCCGTCAGCCGCGGCTGGACCTCGTAGTAGTGACCGAGGCGGAGTTCCGCCTCCAGGTACTGCTCGGTGAGCGCGGTGTGCAGCTCGTCCAGCCAGCTCCGGCTGTGCTCGGCGAACAGTCCCGGCACCCCGGCGAGCGGCTCGCCGGTCCACAGCCCGAGTGCTTCGGACAGCACGTGCCTGGCCCGGTGCGCGTCGCCCGAAGTCAACGCTTCTTGAGCCACGGCACCGAGTTCTTCGGCGCGGGAGGTGTCAACGGCCGAGGAGGGGACGACCAGCCGGTAGCCGTCGCCCGCCGTCACCAGCAGTTCGTCTTCGGCTCCGGAAGTGGCGAGCAGCCGTCTCAGCCGCCAGGCGTAGGTCCGCACGATCGAGGCGGACCGGGCGGGGATGTCCTGGTCCCACAACGTGTCCGTCAGTCTGGCGAGAGACAGCGCCGTTCCGGGGGCCAGCGCCAACGCGGCCAGCATCGCCTGCTGTTTGGGTGTCCCGACGGGGACCATCACGCCATCGGGCCGCCGCAGCCGCATCGGGCCCAGCAGAACGAATCCCACCCCAGGCAGTGCCGCCGTCATCCGCGCCGCCCCTTTCGGTCGCGACGATACACACGGACGGTGAGCGTCGGCCCGAACTCGGAGAACGCTGCCCGTTAGTCCTGTCTCCCGCGCCGAAGCGGGCAAGAAAACGATTCGGCACCTGGTCGGAACCAGGTGCCGAATCGGGTCCTGCTCGGTGGTTCAGATCCTTCTGGGCTTGGGCTTCCAGACCACCAGCGCCGTCTGCTGCCGCAGCGGGACCAGGTCCTTGCGGTAGGAGGCGTGGACGGCCGCGGCCGTCTGTTCGGCGGTGAGGTACGCGGCCGTGAGTTCCTCGGTCAGTTCGGCGATCCGGTCCCGCAGGGCGTCGACCTGGTTCTCCAGCTCGATGATCCGCTTGATGCCCGCGAGATTGACACCGTCTTCTTGGGACAGTCGCTGCACTTCGCGCAGCAGCGCGATGTCCCGCATGGAGTATCGGCGTCCCCCACCGGAGGTCCGGCCCGGCGACACGAGACCCTGCCGGTCGTAGGACCGGAGGGTCTGCGCGTGCAGGCCGGAAAGCTGCGCCGCCACCGAAATGACGAACACCGGGGTGTCCTCGTCCGCGCCGTGCGGCAGCCCGCCGAACATCCTGCTCACCTGCCTTCGAGAAGTTCGGTGATCTCCGGTCGTGGATCGTGGTCGGACATGGCTTCCGCGTAGGCCTCGAGGGCCTCACGGGCCTTGTCGTCCAACTTGGCCGGGATGGCCGCCTGCAGGGTGACCAGCAGGTCGCCCTGCGCGCCGTCCCGTTTGGCGATTCCCTTGCCGCGCACGCGAAGCACGCGACCGCTCGCCGTGCCTTGCGGCACCTTCAGCGAGACCTTGCCCTCGAGCGTCGGCACGGTGATCGTGCCGCCGAGGGCCAGTTCCGCGAAGGACACCGGCACGGAGATCGTCAGGTCGAGGTCCTGCCGCCCGAACACCGCGTGCGGTGCGACGTGCACGCGGACGTACAGATCGCCCGCCTGCGCGCCACCCCGGCCCGGTTCGCCCTGGCCCGCCAGCCGGATCCGCTGGTCGTCGGCGACGCCCGGCGGGATCCGCACGGTCAGGGTGCGGGTGCGGGTGGAAACGCCCTCGCCCGCGCATTCCGGACAGGGGTCGTCGATGATCGTGCCGCGGCCGCGGCAGTCGCGGCACGGCTCGGAGAACGCGAACGCGCCCTGGCTCCGGCTGACCAGTCCGCTGCCCTGACAGGTCGAACACGTCCTCGGGGAGGTCCCCGGCTTCGCGCCGTTCCCGCCGCAGGTGGAACAGGTCGCCGGGCTCGACAGCCTCAGCGGCAGGGTCGCGCCCTTGACCGCTTCGGTGAAGTCGATCCGGACGTCGGTCTCGACGTCCGCGCCGCGCTGCGGCCGGTTCGCCGTGGCACCGGCCGCGGCACCGCGGCGGCCGAAGAGACCGCCGAGGATGTCGCCGAGCCCGCCGAAACCGGCCTGCTGCTGGCCACCCGCCTGACCGAAGATGTCGCCGACGTCGAAACCGCCGGCGCCACCGCCGCCACCCGGGAAGCCGAAACCACCGGGACCGCCGGAGCCGAAGAGGCGGCGTGCCTCGTCGTACTCCTTGCGCTTGGCCGTGTCGGACAGGACGCCGTACGCCTCGGAGACCGCCTTGAACTTCTTCTCCGCCTCCGCGTTGCCCGCGTTGGCGTCGGGGTGGTTCTCCTTGGCCAGCTTGCGATAGGCCTTTTTGATCTCGTCCGCGGTGGCGTCGGAGGAGACGCCCAGCTCACGGTAGAAGTCCTTACCGATCCATTCCCGTGCACTCACCGAACGTCTCCTCCTTTCACGCCGTATCGCCGATCAGCGGTCGTTCTCATCGAAGAGCTCGCCCTCGAGCGGCAGCTCGCCGCCGACGGGCGGGTCCACCGGGGCGGCCTGCGCCGCCGGTGCTCCGGCGGCACCCGGCTCGTGGTCGGTGACCCCGACCAGCGCCGCGCGCAGCACACGCTCGCCGAAGCGGTAACCGCGGCGCATGACCGTGGTGACCGTCGGGCCCGCGACGTCCGGTGACGTGCTGTGCTGCACGGCCTCGTGCACGCTCGGGTCGAAGGCTTCGCCCTCGGTACCGAACGGTTCGAGACCCGACCGCTGCAGGCTCCCGACCAGCTTCTCGCCGACCGCCTTGAAGGCACCGGTCAGATCGCCGTGCTGCTCCGCGCGCTCGAGGTCGTCGAGCAGCGGGAGCAGGTCGTTGACGACCGACGCCTTCGCGCCGGTGACGACCTGTTCGCGGTCGCGATCCACGCGCTTGCGGTAGTTGGCGTACTCCGCCTGGAGACGCTGGAGGTCGGCGGTGCGCTCCGCCAGCTCCTTCTCCAGACCGGTGGCCACCGCCACCGAATCGTCCACAATGGAGTCCCCGAGGCCGGGCCCCGCGTGGGTCACGGGGGGCTCCGGCGCGGACTCCAGCGGCTCCACGGTGTCTTCAGCCGGGGCTGCGTGCTTCGGACCGTCCTGCGGTTCGGCAGCCGGGGCAGCCGAACGGACTTCACCGGTCAGCGGATCGATCCGCCGACGGTCCCGCACGACCACCGGTTCCTCCGGGCCCCGGCCCTCGGTTTCGTCGTAGCGTCCCGTCACTTCTTGTCCTTCTCGTCCTCTTCGACGATCTCGGCGTCGACGACGTCGTCGGCCTTGGCCTGCGAACCGGTGCCCGCGCCCGCGGTCCCGGCCGCGCCTTCACCGGCGGCGGCACCATCGGCGGCGTTGCCCGCCGCGTTGGCGTAGAGCGCCGTGCCGAGCTCCTGCGAAGCGGTGTTCAGCTTCTCGATGGACTCGCGGATCTTCGCCGAGTCGGTGCCCTTGAGCGACTCGTTGGCCTCGTCGATCGCGGACTTCACCTTGCCCTTGAGCTCCTCGGGCAGCTTGTCCTCGTTGTCCTTGACGAACTTCTCCGTCTGGTAGACGAGGGTCTCCGCCTGGTTGCGGGTCTCCGCTTCCTCGCGGCGCTGCTTGTCCTCTTCGGCGTGCGCCTCGGCGTCCTTGACCATGCGCTCGATGTCGTCCTTCGGCAGCGCGGAGCCACCGGTGATCGTCATCGACTGCTCCTTGTTCGTGCCGAGGTCCTTCGCGAGGACGTGCACGATGCCGTTGGCGTCGATGTCGAAGGTGACCTCGATCTGCGGCACGCCACGCGGGGCGGGCGGGAGACCGGTCAGCTCGAACATGCCGAGCTTCTTGTTGTGCGCCGCGATCTCGCGCTCACCCTGGAACACCTGGATCTGCACCGACGGCTGGTTGTCGTCCGCGGTGGAGAAGATCTCCGAACGCTTGGTCGGGATCGTGGTGTTGCGCTCGATGAGCTTGGTGAACACACCGCCCTTGGTCTCGATGCCCAGCGAAAGCGGGGTCACGTCGAGCAGCAGGACGTCCTTGACCTCACCCTTGAGCACACCGGCCTGCAGTGCGGCGCCGACGGCGACGACCTCGTCCGGGTTCACGCCCTTGTTGGGCTCGCGGCCGCCGGTCAGCTCCTTGACCAGGTCCGACACGGCGGGCATGCGGGTGGAACCACCCACGAGCACGACGTGGTCGATGTCGCCGACGGCGACACCCGCGTCACGGATGACGTTGTTGAACGGCTTGCGGGTGCGCTCGAGCAGGTCCGAGGTGATCTTCTGGAACTCGGCGCGGGAAAGCTGCTCGTCGAGGAACAGCGGGTTCTTGTCCGCGTCCACGGTGATGTACGGCAGGTTGATGCCCGCGGAGTTCGAGCTGGACAGCTCGATCTTCGCCTTCTCGGCGGCCTCACGGATGCGCTGGAGCGCCATCTTGTCCTTGGTGAGGTCGATGCCGCTGGAGGCCTTGAACTTGTCGACCAGCCAGGTGACGATGCGCTCGTCCCAGTCGTCACCACCGAGGTGGTTGTCACCGGAGGTCGCGCGGACCTCGACGACACCCTCGCCGATCTCCAGCAGCGAGACGTCGAACGTACCGCCACCGAGGTCGAAGACCAGGATGGTCTGTTCCTTCTCGCCCTTGTCCAGGCCGTACGCCAGCGCCGCCGCGGTGGGCTCGTTGACGATGCGGAGCACGTTCAGGCCGGCGATCTGCCCGGCCTCCTTCGTGGCCTGCCGCTGCGCGTCCTCGAAGTAGGCGGGGACGGTGATGACCGCGTCGGTGATGGTCTCGCCCAGGTACGCCTCGGCGTCGCGCTTGAGCTTCATCAGCACCCGGGCGCTGATCTCCTGCGAGGTGTACGCCTTGCCGTCGATCTCGGTCTTCCAGTCGGTACCGACGTGCCGCTTGACCGACCGGATGGTGCGGTCGACGTTCGTCACGGCCTGGTTCTTCGCCGGCTGACCGGTCAGCACTTCGCCGTTCTTGGCGAAGGCGACGATGGACGGGGTGGTGCGTGAACCTTCCGAGTTGGCGATGACCGTCGGCTCGCCGCCCTCAAGGACAGCGACGACCGAGTTGGTCGTGCCGAGGTCGATGCCGACCGCTCGCGCCATGGTGTGTTCCTCCTGCTATTCGTGACCTGCACGTTCGCCCCCATGTTGAGTGGGCGTCACGCAAGTTCTATCGGGATCGTGGGGTTTCCGTCAAGCCGGACTTGAGCCGACTGCACTCAACCTTGTATCCGGCTCAACGAGCGGCCGGGGCGTCTTGTTCCCGGACTACCGGCAGACCTTGCCCGGAGCGGGTGTGACCCCGCTCACCAGGTATTTCACCTCTTCGGTGCGCACGCAGGCCGAGTTGAGCAGCCCCGTGTGCCCGTATCCGGCGTCGACCAGCAACGTCGAGTTCTCGATGTTCTTCGCGAGCCCCCGGGCCCAGGCCAGTGGCGTCGCCGGATCGTGTTCGCCGCCGACCACGAGGATCGGCGCCGCGCCCCGCACCTTCTGCGGCTGGGGCGGATACGCCGGGGCGACGGGCCAGCCCGCGCAGCCGCTCGTGATGTCCCAGAACTCCGAGTAGCGCCAGCTGTGCGGGGCGAGGGTCTTCACCAGCCCCTGCATGACGCGCATGTCGGCGTAGGAGGTGAAGGCCGGGCCGAAGTCGTGGCAGCCGATCGCGCGGTACGCGCCGTAGGACGGGTCCAGCTGCGAGTACGGCGCCAGCCCGGTCGCGTCCGGCTTCTCCGCCGTCGCGGCCGAGATCGCCTTGCTCAGTTCCGGCCAGAACGCCGGCAGGATGAGCGCGCCGTAGACACCGGACGCCATTTCCTCGGCGGTCACGTTCCGCCCGAGCTCACTCGCCGGGACACCGCCGGGCGTCGCCATGAGCGTGTCGTAGGTGGCGAGGACGTCCTTGCCGCGAAGCGCGCACTCGTCCGAGGTCGGGCACCACTTCGCGAAGTCGCCGAGCGCGCTTTCGGTCGCGATGGCCTCGTCGAGGATCGCCTTCTTCGTCGGCAGGGAATGGTCGATGGCGCCGTCGAGCACCATCGTGCGGACTCGCTTCGGGTACTTCTCCGCGTACACGGCGCCGAGTTCGGAACCGTAGGAGACGCCGAGCCAGCTGATCTTCGGCTCACCCAAGGCGACCCGGATCGACTCGATGTCGTCGGCCGCGTGCCAAGTGTCCACTTGGGACAGTACGGGTCCCGTCCTCTTGAGACACTCCGCGCCCGAAGCGCGGTTGTGCGCGATGAACTTGTCGTAGTCCGCGCGGCTCTTCGGGAACCGGCCGATCGCCGGGTCGTGCAGCGTGGGCGCGCAGGTGACCGCGGGCCTGCTGTCGCCGACGCCGCGCGGGTCGAACCCGATGACGTCGAACCGCTGCCGCAGCTCGGCCGTTTCCGGCTTGTCCAGCGCGAAACCGCGGCCGCCGTACTTGAGCACGGTGACCCCGGCGCCGCCGGGACCACCCGGATTCGTCAGCAGCGAACCGACCCGGCGCGCGGGATCGGTGGCGGGCAGTTTCGCCAGCGCGATCGAGATCGTCCCGTTCACCTGGAGGTTCGCGCATTCCAGCGTCGGCGCGTACTCGGTCGCGCACGGTTTCCAGTCGAGCCGGGGCGTGGCGGACGCAGGCAGCGCGGACAGCGGCAGGAGGGTCAGCGCCGTGACGGCGGCGAGTGCCTTCGTCCTCATACGGGCCGCACCGTGACCGTGCCGGTGCCGGACTTGAGGTCCAGCACGTTCGCCGAGGCCTGGTCCTGCCGCACGCCGACGGTCTCGACCTTGCCGGTCTCCGAGCTGGCGTTGATGCGGTACGCGCCGTCGGGAACCGTGACGGTGACCTGCCCGGTGTCCGCGCTCGCGGTGACCGCGCCCGGTTTGGTCAGCCCGACCTTGATGTCCCCGGTGCCGGTGACGATTTTCACCGGCCCGGTCGAGTTCAGGACCTCGAGATCCCCGGTGTCACCCCGGAGGTCCACCGCGGCGGCGCGGGCGAGCGTGATCTTGCCGGTGCCGATGGACCCGGAGATCGCGAGCTCACGCGGGACCACGACCTCGTAGTCCACGCCGCATTGGCTGCACCCGCCGAGAACCAGCGTGCCGTTCTCGACACTGTGCGTCTTGCCGGGATTCCGGCCGGTGTAAGTGACTTCGCGGTGCAGCGAGACCGGTGCGCCGTCCTCGACCCGGAGCTTGAGCCCGCCGACCGGGACGTCGACCCGGATCGCGGTGATCTGCTCGGTGACCGGCGTCCCGTCGCTCAGCGTCTCCCGGCCTTCGCCCGTGCAGCCGACGACTCCGAAGGCCACCAGCGCGCCGAGAGCGAGCGCGCCGAGGACGCGCCGCTCTTTGGTGAACAGAGCTTTGTTGACCATGAGAAAGTGTTCCCCCGATAAGTGCGTCAGGCCGCTTTGACCGAGACGCTTCCGCTGTCCGTGGTGAGATCGAGCTTGTGCTGGGCCGAACCCGACTGGTTCACGTCGATGTCGCGACTGCCGCTGTCGGTGGTGCCGGTGACGTTGTAGTCGCCGGAGGGCACCTTGACCTCGATCGAACCGCTGTCGGTCCGCGCGGTGACGTCCGCGCCCTTGACCAGTTCGAGTTCGATACGGCCGCTGTTGGCGTTGGCCTTCACATTCCCGCCGAGCCGCTCGCCCTTGATGGCGCCGGAACTCGCGTGGATGTCGACGTCCTGCCCGATGTTCTTCAGTTCGACGCGGCCCGAGTCGGCCTGGACCTTCACGGTGCCGGGTACGTCGCGTACCTCGACCCGTCCCGAGTCGACCTGGATGTCCACAGTGGACACCCCGGCGATCTCCACCGCGCCGGAGTCGACCCGGCCGGTGACCGGGACCCCCGCCGGGACGGTCACGTCGTAGTCGACCTCGCAGTGGTCTCCGCAGCCGGCGAGGACCAGGGTGTCGCCTTCCACACGGTAGGCGTCGCCGGGCTTGTTCCAGCGGTAGGAGAAGTCCTGGCGGACCACGGCCTGGCCGCCGCCCGAGCGGATCTTGAGCGCCCCGCTGTCGTTCTCGACGCGGACGCTCTTGATCGACTGGGTCAGTTCGGTGGTCGCCGACGCGTCGGACGGCCACCACCAGCCGAGGCCGGTGAGGACGCCGACGCCGATCAGGGCGATGCCTCCGATTGCGAGGAGTGGGCGCGCCATGGTCTTGAGTCCCTCCAGAGCAGGTTTTCGTCTGTCTCGACGCTAAGGGGCGCGCGACGGGTTGGACATAGGGGTAACCCCCGGAATCGTCCCTGAGCCCGCGCCAGGGTCGCCGGGGTCATAACCTGGCGGGGTCATCGGTTCCACGATCAGGAGGACGCATGCCGCAGGCACCCGATCCGTACGATTTCCTGCCCGATCTGCCTGCCTTCACCTTGAGCAGCACCGACATCGAAGAAGGCGGCTTCCTGCCGACGCCCCAGCTCTCCGGGATCTTCGGCGCGGGCGGCGAAGATCGTTCCCCGCAGCTGTCCTGGACCGGCTTCCCCGCCGAGACCAAGAGCTTCGCCGTCACCTGCTACGACCCCGACGCCCCCACCGCGAGCGGATTCTGGCACTGGGCGGTGTTCGACATCCCCGCTTCGGTGAACGCGCTGGCGGCGAACGCGGGCGACGAGGCGGGCTCCGGCCTGCCGGCGGGTGCCGTCACCCTGAAGGGGGACGGCGGCGTGAAGCAGTTCCTCGGGGCCGCCCCGCCGCCCGGGCACGGGCCGCACCGGTACATCTTCGCGGTGCACGCTGTCGACGTCGAAAAGCTGGACGTCGGCGAGGACGCCACGCCGGCTCTTCTCGGCTTCAACCTCTTCAGTCACGCCATCGCCCGGGCGTCACTCACGGCGCTGCACGAGAACAAGGGCTGACCCGCTTTTCCGTGAAGGCCTCCTTACCTACCCTGAGCGTAGGGAAGGAGGCCTTCACGGACTTTGGTCACTCTTCGGACCCTCACGCCCGACGATTGGACCGACTGGCGCGACCTGCGCCTGGCGGCGCTGAGCCACGACCCCGACGTCTTCGGTGTGACGCTCTCCCATTGGGAGAACGCGCCGGAAGAGCGCTGGCGTGCGCGACTCACCGATGTCCCCTTCAACGTCCTCGCGACCCCGGCGGGCATGGTCTCGGCCACCTCCCCCGAGGACGGCGCTGTCGAGCTTCTGTCGCTCTGGGTCGCCCCGTCCGGACGTGGCCGCGGTGTCGGGGACGCGCTGGTGGCCACGGTCCTGGAGTGGGCCGATTCCGCGGGTGCCGAAAGCGTGCGACTCCGGGTCTACGACCACAACGAGAGAGCAAGGGACCTTTACTACCGCCATGGCTTCGCGGAGACCGGCGAGCCGGAGATCCTCAGGGCCAGGACGAGATGCGGGTCGCGCTAGGCCTGCCCGTTGGCCCGGGACCGCTCCATGTACTGCCCCTCCGGCGGGTCCCCGAAGCCGAACGGCCGGTACAGCTCGTGCGCGTCGGCGGTGTGCAGCATCCACCGGAACTCCGCGCCCGGGCCGTTGTCGATCATCTCCCGGACCAGTTCCTTGCCGAGCCCCGCGCCGCGCGCGTCCTCGAGGACGAAGACGTCCGCCAGGTAGGCGCTGCCGATGGTGTCCGAAAACGCCCGCGCGAAGCCGACCAGGCGGCCTGTCGAAGCCTCGTACGCGCCGACGACGCGCCACGCGTTCCGAAAGACCTTCTCGATCAGCTCGCGGTCTCGCCACTTGCCCCAGTAGACGCTGGTGGACAGGCACTTCCACACCACGTCGAGGTCCACCCGAGCCGGGTCGTCGTCCAGTTCGTAAGCACCGACAGTCCTCATGATCCGCAAGTTACCCGGCAGGTCAACGAGGTTTCAGCAGGTAGTCCACCACCGGCCGCAGCTCGTCCGCGGACGGCGGCTCGTCGTCGATGAGGCCCTGGATCAGGAGGCCGTCGATACCGGCGAGGAACACCCGGAACGCGACCTCGTCGTCGTGCCGGACCATCGAGGTCAGCACGTCCAGCCAGCGCCGCGCGGCGGGCCGCAGCTCGGGTTTGCGCGCGGCCAGCAGGTACAGCTCGTACTCGGCCATCGTCCGCCCGCGCCGCGGGCCCAGCGCCTCGGCGAGCAGCCCGGCGACCTCTTCCGCGCCGCGGCTGCCGCGTGAACGGGCCCTGTCGATCATCCAGTAGACCTCGGTCGCCATATCCCTCGCGCACGAGATGAGGGTCGCGATCAGCAGGTCGTCGAGGCTGGAGAAGTGGTAGGTCGTCGAAGCCGTCGGCACGCCCGCTTCGGTGGCGACCGTCCGATGGGTGACCCCGGCGACGCCGTCCCGCTCGATCACCCGCAGAGCGGCCGCGATGATCTCCTCGCGCCGCTTCTCGCCCCTGGCCTTCCGGCCGTCGACCTGGATCTTCACTTAGTGCGCGCTCCCTACCTCGATCAACACGACACCGCCGACCACCAGCGCCAGCCCGGCGATCACGGCGAAGTTGACCGGCTCCTCGAAGAACACGATGCCGACGGCCGCCACGAGCGCGACACCGGCCGCGGCCCAGATCGCGTAGGCGACGCTCACCGGCACGCCCGCCTTCAGAACGTACGCGAGCGCGACGAACGCGAAGGCGTATCCGGCCACCACGAGGATCGACGGGCCCAGCTTGCTGAAGCCCTCCGAGAGCTTCAGCGAGACCGTGGCGGTCACCTCGGCGGCGATCGCGAAAGCGAGGAGAAGGTATGCACCCATGTCACAAAAACTACCTGGACGATCGTCTTAAAACAAAGAGAGGCGTACACCACATCGGTGGGACTTGGGCGCGGTCAGTGGGTTACCCATCAGTAAGAAGCATTAGTCTGCCCCCACCACCACACGCTTCACTCGGACGAAAGGCACCCGATGATGGGCGCTGTACAGCTGACGCTCGGCGGGATCGCGGTCCTGCTCGGCGTCGTCGCCTGGGGAATGTTCTTCGCGACCATCGCCCGCTTCGTGCGGGTGATCCGCCTCGGTCAGCCGGACTCGACCCGCAACGGCCCGTTCATGCCGCGCATGAAGACCTTGATCAAGGAATTCGCCGCGCACACCCGCATGAACAAGGTCAAGAGCGTCGGCCCGGCGCACTGGCTGGTCATGTGGGGCTTCCTCATCGGGTCGCTCGCCCTGTTCGAGGCGTACGGCGAAGTGTTCGTCCCGACCTGGGGCTGGCCCATCCTCGACGACTGGTCGCTGTTCCAGCTGCTCATGGAGCTGCTCGGCGTCGGCACGATCGTCGGCATCCTGGTGCTGATCTGGGTCCGCCAGAAGAACCACCCGCGCCGTGCCGACAGGCAGTCACGCTTCCAGGGCTCCAACTTCAAGTGGGCGTACTTCATCGAAGCCGTCGTGCTCATCGAGGGCATCGGCATCATCGGAGTCCGCGCCGCGAAGTCCGCGCTGAACGTCCACGAAACCCCGGTCTGGGCCGCGTTCGTCTCGCATCCGATCGGTGAACTGCTGCCCGCCAGCCCGAACCTGGTCTCGGTGTTCGCGTTCGTCAAGCTGATGAGCGCCACGATCTGGCTCATCGTCATCGCGCGCACGATGACCATGGGTATCGCCTGGCACCGGTTCAGCGCCTTCTTCAACATCTACTTCAAGCGCGAGGCCGACGGCGGCGTCGCGCTCGGCGCGCTCAAGCCGATGATGAGCAACGGCAAGGTGCTCGACCTCGAAGAAGCGGACCCCGACGAAGACACCTTCGGGGTCGGCAAGGTCGAAGACTTCAGCTGGAAGGGCTGGCTGGACTTCTCCACCTGTACCGAATGCGGCCGCTGCCAGTCGCAGTGCCCCGCGTGGAACACCGGCAAGCCGCTTTCGCCGAAGCTGCTCATCACGCAGCTTCGCGACCACGCCTACGCGAAGGCGCCGTACCTGCTCGCGGGCGGCAAGCGCGACATGGCGGGCGACGAGGTCGGCTTGTCCGGGGACGACATGTACGCGGGCATCGACGTCCTCGCGATCGCCGAGTCCCAGAAGGCGCTCATCGGCGACGACGGCGGCATCATCGACCCCGAGGTGCTGTGGTCCTGCACCTCCTGCGGCGCTTGCGTCGAGCAGTGCCCGGTGGACATCGAGCACGTCGACCACATCGTCGACATGCGCCGCTACCAGGTGATGATCGAGTCCGCGTTCCCCAGCGAGCTCAACGGGATGTTCAAGAACCTGGAGAACAAGGGCAACCCGTGGGGCCAGAACGCCAAGGACCGGCTCGCCTGGACCGAGGACCTGGAGTTCGAGGTGCCGGTGTTCGACGGCGACCTCGGCGAGGCCGAGTACCTCTTCTGGGTCGGCTGCGCCGGCGCTTTCGAGGACCGCGCGAAGAAGACCACGCGGGCCGTCGCGGAGCTGCTGCACATCGCGGGCGTCAAGTACACGGTGCTCGGCTCGGAGGAGTCCTGCACCGGTGACCCGGCCCGCCGCGCGGGCAACGAGTTCCTGTTCCAGATGCTGGCGCAGCAGAACGTCGAGATCCTGAACTCGGTCTTCGAGGGTCGCGAACGCAAGGCGCGCAAGGTGGTCGTCACCTGTGCCCACTGCTTCAACACCCTCGCGAACGAGTACTCGGAACTGGGCGGCCAGTTCGACGTCGTGCACCACACGCAGCTGCTCAACCGCCTGGTGCGGGAAAAGCACCTGACCCCGGTGGCCCCGGTCGCCGAGGACGTCACCTATCACGACCCGTGCTACCTGGGCCGCCACAACAAGGTCTACGACGCTCCCCGCGAGCTCGTCGGGGCCACCGGCGCGACCCTGCGGGAAATGCCGCGGCACGGCGACCGGTCGATGTGCTGTGGCGCCGGTGGCGCGCGGATGTGGATGGAAGAGAAGATCGGCAAGCGGATCAACGTCGAGCGCGTGGACGAGGCGCTCGGCACCGCGCCGTCGAAGATCGCGACCGGCTGCCCGTTCTGCAAGGTGATGCTCAATGACGGCCTCACCGCGCGGCAGAGCGACGGCCAGGCGAGCGAAAAGGTCGAGATCGTCGACGTCGCGCAGCTGCTGCTGACCGCCGTCAAGCGCAAGCCGGAACCGCAGCTGGTCCCGGCGGGAGCGCCGTCCTTGGACGCCGTCCCAGATGCTGAACTCGACGAGAAGGCCGAAGCGCCTGCCAGCGAAACGCCGCCTTCGGAGGAAGACAAGTAGAACCTCGAGGCCGGAGGGGACATTCTCTCGCACATAATGCGAGAGAATGTTCCCTCTTGTTTTATCCCGTCCGGACCATTCCGTCCCGTTACCCGTTCGGCGGTACACGGCAACGATAAGCTGGCGTTTCCTCGTTGCCGTTGTCGTCTGCGAGGTTTCTTTAGGCGGCACGGCTCTGGGTCTGAAAAAAAGGGGCGAGGAAATCAATGGGCAACCGGCACGAACTCCGTCAGCGCAAGGAACACCGCCTCGCGACGCCGGGATCGTCGACCCTTCGCCCGATGGCCCGCCTCCCGTCGGCCGCGGCACTCGCCCGGATGGCGCAGGAAGCGACCATCCCCAGCATCCCGGCCGCCCGGCGGCCGCCGCGGCAGGAACGGCAACGCACGCGCGTCCGCCCGTACGTTCGCACGGGCGGACGCACGCAGTCCAAGCGGAACTTCGCCATCGAAGCGATGATTTCCGTCCGGAACGACGCACCTTGGAGCGCTCCGGGGTTCAGCGTCGAATTCCATTCGGTCCGATCACTGTGCCGCCGTCCGACTTCCGTCGCGGAAGTGGCCGCGTCACTAAGCGTTCCACTCGGCGTTGCAAAGGTCCTTTTGGGTGACATGGCCGAACTCGGCTTGGTTACCGTTCATGAAACGCAAGCTGAATTCGACGGTCATCCGGCACTCGCCTTGATGGAACGCGTGCTGCAGGGTTTGCGTCGTCTGTGAGATCGGCGCACTCGCACTACGCTACGCAAGGTGAGTGAAGAATCCGGCGACGAAAGCACCTTGACCGTAGTGCTGGCGGGTGGGGTGAACCTCGCCATCGCGGTGCTGAAACTGATCGCCGGGATCATCACCGGCTCCGGTGCGATGCTGTCCGAAGCCGCGCACTCGGTGGCCGACACGATCACCGAAGTACTCCTGCTGACGGCGCTGAAACGCTCGGACCGCCCCGCGGACCGCGTCCACCCCTTCGGCTACGGCAAGGAACGGTACTTCTGGTCGCTGCTCGCGGCGGTGTCGATCTTCGCCTCCGGCGCGATGTTCGCGCTCTACGAAGGCTTCTCGACGGTGTTCGGCGAAGCGACCGAGCAGACCGATCCGATCGTCGGCTACGTCGTCCTCGCGATCGCCTTCGTCCTCGAATCCGTCTCGTGGTTCCAAGCCGTGCGGCAGGTGCGGCGCGACGCCGCCGAAGCGGGCCAGAAGATCTCGGTCTACCTGCGGATGATCGACGACCCGGCGCCGAAGACCGTCCTGTTCGAGGACTCGGCGGCGCTGATCGGCCTGCTGCTCGCGTTCGCCGGGATCGGGCTGCACCAGCTCACCGGATCGCATGTCTGGGACGGTGCGGCGTCGATCGCGATCGGGGTGCTGCTGGCGCTCGTCGCCTACGTGCTCGGGCGCACCAACCGCGGCCTGCTGATCGGCAGGCAGGCGGATCCGAGGCTGGTGCGCGCGGTGCGGGACCATCTGGTGGGCGCGCCCGAGATCGAGGCCGTCGTCGACCTGCAGACCATGCTGATGGGCACCGACCAGGTGCTCGTCTGCGCTCGCGTCGACTTCGACGACGCGCTGGGCGCGGCGGACGTCGAACGCGCCTGCGTCCGGATGGCCGCCGAACTGACGCGGACGTTCGGTGATATCACCGAGGTGTTCATCGAACCGGTCCCGCGCACGGATCCCGAGCTTCGCGCGGCGGTTCTGGCCCGCTACGGCGACATCGCCGAACGATGGGACAAGGGTCAGTAGCCGAAGTTCTGCGTCCAGTACATGCCCTTGGTGTTGACGCCGACGCCGATCTTCTTCAGCTTGCAGTTGAGGATGTTCGCGCGGTGGCCCTCGGAGTTCATCCAGGCGTCCATCACCTTGGCGGCGTTCGACTGTCCCTTGGCGATGTTCTCCGCACCGGGCTTGTCGTAGCCGGCGGCCCGGATGCGCTGGTCGAATGTGGTGCCCTCAGGCGTGGTGTGCGAGAAGTAGTTCCGGGCCGACATGTCGTCACTGTGTCCCTGCGCGGCCGCGGCGAGATGCGACTCGTTGCTCACCGGCGAGCAGCCCGCGTCGGCGCGCTCGGCGTTGACGAGGTCGATGACCTGACCGGCGAGCGAACTGTCCTGCGAGCGGGGCGGCGCGGGAGCCTTGCTCGAGGTGGGCTTCGGAGCCTCGGAAGTCTGAGCGGGCGGCTCGGCCGCGGCGGAGGACGAGCTGGGCGGGGCGGAGGAGGTCGTGGGAGCCTCCGAAGACGGCGCCGGAGCGGGCTGACCGGACGCGGGGTCGCCTGGCGCCGGAGCGGTCGTCTGGCCGAAGTAGGCGGGAGGCTTCGCGAGCGCGTCGCCGGAGCGGCCCTTGGTGTCGGGGACGCTCAGCGAGAGGTTGCTCAGCGCGGTGCCCTGGAACCGATCGGTCACCATCAGGTAGCTCGCGCTGGCGATCACTCCGCCGAGCAGAAAGCTGAGCGTGACAAGAAGTAACCGGTTTCTTGCTCTCTTGGGGGACACGAGGCCGAAAACTATCACGAACTGGTTACGGCAATACCCCCGAAAGTAGTAATACCGGTCAACGGTTGCGTTGAGTGATCAAACCCGTGGACTCGTTCGTGATCGTCGTGGCGTCGCCCAGGAACCGGATCACCGTCTCCAGCTCACTGTCCGTGTACTTCTCGCAGGCCTCGCGGACCGATTTCACCAGGTGATCCCACAGCGGGGCGGCACCGGCCATCATCGCCCCGTCGATCTCGATGAGCACCTTCCGCCGATCCTCGGGGTGCGGCTTCCGCGCGACGATCCCCTTGCTCTCGAGCCTGTCGATGAGCGCGGTGATCGACGCCGGCGCGAGCCCCGAGAGCTGCGAAAGCGCCTTCGGCGTCTGTGGACCGAAGCGGGCGAGGTAGTCGGCCACCTTGCTCTCCACCGCCGAAAGGCCGCTCCGCTCGGCGATCGCCGTATGGAACATGACCGTCTCGGTGGACAGCGCCCGCGACCCGTTGAGGATCCGCTCGACCAGTTCCGCCCGCTCGCTTGACACGTCGGCCAGTCTAGCGGAGTCTTTAGTTCGATAGAACGAATTAGTTTCTAAGAGATTCGATGGGGTGAACGATATGGCGAAGGTACTGGTCGCCGGCGGGGGTATCGCGGGCACGATCACGGCGATCGCACTGCACGAGACGGGTCACGAGCCGGTGATCCACGAGGCGTACGACCGGACCGCCGAGGGCGTCGGCGCGTTCCTGACGCTCGCGGTGAACGGCCTCGACGCGCTGGCACCGCTGGGCCTGAAAGAGCTGGTCAAGGACCTGGGGTTCGACACGCCGCGGATCAAAATGCACCTGGGGAACGGGCGCGAGGTGGCGGATTTCGCGCTCGGCGGGCGCCTGGAAGACGGCACCGCGAGCCAGACCGTGCTGCGCTCAGATCTGTACGTCGCCCTTCGCGACGAAGCGGTGAGACGCGGGATCGAAGTCCGCTACGGCAAACGTTTGGCAGACGCGCGAGAGACCGCTTCCGGCGTGCTCGCGACGTTCGAGGACGGTTCGTCGTCCGAGGGCGACCTGCTGGTCGGCGCGGACGGGCTCAGGTCGCGAGTGCGGGAAATCATCGACCCGCGGGCGCCCTCGCCGCGCTACGTGCCGTTGCTGAACACCGGCGGGCTGGCCGAGGGCCTGCGGCTGGACGACGAACCCGGCGTCATGCACATGACCTTCGGCAAACGGCTGTTCTTCGCGCACGTCGTCCATCCGGACGGCGGCGTCTGGTGGTTCGCCAACGTCCCCCGTAAGCAGGAGCCGTCCGCCTCCGACCTCACCGCGACGACCGGCTGGCGCGAGGACCTGATCCGGCAACTCGCGGTGGACCGCACCCCGGCCGTCGAGATCGTGCGCGCGACGCGGGAGATCTACCGGCCGTGGGCGACCTACGACTTCCCGACCGTGCCGACCTGGCGGACGGACCGGATGGTCATCATCGGCGACGCCGCCCACGCGACCTCACCGGCGGCGGGCCAAGGCGCCGCGATGGCCATCGAGGACGCCGTCACGCTGGCGCGCTGCCTGCGTGACGTGCCCTCGATCCCGAAGGCTCTCGCCGCCTACGAAGGACTACGACGAGAGCGCGTCGAGGCCGTCGTCGAGCGCGGGAAGCGCAACGGCGACGCGAAGGCTGTCGGGCCCGTCGGACGGGTGATCCGGGACTTCTTCATCGCGCGGGCGTTCAAGAACCCGCCGAAGGAGGATCCGAACGCCTTCATGTGGCAGCACCGGATCGACTGGGAAGCCCCGGTGAGCTGACTCGCTTCTCCCCTTCGGCGGGTTTCCGTCAGCGCTCGACAGATATCACCGCCAGGTGTCCACGCGGTGGAAGTTCTTGTACGCGCGGCTCGGGGTCGGTCCGCGCTGCCCCTGGTAGCGCGAGCCCGCCTCGTTCGAGCCGTACGGGAACTCCGCGGCGCTGGACAAGCGGAAGATGCAGAGCTGGCCGATCTTCATCCCCGGCCAGAGCGTGATCGGCAGGTTGGCCACGTTGGACAGCTCCAGCGTGATGTGGCCGGAGAAGCCGGGGTCGATGAAGCCCGCGGTGGAGTGCGTAAGCAGCCCGAGGCGACCGAGGGAGGACTTGCCCTCCAGACGGCCGGCGAGGTCGTCGGCCAGCGTGACGGTCTCGTACGTGGAGCCGAGCACGAACTCGCCAGGGTGGAGTACGAAGGGGTCTTCGCCCTCCTTCTCGACCAGCGACGTCAGCTCGTCCTGCTGGAGCTGCGGGTCGATATGCGTGTACTTGCTGTTGTCGAACACGCGGAAGAAGCGGTCGAGGCGCACGTCGATGCTCGACGGCTGGACCATCGTCGGGTCGAACGGGTCGACGCCGAGACGGCCGGCGTCGAGCTCTTTACGGAGGTCACGGTCGCTGAGGAGCACGCGATCAGCGTAGTCAAGCGGCCTTCATGTGCCTGCCGTAGGTGGGGTCGAGCCGGAAGACCTTGGTGACCTGCCGGAGGTAATGGCGCCGCCCGGCCGCTCCGATCAGTTCCTGGAGGGCCGTCGCCCCGGGCACCACCCGCCGGACCGTCTCGGCGGCGAAGTTGACTCCAGCCACCGCGACCACGGCCGCCTGCGCGATCGGATCGTCGGGCAGCTCCAGGAAGTCGGCGTTGGACTTGCCGAGGAGAAGCCTGCTGATCGCCCCGTGCCCCGCGACCGACACGTGGGCGAGGACTTTGCCGAGCGCGCCCCGGCCCTCTCCGATCCCGGCATGGGACTTCATGAGCGCCGCGGCGAGCCGCTTGGAGTCGTCGTCGGGGATGAACTCGGTGGTGGCGAGCAGCCACAGCAGACGCCAGGCGTCTTCCTCGCCGGCGGGCAGGAGTTCCTCGTCGACCCCCATCAGCCAACCGACGTAACGCCAAAGGTGCAGGATGTCGGCGCGCTCGCGGTCGCTGTAGCGGAGCCCGAGCAACTGCGTGCCGAAGACGTAGACGAGAGAGAAGAGCAGGAGCGTGCCCGCGGTCTGGACCTGGTTGACCGGCCTGTCCCAGGCGGCGTAATCCCAGTCCTTGCGGCGATTCATGGCCGCGCGGACGTGCGCGTGCACCACCCGCACCCGCAACGCGGACTCGTACCCGCGCCCGCCGGACACCAGCGCGCCCGGCGTGGTCACGTGAATCCACCAGGTCGCCGTCTCGACGAGCCGTTGCGCCGCCTTGTACTCGATCTCACCGGTGCCGACGAGCGACTTCGTCGCGCGCGACGCGAGATACCCGCCCATCAGCGAAACGTCACCGAGCGGGAAGAGGCCGAGCAACCCGGCACGCGTGATCGCCCGCGCCCCGCGATCGAGGCGATCCTGGTCGACCCAGTACGGCATCGCCTCGACGTTGCGAAAGAAGGCTTCGAGCTCCTCCGGCGGCTCCTCGACACTGTCGATGCCGTGCTTCAGTGCTTGCTCGAACTGTCCTTGGGCGCCGTTTCGCAGCAACGGAACCAACACGTCGGCCGCCGGGTCCTCCCGCTGCGCGAACTTCCGCAGCCGGGCCACCTGGCGCTCGTCGCCCCGGATGTCGCCCTCGATGAACAACTTCGACGCGACCCGGAACCCACCTTGCCGGAACAGCTCGGGGTCAGGCAGCCTCTCGCCCATCCGGATCACCTCCGATGTAGACAACAAGTGTTGTCACTTGAAGGTGGCGACGTCAAGGTGGGCGGGGGCTTGGCAGGGAGAGATCCGGACCATGTATGCTGGCCGAGCACTGCGGATGTAGTTCAATGGTAGAACATCAGCTTCCCAAGCTGAATACGCGGGTTCGATTCCCGTCATCCGCTCTCCTGCGAAAGCCCCAGGTCAGTGGATGTCCACTTAGGACCTGGGGCTTTCGCTTTGGCCGGGCAACGGTGCTCGCGTGCCATTAACGGGCCACACCCTTCCGGTGGCGGTCGACGAGCGGGGGCGGCCGATCCACGATCTACGCGTCGACTTCACTGGCCGCCCTCTGGTAGGTGAGCGCCGCCCTCATGCCGTCGTGCCCCGTCTGAGCCATAACGCCTTTGGCAACGTGCCGCCTTCTCTCCCCCAGACGTTCCTGGCGTGTAGCGGTTAGTGGAGATGCGGCCCTTAACCCATCTGCTCCGCAACCTCGACCCATTTCGTTCGCCAACTGAAGTTCGGCCACGCACCGCGTTCCCGCTCGCTCAGCGGTGAAGAACAGCGCGTCTCACTCAGGCTTAACCCAAGATTCTCAGGTGACACAAGAGACAAGACCAGACTGTCAGCAGGGGATCCGCGTCCGAACTCCTGCTGCGCCTTCGGCTGCCGAACATAAGCTCGCGACGGGAGGCTCGACCACCTCCAGCGATACCCGCACCTAACCAAAGATTTAGGCACCAGCTGAAGCTATCGCAGCAAGCGAACTCAAGAACTACCCTCGCCATTCTAAAGCACGGTATGATGACATCTACGCGTTCCTACGCTAAGGGATCAAAGCTATACGCCAGTGGTGATGCAGCAAGAAATCACCGCAAGAATCTCCCTCAGGCAGCTACTCCCATCCCACATCCCGTGCGCAGCCACTAACCACCATCAATGATGCGGTCTCCCCTTATCGAGGTTTGAGACCTAGTTCTGCCTTCCGCATGTTGACAGTATGACCTATTAGACCGGCTATATCTGAGGGGAGATCATGCTCCCAGTATCTCACCACAACCCAACCCAGGTCATTCAAGTGCTTTGTGGTGTCGTTGTCTCGCACTCGGTTCGCTTCGATTTTTTCTCTCCACCAACGAGAATTACTTTTGGGCGAGGTTCCATGATCTGGGCAACCGTGCCAAAAACAACCGTCCAGGAAGACCGCGACCCGAAGACTCGGAAAACAAACATCAATCGTCCGCCGCGGCCGACCTGGGACTGGGATCTGAAGACGGTACCGGTAGCCAGAGGAATGAAGATGTCGGCGGACTTCGAGCTCAAGCGCCGTATCACGCTGAGGCTGCCTGCTCAGGCGGGCAGTGGCAGTAGGCGAACTAGAAGCTGGATTCTTCGTCTCCCGTCGCACTCCAATCCCACCTTCCCGAGCTTAAATTTTCGCGAATGTCGCGTCGTACCCCGTCGCCATACGGGTGATCATGTCGGCATAGTGGAAAGTGTCTCCAGGTTGCGGAGCGGGCGGGTCGTCGACCACATCTACGGTGGTTCCATTGTTATGCAACCGCACCACTGTCACACCGACACCGTCAAATCCCACTTCAGACGAGGCTGACCGCCGAGGGATTTCGGCAACTTTGGCCAGTACGCGCTGCGTCACCCTTGGCTGATCGTGTGTCGTCACCTCGACGGTACCGGCTGTCAGAGAATGATGGTTACGTCCAGGAGAAATGAAATCCGACGCCATGTTGACATGCACGTATCCGATTGCGAGTGCCTGCTTCGACGCTCCGTGAATGCACAGGTGTGATGAATTCAGTTCGTCATAGAGCCGCGGCAGCGCCTTTGTGTGCTCAGTCATGCAAGCCTTGGCCTCGACAGCGATTAGCACGGAGCTGACTGGCGCAATGTACAGCGCCGGCAAGGCCGCAAGCGCTGCATTCTCCTCGTCTGTGAGTTCGATACCAAATTGATGAGCGAGACTTGCGAACGTCTTTTCCTTCGACGACGGCGGTCCCGCAGGGCGGGCGACGACGAGGTCGAGTTTCTTTTTCCTGCCGGTCGCGTAGTCCGTCATGGCATGGTTAACGCCCAGCACGACCTTCTTCGCCTCGACGTGACTGCGCAGTAGCGAGGAGGTCATCAGCAAGTCGAGCGCGACACCCCAACACCCGACCTTCGAGTGTCGATCCGACTGAGGGTGATACTGCCATCGGTTTCCGTACTTATCTTGCTTTTCGGCTGGCTCGGTGAGGAAGCGAGCGAGAATATTAGGACCGTGCATAATGCACCGACCTTAGCCCACGATGCGACATCCGGCGAGGAAGTTGCTCAAACTGCGATCGACTTGAGAAGTGGGCTGGTCCGCTCGACGTATTCCGCCATATCCTCACGGAACCCTGCATGACGCCCCAGATTGCTTGTCTGCAAGCGACTCCAGAACCCGCTGGCAGCGCGATGCGACAGTGGAGTACAGCGCGCGGGATCGACCACATCCAGTAGGTGCCGATAAGGATCCTGTCGCGGGAATTCACTCAGCTCGACCTTCCATGCTCGATCATCTTCGCCCCAAGCCGCTGTTGGCCAGGCACCTTCTCGCGTCCACGGGGTCGACTCGACATTGAATTCCCCTGGGCTCGCCAGCCTGCTGGCGACCCATTTAGATACGCCGACTGTGACCGCGTTTCCAACCAGCTTCCAGCGAGGACCGTTCCGCTTACCATCGGACGCCGCAGAAGTCCAACCACGACTGAACCCCTGCAGTTCTTCACTGTCCTCAACAGTCGGCACAACAAATGTCGCCCCACTGTCCGCTTTCGGCAGCCAAATGGCTGGTGGAGATGGAATCCCGAGGCTTGAGCCGCCCTTCAGAGTAGGAACCGCGTCACGCGCCCAGCCCACGCCTGTCCTGCCCTCGGTCCAGTAGAACCCAAACGCGTCGTCAGCGAGCTGAGATTCATTCAGCATGTCGCCTTCGTCCGCGAAGAGGACCGAGCGCGGATCGTTGACACACGAAGCCAACAGGACCACTCGCCGCCGACGTTGAGGAACACCAGTAAAGCGCGAATCAACTACGCGGTAAGCCCACCTGTAACCGAGTTGGCCCAGCTCATGGACGAGGTAGGCCATCGCCTTCCCACGATCCAGAGCAAGCATGTTGGGCACGTTCTCGATCATCAACCAAGGCAGCTTGCGTCGACGTCGTTTCGCCAGACGAAGGATCTCGAAGACGTGCGCAACAAGGCCTGACTGCTCACCCTTGATGCCCGCCGTCCGCCCGGCCTGCGACAGGTCAGTGCACGGGAACCCTGCTGCCAAGAGATCTAGGCGACCAGGAAGATCCTTCAACGTCTTCACGTCGGAGTGAAGATCAACATCACTGAACTGGGCGGCAAGCACCTTCTTGGCAGGCTCCCAATTCTCGCACAGCAACGCTGTGTCCAGTCTGTCGCCGAACACCTGACGAAAGCCTAATTCAATGCCTCCGATGCCGGCGAAAAGACCTGCGACCTTGAAGGCGCTAGGCACATCGACTCCTCTCGTGCAAGATCGCCAAAGCCTACCCGGGAGGTCCGACAAACTCGAGACCTCCCGCCGTTGAATGCGCAGCCACCCCGGTGGCGCTCCTCACCTGACGCCGGATCAATGACAACGACCGGCAGCACCCGCGGGGTTGGAAGATGTGCCTTGCCCCGTACTGTTGTCCGTGTCCTTGGCCTCATATCTGGGGTTGCAACGGGCATGGGTTGCACGAGGCGACACCGTCAGCAGGTCAGGGCCACCTTGCAGCATGGTCACCCTGGTTGCCGAACTGGATACGCGGGTTCAATTCCCGTCATCCGCTCCCAGAAGGTCCCGGCACGCTCGGTTGGGGACCCCTCCCCACTGCCCCCACCTACCTTCTGCACCGTGCGGAGAAAATCGAGCGACAGCACCGCGGCGGCCTTGCTGCCCCTTCTGGCGGGGTCGCTGATACTCCCACTCCTGATGGTCGGCGTGATCTTCCTCCTCGTCGGCCTGAACGCGGGCAGTGGCCCGGGGCCGTACACCGTCGTTTTCGCCAAGGCGGGCGACGAATGCGAGACGATCGGGCAGTACCTCGACGCGTCCTCGGGCGAGCCGCTGAGATGCATCGGTCCTGGAGGGTTCCGGACGTCCTCGATCGACTTCCCCGGGTTCTCTCGTGAGCAGAACGACGAGGTACGCCGCTGGCTGACGACGTTGCTGGAGGACGGCGATCTGAGCGTCTTCGACCAGCGTGCGATCCAGGGCAGGGTCGAGGGGATCGCGGCTGAATTGCCGCCCGGAACACGGGTCGAGCGGAAGTCCGGCACGACGGAGATCTGGATCGGCGCGGGCTTGACGGGCGCCGGACTGCTCTTGGGCTCCGGCTTCGCCTGGCGGTGGTTTCAGAACCGCCGGAACGGTTTTTAGCCGCAGAGCGGCAAACTGTCCAGGTTGTTCCGCAAGGTCGCGTCGGCCGCGGACTTCAGCGTGCCGACACCGCAGGTGCATGCCCATTTCCGTACATAGGCTTTGCGGCCGTCGGCGTCGGTGAAGTACCGATCGCCGTTGTCCATCGACGTGTAGACGTCGTCGACCCGCAACACATCGCCGCCGCGGCCGACGGCCAGGATGTGGCCACCGGCGGTGCAACCGGTCTGGACGGTGCAGACGATCTCGTACTCGGCCATCCGAACTCCTCGGGTCGCAGAAGAAAGTCGGGCGAGGCGGAGTGGTTGTTACGGGTAGCGTGCGGGACATGGAAATCCGGGGGTTCACCGACGACGACTGGGGCCAGGTGTGGCCGATCGTGCGCGAGGTCGTGCGCGCCGCGGACACGTACACCTACGACCCGGATCTCACCGAGGAAGACGCTCGCAAGACCTGGGTCGAGACGCCGCCGGGCCGGACGGTGGTCGCGGTCGAGGGCGGCAGGGTGCTCGGCACGGCCAAGATGAGTCCGAACCGCGCCGGGCCCGGATCGCATGTGTCGACGGCCAGTTTCATGGTCGACAAGGACGTTCGCGGCAAGGGGATCGGCGGTGCGCTGTGCGCGGACGCCCTGGCCTGGGCCAGGGAACAGGGTTTCGCGGGGATGCAGTTCAACTCGGTCGCCGAGTCGAACGCGGCCGGCATCCGGGTCTACGAGCGGCTCGGGTTCGAGATCATCGGAACGGTGCCGGGCGCGTTCGAGCACCCGACGCTGGGGCGCATCGGGCTGCACGTCATGTACTGCGACTTCGGCGTCTAGCCTTCGACGAGTTCCCATGGGGCGTCGGCGCTCGGACGGTCGTAGACCTGGCCGGGCGCGGCGCTCAGGACCAGGGCGACGTCCGGGTAGAGCGTGACGGCGTGCTCCATCTCCAGGGCTTCGACCTCGAAATCTTCGTCCTCCGGCACCTGGAAGCCGACGAGCAGCCAGCTGCCGTCGGCCTCGCGCACGACCTGGCGTACGGCGCGGACCGGGGCGGCGGGGTCGGTGGAGATCTCGGCGAGTTCGGTGCTCACCTGGACTTCTTCCAGCGGCGAGCCCGGGTGCGTCCACGCGGCGAGGCGGGCGGCTCGCACGAGGAGGTCTTCGTCGTCGTCATCCGAGTCGGCGACCGAGCTCAGCAGCCACGCGCGCCGTTCCGGGTCCCAGTCGGCGGCCATGCCGGTGGGGAGGGCGGCCAGGGCGGCGATTTCGGGGATGAGGTCGACCGCGTCCTTCAGGGGCAGCGCGCCGAAAGCGTCGCGGTTGAGTTCCATGTCCTCGGAGAACTCGTTGCCGTCGCTGATGAACCAGTCACCGTCGTCGTCGAGTACGACGAACGCGAGGTTCGACGGGTCCTCCACCAGCGACCGGGAGATGATGACCGGCGACTCCGGATCTTGACGCATCGGCCAGTTCTCGCTCGACATGCTGGGCTCCCAACGGGGTTGTCCGGCTGTGGGGCACCATCCCACCATCTCCGGGGTTCCCGCCGCGCACCGGCTCAGCGAAGTACCGGCGGTACCCCTCGGCCAGGGCTTCGAATCCGCACGCCTCGCAGTCTTCTCGCTTGGCGAGGTCGATCACCAGATGGCGAGACCTCGTTCGACGGGCAACGGCGGATCATTCGCTGAGGTCGTACTCGTCGACGTCCAGCGCGGCGGCGGCTTCGGTGAGGAACGCGAGCACGGCCGGCGAGAGGTGCCAGCCGAATTCCTCGTCACCGTCCCGGTGATGGAAGTAGCGCACCACCTGCAGCACCGCGCTCACCCCCTCGTCCACCAGCTTCCGGATGCCCGGGCGGACCGGCGCGAGCCTGCCGATCACGCTCTCTATCTGGTCGTCGACCGGTCCCGAACCGCGATGCGTCACCTTCCAGGTGTGCATCCGCGGTAACCGGTGTTCCGCGGACCGCGAACCCAGTACCAGGGCCTCGTCGGGCGCCATGCCGAGCCGCGCGGTGATCTCCCCGGCGGACACGGTTTCGCTCTTCAAGGCGAAGTAGCAGTACTGGTGGACCTTCATACGCCCGGCACCCTAGCTTTCGGGCAGGCTGACCAGGTGAAACGTGATCAATCGCTTATCGAACGCCTGGCGCGGGAGCGCAACGTCTGGTTGTGCACCCTCCGACGGGACGGTTCGCCGCACGTCACGCCGGTGTGGTTCGTGTATCTCGACGGCGTCTTCTGGATCGGCAGCGGCGAGCGGAACGTGAAGGTGCGCAACGTCGACAACGACCCGCGCGTCAGCCTCGCCCTCGAAGACGGCGACGCCCCCGCGGTCGCCGAAGGCCTGGCGCGCGTCCATCGAGGGGATCTCCGCGAAGACGTTCTCGAGGCGCTCGCGGCGAAGTACGACGGTTGGGCGGCGGGGAGGGAGATCGAGCCGTTCGGCGCCAGAGTGCTCATAGAAGTCCCCGTAAAGCGGTGGCTGCTCGAGGGGGTCGCCCAATAGTCTGGAAAGTCCGATACCGATGGGGATGGACGATGCTGACCGGTGAACTGATCCGTCTGCGACCGCTGGAGCCCGAGGACGCGGACACGCTGTGGCGCTGGAACAACGACCCGGAGGTCATGCGCTGGATGATGGCGGACCATCCTGAATCGCTCGCCCAGATCCGCGAGCGCTTCGCCAAACGGAAGCCCAACAGCTACGAGCAGGCGGACTTCGCGATCGAGAGCCTCGCCGTCGGCACGCTGATCGGCACCGCCTCCCTGCGGGACGCCACTCCGGAACAGGGCCGCGCCGAACTCGACATCTACCTCGGCGAGAAGGATCACTGGGGTGGCGGCTACGGCACCGACGCCATGCGCACGCTCTGCCGCTACGGCTTCGAGATGATGCGGCTGCACATGATCGCGCTGTGGGTCGTCGTCGACAACGAGGCCGCGATCCACATCTACAAGAAGCTCGGGTTCCAGGTGGACGGCAGGCATCGGCAGTCGTTCCGCGGCCAGAACGGCCAGTGGCACGACGAGTACCTGATGAGCCTGCTCGAAGGGGAACTCCGCTAGTCGTCCAGACCTTTCGTGAGCCTGGCGGGTGCCTTCATCCGCCAGGCCTCCTCGATGAGCTCACGCAATTGCGCCGTCTCGACCTTCTCGAGGTCGACGAGGATCGCGCCATAGCCGTCGTAATGCGGTGTGGTGAAGTACGCGGGGTCTCCGGAGGCCAGCAGGGCCTCCTTCTCCGCGTGCTCGCACAGCAGCATCAGCCCGCCCTCGGCCTCGGTGCGCAGCCGGGCAAAGTTCTTGCCCGCGACCTTGAGCGACGGCGTGCGATACGACGTCGACTCCTCGACCTCCGGCAGCCTGCCGGCCAGGTCCACGACTTCTTCCCAGGTCGTCATGGCGGACATTGTGCCCTGGGTCACTGACAAAACCACCCCCGAACGTCCGCATCGGACGCAATGAAGGGGACTTTCCTTGCAGAATTTGCCATGAAAGTCCCCTTCATTGCACGCGCGGAGGGGTTACGGCAGGGCGATGATCCGGTCCGCGGGCGGCGGAGCGATGCCCGGGTGCGCCGCGAAGTACGCGATCAGCGCGTCCAGATCCACCGGACCACCGGACAGATTGGTCCCCTGCGTGAACTCGGTGAAGCCGTCCCCGCCGGCGGCGAGGAAGTTGTTCACCGAAACGCGGTACGACGCCGCCGGGTCGATCGGCGTGCCGTCGAGCGTCAGGTTCGAGATGCGAGAACCCTGGGCGGCCGACGCCGAGAACGAGTACTTCAGCGACTTCGAGATCTGCAGGGTCCGCACGATCCCGTTCGCCTGCCACTGCTGCTCGAGCACGTTCTTCAGGTTCGCCCCGGTGAGCGTGATCGTCTGCATGATGTTCGCGAACGGCTGCACGGCGAACGCCTCGCCGTAGGTCACCACGCCGTCGCCTTCACCGGCGGGCGAGGACGCGTAGGTGAAGTCCGTGCGGATACCGCCCGGGTTCGTCATGGCGATCTGCGCGCCGTTCGACAGCGTGGCCTCGAGCTGGGCATCGGCGATGACATCGCCCAGCGGGGACTCGCCGGAGGCCGCGCCCTTGGCGACCAGGTCCGCGGTGATGGTGCCGACGGCCTTGTTCGCGATCGGCGCGGCCTTGACCTTGGCCTCGTCGATCAGCTTCTGCACGTCGGCGTCCGGCGTGACGTCGCGGGTGACGATCTCGTTGTGCGCCTTGGTCTCGCCGCGCACGACGTCGCGGGTGCGGCGGTCGATCTTCAGGTCCACGACGGACAGGAGACGCCCGAACGACGCGCCCTGGATCACCGGGCGCGGGTTGCCTGCGGGGTCGTTGATCACGCAGTTGTACTGCTGGTGGCTGTGCCCGGTGAAGATCGCGTCCACTTTGGACGAGACCTTCTGCGCGATCGCGGTCGCGGCACCCGGCTTGACCTTGCACTCGTCGGGTCCGGCGGTCTCGGAGTTGTCACCCTGGTGCAGCAGCACGACCTGCGCCTTGACGCCGAAGAGGTCGAGCAGCTTGGCGGTGCGGTCGATCGCCTGGACCTCTTCGCCGAACTTGAGACCCTTGATCGCCTCCGGGGTGACGACCTGCGGCAGGTCCTTCAGCGTCGCGCCGATGACACCGATCGGGACGCCGCCGGAGAACTCGATGCTGAACGGCAGCAACGCCGGGAAGCCGTTCTCGTAGTACACGTTGGACCCGAGGAACGGGAAGTTCGCACCCTTGAAGGACTTCCTGAACTGGCAGCCGTCGGTCGGGTGGCAGCCGCCGTTCTGGATCCGGCGGAGCTCCTTGAGGCCCTCGTCGAATTCGTGGTTCCCCACCACGGACGCCTCGACACCGAGCAGGTTCAGCAGCTCGACGGTCGGCTCGTCGTGGAACAACGCCGAGATCACCGGCGACGCGCCGATGCTGTCACCGGCCGAAAGCACGACGGAGTTGCGCGCTTCGCCGCGAAGGCGCTTCAGGTGCGTCGCGAGGTAGGCGGCGCCGCCCGCGTTGACCGTCGCGCCACCGGGCAGCGTGACGCGGCCGCTGGAGCCGGACGGCGGTTCGAGGTTGCCGTGCAGATCGTTGAACGTGACGATCCGGACGTCGGTGGTGGCCGGCGCGGCGGACGCGGGCGCGGCGACGGTGGCCAGCGCGGTCAGCGCGGCACCGGTGATGACGGCCAGCCTGGTGGAAAGCTTCATTATGGGGCGCACGGCGGAGGAGTTTGCCTGGCGAACCTGACCTTCACCAGAGGAAAAAGCAGGACGATAAGCAAACGTCACATGTCACGTGAACCGTTCAGGAGCACCCGTGCCACCAGCTCGGGTTCGTCGTTCATCGGCACGTGCCCGCAGCCCGGAAGGACCAGCAGTTCCGCCTTCGGCGCGATCCGGCGCAGCTCGGCGGCCTTCGGGCGGGCGAGGATGCGGTCGTGCCGCGCCCACGCGATGGTCACCGGGACGTCCTCGACGACGCCCGCGAACCGAAAGCCGCCGCGGGCCTGTTCCAGCGTCGGCCGGAAGCCGGGGCAGCCCGCGAGCGCGCGGATGTCCTCCATGACGACCTGCGTGGTGAGCCGGTCCGGACGGCCGACGATCATCCCGGTCAGCACCGACCGGCCCGCCGGTGTCGCGGCGAGGCGCCGCGCGGTGTGCTCGGGGATCCGCTCGGCGAGCAGGCGGTGGGTGCGCAGCATGCTCAGCGCGTACCGCTGCTGCCGCGGCGTCCACAGCCCTGCCGGGGACAACGCCGTCACACTGCGGACGAGACCTGCTTCCCCGAGCGCGAGCGAGAGCAGCCCGCCGAGCGAGTTGCCCGCGACGTGCGGTTTGCCTAGGCCCAGTTCGCGGAAGAACTTCCCGAACATCTCGACAGCGGCTTCGACGCCGTAACCGCCGGAGTGCGGTGCCGATTCGCCGAAGCCGGGCAGGTCGACGGTGATGACGTCGCGGTGCGGGGTGAGCAGGCCGAGCACGGGCGACCAGGCCTGGCGCCGGTGGCCGACCCCGTGGATCAGCACCAGCGGCTCGCCCTTGCCCGCGCGGTCGAAGACGACGTTGTCCATCCCGCGAGGTTAGACTATTTACTGCTACCGGCGGTAACAGGTAAAAAAAGACGCTCACGCCTCCGGGTGACGTCGTTCGGCATCGGCTCCAGTTCCCCCGTCGCGATGAACCCGAGTTTCAGATACAGCCGCCGCGCCCGGTCGTTGTCCTCCGCGACGTGCAGCCACACCTCCCGGGCGCCGTCGTCCTCGGCGGCCGACCGCACCTCACCCATCAGCTTCGAGCCCAGCCCTTGGCCGCGGGCGTCGGGCGCGACCCACATCGAGTAGAGGATCCAGCCGTCTTCGCGTGCCCGCCCGGCGACCAGGCCGACCGGACGGCCGCCGTCGAAAGCGGCGAACCAGGCGTCTCCGGCCAGCCTCGCGAGCCACTCTTCGTCGGGCTGGGCCCGTTCGGCAGCGGCGATCGAGCCGTAGTTCTCGGGGGTGTCCGTCAGGGCACGCAGGCGGATCTCACGGAAGACGTCGAGGTCTTCGGAGGTCAGCCGTCGAACGAGCAACATCCGGGCAGAATCCCACGTCCACCGTCGCCCTGGGGAATGAATATCGCCGATCGGCCAAGATCAAGGTCGGCCACTTGGCCGATCCGGCCCCGGCCGCCGCGGCCCTTCGACCGAAGTGTCGGGACCCCCGAGATCCATAACGTCACTGTCATGACGAACGCACAGGTCACCGCCCTGCAGTACGGCTTGATCGGCTTCTTCGCGCTCTGGGCGACGGTGCTGATCCCGCAGCTGATCGTCCTGCACTCGCGCGGCCGGGTGCGCCTTCGTCCCGTCCTGACCATGGCCGCCGTGCTGCTCTACGCCACGATGACCCTGGCGGTGACCTTCCTGCCGCTGCCCGGGCCCGGCGTCAAACGACCGAGCCAGACCGTGCAGCTGCATCCGTTCCAGTGGATCACCGACATCCACACCGAACTACTCAAGCACGGGCTGCCGATGGCCGACTGGTTCACCACCCAGACCTTCCAGCAGGCCACCATGAACGTGCTGCTGTTCGTCCCGCTCGGGTTCTTCGCCAGGACGCTGTGGAAGCGCGGCCTGATCGGCACGACGCTGATCGGTCTCGCCGCTTCGCTGCTGATCGAGATCACGCAGCTGACCGCGAACTTCGGCACCGCGCCCCACGTCTACCGGATCTTCGACGTCGACGACCTGCTCAACAACACGGGTGGCGCGATGCTCGGCTGGATCGCCGGAGCCCTGCTGCTCAGCCTCGTGCGGAAGCCTGTTCCTTCAACGGTCGAGCTTCAGCCCGACGTACTTGCTACCGCCGAGGGCTCATTGACGCAGCCGGTGCGCAGCGAGCGGATCGACCTCGCCCAGGTTCGCTAGTCTCGCCTGCCGTCGCTGGGCCGCGCGCCGCGCGGCCCGCCGGTCTTCCGCGACCACCAGCACGGTGGCCACCACGAAGATCAACGCGACCAGGCCGAGGATGAGCGAAAGCTGCAAAACTCCTCCTCGAAGACGACCTTGTGTGCGAGATCACAAACAGTACGCATGTCGTGCTGAGTTGGCCACCCCTTGCGACGAAAGTGGGTGTCGCGGATCACGCCGGGATGGCCGAGAACCAAGTCCGGTCGTCGGCGCACCAGCGTTCGAAAGCCAGCCCGGCCCCGGCCAGGGCGGCGTGCAGCGCCGACAGACCCAGCCGTCGGCAGGTGAACGGCTGGTTCCACCAGTGCTCCCCGGCCGAGTACCGGACGACAGCCGAGAGCAGGTCGCCGTCGCGGACGACCTCGTCGAGCCGGACATCGACCTCCCCGAGGCGCCCGCCCCTGCCGTCCCGGACCGAGTCGAACCACTCCGGCGGATGCCATTCGACCAGCACTCGCCCGCCGGGTGCGACATGCGCGCGAGCGGTGGTCAAGAAGGCCTCGCGGTCGGCGTCCGCGGCGGTGTTGACCAGATGACTGCCCAGCAGGACCACGTCGAAGACCCGGCCGAGCCGCAGATCCTCGATCTTCGAGCAGACCGACTCGGTGCGGACGTGGGCGAGCATCTCCGGCGATTCGTCCACCGCGACCACCGGATGCCCCAGTTCCAGTAGTGCGTGCGTGACCCGCCCGACACCGCTGCCGAGCTCCAGGATCGAAGCGCCCTCCGGGACCGCCGCGTGCACGATCCCGGGCTCGTCGCCGGGCGGCAACAGCCGGTACACCTCGACAGGACAGCCATCGGCCGTGAACGCCCCCTGATCCATACCCGCCAGCGTGCCGGAAACTGGCTCCGTGAGGACAAAACCGACCAAGGACGAACTGGCCGCCGCGTACGGCAAGACCATCGACGACGTCATCGCGCCGGGCCTGGACGTGCTGTTCTGCGGGATCAACCCCGGCCTCTACTCCGGCGCGCTCGGCCTGCACTTCGCCAGGCCCGGGAACCGGTTCTGGCCCGCGCTGCATCGCGGCGGTTTCACCCCGCGCCTGTTCGACCCCGGCGAGCAGGACGAGCTGCTCGAACTCGGCCTCGGCATCACGAACGTCGTCGCGCGGACGACGGCGCGAGCCGACGAGCTGACGAAGGACGAATTCCTCGAAGGCGGACGGCTCCTCACCGCGAGGGTCGCCGAATACCGGCCACGCTGGCTCGCCGTGGTCGGGATCACGGCCTTCCGGACCGCCTTCGGCCTGCCGAAGGCGAAGGTCGGCCCGCAGGAGAGCGGGATCGGTGACACCAACGTCTGGGTTCTGCCGAATCCGAGCGGGCTGAACGCGCATTGGACACCCGCGGCGCTCGGGGACGAGTTCGGCCGGCTCCGCGCCGAAGTCCACTCTGAGTAGTGAACGCGCCAAGTTCTCCCGCCGGCGCGCTCATTCGAGCCAGAGATCCACAACCAGCAGATACGCAGAGTTTGCTGCGACGATGCGATACATCTATGAGGGGGATACCGCGTCACGTCCGCCGACCTACTGACTCGTAATAGTTACGAGGTGTTATTTCCGTCCGGTCCCGCAGGGGGGACCGGTTGACGAGGGTGACCACGCCGGGGGGCCGTGGGCGCCGAATGGACGTCATGTCCTCTCGTCCGGGGATGACGGGCAGGAAAACGGAGGGGTCCGTGACGCGAAGCATCGAGCCGAACCGAACGCAGGCCGGGAGGCCTGGCGGACTGCCACCAGGCGGACGAGGCCTCGGCGTGGCCGCCGTCGATCCGATCCCGATCTTCTGCGAGGGCCTGAGTTCGCTGGTCCACCGCACGCCGGGGCTGCAGTGGCTCGGGCACGCGAACAGCCATCACGCCGCGCTCCAGTTGTGCGAGCAGCTCAAACCGGACGTGATCGTGCTGGATTCGGCGCTCGACCCGAACTGCCACCTGTCCCGGCTGCTCAGCAACGGCGATCCGGCGCTGGTCATCATCACGCTGGTCAGGGACACCAACCGCACGCAGCAGTACCTCGCCGCGGCCATCGCGGCCGGGGTGCACGCGATCGTGCCGCGGGCGACCGACGGGCGGCATCTGACCGAGGCGATCCGGCGCGCGCACAGTGACCGCCGCTACATCGACCCGACGTTGGCCGCGTTGACGGCGCGACCGAAGCGCCAGCCCGTCCTCCCGAAACCGGGCGACGCGCCCAAACCCGCGACCGCGCGCGGCCTGATGCCGCTGTCCCGCCGCGAGTACCAGGTCCTTCAGTTGGTCGCCGAGGGGCTGGAGAACTCCGGGATCGCAAAAATCCTGTTCCTGTCCGTGGAAACCGTGCGGACGCACGTCAAGAGCATCCTGCGCAAGCTTTCCGCCCGCGACCGGACACACGCGGTCACCATCGCCTTCCGGTCCGGCATCCTGGTCACGCATCCGGATGACGCGCACAATCCGGCGGACGCCACGCCCGCCCCTTCGATCGCGCCGTCACCCCGCTGAGACCCCCTGTATTGCTGATTTACACATCACAACAGTGGCCATTCACTTGCCGCCGGTTACCCACAGGTAATATCCTGAAGTTACCGGCGAGTAGGGGACGTGTGCCCGGCCGGGGAGCCGAACACATTGGAGTGACGAAATGGGCCACTACAAGAGCAACGTCCGAGACCTGGAGTTCAACCTCTTCGAGGTCCTCGGCGTACAGGACCGCCTCGGCAAGGGCGTCCTCGCGGAATCCGACGAGGAGACCGCGCGCGGCGTGCTGACCGAGCTGAACAAGCTCGCTTCCGGTCCCCTCGCCGACTCGTACGCCGACGCGGACCGCAACCCGCCGGTGTACGACCCGAAGACCTTCTCGGTGAAGATCCCCGAGTCGTTCAAGAAGAGCTACCAGGCGCTGATGGACGGCGAATGGTGGCGGCTCGGCCTGCCGAACGAACTGGGCGGCTTCGGCCTGCCCCCGACCGTGCAGTGGGCCGCGGCCGAGCTGATCCTCGGCGCCAACGCGCCGCTGTTCATGTACATGGCGGGCCCGAGCTTCGCCGGGATCGTCGACAAGAACGGCACCGAAGAGCAGAAGCACTGGGCGCAGATCATGATCGATCGCGGCTGGGGCGCGACGATGGTGCTCACCGAGCCCGACGCCGGTTCCGACGTCGGCGCGGGCCGCGCCAAGGCCGTCAAGCAGGAGGACGGCTCCTGGCACATCGACGGCGTGAAGCGGTTCATCACCTCGGCCGAGAACGACATGGTCGAGAACATCATGCACCTGGTGCTGGCCCGTCCCGAGGGCCCCGGCATCGAGACCAAGGCCGGCACCAAGGGCCTGTCGCTGTTCCTCGTGCCGAAGTTCCACTTCGACGGCAAGACCGGTGAGCTGGGCGAGCGCAACGGCGCCTTCGTCACCAACGTCGAGCACAAGATGGGCATCAAGGCCTCGACCACCTGCGAGCTGACCTTCGGCCAGCACGGCACCCCCGCCAAGGGCTGGCTGCTCGGCGAGGTGCACGACGGCATCGCGCAGATGTTCCAGGTCATCGAGTACGCCCGCATGATGGTCGGCACGAAGGCCATCGCGACGCTGTCGACCGGTTACCTCAACGCGCTCGAGTACGCCAAGGAGCGCGTCCAGGGCGCCGACCTGCCGAACATGCTGAACAAGACGGCGCCGCGCGTCACGATCACCCACCACCCGGACGTCCGCCGCTCGCTGATGCTGCAGAAGGCGTACGCCGAGGGCCTGCGTTCGGTGTACCTCTACACCGCGACGTTCCAGGACCAGGTGTGGACCGGCGAGGGCGACGAGGCCTCCCAGAAGATCGCGCACGGCGTCAACGACCTGCTGCTGCCGATCGTCAAGGGCGTCGGCTCGGAGCGCGCGACCGAGCAGCTCGTGCAGTCGCTGCAGACCCTCGGCGGGTCGGGCTTCCTGCAGGACTACCCGATCGAGCAGTACATCCGCGACGCGAAGATCGACTCGCTGTACGAAGGCACCACGGCCATCCAGTCGCTGGACTTCTTCTTCCGCAAGATCGTCCGCGACAAGGGCGCTTCGCTGGCCTACCTCGCCGGGGAGATCACGAAGACCATCGAGTCGGAGATCGGCAACGGGCGACTCAAGAACGAGCGCGGTCTGCTCAAGCAGGCGCTCGAAGACACCCAGGGCATGCTCGGCTCGCTGATCGGCTACCTGACCACGTCGCAGGAAGACCCGCAGAACATCAACAAGGTCGGCCAGCACACGGTCCGCCTGCTGATGTCGGTCGGCGATCTGCTCATCGGCTGGCGGCTCATCAGGCACGCCGAGGTCGCCATCGGCAAGCTCGACGCGGGCGCGTCGGCGAAGGACACCCCGTTCTACGAGGGCAAGATCGCCGTGGCGTCGTTCTTCGCGAAGAGCGTGCTGCCGGAGCTGACGTCGCGCCGGGCGATCGTCGAGGCCGCGGACAACAGCCTCATGGACATCTCCGAGGCCGCTTTCTAAACGATTTCGTGAGAAAGGCCCTCTCCCGGTGCGGGAGGGGGCCTTTCTGGTTTCGAGGGGGTTTCCCGGGGGAATTTCCGTGCTGAGTCCGCCCCTCGGCGGAGACCTCGGCAAAGGAGTCGCAATGACAGTCACCGGCATCATCACGGCGATCGTGGTCGGTTTGATCCTCGGGGTGCTCGGTAGGTTCTTCGCCCCCGGCAAGCAGTCGATCCCGATCTGGCTGACGATCGTGGTGGGTATCGCCGCCGCCTTCATCGGCACCTGGATCGCCCGCGGTCTCGGCTACGCGGACACCAACGGCTTCGACTGGCTCGAACTCATCACCCAGATCGTCGTCGCCGGCATCGGAGTCACCCTGGCGGCGAATCTCTACGGACGCCGGGGTGTCACCCGGTAAGGGGTCTTGAGGCGCGACACGGCCATTTTGGTGTCACGGTGGGCCCAACTCGATTCTCCAGCGAAGGAGGAACCATGTTGGGTGGCCTTTGGGGCATCATCACCACGATCGTGGTGGGCCTGATCCTCGGCGTCATCGGCCGGATGCTGGCGTCCGGCGATCAGAAGATCCCGATGTGGCTGACGATCGTGGTCGGCATCATCGCCGCTTTCATCGGCAACTGGCTGGCAGGCGTGTTCGGCGTCCGCGACACCGCGGGCATCGACTGGATCCGGCACGCCTTCCAGGTCGGCGCGGCCGTCGTCGGCGTCATCGCCGCGGCCGCCATCTACGCGAAGGTCAAGGGCGGCGGGCACCGCGCCATGACCTGACCAGGGCTACGGTCGGCCCCTGTGACCACTCGACTCGAACTCAGTGGCCAGGGGCTGACCTCCCTGTCCGGCATTCCCCTCCCGGCATCGCTCGAATACCTGGACCTGTACGACAACCGGCTGACGTCGGTTCCCGACGAGCTCTGGTCGCTTTCCGGGCTCCGGGTGCTGAATCTGGCCACCAACCGGCTGACCTCCGTCCCGCCGTCGATCGGCGCCCTGCGGCAGTTGCACACGCTGGACCTGGGCCACAACGAACTCACCGCCCTGCCGGACGAGCTCGGCGAGCTTTCCGGGCTGACGGAATACCTTTACGTGAGCGACAACCGGCTGACCGAGTTCCCCGTCGCGCTGTGCTCGCTCGGTCGGCTGAAATACCTGGGGTGCACGGACAATCGGATCGCGACGCTGCCGGACGATCTGTCCGGCCTGGCCTCACTGCGCGAACTTCGCTTGTACGGCAACGGATTGACCGCGTTGCCGGAGTCGCTGGGGACGCTTTCCTCGTTGCGCGAACTACATTTGCGGAAGAACCGGCTGACGTCGTTGCCGGACTCCCTCGGCGAGCTGAGCGAATTGCGCCAGCTGGACCTGCGCGAGAACCGGCTCACCACGCTGCCGGATTCGATCGCCCGGCTGTCCAAATTGGACAAACTGGATCTGCGGTGGAACAAGGAACTCCGGGAGCCGTCGTGGCTCGCGGACTTCGAGGCCCTCGGCTGCATGGTGCTGCGGTGAGGCTCAGGTGCAGAGGATCGTGACCCGCGGCGAGTAGGTCGCGTTGCGGGTCTCCCGGCGGACCTCCGTGCCGGTGACGACGTCGACGAGCACGCGGGTGTCCGAGGTGCTGAAACCGGCGGCGCCGGGATCCGGCACACACCCGGGGCCCGAGCCGACCTGCACCGGCTGGGGGACGTAGGAGTGCCGTTCGCCGCCGACGCTCTGGACCGAAAAGCGCTTCGTGCCCCAGATCCGCACGGTCACCGAACCGTTGGCGGGGATCACCTGGATCGCGATCCCGGTCGGGGCGTCGTTGACGATCTGCATCTCGACCGGTGAACCGTCGTTGTTGATCGCCTTGACGTCGCGCGCGCCCGGATAGCGGTCCAGGTAGTTGTCGTGCTCCAGATGCCCGCCGTCGGCGAGCCCCGCCAGGTACGCGGCGTTGTAGAGCGTCGTCGCCAGCTGCGAGACGCCGCCGCCGACCACGACCGGACCGGTGCCGTCCTCGTTCGCCGGGGCGGGGACATAACCCGCGGCCGCCGTCCTCGGCCCGGACCGCGCGCTGAGGCTGAACGTCTCGTTCGGCTTCACGATGGTGCCGGAGACGCGGGTGGCCAGCGTCTGCGTGTTCGTCATCGACGGCCCGCTCAGACCCGACGTGGTGAACTCGCCGATGACCTCGTTGATGCCGAGGACGTTCGCCGCGTCGGTGCTGACGGCCGGACTGCTGGCGTCGTAGACCGCCTTCAGCTCCCGCTCGTCGCTCTTCCCGAGCACCGTGGTCAGCGCGGTGAACGTGAGGTCCCAGTTGACCTTCCGCGCGTCCTTCGACGGCTGGACGGCGGGCCTGTCGCCGACGAAGACGATCTGCGCGTCCGCCCCGTCGGTCTCGGTCTCCTTGAGCTGCGGCTGCGCCGCGGCCCGCAGTTTGCCCTGGTCGATGCGGACTTCGAGGTTGCCGTCGTCGCGGGCGGCGAACTGGAAGGAGCCCGCGATCGTGTCCGGTTTCAGCGTCGCGTCCTTGCCCTCGCCGCGGATGACCAGCGGTTTCGCCACCGCCGGGACGACGATCTTGGCCAGCGCCGCGTGCACCCCCGGCGAATTCGCCTTCACCGGCGCGACGGTCACCTTCAGCTCGACACCGCCGTCGCTCAGCCAGCCGTCGGTGACCGCGGTGACCGCGGCCTTGGGGTCGGCGAGCGTCTGCCCGGACCGCGGTTCGACCGCGACCGGGAGGACACCGCCGTCGCTGCCCGCGACGGGCTGGAAGGCGATGTTCCCCTCGACCGGCGGACGATTCAGCTTCGCGGCGGCGAGGTCCGTGACGGCTCTTTCGAGCTTCGGCGCGTCGGTCCAGGTGACGACGCCGACCTCACGGCTGGTGAAGAACGACATCACCCGCGTGTACGGGCTCAACGGCTGATGACCGGCTCGGCCCAGCGTCTGAGGCCAGTCGAGCCCGAGGCCGGAAGACGTGGGGTACAGCACCGTGCGGACGTCTCCCGCGCGGATCCGCACCGGCTCGATCAGCTTCGGCTCCAGCTCGCGGCGAAGCTTCGACTCGGCGTCCTTGTGCGTGAGGCCGCCGACGTCGATCCCCGCGACGGTGACCCCGCGCGGGACGTCCCCGGCGCTGACGATCAGGTCCACCGCGTACGCGAGCACGAACAGGCCCATGAGCAGCCCGGCGGTCATGAAGGCCTTGCCGAGGCCCTTGCGGAACTTCGAGGCGGGCGTCGGCGGCGGGTGCACCACCCTGTCGCCCTCGAAAAGCTCGTCTACCAGGTCTTCGTCGGTCTCCGGGGAAGGAAGGAGCTCGTCGGTGAACAGGTCGGTGCCCGGTTCGTCGTGATCATCGCGCGCCAACTCTCACCACCCCTCCCGCGACCGGAGCTACAGGTAAAGCCCCGTGCCGTGTTCGGACCGTTCGGTCGCCACGGCGTGGATGTCCCGCTCCCGCATCACCAGGTGCCCCTCGCCCTGGATCTCGACCTCGTGCTGGTCGTCCGGGTTGAACAGCACGCGGTCGCCGGTCTTGACGTTCCGCACACTGTTGCCCACGCCCAGTACATCACCCCACGAGAGCCGCCGCGCGACCTGCGCCGTGGCGGGGATGACGATCCCGCCGGAGCTCCGGCGCTCGCCGTCCTCGGGGGACAGCTTCACGAGCACCCTGTCCTGCAGCATTTGAATCTCGAGTTTCGGCCCGTCTGACACGAGTACGACTCTACTTTCCCGGATCCCCCGCCATGACCAGGCTCAGCACGCTTTCTCCACCCTTTTCGAACCGGACGGGTACTCCCCAGTCCTGCCGGGTGATGCGGCAGGCGGGGTGCTCGCCTCCGTCGTCACAGCTCGCGGCCTGCGCGACGACCTGCAGAACGCCTTCGGTGACTCCGTCGGCGAAGCGGAGCTTGCGGAACAGGTCCGTGCCCACCCCCGCGCCGTCGGCCAGCAACTCCGGCGGCGACGCGCTGATCTCCAGGCGCGTCGAGGGGCCGTAGCGGTCGTCGAGTTTCTCGCCGGGAGGCGGGGTGAAGACGACGGAGAACTCCAGCTCACCCGGTGCCAGCACGGACGGCGGACGGCGGACGGCGTGCGCGTCCCCGGACACGGCCTGCTCGCCGAGCGGCACCGGCCCGATCCGGCCGCCCGCCGACTCGACGACCAGCAGTTCGCCGTCGTGCACCAGCAGGCCCTGTGGCTCCGCGAGACCGGTCGCGAGCGTGGTCACCCGGCGGGTGAGCGGGTCGTAGCGGCGGATGGCGCCGTTGTAGGTGTCGGCGATCGCGATGGTGTCGCCGGGCAGCACGGCGAGGCCGAGCGGATGCTGCAGGAGCGCCTTGTCCGCGGGCCCGTCGACGTGGCCGAAGGAGAACAGGTCGACGCCGACCGCGGTGTGCACGGTGAACGTCTCGCCCTCGGGCTGGATCCAACGCAGCGCCGACGTCTCGGCGTCCGCGATCCACAGCCTTTGCCCGTCGGGCGTGAGACCGGACGTCTGCGCGAAGAACGCTTCGTGGACGTCACCGTCTCGCAGGCCCTCGACGGTCGTACCGGCGAAGCGGCGGATGCTGCCCGAGACCGGCTCGAACACGCTCAGCGTGTGGTTGCCCGCCATGGCGACCACGACGCCGCCCGCGGGTCCCCACCAGGCGACGTCCCACGGACTGGTGAGGTCGATGTCGAGCGCCTTGCCGGTGTCGACGCCGTCGCGCCATTGGCGGCCGGTGCCGGCGACCGTGCTGACCTCGCCGGTGATCAGGTCGATTCCGCGCAGCCGGTGGCCGGCCGTGTCGGCGACGACGGCGTGGTAGCCCGCGCGCTCGGCGACCTCGTACGGCAGCAGCGTGATCCCGGACGGCTCGGTGAAGGTCGCCAGGTCGAAGGGGCCGTCCTGCGCGCCGCGGGCCCCGCTGCCGAAGCGGCGAATGATCGTCTCGCCGTCGGAGGCGAACTCGACGATGGAGTGATTGCCGGTGTCGGCGACCAGGATCCGGCCTTCGGCGGTGGTGACGGCCTTGCTCGGGAAGCGCAGTTCGGTGTGCTGCTCCTCGGCCGGGACGTACGGGCTGCCGCCGCGGCGCAGCGTGCCCTTGGCCTCGTGGGTCGCGACGAGGTCGCCGATCACCCGGCGCAGCGCCTCGGCGTGTCCTTCACCGGCGGCGACGTGCACGACGTAACCCTCGGGGTCCACGACGACCAGCGTCGGCCAGGCCTTGACCGCGTACTGCGACCAGGTGGTCATCTGCGGATCGTTGAGCACCGGATGGTGCACCTCGTAGCGCCGCACCGCCGCCTCGATCGCGGCCGCCTCGCCCTCGTGCAGGAACTTGGGCGAATGCACGCCGATGGTCACCAGGACGTCGGCGAACTCGGCCTCCAGCGGGCGCAGCTCGTCCAGCACGTGCAGGCAGTTGACGCACCCGCTGGTCCAGAAGTCCAGCAGGACGACGCGGCCGCGCAACCCGGCGAGCGTGATCCGCGCACCACCGGTGTTGAGCCAGACGTCGCCGGCGAGCTCGGGCGCCCGCACGCGGGACTGCGTTCGTGGAGAAGTCACGACATGAGTGAACTACACGCGGAGCCGCTCTGTTCCGAGGTCCAGGCGTTGAGAGGGCGAGCTCACCCCAGGGGAGGAGCCTCATGTGGGTGATGAGGGGCCGGGGCTTTCTCCCAGATCGACACGTGCCCGGTGCTCTCGGCGGTGAGTTCCGAGCGGTCCCAGCCCGCCCAGCGGTGCTTGAGGCGCATCCCGGCGATGCGCGCCATCAAGTCCATCTCGGCGGGCCAGGCGTACCTGAAGGGGATGCGGCGGAATCGCCCGGTCCCGTCCGGTGACACGGTGACGTGGTTCGACGTGAACTGCTGCGTCACCACGTCGTACTGGTCGAACCCGACGTAGCTGCCGGGTTTCATCGCGAACGGCACGGTGTCCTGCCCCGGTGGCAGGCGGCGCAGGTCCGGCAGGCCCACCTCGACGACGAACAACCCGCCCGGCCGCAGATGCGCGGACGCGTTGCGGAAGACGTCGACCTGGCCGTCCTGGGTGGTCACGTTGGAGATCGTGTTGAAGACCAGGTAGACCATCGAGAACTCGCCGGCCACCCGCGTCTTCGTCATGTCGCCGATCGTGACCCCGACCGCGTCGCCGCCCGGTTTGGCCGCGATCCGCGCCGCCATCGCCCGGCTCAGCTCGATGCCGCTCACCGGCACGCCACGCGCGGCCAGCGGCGCCGCGATCCGCCCGGTCCCGACGGCGAATTCGAGCACCGGTCCGTCGGCGAGATCTTCGAGGACGTCCACTATGGCCGCCACCGCTTCGGGCGCGTTCACACCGCCCGGGTCGTCGTAGTCCGTGGCCACACTCTCGGGGAACCAGCCGTCCGCCGGGTCGTCTTCCAAGCTCACGATCACCGACGCTAGCGCGCGACAGCGCCCTCTTCATCCCGTTTTCGCCGCCGTGTTCGAGTGGCATTAAAAGAGAAGGCGCCCCCGCGCCGGGCGACTTAGGCTCGAACACATGTCCACTGTTGAGCCCGCCTTCACCCTGAAGGAGGCACATGACCTCCAGGCGAGCTTGGCCGAACCCGTGCGTCCCGGGTTGAGCGAGGCCGAGCTCGACGACGTCGAAGCACGCTTCGGTTTCCGGTTCGCCGCCGATCACCGGACCTTCCTCACCGCCGGGGTGCCGATCGGCGACCGCTGGCCGGACTGGCGCTGCGGCAACCCCGAACAACTGCGAAAACGGCTGGATTGGCCGGTCGACGGGGTGCTCTACGACATCGAGCACAACGGCTTCTGGTTACCGGACTGGGGCATGCGGCCGATCGACCTGTCCGACGCACTCGATCAAGCCCGTGCGCACATGGCGCGTGTTCCGCAGCTGGTTCCCGTCTGCGGCCATCGCTATCTGCCGGGGATCGCCGGGAGCACGGGATATCCGGTGCTGTCGGTGTATCAGACCGACATCGTCTATTACGGCTATGACCTGCGGGGATACCTGCGACACGACTTCTGCGACCAGCCGCTGGGCCCGCCGCCGGAGGGCGGGCCGCGCCAGGTCGAGTTCTGGTCGCGATTCGTCGACTAGACGCCGCGTGGGGTGAAGCCCTCAGGTGGCGAGCCCTCGAGGAACAGCATCCGCAACTGGGCCTTGCCCTCCCTGATCCGCCGGGCGCGCCGGTACTCGGGAGAGTCGTACCACTGGCGGGCCCGGTCCATGTCGGGGAACTCGATGACCATGAGGCGCTGCGAGTCCCAGGTGCCTTCCACCGGTTCCGGCGTGGGGCCGGCGACCAGGTAGCGGCCACCGTGATCGAGGATCGATCGCTGGGCCACCGGGGCGTAAGCCCAGCCCGCCTCCTCGTCGACCACTCCGACATCCACCACGACGTATGCGGGCATTCACAACCTCCGGACACAGTGTGTAGTAATGACACACTGTATCCTCGCCGGGTGAGTGAGAGCGATGACGTGCCCCCGCGCCGCCGGGAGCGGCAGCGCGCGGAGACCAGCCGCGAGATCACGGAGATCGCGCGGCGGCAGATGGCCGACGCGGGGCCGGGAGCGATCACGCTGCGCGGCATCGCCCGTGAGATGGGCATGACCGCTCGCGCCATCTACAGCTACTTCCCCACCAAGGACGACTTGATCACGGCGCTGATCAGCGGAATCGGCGCGTCGCTGGCCGAGGCGCTGGAAACCGCCACCGACGCCGTGCCCGAGACCGACCCCGGCGGCAGGCTGGTGGCCTGGGGCCGGGGGCTGCGGGAATGGGCGCTGGCGCACCCCGAGGACTTCCGGCTGTTCTACGGGCGTCCCATCCCCGGTTACCGGCCGCCCGAGGCGGGCCCGGTGGACCGGACGGACCATCGCGTGTGCCACCGGCTGACCTCGCTGGTGGCCACCTTGTGGCAAGACGACCGGCCGGGAGAGGGCGCCTGGTCGGACCTGAACCCCGAGTACGTCGCGAAGATCCGGGAAGACCTCCCGGACGTGTCTCCGGCCGCGGCCGCGCTCGCGCTGCGCGTGTGGGGCCGGATGCACGGCTTGGTGGCCCTGGAGATCGACGGTCATGTCCGGTCCGTCGCGCGCGACCCGGCCGCGCTGCATCACGCCGAGATGCTCGACCTGGTCAGCTCGCTGCGGCGGTGAGGGTCAGGATTCGACGGTGGCCTTCAGCCGGGCCAGCGTCGCGGCGATGTTCGCGCGGTTGGCGTCGTCCCGCTTCCAGACCCCGGTGAACAGCGACGTCGGTCCGCGAAGCCAGCCCGGCCGCCGGTCCCACGTGCTCTCCACGGCCACGCAGCCGTCGCCCGAAGCCTCGATGTCGTACTGCCAGCGCGCCACGGGAAGTCCGGCGAAAGTGGTCACCTCGAAGGCGAACCGCTTGCCCTCTTCGGCGTCGGTGATCGTCGAGAGGGTGCTCCAGCGGCGGACCCCGCGACGGTTGCAGCCGCGGAACTTCGCGCCGACGGCGACGGTCTTCGCGTCGCCGACCCAGCGATGCCCCTCGTACTCCTCGGACATGCCCGCGAGCGCGCCCGGGTCGCTGACCAGGGCGTACACCTTCTCGGGCGGAGCGGTGATGGCGATCTTGCCGGTGGCGCTGGGCTGGGTCATGACATACCTCCGTACTGAGGGTATGTGAAATACCCTCAGTTGTCGCGCCGGAGCATGCGGCTGATACCGGCCGCGACCGTCGTCGCCAGTACCCAGCCCGAGGCGGTGAACCCGGCCGCGACCCAGTTGTCCATGCCGTGCATGTACCAGCGCGACTTGTTCCCGAAGTCGACGATCGGGACCAGCAGGTCGATCGTGTAGAGCACCGGATTCCACTGCAGCCCGGTGTCGTCCTGGTTGACCAGGCACCGCGGCCCGCTCACCGTGAGCTTGGGATTGGTGATGCAGTCGTCGACGCCGAGCCCGAAATACAGGCTGCCCAGCACGAGCAGCGTCAACAGCCAGCCGAGCGCGCGCACCGGGCGGAAGCCATAACCGACCATCGACCGTTGCAGCCAGCTCCACACGTGCACGCCGGGACCGAAGAACTTGAAGCCCTTCGCGAGCGCCACGTACCGGAACTGCTGTTTCTTCAGCAGCACCGTGGAGGCGTGCTCTTCGTTACCGGACGCGCGCAGCGTCGCCGCCAGCTGGTCGTAGGGGCCCGGGCGGTAACCGTCCATCGCCTTGCGCAGCAACACGATCCGATGGTCGATCGCCCGGTCGTCGTCGAGCGCGATGTCCTCCTGCAGCGCGTCGTACCGGAAATCCTCCAGCTCGATCCCCGCCGTCGACGCCCAGAACGCCTCGTTGTCGCCCAGGGTCCCGCAATGCGCGCGCCGAAGAACGATCCGGCCGTCCGGTGGAGTGGCGGGCGTGAGCAGGAACTCGTCGGCCGAGACGTCGCTGCCGTCGAGCGCGATCCCGTGCTGCGGCAGGGATCCGAGCCGCGCGCCGCGGAAGTCGACGCGCCGCGCGACCTGGGCGCCGTCGAGATTGACCCCGCCCTGCGCGACGAACGGGCGCTCCTTGTTCTCGGTGAGGACGAGGTCGCGGCCGATCCGCGCGGTGCGGACGTCCAGCGAGTAACTGGTGTTGGTCCGCGCTCCGGGCTCGGTCAGACTGGTACCGAAGAGGTTCACGCTGCCGCCGACCTCGGCGCCCTGCAACCGCAGGGTTCCCTGCACGGTCGCGTCGGTGAGCTGGAAGTTCCCCGCGATCTTCGCGCGGCGCGCGGAGAAGACGTCGCGTCGAGGGTGCAGGAACATCGAGTTCCAGGCGAGTACGTTGCCGCCGACGGTGATGTCGGCCATGCGCAACTGCCCCGACGGGACACGCAGGCTCGTCGCCTCGATGTCGCCGCCGATCGTCGTCCCGTCGAGGTGGATCGCGCGGTCGTAGTAGGGAATGCTGCGCCCGCGCACGACCTGGACCTCGGCGCCCGCGAGCCGGAGCGAACCGCCGATCCGCGCGTTGACCATCCGCAACGTCCCGGTCGCCTGCAGACCGTCGCTCAGTTCGAGGTTTCCGTTGACCGTCAAGCGATCCGCGACCAGCGCCGGCCGCGGATCGATGTACGGATCGTTCGACTTCCAGGCGTCCACCACGATCGGACCGGCCTGGTTCACCGAGAGCTTGGCCTCCCGCATGATGATGTCACTGTCCACAGTGGCGCTCGGCAGGAACATGATCCCACTGGCGGAGAAGCGTTTCCGCTGCGAGGCGGGCCCGTAGTTGTCCACCTCGCACAGCAGGCTGCCGCCGATGTGGATCCCGTTCCCGTTGAGCGCGAAGCCGTCCCGGTTGTTCAGCGTCGCGCCGGAGAAGTTGACGTTACCGCCCGCCCGCATACCCGGGATGCGGACTTCCCCGTTGGCCACCAACCGATACGCGAGCAGCGCGCCGACGATGTTGACCCGGTCGGCCTGGATCGCCTTGCCGCGCGGATGGGAGATCACCGTGCGCGTCAGCACGACCGAGCCCTCGATGACGGCGTCGGTGAGGTTGACCGCCGCGTTCGGCATCCCGCGCTCGCGATCGTCGCCACGCTGGACCGTGGTCTCCTCGATCTCGTGCTCGCCGTCGACGTGCACGACGCTGCGGATCAGGCGGACGTCGTTGCGGGTGCGGAGGTTGCGCGCCTTGAGCCCGGGCAGCCAGCACTTGCGGAACACGAGCCCGAGCAGATGCGCCTCGCGGACGTCCGGCGGATGCTCGAACCGGCACCGCTCGAACCGGAACAGGTACTTGATGTCGGCCGCACGCAGATCGAGCGTCCCGGTGATGTAGGCGTCCTCGACCTGCACGATCGGCGCGTTGGTCGCCTGACGGCGCCACCGGAGCAGACCGGTCGAACCCGGCTTCATCAGCTCGGAGGCCGGGACCTCGTAACGCTTGTCGGGATTCGGGTCGAACGGGTCGAGCGGCGGCAGGGCCGCGTCGCCGTTCGGCTCGCCCTCCCCCGGATCGCGCGGCCCGTTGTTACGCCGAAAGCCCGGCATCGTCTCGCTTCCCTCCCCCGTCGTTCCCCGGCTACCAGCGAAGCCGATCACACAGGGGATTCGCAAGGGGCCCAGGGCAGTAGACCGGAACCTGCCATGGGACTACGACGGCAGAACGACCGCCGGGGTTCCGGACCAGGCTGTTCGCGTCCGCGTCGGTGATCTTTGTCGAACTCGCCGTCGGAGTGGCTGCTCACTGCTACGGTCACTCACCGGAGCCAGAGGTGACTACGGGTAGGCCGGGCCGCAGACGCCGCCGGGCAGGCCGAAGGCCGCCTTCAGGGCTGTCTCGGCGAACGACGCACTTCGCCAGATCGGAAGTCGACTAATGCGACTTCAAGCCACCTTGCTGATCGCCGCGACAGCCGCCACGGCGACACTGTGCGGCGGCTGCACCAGCAAGAAACCGGCGAGCGCCGTAACTCCGGCACCCACCGCGCCCTCCTCCTCGACACTGCCCTCCGATGGCGCACCGAACGTGGCCGATCCGATCGTCGACACTTCCGCTGTCGAAACAGACCCCTACCGGGCGATCCCGACAGCTCAGGCGGAAGCGGTCGGCGGCAAGGTCGAAAGCTCCCGTCTGGACAAGATGGCCCTGGGAAACGGGTGTACCTGGCTGTTTTCCGGGAGCCCCAGCAACGACAACGGTGGCGAAGACCGAGGGCACCTGCACACTGGCTGTCGGTCTCCGGAACGACCTTGTGTGCACAGTGATTCCGCGCCTGTCCATGAGGCATCCCGGTTTCTCCGATGCGTGCGGAATGGCGACGAAGGCCGCAGCCGCCGCGATCAAGAATCTTTTGAGGTGATCTTCCGCGAAGGGGCTGATCGGCGATTTACCTGCTGCTATCGTCACCGGTTGGAGTCAGAAGTGAACTACGGGTAGGTCGCGCCCCAACGCGGCCCGTGCGGGGAGGCACGTCATGACAGGACCGGGAAACGGCCCTCAACGGGTCAATGACCAGATCAACGGGCCGGGGCCACAGGCACCGCCGCCGGGCTCGGGGTTGATCCCCGGCTCGAGTGCCGCACCACCTCCAGTCGACCCGGACCAGTACAGCAAGCTCGGCAGCGGACAGGCGAAAACCGACTTCGCGGCCGCTTCGGCGAACGGTGGCTGGGAGTTCGATCCGGCCGCCATGGACAAGGTCATCAAGGCGCTCCAAGACAGCTTGGACAACGACTTCAGCCGCGCCAACGTCGAGGCTACGTTCCTCACCGGCATCGACGCTATGGGCAAGGAGGTCGGCAGTGAGGGATACGTGGCCAAAGCCAACGCGTCCGGAGCTGCCTACCAGGAGTTTCTTCGCAGCGCGGTGGACTACACCAGCGCCTATGTGGACACATTGAGGCAAATCCGCGATGCGTACCAGCGGCAGGACCAGGCCGCTCTGGACGCCATCCGCGACGTGGGAAAGGCAGTTTGAATGGGATCGCGTTCGGCCCTTTTCGTTTTGGCGGCAGCGGCATTGCTTGTCAGCGCATGCAGCGATCCCAACAAAGGCAACCCGACAACACCGGCCCCTTCGTCATCCGCGGGGCAGTCGACTTCACTGCCGCGGGCCGGTGCGCCGAACATCAATCAGCCTCTCGACACCGCGGCCGCCGAAGCCGATCCCTGCAGCGTTGTGAAGAGCGATCAAATCCAGTCTTTCAGCGGCGGCACGGTGGACCGGTCCAGGGTGGAAGACCTGTCCTCCGGCAAGGTCTGCACGTGGGTGTTCGCCAACGGGCTGGGCACGATCAGTGCGGGCATGAACACCGGCGAACGTGACGGCCTGAGCCATCTGTACGCGTTGAACGCGCAGGGCAGCGGCCTCACGACGTTCAAACCGTCGGAGCTGATCGATGGCTATCCCTCTGTGGTCTTCGCGAACGGCGGCGAGCGCAGCTATGTCTGCAACCTCGCTGTCGGCGTCCGCAACGACCTCATGTACACGATCGTCGCGACGCCTGGCACCAGCAACCCGAACCGATCTGACCCGTGCGGTATGGCCATCAAGCTCGGCACCTTCGCAATTCAGCATCTCAAGGCGGCGCAATGACCTACAGCGGCTGGGAGATCTTCGACAAGCTCAACGCCAACCCCAACACCACGAAACGGCTCGACGCAGCACAAGTGGCATCCCACAAACTGCTGGTCATCCACGAAGACATCAGCAAAGCCATGGGAGACAGCCAGACGGCGCTGAGTTCCTTCTGGAAGGGCAAGGCCGCCGACAGCGGAGCAGCGGGACTGGCCCCGCTCATCGCGACCTCCAAGATCGCGGGCGAGAACATGGACCGCGCCCGTCAGTCGATGTTCGACCAGAACGCTTCCTTCCACTACACGCGCGGCAACGTCCGCCCGGTGGAGAAGGAACGCGCCGGGGACAGCGGCCCCGAGGACATCGTGTCCATCGGCGCGAGCGACGACGAGATCGCGGCCGCGAAGTTCGACGCGGACACCAAGCACAACGTCGAGGTCTACGAGCCGTACTACCAGAGCACCCAGCCCCGGCAGCTGTCGCTCGCACCGGCCTATCCGGCCGCGCACGATCCGAACGTCTCCGCCGGGCCGATCACGCCGGATCCGGTGGATCCCGGGCAGACCAAGGTCAGCGGCTTCAGTGGCGGGGACTCGGGTGGCCACTCGGGACGGCACGGTGGCCCCGGCGGCGGGTACACCGGCGGACCTAGTTCGTACAGCGCGCCTCCGGGGGCCGAGGGGTACCAGGCACCGAGGCCGCCTCAGATCCCACAGCCGCCGAGGATGCCGCAGATGCCGCAACCGCGGCCGACGCCGATGCCGTCTCTGCGACCGAACGACCAGACCGACCTGTCCAGGACAGGCCGCGGGCCGCAGATGCGTCCGGGCGAGCACCGCCCGCCGAACCTCGGGCCCGGCAGCGGAGGCCCTGGAGGCGGCGGTGGATTCGGCCCGGGCTCGGGCGGGTTCAGCGGCGGATTCGGGCCCGGTGGCGGGTTCGGGCCGGGCGGGTCGACGGGCGGGCCGGGGAGCATGGGGCCCGGGCGCGGGGTCGGCGCGGGCATGCCCGGCGAAGGCGCGATGCGCGGATCGGCCGGGACACCGGCGGGAGGCGCTGCGGCGGGACGTCCCGGCGCGCCCGGGATGGGTGGCGGCATGGGTGGAGCGGGTAAAGGTGGCAAGGGCGGCGAGGACGAGGAGCATCAGCGCAAGATCACGCTGCAGGAAGAGGACGGAGACTCCCTCTTCGGCGGTTACGACGGTGACAAGCCGGTTCCACCGGTGATCGGCGCATAACGTGCTCCGGAAACCCGTCGAGCTGACGCTCCAGACCTACGAGACCCTGCTGGACCAGAACAATCTCGGCGACATCCACCCGACGCTCGTCCGCGGTGCGCAGTGGTACCTGCCCGAGGAACGCCGAGCGCTGGCCGCGACCGCACAGTCCGAATTGGACAGACAAGGACTGCTCACGCGCGGCCGGATCGACGCCGAGTTCCTCGACACGCTGCGTTTCCTGCAACGGCCGGCGGTCGAGTACTACTCGTGGGTGAAGTCCGAGGGACGTGAACGGACCGTTCGCGCCGCGGGCAGTGGCCGGGAGGCACTGACCGTCGTCCTGGTCGACAAGGTCGTCTACCTGAAGCCGACCCGGCCGGACACGCTCGCGCAGGACTTCACCGGCCTGCTTCCCGAGGCTCCCGCGGCACGCACGCCGTCCTTGAACTGTTCGGAAGCCGATCTGCAAGTCCTGATGAAGGGCGAAATGCTGACCGGCGGCGGTCCGAGCATCCGCGACGCCAAGAAGATCTTCCAGTGGATCCGGTCGCCGCACACCTTCTTCGGAAGGCTGTACGTCGCCATCCGTGACGGTGGCGGCAACCGGAAACGCGTCGAGAAACCACCGGGCTGGATGGACACCGAGCAGGGCCGCGTCGTGTTCGGCCCGGACACCAAAGGCTGGGTGAGCCTCATGGGTGCCGGGCCGCACGAAATCGCCGCGAAGGTGATCCAGCTGGAGTCGCAGCTTCGGGGCCGCTAGGCCGTATCCGGTAAGTCTGTTCGATGGGCTTCGTGATCCAGGTGGTTCCTGACGGTGCGGGCGGATCGGCCTCGTACCGTCAGGGGCCGCCTGGGCGCGAAGACCGCGAGCAAGACTTGCCGGACACGGCCTAGTCCTGGTGGTTGGGGTTGAGGACCCGCGAGAGGAACGTCTTCGTGCGTTCCTCCTGCGGGTCCCCGATGACCTGGTCCGGCGCGCCCTGTTCGACGACGACGCCGCCGTCCATGAACAGCACGATGTCGGCCACCTCGCGGGCGAACTGCATCTCGTGCGTGACGACGAGCATCGTCATGCCCTCCTGCGCGAGCTGCCGCATGACCGCGAGGACGTCACCGACCAGTTCGGGGTCCAGCGCCGACGTCGGTTCGTCGAACAGCATGACGTCGGGGTCCATCGACAGCGCCCTGGCGATCGCGACGCGCTGCTGCTGCCCGCCGGAAAGCTGCGTCGGCAGCGAAGACTCCTTCTCCGCCAGTCCGACCTTCGCGAGGTTGTCCCGCGCGATGCGCTCCGACTCTTCCTTGCCACGCTTCAAAACCTTGCGCTGCGCGACAGTGAGGTTTTCGAGCACGCTCAGGTGAGAGAACAGGTTGAACGACTGGAAGACCATGCCGATCTTCGTGCGGGCGCCGTCGATGTCGACGTCCGGATCGGTGATCTCGCTGCCGTTGACCACGATCTTGCCCTGCTGCGGTTCCTCGAGGAGGTTGACGCAGCGCAACAACGTCGACTTGCCCGAACCGGACGGGCCGATGATGCAGACGACCTGGCCCCGCTCGACCCGCAGGTCGATGCCCTTGAGTACCTCGAGTTCGCCGAACGCCTTGTGCAGTCCCGAAACTTCGACGATCGTCTGGGTGCTCATACCGTTCCTCCGCCGGGCACTCCGGCTCCGTATTTCTTCTCTAGCCGCTGCTGCAGGATCGACAGCGGGATGGTGATGACCAGATAACACAGACCGGCGACGACGATCGGCGTCAGGCCTTTGGCCTCCAGCAGCGCTTGACGGCTGAACTGCGCGAGTTCCTGCTGCGCCGGCGTGGTGCCGAGCAGGAACGCCAGCGAAGAGTCCTTCGTCAGCATGATCAGCTCGTTGGCCAGCGGCGGCAGGATGATCCGGAACGCCTGCGGGATCACGACGGTGATCATCGTGCGCGCGGGCGACATGCCGAGCGAACGCGCCGCTTCGACCTGTCCGCGCGGAACCGCCTGGATCCCGGCGCGAATGGTCTCCGCCATGTAGGCCGAGGACACGATGCCCAGCGCCAGCATGATCGCGACGTTGCGCGGCAGCTGGGTGTTGAACGCCGTGGGCACACCGATGCCGACGGCGAGGAAGATCAGCAGCGCGGGCAGGCCGCGGAAGAACTCGATGTACCCGCGCGCGAACCAGCGGTACGGGCCGACCGAGGAAAGTCTCATCAGGGCGAGCAGGAGGCCCAGCCCCAGACCGAGCGCGAAACCGAGCGCGGTGAAGATGATGGTGTTCTTCAGCGCGACCGTGATCACGTCGGGGAACTGCTTGGCGGCGACGTCGAGATCGAAGAACGCCTTGCCGATCTTGCTCCAGTCGGCCAGCAGCGCGAGCACGATGACGATCACCAGCAGCAGGACGTATTGCCCGGTCCGGAACGCCGAACGTCGCTGGCGGCGGCTCAAAGCCATTTCTCTCCTCAAACAGGTGGCGACAAACCTGTGGCCGGTGCACTGGGCACCGGCCACCGGGACGGATTATCAGCTGGCGGTCGGGCCGCCCGGCTGCCAGGTCGGCGCCTTGCCGAACCACTTCTGGTAGATCTGCGCGTACGAGCCGTCCGCCGCGGACGCCTTGAGGACCTCGTTGATCTGGCCGAGCAGGGCGGTGCTGCCCTTCTTCACGCCGATGCCGTAGAACTCGTTCGTCTTGAACTCGGTGACGACCGTCGTGTCCGGGTTCGTCTTCGCGAAGTCGTAGAGCACGCCGTTGTCGTTGACGCCCGCGTCGACGGTGCCGTTCTTCACGGCCTGCTCCAGCAGCGCGAGGTCGTCGAAGGTGACGATCTCGGCGCCCTTGGCCTCGGTCTTGGCGTAGTCGGCGCCGGTGGTGGCCGACTGGACGCCGATCTTCTTGCCCGCGACGTTGGACAGGTCCTTGATCGGCGAACCGGTCTTGACCAGCAGCGCCTGGGTCGCCTCGAAGTACGCGTCGGAGAAGTCGAACTTCTCCTTGCGCTTGTCGGTGATCGTCATGCCCGCGGCGGCGACGTCGCACTGTCCGCTGTTCATCGCTTCGCCGGACTCGATGTTCTCGAACGCGATGTCGACGATGCTCTGCTCGACACCGAGCTTCTTGCCGACCAGGTCGACCAGGTCGACGTCGAAGCCCACGATCTTGTCGCCCTGCTTGACCTGGAACGGCTGGTAGGGCAGGTGGGTGCAGGTGGTGATCTTGCCGGAAGCGACGAGCTGGACGCCGCCGGCCGCGGTTCCGCCTTCCTCGCCGCACGCGGACAGCGCGCCCGCGGTTAGGGCGAGCGCCGGGATCAGGGCGAGCGCTTTGAATCGGGCCACGTCGTCACTCCTTGTAGTTCCCATGTGTCGAGAGCACGCATATTGCCACTCATCCGGCGGCAATCACAGCACTACGACGTTACAGCGCCGTTTCGGCCGTCACTCGTCCCGAGGACGGGATCGAGCCGACCTCGGTCCCGATGGGTCACGACAGGGGCTCAACCGGCCCGGCAGGTGAAACACGGTGGGGCGCCGAAGCGCCCCACCGCCGCCTTACTACTTGTTCCAATAATCGAACTTGTAGCCGTTGTAGCAGATACCCGCACAATTGGGGTCGACAGGAAAGTACTGGAGCGGCCCGACGTTGTAATAGCGGGCGAAGTCGCTCCGCTCACGGACACAGCTATTGTAGTTGTGGCCGCACCAACGACTCTTGACATCCGCTACGCCGACACTGGTCGACGGCGCCGCGGCACCGTCCTGAGCAGCCGCCGCGACACCCGGAACAGCCAACGCCGCCACTGCGGCACCGGCCACGACGAACGCCTTCACAAGATTCTTCACAATTCCCCTTGAAAATTGCATTCAAAATTTAGAGCCTGCTTATCCAGCAGGTAATGCGCGAGTTATCGAGTTTTACACATGGCGAAACGCCAAACAGAATCCAACCTTCCCCAGTCAGGTTTGAATACGCCCGCCGAGGCTAGCATCAGGCTGATCATTCCAACAAGCCAACCCGGACATCTCGCGCCGGACGGGGTCCATGGGTCACGATGGCCTCCATGAACAACAACTCGGCGCCGCGCCTTCCACCGGCAGGCCGCCGTCCTCGTGCGACGACGTCGGCGAGGCGGGCGGCGAAGCCTGGAGCGCAGTTCGACGGATATCTCTCGCCGATACGGCCGCACGCGGGCGCGTACGACGAGATGTTCACCGCCGACGGCACGGTCCGCCAGCCGTACCGGGCGCTGTACGAATCGATTTCCGCGCTGACCTCCACGGATCTCTCGTCCCGCTCAGCGGCGATCGACCGGGCCATGGCGGATCAGGGCATCACGTTCTCGCTGTCCGGCCAGGAACGGCCGTTCCCGCTCGACCTGGTGCCGCGGGTGATCACATCCGCCGAATGGAGCAAACTCGAACGCGGTGTGGCGCAACGGGTCCGCGCGCTCGAAGCGTTTCTCGCCGACATCTACGGCGACCGGCAGATCCTGCGCGAAGGCGTGCTGCCGCGACGGCTGATCACGTCGTGTGAGCATTTCCAGCGTGAGGCGTTCGGGATCAACCCGCCCAATGGCGTCCGCATCCACGTGTCCGGCGTGGACCTGGTGCGCGACGAGGAGGGCACGTTCCGGGTGCTGGAGGACAACCTCCGCAACCCCTCCGGGGTGTCGTACGTGATGGAGAACCGCCGCACGATGGCGCGCGTGTTCCCGGATCTGTTCGCGCAGCACCGGGTCCGCCCCGTCGGCGACTACGCCTCGCATCTGCTCCGTGCGCTGCGGGCGGCGGCCGCGGCGAACGTCGCCGATCCGATGGTCGTCGTGCTCACGCCCGGTGTGCACAACTCCGCCTACTTCGAGCATTCGCTGCTGGCCCGGCTGATGGGGGTCGAGCTGGTCGAAGGCCGCGACATGTTCTGCCGTGACAACGTCGTCTACCTGCGCACCACCGAGGGCGAACAGCAGGTCGACGTCATCTACCGGCGGATCGACGACGAATTCCTCGACCCGGTGCACTACCGGCCGGATTCGGTGCTCGGCGTCGCCGGGATCCTCAACGCGGCCCGCGCGGGCAACGTGGTGGTCGCGAACGCGGTCGGCAACGGCGTCGGGGACGACAAACTCGTCTACACCTACGTGCCCGAGATGGTGAAGTACTACCTCAACGAGAAGCCGCTGCTGCCCAATGTGGACACCTTCCGGTGCTGGCTGCCGGACGAGTTCGACTACGTCATGCAGCATATGGAAGAACTGGTGGTCAAGCCGGTCGAAGGCTCCGGCGGGTACGGCATCGTGTTCGGGCCCGAGGCGACGCCTGCCGAGCTGGCCGCGCTGAAGCGGAAGGTCCGGGCGCACAAACGCGGCTGGATCGCCCAGCCGGTCGTCCAGCTGTCCACCGTTCCGTCCAAAGTGGACGAACGACTGGCGCCCCGGCACGTCGACCTGCGGCCGTTCGCGGTCAACGACGGCAAGGACATCTTCGTCCTGCCCGGCGGGCTGACCAGGGTCGCGCTCCCCGAAGGCAGCCTGGTGGTCAACTCGTCACAGGGCGGCGGCTCCAAGGACACCTGGGTACTGGCGCCGCGGTCCTCCACGGCGGAGCGGGAGCTGGATCAGCCCGCGCTCGGCGCACTGTCCCAAGTGGACGGTCTGGTCGCCGAACAGGGACCGGAGCTGACCACCACCCAGCAACAGCAGCAGCAACAGGCCTAAAGGGAGGTTGATGTGCTAGCCCGCAACGCGGAATCGCTGTACTGGATCGGCCGGTATGTCGAACGCGCCGACGACACCTCCCGGATCCTCAACGTCTCCGTGCACCAGCTGCTCGAAGACGCGAGCGTCGACCCCGACCACGCGAGCCGCCAGCTGCTCGCCGTCCTCGGCATCTCACCGGAGGGCATGGACTCGCTCGACGTGTGGAAGCTGACCGAACTGGTCGCCTACGCCAAGGACAATCCGGCGTCGATCGTCGGCTCGATCAACTCCGCCCGAGAGAACACGCGCGGTGCCCGAGAGGTCGTCTCGACCGAGCTGTGGGAATGCCTGAACGCGACGTGGAACGCGGTGCCGGACAGACAGCGGTACGCGCGCCGCGCCGGGCCGCACGCTTTCCTTTCCTTCGTGGAGGAACGCGCGGCGATGTTCGCCGGGCTCGCGGATTCGACGATGAGCCGCGACGACGGCTGGCTGTTCATGGTGCTCGGCCGGTCGATCGAACGCGCGGACATGGTGGTGCGGCTGCTGCTTTCGCGGGTCCAGGACAGCGCGTCCTCGCCGGGCTGGATCACCGTGCTCCGCTCGGCGGGCGCGCAGGACACCTACCTGCGGACCTATCGCGGCGCGCTCGACGCCGCCAGGGTCGTGCAGTTCCTGATGCGGGACACACTGTTCCCGCGGTCGGTGTTCCACGCGCTGCGCCAGGCCGAGGAGTGCCTGGAGCGGCTGGATCCCGGCGTCAACTCCCGCGCCAACGAGAAGTCCGAGGCGCTGCGCCAGCTCGGCCGCGCGCGCAGCGAGCTGGAGTTCCTGCGCCAGTCCGATCTGCTGGACGACCTGCCGAAACGGCTCGGCGCGCTGCAGACTTCGATCAAGGACATCGGCGACGCGGTTTCGGTGCAGTACTTCCATTCGTCACCGTGGGTGGCCTGGAGCGGTGCGGAGGTTTCGCTGTGACCTGGCAGCTTCGGGTGGCCCACCGGACGGGATACCGGTACGCGACGCCGGCCACGCAGTCGTACAACGAGGCGCGGCTGACCCCGCGATCCGACCGGCGGCAGACCACCGTCGTGAACCGTGTCGAGACGACGCCCGCGACCCGTGCTTACCGGTACACGGACTACTGGGGCACCGTCGTGACCTCGTTCGACCTTCACGCACCGCACACCGAGTTCACCGTGCTCGCGACGTCGGTGGTCGAGACCGCCGACGAAGGCGAGCCGATCCGTTCGGCGTCGTGGAAGGACCTGCGCAGCGACACCGTGGTCGACCACCGCACCGAGTACCTGACCCCGACGGCGTACACGCCACGCGATCCGGACCTGACGAAGGTCGCGCGCGAACTGCGGAAGGGGCTCGACCCGGCGGAGTCCGTGCTCGCGATCTGCGAATGGGTCAACAAGCAGCTCAAGTACCAGCCGGGGACGACCGGCGTGCACAGCACGGCGACCGACGCCTGGCGTGCGCGGGAAGGGGTTTGCCAGGACTTCGCGCACGTGACGCTGGTGATGCTGCGCGCGATCGGCGTCCCCGCGCGATACGTCTCCGGGTACCTCCACACGAAACCGGAGGCGAAGCTCGGTGAGACCGTCGAGGGCGAAAGCCACGCCTGGGTGGACGTCTGGACCGGCGGCTGGTGGGCCTACGACCCGACGAACGCGATCCCGGTGGGGACCCGGCACGTCTGGGTCGCGTACGGGCGGGACTACGCCGACGTCGCACCGCTCAAGGGCATCTTCACCGGCGGCGGTCAGTCCACTTTGGACGTCTCGGTGCAGCTGACCCGGCTGACGTGAGCCGTCAAGCCCGGCGGCGCAGCAACAGCCAGAGCAGGTAGACGCCGCCGAGGGCCGCCGCGACCACGCCCGCGGGCAGCAACGACGACTCCAGCAGACGTTGGCCGAGGTAGTCCGCCGCGACGACCAGGGTCGCGCCGACGAAGGCAGATGCCATCAGGTTGGGCCCCGGCAGGCGCGTCATCCGGCGGGCCAGTTGCGGTGCGGCGAGAGCGATGAACGGGAGCGGACCGGTCGCGGCGGTGGCGGCCGCGACCAGCGCGACGGCGACCACCACCAGGGTCAGCCGCACCCGGGGGACGTCGACGCCGATCCCGGTGGCGGTGTCGTCCCCCATCTCCAGCATGCGCAGCGCGCGGCCGTTCGCGAACACGACCGGGACGAACACGGCCACCAAGATCGCCAGCGGCACGAAGTAGCTCCAGTCACGGCCGGAGAGGTCACCGACGAGCCAGCCGACGGCCTGCGCGGCGGCTTCGAGGTTCGCCTTCACCAGCAGGTACGAGTTCACGCCGACCAGCACCGCGCTGACCGCGATCCCGAGCAGCACCAGCCGCGAACTCAGCAGGCCGTGCGGCGCGCACAGCGCCATCACGAGCAACGCGGTCAGCAGCCCGCCCGCGAGCGCGCCGAGCGAGACGACGCCGGGACCGGCACCGAAGAACAGCAGCGTCACGATGCCGCCGGTCGCCGAGCCGGTGGTGAACCCGATGATGTCCGGGCTGCCGAGCGGATTCCGGGTGATCGTCTGGAAGATCGTTCCCGCCAGCGCCAGCGCGGCGCCGACGAGGATCGCGACCAGCACCCGCGGAAGCCGTCCCATGACGACGAGGTACTGCGCCTTCGTGCCCGAACCGGCGAGGGTCGCGAGCACTTCGCCGGGGCTCATCTCGTAGTCGCCGGTGCCGACCGAAAGCACGACGAGGGTCAAGGTAACCAGGGCCAGTGCGGCGACGACGACCGTCGATCGTCTGTCCAAACCGGACTCGCGGCGGACGGACGCGGTCATCGGCGCACCGCCTTGAGCCGCCGGGCCACGATCACGAAGGCGATCCCGCCGACGACGTCGGTCATCACCCCGACCTGGATCTCACCCGGCGAGCCGAGCAAGCGGCCGAGGACGTCGCAGCCGAGCAGCAAGACCGGTCCGAGCAGGGCCGAAAGCAGCATCACCCAGCGCTCGTCCTGGCCGATCAGCGACCGGACGACGTGCGGGATCATCAGGCCGACGAAGGCGATCGGCCCGCAGGCCGCGGTCGCCGCCGCCGACAGCAACCCGACGGCGACCATTCCGGCGACCCGGACCAGCGCCGGATTCGCGCCGAGCCCGCGCGCGGTGTCTTCGCCCAGCGCCAGCGCGTTCAGCGCGCGGGCCAGCACGATCGCGATCACCACGCCCGCGACGAAGAACGGCAACAGCACGGACAGCTGATCGAGGTTGCGGTTGACCAGCGAGCCGACCAGCCAGAACCGCATGGCCTGCAGGTTGTGCGTGTTGATCATCTGCATGCCCTGGTTGATCCCGACGAACACCGCCTGGATCGCGACACCGGCCAGCACCAGTCGCAGCGGGCTCGTCGCGCCGCGCGTCCCGCCGATGATCGAGACCAGCGCGGTTCCCACGAGTGCTCCGGCGAAGGCGAACCAGGCGTATTCGCCGGGCGAAGTCACCGAGAAGGCCGCTGAGCCGAGCACGATCGCGACGGCGGCGCCGTGGTTGATGCCGAGCAGACCGGGCTCCGCGACCGGGTTGCGGGTGATCGCCTGCATCAGCGAACCCGCGAGACCGAGCGCCATCCCGACCAGCAGGCCGAGCACCGTGCGCGGCAGGCGATCGTCGCGGACGACGACGTCGTTGTAGCTGCCGTCGTAGGCGAACAGAGCGTGGAGGACTTCTCCGAGAGAGAGCCGGTTCGAACCGAAGCCGATCGAGAGCAGGACGACCGCGGCGAGGGCGATCAGCGACCCCACCAGGACCAGCGTTCGCACGGAGACGCTGGTCCTCGGTGATCTGACGCGCTCCGTGACCTGGACCATGGCGTTCACAGTAAGCGAAGGCTAGCCTAACCACGAAATCCGGCTCCATGGCGAAAGAAGATCTCGAATGCACCTCTCCCGACGCGGCTTTCTCGCCGGCACCGCGGCGCTCGGCGCCACCGGCCTCCTGACCGCCTGCGGCTATCAGGAAGAGACGCCAGCGCAGGGAGCGGGCACGACGTGGTCCTTCACCGACGACCGCGGCCGCAAACTCGAAGGCGAGCGGCCGACCCGGATCGTCGCGCAGGTGACCGCCGCGGCGGCGTTGTGGGACCTCGGCGTGAAGTCGGCCGGGATCTTCGGGCCGTCGAAGTTCGCCGACGGCAAGCCGGACCCGCAGGCGGGCGGGGTCGACCTGAACACCGTCACGTCGCTCGGGAACGTGTGGAACGAGTTCAACTTCGACAAGTTCGTCTCGCTGAACCCGCAGCTGCTGATCAGCGTGATGTACCTCAAAGACCAGATGTGGTACGTCCCGGACACACAGACGGAGAAGATCGACAAGGCCGCGCCGAGTGTCGGCGTCCGGCTGCAGGACATCTCGATGCCCGAGGGGATCGCGAAGTTCATCTCGCTGGCGAAGGCACTCGGTGCCGACACCGAGACCCCGGCGATCCAGGCCGCGAAGGCCGAGTACGAGAAGGCCGACGCCGCGCTCGGCGAGGCGGCCAAGAAGGCCGCCGGGCTGAAGATCCTGCTGGTGTCCGCGCAGAAGGACGCCGTCTACGTCTCGAACGCGCCGAAGTTCGCGACGTCGAAGCACTACCAGAGCAAGGGGCTGAACTTCGTCACGCCGGAAGCGCCGGACGAGAGCCAGGGCGGCTACTACCAGCAGATCAGCTGGGAGAACATCGGCAAGTACCCCGCCGACGTGATCATGTACGACAACCGCGGCGGTTCGCTCTCGCTCGGCCCTGACGGGCTCGGCGGCGTGCCGACCTGGGCCCAGCTGCCCGCGGTGAAGGCCGGGAAGCTGATCCCGTGGAACAACGAGACGCCGTTCTCGTACCAGCGGTTCACGCCGCAGCTGACGGAACTCACGGCTGCGCTGAACAAGTTCGCGTGAGGCTGAAGGGGACTTTCCCCGCATGCGATGGGGGGAAAGCGCCCTTCACCGCGTGAGACGAGGGGAAAGTCCCCTTCAGCCCAGGAACTCCCGCAGCGCCGCCGCGAGCTCGGCCGGGTTGTCCTCGGCCAGGTGGTGACCGGACTCGATCGCGAAGCCGCGGACGTCCTCGGCCCATTCGCGCCACACCGCGATCGGGTCGCCGTAGAGGTCGGCCATGTCGTCGCGGCTGGACCACAGCATGAGCAGGGGACAGGCCAGTTTCCGCCCGGCCGCCTTGTCCGCGTCGTCGGCTTCGCGGTCGGGCCCGAGGCCCGCGCGGTAGTCCTCGAGCATCGCGTGGACGGTCTCGGGATCGTGGATCGCGCGCAGGAAATCGGCGTGGTTCTCGGCGCCCATCGCTTCGGGATCACCGCCGTACCAGGCGTCCGGATCCGCGTTGATCACACGCTCAGCCGGTTTCGCGAGCTGGCCGAAGAAAAACCAGTGCCACCATTTCCGGGCGAAGTTCGCGTCGGCGCGAGCGAGCGCCTCGCCGATCGGGACGCCGTCGAGGATGACCAGCCTGGTGACGGCCTCGGGATGATCCATCGCGAGCCGGTGCGCGACATAGCTGCCGCGATCGTGCCCCGCGACGACGAACCGTTCGTGGCCGAGGTGCCGCATGAGCGCGACGATGTGCCGGGCCATGGCGCGCTTCGACTGGGCGGAGTGGTCCTCGGTGGTCTCGGGTTTCGAGGACTGGCCGTAGCCGGGGAGATCCGGGCAGACGACGGTGAACGCGTCCGTGAGCCGGGGCGCGACGTCGTACCAGGTGGTGTGGGTGCGGGGATGTCCGTGCAGGAGAACGAGGGGCGGACCTGAACCGCCGTGGCGGACCCTGAGGGTCACCTCGCCGACGTCGACGTTTTCGAGCTTGAATCCCTCGAACATGATCCTCCAGAGAGTGCAATGAAAGTCCCCTTCATTGCAAATTTTGCAATGAAGGGGACTTTCATTGCAGTGTCTAGCTCCGTGCGTGCGCGTCCAGGATGTGCGCGACCGCTTCGGTGACCCGCTGCGCGAAGTCGATGTTCAGCCACTCGTCCGGCACGTGGATGTTCGAGTCCGGCCCGCAGGCGCCGGTGACCACGAACTGCGCCTCCGGGTACTTCTCGCCGAGCAGCCCCATGAACGGGATCGACCCGCCCATGCCGTAGCTCTTGTGCGGCGCCCCGAAGACCTCGCCGCTCACGTGGTGCAGGACGTCGTCGAGCCACGGCGCGGTGGCCGGCGCGTTCCAGCCGTTCTCGGCCTGGAAATCGCTCAGCTCGACCGAAGCGTCGTAGGGCACGTCGGTGGTGAGCACGCGGCGGACGGCCTCCATCGCGGTCTTGGCGTCGGCGGTCGGCGGCAGCCGGAAGCTCAGCGTGAGGGTGGTGCTGTCGCGCAGCACGTTGCCCGCGTCGGCCGGGAGCGGGAAGCCCTCCGCGCCGATCACCGACAGCGTCGGCCGCCACGAGTTGTTGAGCAGCAGTTCGAGGTCGTCGTCGGACACCGGGCGGCCGACAACCGGGAAGAGCGTCTTCGCCGCGCCGGGCGCGATCTCGACGACGCCGCGTGCCTCGTCGACACGGTTCTCCGGGATGTCGACGCTCAGTTCGGCGAGCTTGATCTCGCCGGTCTCGACGTTCTCGATCCGGTCGATCAGCGCGCGCAGCACGCGGAACGAGCTCGCCACGATGCCGCTGGCCATACCGGAGTGCTGCGCCGATTCGAGCACCTTCACGGTGACGTTGACGTGCAGCATGCCGCGCAGGCTGGTGGTCAGCCACAGTCGCTTGTAGTCGGTGCCGCCCGCGTCGAGGCAGACGACCAGCGAGACCGCGCCGAGCTTCTCCTTCAGGTGCTCGACGTAGGCGGGCAGGTCCGGGCTGCCGGACTCTTCACCGGTCTCGAGCAGCACGACCGCGCGGGAGTGCTCGCCACCGGCGGCGCGCACGGCTTCGATCGCCGTCGTCGCCGCGTAGCCGGAGTAGCCGTCGTCGACGGCGCCGCGGCCGTAAAGCCGCCCGTCGCGGATCACCGGCGTCCACGGGTCGAGCCCCTCGGACCAGCCTCCGACCGGGGGCTGCTTGTCGAGGTGCCCGTACATCAGCACGGTGCCCTTGTCGGCCTCGTCGGACGTCGCCGGGATGTCGACGACCAGCAGCGGGCTGCGGCCTTCGAGTTCCACGACCTCGAGCGTCGCGCCGGGGATCTCCCGGGCGGCGATCCAGGAACGGACGTGCTCGACGGCGGCGGCCAGATGACCGCTCTTCGCCCACTCCGCGTCGAACGCCGGCGACAACGCGGGGATCGCCACGAGGCCGGACAGGCTGGGAAGGACGTCGTGCGTCCAGTTGGAAACCACGGTTTCGCGTACGGATTTCTGCTCCACGTCCGCCATCCTGCCACGGGCTCCGGCACGTGTGATGGGTCACAACGGCGGGCACGGATCGTCATCGATCAAGCCGGACACGGCACCCGTCCGGGCTCACCGTCCGCTGGTCGGCCCGCGAGTGAAACCCCTACTTTCGGCGGCCCCACACTCGGGCGTCCTAGCATTTGCCCTGTTCAGGCACCCTTTCTCAGCAACAAATCAGCATCCGCCACTGACCAAAACGGCGTCCGGCATGCCAGGATGTGCGCACGAACCGTCAACGCCGATGGTGACCCAGCGCTTCAGATCCGACGCGCTGGTCCCCGCCGGCGCAGTCACTGTGGCCGCCACAAGTGGCCGCCAGAGGCGCCGACATCAAGGAGAGCAGCGCATGCCGTCCGAACACTGGACGCACCCGGAACCTGGAGATGGCCCCGCCGCGGTAGCGGCGCAACCGTCCCCCGAACAGGTGATCGCCGGTTTGCGAGCAACGAGCGAAGGTGGCGCTGAGCTGACTCAGCTGCTCACCCCCGAAGGCGAACGGGTCTCCTCGCCGCAATTCGACCGGTATGTCGACGACATCGACGCCGAAGCCCTCAAGGGCCTGTACCGCGACATGGTTTTGGTCCGCCGCGCGGACCGCGAAGCCAACGCGATGCAGCGTCAGGGCCAGCTCGGCATCTGGGTCCCGCTGCTCGGGCAGGAGGCCGCGCAGATCGGCTCCGGCCGCGCGTTGCAGAAGCGGGACATGGCGTTCCCCAGCTACCGCGAACACGGTGTCGCGTACGCCCGCGGCGTCGACCTCAAAGAGGTGCTCGGCATCTTCCGCTGCACCGACCACAGCGGCTGGGACTACAAGGAGCACGGCTTCCACCCGTACACCATCGTGATCGGCAACCAGGTGCTCAACGCCGCCGGGTACGCGATGGGCCAGAAGTTCGAAGGCAAGGTCGGCGACGACGACAGCGAAGCGACCATCTGTTACTTCGGTGACGGCGCGACTTCGCAGGGCGACGTGCACGAAGGCTTCGTCTGGGCCGCCGTCTACGACGCGCCGCTCGTGTTCTTCTGCCAGAACAACCAGTGGGCGATCTCGGAGCCCACCGAACGCCAGTCGCGCCTGCCGCTCTACCAGCGCGCCCGCGGCTACGGCTTCCCCGGCATCCGTGTCGACGGCAACGACGTCCTCGCCTGCCTCGCGGTCTCCCGCTGGGCGCTGGAGGAGTGCCGTCACGGCAACGGCCCGGTGCTGATCGAGGCGTTCACCTATCGGATGGACGCGCACACCACCACCGACGACCCCACCCGCTACCGGCTCTCCGACGAGCTGGAGGAGTGGAAGCTGAAGGACCCGATCGAGCGCGTCCGGGCGTACCTCGCCCGCGGTGGCGGCGCCGACCAGGCGTTCTTCGACCAGGTACAGGCCGATTCGGACGCCTTCGCGGCCGAGCTGCGCGAGTACTGCTTCAACATGCCCGAACCGCCACCCGAGCGGATCTTCTCCAACGTGTACGCGGAGTCCACGCCGATGCTGGACGCGCAGCGCGAAGAGTTCCTGTCCTACCTGGACGGTTTCGTCGGGGCGGGTGAGCACTGAAATGGCAGACCTCCAGAAACTCACCATCGGCAAGGCGATCAACCTCGGCCTCCGGCGTGCCATGGAATCCGACCCCAAGGTCCTGATCATGGGTGAGGACGTCGGCAAGCTCGGCGGCGTCTTCCGCATCACCGACGGCCTGCAGAAGGACTTCGGCGAGCAGCGCGTCCTGGACACGCCACTGGCCGAATCCGGCATTATCGGCACCGCGGTCGGCCTGGCCGTCCGCGGTTTCCGCCCGGTGTGCGAGATCCAGTTCGAGGGCTTCATCTTCCCCGGCTTCGACCAGATCGTGAGCCAGGTGGCGAAGCTGCACTACCGGACGCAGGGCAAGATCAAGATGCCCATCGTGATCCGGGTGCCGTTCGGCGGTGGCATCGGCGCGGTCGAGCACCACTCGGAGTCGCCGGAATCGCTGTTCGCGCACGTCCCCGGCCTCAAGGTCGTGTCGGTTTCGAACGCCGTCGACGCCTACTGGGGCATCCAGCAGGCCATCAAGGCCGACGACCCGATCCTGTTCTTCGAGCCGAAGAAGCTGTACCACTCCGGCGCACTGAAGGCCGAAATCGACGTCGACGGCACGCCGGACCAGCTGTTCGAGTCCCGTGTCGTCCGCGAAGGCACGACGGCCACCGTCGTCGCGTACGGCCCGTCGGTGAAGGTCGCGCTCGACGCGGCGGCCGCCGCCGAGGACGAGGGCAAGTCGCTGGAGGTCATCGACCTGCGGACGCTGTCCCCGCTCGACCTGGAGCCGGTGTTCGAGTCGGTGCGCAAGACCGGACGGCTGATCGCGCTGAGCGAGGCGCCGTCGGAGTCGTCGCTGACCTCGGAGATCGCCGCGCGCGTGCAGCAGGAATGCTTCTACTCGCTGGAAGCCCCCGTGCTTCGGGTGACCGGATTCGACACGCCGTACCCGCCTGCCAAGCTCGAGGAGCACTACCTCCCCGACCTGGACCGGGTGCTGCACACCGTCGACCGTTCACTCGCCTGGTAAGGGGGAATTTCCTGAAATGCCCGAGTACAAACAGTTTCCCCTCGCCGACACGGCGGAAGGGCTGACCGAAGCCGACATCATCGCCTGGCAGGTCAAGCCGGGTGACACCGTGACGGTGAACCAGATCGTGGTCGAGGTCGAGACCGCGAAGGCCGCCGTCGAACTGCCCATCCCGTGGGCGGGCGTCGTCACCGAGCTGCTCGTCGAACCGGGGCAGACGGTGGAGGTCGGCGCGCCGATCCTCACCATCGACGTCGACCCCGGCGGCAAGGCCGCCCCTTCCGCTCCGGCACCCGCTGCCGCGAAGGAAGAGGAGCCTGCCGAGGAGGAGATGAAGCCGCTGGTCGGCTACGGCTCCAAGGCGGTCGTCACGTCGCGCCGGGCGCGGAAGGGCGCGGCACCCGCCGCTCCTGCTCCCGTCGTCGCCTCTGTCACCCCTGTCGCCGCGGTGGCCGTCGCTCCTGCGGCGGGCGGATACGTACCGCTGGCGAAGCCGCCGGTGCGCAAACTCGCCAAGGACCTCGGCGTCGATCTGCACGCGCTCACCGGCACCGCCGACGGCGGCGTCATCACCCGTGACGACGTGCACGCCGCCGCCAACGGTTCGGCTCCGGCCACCTCCGTCCAGTCCGCTGTGGACAGTGGCTACAACCCGGCGACCCGTGAACGCCGGGTGCCGATCAAGGGTGTCCGGAAGGCCACCGCGGCCGCGATGGTGCAGAGCGCCTACACCGCCCCGCACGTCACGGAGTTCCTCACCATCGACGTCACGCCGATGATGGAATTCCGGGAGAAGCTCAAGAAGTCGCGCGAGTTCGCGGGAGTCAAGGTCACCCCGCTGACCTTCGCGGCGAAGGCCGTCTGCATGGCGGCCAAGCGCACTCCGGACGTCAACGCGGTGTGGGACGAGGCGGCGCAGGAGATCGTCTTCAAGGACTACGTGCACCTCGGGATCGCCGCGGCCACCCCGCGCGGGCTCGTCGTGCCCAAGGTCCGTGACGCGGATTCGATGTCCCTCAAGGAACTCGCGATCGCGCTCACCGAGCTGACCGACGTCGCCCGCCAGGGCAAGACCACTCCGGCGGCCATGCTCGGCGGCACGATCACCATCACCAACGTCGGCGTCTTCGGCGTCGACACCGGTACGCCGATCATCAACCCCGGCGAGTCCGCGATCCTGTGCCTCGGCGCGATCAAGGACACCCCGTGGGTGGTCGACGGCGAGATCAAGGTGCGCAAGGTGCTCCAGCTTTCGCTGAGCTTCGACCACCGCGTGGTCGACGGGCAGCAGGGTTCGGAGTTCCTGGCCGACGTCGGCGCGCTGCTGGCCGACCCCGCGGTCGCGATCACCTACTGAGTCGAGTGAGCTGAAGGACGCTTTCCCCGCATGCGATGCAGGGAAAGCGTCCTTCGCTGCGTCACATGCGGGCATGGCGTCCTTCAGCTTAATCGCTTGACGGAGTGAGCACTCACTCCGCACACTGGACGCATGACAAGCCCCGACACCACCCGGCGGAGAGCGCCGGGAATGAGCCCGGAGGAGCGGCGCCGGATGATCGTCCAGTCCGTGCTTCCACTGATGGTGGAGCACGGCGCCGGGGTCACCACCAGCCAGATCGCCCGCGCGGCCGGGATCGGCGAAGGCACCGTCTTCCGCGTCTTCAAGGACAAGGACGAGCTCTTCGCCACCTGCTTCGCCGAAGCACTGAAGCCCGACCAGGTACTCGACGCCATCGCGGTCATCGACCTCGAACAGCCCCTCGACGACAGGCTCGTCGAGGCGGCCGACGCGCTCAGCGCGCACCTCCAGCGGATGGGTGCGCTGATGGCCGCGATGCACGGTTCCGGCAAGCGGCCCGCTCACCGCGAGCATGGCGGCAGGGACCGGCGACGGGAATCGATGAGCGCGATGTGTGACGCCATGGCCGAACTGTTCGAACCGGAACAGAAACGGCTCCGGCTGCCGGCGACCCAGCTGGCGGCGCTCTTCCTGTCGCTGTTGTTCAACGGCCGGATGCGGTTCAGCGAGACCGGCGACGAACCCACCACGATGGAACTCGTCGACGTGTTCCTCCACGGCGCCTTGGGGGCCGAGTGATCGGCCCGCCCGGTGGGGGTGGCGGCATCGAGATGCTGCTGGCGCGGGGCGGCAGGCGACGCCGTCCGCCGTCGACGGTGCCCGACAGCGGGCTGACCGGTCCGGTCGAGATCCCGGAGCCCGAACCCGAAGCAGTCCCGAAAGACCTGAAGTCGCGGCTCAACCGCATGTGGGTCAACGTCTCGGGCACGGTCCGCGGCCTGCCCAAGGTCGCGAAGCTGACCTGGCAGGCGAGCCCGTTCCTGACCATCACGATCACCCTCGTGACGCTGCTTTCCGGTCTGCTGCCCACGGCGACCGCGTACATCGCGAAACTGCTGATCGACTCCGTGGTCGCGGCGATCCAGGGCCACGGCACCAAGAGCGCGATCGTCGGCGTCGCGCTGTTCCAGTTCGGCGTCCTCGTGCTGACCGCGCTCTCGCAGGCGCTGACCACCTATGGCCAATCCCTGCTGCAGGAACGAATGACGCTGACCATCCGCCACCAGGTGATGGACCACGCGAGCAAGCTGCATCTTTCGTACTTCGAGGGTTCCGCGTCCTACGACATGCTGCGCCAGGCCGCGCAGGAAGCGCCGACCCGGCCGCTGTCGATGATGAACTCGGCGCTGGGCCTGATCCGGACGGCGATCACCTTCGGCAGCATGATCGCGCTGCTGGTCTCGGTCAGTCCGCTGCTGGCGCTCGTCGCCCTCGTGGCACCGATCCCCGCCTTCATCTCGCAGTCGAAATACGGCGCCCGCGCCTTCTGGCTGACACTGATGATGTCACCGCTGAAACGACGGATGGACTATCTGTCCTCTTTGGTCACCACGGACACGTATGCCAAGGAGACCAAGCTCTTCGGCCTCGGCCCGTACTTCGTCGACCGGTTCCAGCGGCTGGGCCAGGTCTTCTACGACCGCCAGCGGACGCTGACCCGCAAGCGCAGCGTCAGCGCGACGTCGTGGGGCCTGCTGAGTACCGCCGCCGGATCCGCAATCGCGCTGTACATCGCGCTGGAGGCCGTCGGCGGCAGGCTCACCCTCGGCGATCTCGCGCTGTACACGGCCGCCGCGGCGTCGGTGCAGACGTCGGTCCAAGGTCTGTTCACCGCGTTTTCCGGAATGTACGAGAACAATCTCTATCTCGACACGCTGTACCGCTTCCTCGGCACGAAACCGGAGATCGTCGCGCCGCCGGAGCCACGCCCGCTTCCGTCCACTGTGGAGGGACACATCCAGTTCGAAGAAGTGTCCTTCACCTATCCCGGGGTGGTCGAACCCGCGCTCGACAACGTGAGCTTCGAGATCCGGCCGGGCGAGACGGTCGCCGTCGTCGGCCGCAACGGCGCCGGGAAGTCGACGCTGTTCAAACTGCTGTGCCGCCTGTACGACCCGACCGACGGGCGAATCCTGCTCGACGGCGTCGACATCCGCGAGTACGACCCGGTGGAACTGCGGCAGCGGATCAGCGCGATGTTCCAGGACTACGTGACCTACCAGGGCACGGCGTCCGAGAACATCGGGCTCGGTGACCTGACGCATCTCGTCGACCGAGAGCGGATCGAGGAGTCGGCGAAGCGAGCCGGTGCCGACGAGCGGATCGAGCGCCTGCCCAGCGGGTACGACAGCCCGCTCGGCCGCTGGTTCGATCAGGGCGTCAGCCTTTCCGGCGGCGAATGGCAGAAGATCGCGCTGGCGAGGGCGTTCCTGCGGGAGGCGCCGATCCTGATCCTCGACGAACCGACCTCGGCGCTGGACGCCCAGGCCGAGCACGACCTCTTCTCGCGGCTGCGCGAGCTTTCGGAGGGACGCACGACGCTGTACATCTCGCACCGGTTCTCCACCGTCCGGCAGGCGGAACGGATTCTGTTGCTGGAGCACGGGAAGGTCGCGGAATACGGCACGCATGACGAGCTGATGGCGGCGAAGGCCGGCTATGCGGACCTCTTCACCCTGCAGGCCGCCGCGTATCTCGACGAGGCCGTCAGCTGACCGGGACCCCGATACGGCGACCTCGGTCACCGTATCGGGGGTTGGGAGCAAAACGGGCAAGCCGTACGTTGTCCAAGTATGGCTGTCGCGTTCTTGCTCTATGTCGTCGCCGAGATCGCCGCCGTGTGGGCGGTGGGCTCGGCCGTTGGCGTGCTCGGCACGATCGCGCTGCTCTTCGCCGGTGCGTTCATCGGGTCCTGGCTCGCACGCCGCGAAGGCGGCCGCGCCTTCCGGGCGTTCGCCGAGTCCGCGCGGCTCGGCCGACCGGCCGACGCGGAGAAGGAACTCACCGACGGCATGCTGATCGGCTTCGGCGGTCTGCTGATCCTGCTGCCCGGTTTCGTCAGCGACGTCTTCGGCCTGCTGCTGATCCTGCCGCCGACACGGAGTGTCGCGCGCAAGTTCTGGCAGAAGCGGATGGCCCGCCGGGCGGTCAAGTTCGCCAACCAGACCCGCGGTCCGGTGATGGTCGTGGACAGCGAGGTCGTCATGGACACGCCGCCGGCCGAGGCCGCCAAGAAGCAGCCGCCGGTGATCGAGGGCCGCATCGTCGAGGGCTGAAGGGAGCTTTCCCCGCATCCCAAGCCACGAAAGCGTCCTTCACCGCATCGCGTGCGGCGATGGGCCCCTTCAGCTCCCGCTCGGCTTCGGGATGTCGAAGTACCCGCTGAACCGGACCGCGGGCGCGTACTCGCCCTTCACCTTCACCTTGCCGGTCACGAACATCGCCGCCACGGCCGCGTTGCCGGTGGCCATCCGGATGAAGTCGTCGACGGACAGCGTGATGGTGGTGTCCGGAGTGCGCGCGAGATCGGTGCTCGAAACGCAGACGCCGTCTTCGATGACCGTTTGAAAGCGATCGAAACCGTCTTCTCCGTCACCGTCGGTAAAACGCCATGCGACGACGAAGTCGACATGCCGTGCGCGTTCGGGAGCGAAATGGTCCGACATTCTGCGGAAAATCTCGTCGAGGAACGCCGAACGCAGTTCCGGGTGATCGGAGATCGCTTTGAGTTGCTCCCGTGACGCCCGCTGCACGATGTCGACGAGCACCTCGGTCTCCAGGGAGCTCAACTCGATGCCCGCGCCGGTTTCCCCCAGCATGTGCAGGGTTTCCAGCACCTGCACGAACTGCTCGGGGCTCAGTTTGGCGAGCTCCAGCTTCTCCGCGAAGGCGTTGACGACATGCTCGCCGCCGGTGCGCGTCTTGTGCAGCCGTAACGGACGGGAAAGGCGCACCTTGTCCCGCCAGCGCCGGTTCGGAGAATTTCGGGGCACGGCACGGAAGTGTATCTGCTCGGCCGGGTTCAGGACGGTTTCGGAAGGTCGAAGAAACCGATCAGGCCCGCTGCGAAGGCCAGGTCACCTTTTACTTTGATCTTTCCGGTGACGAATAGCACAGCGGGGGTCGCCTGATGGGTGATGAGCCGGAAGAAGTCGACGGGCGCGATCGTGATCGTCACCCTCGGCTTCTCCTTCATGTCCCGGCTGACCGTGCACTCACCGTGCGAGATCACCGTCTCGTAGCGGTCGTACCCGCCATCGCCGACGCCGCCGGACAGCCGCCAGTGGACGACGGCGTGCAGCGACTTCGCCCGGTCCTGCCGGATGTGGGCGCCCATACGGTCGAAGATCTCGGCCAGCACGCGCTCCCGGAGCGGCCGTTCGGCGACGACGCTCTCGAGTTGCGTGCGCGAGGCGCGGGCGACCAGGTTCGCGAACCGGGCCGGGTCGACCTTGCGGAGGTCGAACGCGGGCGCGGACTCGGCGAGCCGTCCGAGCGAGGCCAGCAGCCGCCGGACGTCGTCCTTGCCGAGGTCTTTCGGATCGATGGCACCCGCGACCTCGTTGACGTCGAGAGAGTGCGCCTCGGCCGAATCCGGCTCGATCCGTTCCAGCGCGTCGACCAGCGCGCGGCCGGTCAGCCCCACGATCTCGGTCATTTTTCCCTCCAGCTCGCCTACCCAGGCGTAAGGCTACCCGCCAGTAGGTAGGCGGGCAAGCGTGCCGAAATCACCCCCGCCGGAGGTAGCCCGGTAGCGTCTTACGCGAACTAAGGGGAGGTCCTGAGTGTCCGAGGAAGTACCGCGTCCCGCCGAACGCGCCAAAAGGCTGCCGAGAGCGGTGCGGGAACGCCAGATCCTGGACGCAGCGGTCTCGGTGTTCTCGCGCTACGGCTATCACTCCGCGTCGATGGACGAGATCTCCGAGGTCGCCGGCGTGTCCAAGCCGATGATCTACACCTACCTCGGGTCCAAGGAAGACCTTTTCGGCGCGTGCATCCGCCGCGAGGCCACCCGCCTGCTGGAGGCGGTGCAGGACGGGATCAAGCCCGATCTGCCGCCTGACATGCAGCTTTGGCACGGTCTCCGGGCGTTCTACCGGTTCGTCGCCGACTACCGCGAGTCCTGGACGGTGCTGCACCGCCAGGCGATGACCGTCGGCGGCGCCTTCGCCGCGGAGATCACCGACATGCGCACCCGCGCGATCGAGCTGGTCGCCGCGCTGGTCGTGTCCGCCGGCACCCGCAAGGGCCTCGGCGAACAGGCCGAGTTCTCCGGCGCCGGGCTGTCCGCCGCGCTGGTCGGGGCGGCCGAGTCCTTGGCCGACTGGGCGCTCGACCACCCCGATGTCTCCGACGGCGTCCTCGCCTCGTGGCTGATGAACCTCGTCTGGCTCGGGTTCAACGACCTCGTCGAGGGCGAGATCTGGAAGCCGTCAGAGAGCGACGACTGACCCCTCCAGGTGCGGCTTCGGCTTGCGCGCGTTCCAGAGTTCGAAGGCCCAGCCCTCGCCTTCACTCCACGTGGTGAACGCCGCCTTCGCGGGCAACAGCACCGGCTGCTTGAACTTGACGTCGACGGTGAACGCCTCCGGAAGCCTGCCTTCGAACGCCGCGAGCGCGTGCGCCTTCGTCCACATGCCGTGCGCGATCGCGGCCGGGAACCCGAACGCCTTCGCGGTGATCGGGTGCAGGTGGATCGGGTTGCGGTCGCCTGAGACCTCGGCGTAGCGGCGGCCGATGTCGCCGGGCACCTGCCAGATCGCGGTGGGCGAAGGCTGCGAGAGCTGACCGCGCGCGGTCTTCTCGCCACTGCCGCCACCGCGGCGCAGGTACGTGCTGACGTCCGTCCAAACAGGACTGTCGTTGACGAGCAGCTCGCTGATCACGTCGAACTGCTTGCCCTTTTCGTGCGGGCGCAGGTCCTCGGCGCGCACGCGCAGGGTGAACGACTCGTCGAGCCGCAGCGGCCGGTGCTGGGTGATCCGGTTGTTGACGTGCACCATGCCCAGCAACGGGAACGGGAAGTCGTCCTCGGTCATCAGCGCCATCTGCAGCGGGAACGCGAGGATGTGCGGATACGTCGCCGGAAGGACGTCGTCCAGCCGGAATCCGCACACCTGGTTGTACGCGGCGAGATGCGCGGGATCGACGACGACGCCCTCGCGGACGAACTCGGTCGACGGCAGCGTGCTCCCGCCGCTCTTGCGCAGCGACCCGAGCAACGCCTTGGGGTACAACGAAGACAGACTCGGCGACTCGTGAAGTTCCTTGACCGCCATGATCACGCCCCCAGCAGTGCCTGGCCGCAGACGCGGACCACGTTGCCGTTGACCGCGGCCGAAGCCGGGTTCGCGTACCAGGCGATCGTCTCGGCGACGTCGACCGGGAGCCCGCCCTGGCCGAGGCTGGACAGCCGCCGTCCGGCCTCGCGGATGAACAGCGGGACGGCGGCGGTCATCTTGGTCTCGATGAAGCCGGGCGCGACGGCGTTGATCGTGCCGCCGTATTCGGCGAGCGTCGGCGCGCCGACGTTCACCATGCCGATGACGCCCGCCTTGCTGGTGGCGTAGTTGGTCTGGCCGACGTTGCCCGCGATGCCCGCGATCGAGGAGACGCCGATGATCCGGCCGTTCTCGTGGAGCACCTTGCCGGACAGCAGCTTCTCGTTCACCGCGAGCTGCGACGCGAGGTTGACCGAGATGACCGAGTCCCAGCCGCCTTCGGTCATGTTGCCCAGCGTCTTGTCCCGCGTGATGCCCGCGTTGTGCACGACGATGTCGACGCCGCCGTGACGCGTGGTCAGGTACTCGGCGAGCTTCTCCGGCGCGTCTGCGGCGGTGATGTCCAGCTGCAGCGCGGAGCCGCCGACCTTGTTGGCCACCTTCGACAGGTCCGCGCCCTGAGCGGGGATGTCGAGCGCGACGACGTGCGCGCCGTCGCGGCCCAGCACCTCGGCGATGGCGGCGCCGATACCGCGGGAGGCGCCGGTGACCAGCGCGACCTTGCCGTCCAGGGGCTTCGCCCAGTCGGCCGGGGCGGAAGCGGTCTTGGTCTCGGTCCCGACGCGGATGACCTGGGCGTCGACGAAGGCGGACTTCGACGAAAGCAGGAAACGGAGCGTCGACTCAGTGGCCTCTTCGGCTCCTTCGGCGACGTACACGAGCTGGGCGGTCGCGCCGCGCTTCAGTTCCTTGCCGACGGAGCGCACAAAGCCTTCGAGCGCGCGCTGGGCGATCCGCTCGTGCCCTTCGGCCAGCTCCGGCGGCGTCCCGAGGATGACGACGCGGCCCGACGAACCGACGCTGCGGATCACCGGGTGGAAGAAGTTGTAGACCTCGCGAAGCTGCTTCGGGTCCTTCACGCCTGTCGCGTCGAAGACGAGCGCGGCGTGGTTGTCGGCCGCCGTCGAGATGACGTCGATGCCCGCGCGGTGCAGCTGCGCCTCGATCACCTTTTCGAGGCGACCGCCCGGCGCGGCGCCGAGAAGTGCGGGACCCTCGAGAGCGGGTTGGCCGGGCTTGTACCGGCGAAGCGTCGCGGGGTTCGGCAGGCCGAGCTTCGGCACCACGAACTTCCCCACTGGGGATTTCGTGAACTGCTGGTACCTGTCAGCCATTACGTGCCTCCCGTGCCGTTTGCATCACGTCGCATTCTAACCTACTCGCTAGTAGGTTACAGTGTGAGAGAGCCTACGGAGGAGTGGAAAAAATGGCCACGAAAAGGACGGCACCCGTGCGCAAGGTAGCGATCATCGGCGGCAACCGGATCCCCTTCGCCCGTTCGAACGGTCCGTACTCGAAGGCGTCGAACCAGGACATGTTCACGGCCGCCCTCGACGGCCTGGTCAGCCGCTTCTCCCTGCAGGACGAGGTGATCGGCGAGGTCGCCGCCGGCGCGGTGCTCAAGCACGCCCGCGACTTCAACCTGGCCCGCGAAAGCGTCCTCGGCAGCAGGCTGAACCCCGCCACTCCGGCCTCCGACGTGCAGATGGCCTGCGGCACCGGTCTGCAGGCGATCGTCAACGTCGCCAACAAGATCGCCCTCGGCCAGATCGACTCGGCCATCGCGGGCGGCGTCGACACCACGTCCGACGCCCCGCTGGCGGTCAACGACGACCTGCGCCAGATCCTCGTGCAGCTCAACGCCGCGAAGACGCTCCCCGAAAGGCTGAAACTCGCCGCGAAGCTGCGTCCCGGCCACATCGTCCCGGAGATCCCGCGCAACTCCGAGCCGCGCACCGGCCTGTCCATGGGCGAGCACGCCGCGCTGACCGCGAAGGTCTGGGAGATCACGCGTGAGGCGCAGGACGAACTCGCCGCCACCAGCCACCAGCGTCTCGGCGCCGCGTACGACAAGGGCTTCTTCGACGACCTGGTGACGCCGTACCTCAAGCTGGCCCGCGACCAGAACCTTCGGCCGGAATCCAGTGTCGAAAAGCTCGCGAAGCTGAAGCCCGCCTTCGGTGGCCCCGAGGGCACGATGACGGCGGGGAACTCGACGCCGCTGTCCGACGGCGCGTCGACGGTCCTGCTCGCGACCGAGCAGTGGGCGAAGGCGCGGAAGCTTCCCGTGCTGGCGTACCTGACGTTCTCGCAGACCGCGGCCGTCGACTACGTCCACGGTGACGAAGGCCTGCTGATGGCGCCCGCGTACGCCGTCCCGCAGATGCTCACGCGTGCCGGGCTCACCTTGCAGGACTTCGACTTCTACGAGATCCACGAGGCCTTCGCGTCGCAGGTGCTCGCCACCCTCAAGGCGTGGGAGGACCCGGCGTTCGCCAAGGGGAAGCTGGGTCTCGACGAGCCGCTCGGCTCCATCGATCGGGCGAAGCTGAACGTCAACGGCTCGTCGCTGGCGGCCGGGCACCCGTTCGCCGCGACCGGCGGCCGCATCGTCGCCACCCTCGCGAAACTGTTGAACGAGAAGGGATCCGGCCGCGGACTCATCTCGATCTGCGCCGCGGGCGGCCAGGGCGTCACCGCGATCCTCGAAAAGTAGCCCGTCCGCTCTGAGCGGATCCGGGAAAAACCCCGGTGCCTTTGTCGGTGCCGGGGTCTAGTTTGTCCGCATGTTCGCAGTACAGGCGAAAGCGCTGGTCAAAACCTACGGGTCCACCCGGGCACTCGACGGGGTCGATCTGTCGATCCCGACGGGCAAGGTGCTGGGCCTGCTGGGGCCGAACGGCGCCGGGAAGACGACGACGGTCCGCATCCTGACCACGCTGCTTCGCCCGGATTCGGGCGAAGCGGAGGTGGCCGGGCATGACGTGCTGGCCCAGCCCGACGCCGTCCGGCGCTCGATCGGGCTGTCCGGGCAGTACGCCGCCGTGGACGAGAACCTCACCGGGTTCGAGAACCTGTACATGGTCGGCAGGCTGTACGGGAGCAAGAAGGCCGCGGCGAAGGCCCGGGCGCGCGAGCTGCTCGCGCGGTTCCGCCTGGAGGACGCGGCGGACCGCCCCGCCAAGACGTACTCCGGCGGCATGCGGCGGCGGCTCGACCTCGCGGGGGCGCTGGTCGCCGAGCCGACGGTGGTGATCCTCGACGAACCGACCACCGGGCTCGACCCGCGCGGCCGGATCGAGACGTGGGAGGTCATCAAGGAACTGGTCGCCGACGGCACCACGGTCCTGCTGACCACGCAGTACCTGGAGGAGGCCGATCAGCTGGCCGACTCGATCGTGGTGATCGACAAGGGCAAGGTCATCGCGCGCGGCACCGCCGACGAGCTCAAGCAGGAGATCGGCGGCGAGCGGCTCGAACTGGTCGTCGCGTCCGCCGACGACCTCGCGGCGACCACCCAGGTCCTCGCCGAGGTCGGCTCGGGCACGCCGTCGGTCGACGAGCACACCCGCAAGGTCGACGTCCTCGTCGAGGGCGGGCCGAAGGCGCTGATCGAGGCGCTGCGGCGGCTGGACGCGCAGGGCGTCGCCGTCCAGGACGTCGCGCTGCACCGGCCGACGCTCGACGACGTGTTCCTTTCGCTGACAGGGCACGCCACGGACGAGGGGGAGAAGAAGTGAGCACGATCGCCAAGGCCTTTTCCGACGGTGGCGTGATCACCTGGCGGAACCTGAAGAACGTCCAGCGCAACCCGGACTGGCTGATGGCGGCGACGCTGCAGCCGATCATGTTCGTGCTGCTGTTCGCGTACGTCTTCGGCGACGCGATCGGCGGGGAAGCGGGCGGGCTCGCGTACCGCGAGTTCCTGATCGCCGGCATCTTCGCGCAGACGGTCGCGTTCAACTCGGCGTTCACCGTGATCGGGTTCGCGAACGACCTGCAGAAGGGCATCATCGACAGGTTCCGATCACTGCCGATCTCCCGCCTCGCGGTGATCTTCGGCCGGACGACGTCGGATCTGGTGATCAGCGTGGTCGCGCTGATCGTCATGTCGCTGTGCGGGCTGCTCGTCGGCTGGCGGATCCGCGGCAGCTTCCTCGACGCGGTGCTCGGTTACCTGGTGATGCTGATGTTCGCCTGGGCGCTGTCCTGGGTCGGCGCGTGGATCGGGCTCGTCGCGCGCAGCGTCGAGGTGGCCCAGAGCGCCGGGCTGATGTGGATGTTCCCGCTGAGCTTCATCTCGACGGCGTTCGTCCCGGCGGACAAGCTGCCGGGTGTGCTGAAGGCGATCGCCGACTGGAACCCGTTCACCGCGGTGATCAACTCCGCGCGCGACCTGTTCGGAAACCGCTTCGGCGCACCCCCGACGGGCTGGCCCGCCGAGAACGCGTCGCTGTACGCGATCCTGTGCTGCATCGCCATCATCGCGATCTTCGCGCCGCTGGCGACGGCCCAATACAAGAAGGTCGCGAGCCGCTAGAAAAACTTTTGTACCGAAATGTCGAACCGTCGTCGAGCCGCTCGACGCGTCGGTGAAGGCGGGGTAGAAACAGCCCCGCCAAGACACTGAGGAGCAGCGATGCGGTTTCTGATGATGCACCGGCTGGACGAGAGCGCCCCCGAGGCGTGGAACCCGAGCAAGGAGTTCATCGAGCAGATGGGCGCCTTCATCGAAGACTCGTTCGAGAAGGGCATCCTGATCACGGCGGAGGGCGTGCACCCGTCCGAGCGGGGCGCGAAGGTCCGCAAGGTCCGCGGCGGCAAGATCACCGCGACCGACGGCCCGTTCACCGAGGCCAAAGAGGTCATCGGTGGCTTCGCGCTGATCAACGCCAAGGATCTGGCCGAGGCCATCGCCTTCGCGGAGACCTACGCGGCCTTGTTCGACGAGATCGAGGTCGAGGTCCGGACGGTCGTCGAGGCGGAGGACATCGAGGCCTTCACCTCGTGACCCCACGCGTTTAGTCCTCTAGATGCTCCAAGAACGCATCTAGAGGACTAAACGCGGGCTGTCACTTCGTGATGGCCTTTTCAGCCTTCTTCGCCAGCTTCTCGGCGCGCTTCTCCGTCTTGGACGCGGCGCGCTTGGCGCGCCAGCCCAGCGAAGGCTTGCCGGCGGTGTCCGCGGCGGCGAGCAGCAGGCCACCGGCGAGGCCGGCGTTCTTGATGAACTGGATCTGCTGCTGCTGACGCTCGGCCGGTTCCTTGATCTCCCAGAACCGGTGCGCGGCCAGCGTGGTCGGGACGAGGCTGCCGAGCAGAAGCAGCGAAGCCAGCCGCGGTGCCTTGCCCGTGGCGAGCGCGAGCCCGGCGCCGACCTTCACGGCGGCGTCGATCCGGACGAGGGTGGCCGGGTCGCGCGGCACCGATTCCGGCACCACACCCTCCAGCTTGTCGAAGGACTCGGTGAGGAACGGCTCCGCGGCCTTGGCGTGCCCCTGGGTGTCCCTCAGTGCGCCGATCCCGCCGGAGATGAAGATCGCGGCGAGGAGCGGACGTGCGACGCGACGGAGAATCACGGTCGTTGCCTTTCTTGATCCGAACCCTGAGGAAAGCAAATCTATCCCCAGACTTCCCGTCCGTCGGGGCGCCGAACCGCGCTAACGAAGTATCTTCGAATATTTCTCTGACACTAGAGAGGGCTAGATTCGGCTAGCGAGCCGGATATGCCCTCGGCAGCTTGAAGCCGCGGTCGGCCGCGACCTGCCGCAGCCGGTCCGGATAGTCGGTGATGATGCCGTCGACACCGTCGTCGATGAGCTTGTGCATGGTGGCCGGATCGTCGATCGTCCAGGGCACGACCTTGATCCCGGCACGATGCGCCTCGCTGACCAGCGCCTTCGTCGTGAACGGCCGGTAGTCGGGGTCGCCGACCTTGCCGCCCTGCGGGTTGCCGTGCACCGGCGAGAGCGCGCTCGCGCCGAACGACTTCACCGCGCGGATCGGGCTGCCGCCGAAGTCGTCGATGTCGAGCCCGCCGAGCCACGGCGATTTGCCCGGCTGGCCGGCCTGGAGGAACTCGGGCTGGGTCAGCGCGACCGTCGGGATCCACGGCGCGACCTTGCGCAGCAGCATCAGCGCGCCCCAGTCGAAACTCTGGACGGTGACGTTGTGCGCGAACCCGCCGCGCAGGATCTCGCGCACCACCCGCTGGACGAACTGCTCGCGCGGCGCCGTCTCGTGCGGCGCGGCGGCCTCGACCTTGGTCTCGATGTTGAACTTGACGCCCCAGGCACGGTGGTCGCGCGCGAGCTGGAACAACTCGGCGAGGGTCGGCATCTCGGCACCGGGGGAGAGCGTCTGGCCGGGGTGCGCGGGCTGCCGGATCGAGCCGCAGTCCAGCGTGCGGACCTGCGCGAACGTCAGGTCCTTCACGTACTTGCCGACATACGGGTACGCCGGATCGCCGGGCGTCACGGGCGCGGTGTCGCGGCACTTCGCGGGCGTCGTCTTGCGGTCGTGGGTGATCACCTCGCGACCGTCCTTGGTGATCTGGATGTCGAGCTCGAGCGTGGTCACCCCCAGCTCCATCGCCTTGCCGAATGAAGCGAGCGTGCTCTCGACCGTGAGACCGAGTCCACCGCGGTGAGCCTGGACGTCGAAGGCGCGACGCGGATGCGCGTCGGCGACCCCCGCCGTGGTCAGGGTCAGCGCGGCGGCGATGACCAGCGCGAATGTCTTCATGGGTGAACCATGCCACCGTCGGATGAACTTCGATTGACTTTGACGCAACGTCAACCTCTACCTTCGTGGACATGCCGAACGAGAAGGAGTGGTCGATCCAGGACATCGCCCGCTCGGCCGGGACCACGAGCCGCACGCTGCGCCACTACGGCGACATCGGGCTGCTCGAACCGAGCCGGGTGGGGAGCAACGGATACCGCTACTACGACCAGGACGCGCTGGTGCGGCTGCAACGGATCCTGCTGCTTCGCGAACTCGGGCTGAGCCTGCCCGCGATCGGCGAAGTGCTCGAAGGGGAACAGGACACGACAGCGGCGCTACGCACGCACCTGAAGTGGCTGGAGCAGGAGCGCCAGCGGCTCGGACGGCAGATCGAATCGGTCAGGACGACCTTGAAGAAGACAGAGAGAGGTGAACAGCTGATGGCAGCGGAAGTGTTCGACGGCTTCGACCACACGAAGTACGAGAAGGAGGTCACCGAACGCTGGGGCGCCGACGCCTACAAGCAGGGTGATCGGTGGTGGAAGTCGCTGAGCGCCGAGGACAAGAAGGCGCACCAGCAGGAACAGAAGGACATTGCGGCCGCTTTCGGCGAGGCCCGCGGCAAGGGCCTGCCCGCCGACGGCGACGAAGTCCAGGCGATCACGCGTCAGCTGTACGAGTGGCTCCGGCCGGCCGTGCGTGCCGTGTCGAAGGGCTACTTCGCCGGTCTCGGGCAGCTTTACGTCGACGACCCGCGCTACGGGCAGTACGACGAAAAGCACGGCCCGGGCACCGCGGAGTTCATCCGCGACGCGATGGCGGTCTACGCCGAGCGCAACCTGAGTGAGTAAGACGAGTGGACGGGGCTGCAGACCCGTCCACTCGGAGTAACCCGCCGCGACACGCCTAGCCTTCTATCACTGAATATCGGCTCAAGGCTAGAAACGCCGATAGCGTGCGAGAGTGGATCCCATCCGCAACCCCTTCGCCCCGGGCGCCGGTCAACGGCCGCCCGAACTGGCAGGTCGCCTGCGCGAGCTCCAGGCCTTCGAGGTCGTGCTCGAACGGGTCGCGCGCGGGAGACCCGAACGCAGCCTGATGCTGACCGGCCTGCGCGGCGTGGGCAAGACCGTGCTGCTGGGCGAATTGCGTTCGAAGGCGATCAAGCACGGCTGGGGCGCGGGCAAGATCGAAGCCCGCCCCGACACTGAACTCCGGCGGCCGCTCTCGGCCGCGCTGCACCGCGCGATCCGCGATCTCGCCGTCCGCCATCGCGCGCCGGACCGGGTCGAGCAGGTACTCGGCGTACTCAAGGCGTTCGCGCTGCGCGCCAACAAACCGGACGCGAAGCTTCGTGACCGTTGGCAGCCCGGCATCGACGTCCCCGCCGCGCAGGGCCGGGCTGATTCGGGCGACATCGAGATCGACCTGGTCGAACTGTTCACCGAGGTCGCGGAACTGGCCGCGGACGTCGGCACCGGGGTCGCACTGCTGATCGACGAGATCCAGGACCTGCTGCCCGAGGACGTTTCCGCGCTCTGCGCCGCCTGCCACGAGCTCTCGCAGTCCGGGGCGCCGCTGGTCGTGGTCGGCGCGGGACTGCCGCACGTGCCCGCAGTCCTCTCGGCGTCGAAGTCGTACTCCGAACGCCTCTTCCGCTACGCGCGCATCGACAGGCTCGAGCGCGAAGACGCCGACCTCGCGGTGATGGCGCCCATCGAACGCGAGGACGCGGGCATCGAACCGGAGGCGTTGGACGCGCTGTTCGACGCGTCCGGCGGCTACCCGTACTTCATCCAGGCTTACGGCAAGGCCGCCTGGGACGCCGCGCCCGCCGATCCGATCACCGTGAAGGACGTCCAGGTCGCCGCGCCGGAGGCCGAATCGGAACTCGCTGTCGGCTTCTTCGGCTCCCGCTACGAGCGCGCGACGCCCGCCGAACGCGAGTACCTGCTCGCGATGGCCGAGCTGACACAGGGCCGGGACGAGCCCGCCGGCACCGCCGATGTGGCCGTCTACCTGGGGCGCAAGCCGTCCTCACTGTCGCCGGCGCGGGACAGCCTGATGAAGAAGGGACTGGTGTACTCCGCCGAGCGCGGGCACATCGCCTTCACCGTCCCGCACTTCGGTCACTACCTGCTCGGCCGGGACTAGACCTTTCTCTCCTTCTCTAGCCTGATAGCTAGAAAGCCGTAGAGAGCGCTACTCGGTCACACTGGCTGGGTGACCAGGGTCTACTGGCGTGACGCAGTGCCGGAACGAGTCCCCACCACCGAGCGGCCGCCGAACTCAGCCGATGTCGTGGTGATCGGCGCCGGGTTCGCCGGTCTGTCGATCGCCCTAGACCTGCTGGAACATCGTCCCGGGAGCCGGGTCGTCGTCCTCGAAGCCCGGCACGCCGGATTCGGCGCGAGCGGACGGAACGCGGGCGGTGTGCTCCCGCTGGGCGTCCTGCCCTGGCTGGTGCCCGGCAGCGCGGGCCCGCATGACCCCCGCGAGATGCAGCGGCTCCTGCACGACCGCATCGACACCCGGATGCGGGAACTGCGCGACTCGCATCCGGCGGGTGAGATCACGCGGACGCGGATGCGGCTGATCGGCGGCTCCGCCTTCCTCGCCGCCGGGCTCGACGTGGTCGCGGACGCCGTCACCGCGTCCGGGATCGAGGTCGAGCAGGACGCGACGGGGTTCTCGCTCGGGTCGTGGACCATCCAGCCCGCCGCGCTCGCCGGATCACTGGCCGCCGGGCTGGCCGCCGCCGGGGGAACGCTGGTCGAGAACACCCCGGTCGGCTCGGTCGAACCGGCGGACGACGGCGTCACCGTCCGGCTGCGGGGCGGGGGAGCCCTGCGCGCGGACCGCGCGGTGATCTGTTCGGGCGCTTACACCGGCGGGTTGTCCCTGCCGGATCCGCCGTCCGGCCGGGTGATCCACACGTACATGCGGGCCGGGGCGCCGGAGGCCGTCGACGACGACCTGTTCAGCACGGCACCCGGGCTCGGGATGGCCTATTGGCGGAGACACCGAGGACGACTGTTGTTCGGCGGCCTCGACCTCGGCGGGCTGACACCCGGCTCCGAGGCCGACGCCCTACCGAAGGCGCATCAGAAGGTCGACAGGCTGCTTGCGCGCCGGCTTCCCGCCGAGGCCGGGACACCGGCGACCCATCGCTGGGGCGGGCCCCTGCACGTCACTCCGGCCGAGGTCCCCCATCTGGCACGGTCCGCCGTCACCGAGCGCGTGGTCTACGCCGTCGGATTCGCCGGCAGCGGCGTCGCGCTCACCCTGACCGCGGGACCGCTCGTGCGCGACCTCGTCCTCGGCACCGAAGCGGCCGATCCGGAAGGTGTCGCGCTGCGAGAAGCGATGACGTCGACGATCATCCCGTGGCGCGGCGTCCTGGGCGTTCTCAGGCGGGGGCCGTCGAAGCTGGCGCGCCGCCTGCTCCATGAAGGTTTCTGAGGCCGTATAGCGAGGACGCTAGAGATGCCTGGCGTTATCAAGAAGTGACCGGCGACACCAAATCTCTCCGGATTTCCTCTCCTGTTGCCGACGATTCATCGGCAAGTGTGCCAAGTCACCGGATAATCGTTGGCTTCCTTGTGAAAAAGAGTGCATACTAGAGACACAGCCACCAAGACTCAAGACCCTCAAGGGGATGACTTAAACCGATGAACAACATCGCCGCCAAGCTCCGTGCCCGTCGCGCCGAGGCTCGCACTCGCCGGGCCCTGAACCGGGCGATCGACACCGCGGCCACCGCGACCGTTCGTCAGGAACTCATCGCTATTTCCCAGGCGCACCACACGCACATGCGCTGATCCGACAACAACCGTTGTAGGTGTCGCCCATTCGAGTGACCTACGACACATAGTGCGTGGGGTGTAACGCCGCGGAACGCAGCGTCGATACCCACTACGACCCCGTGATGCTGGCGGACCCCCGACCTGGCAGCATCACGGGGTTTCCATATGTCCGGATAGTCCCCGGAAATTCCTTGCCTTCGCGGCCTTGCGGAGTAATGTTTGACTTCGTCAACGAATCTGTTGAGGTGGTCAAATGAATCGATCCGCGGACCGGGTGGCGACCGTCCGGGCCTTCAACCGCCTGTACACCGGCGTGATCGGCGTCCTCGACGAAGGACCGGCCGACGCCGAGTACTCCCTGAGCGAAGCCAGGGTCATCTTCGAACTCGCGCAGCAGGATCCGACCCAGGTCACCGACCTGCGCAAACGTCTCGACCTCGATGCCGGGTACGCGAGCAGGCTCCTCGCCAGGCTGGAAGGACGCGGCCTCCTCACACGCGAACGCAGCGACGAGGACGCCCGCCGCCAGGTCATCAGGCTGACCGAGAACGGCCAGAAGGCCTTCGCCGTCCTCGACGAACGCTCGGTGGGCCGGATCGGCTCGCTGCTCGGCCGGTTCGGCGAAGACGAGCAGGAGCGCCTGCTCGGCGCGATGGGCACGATCACCTCGCTGGTCGGCGAACGCGCGCCGGATCCCACGCTGGTCCTGCGCCCGCCACGGCCGGGTGACTTCGGCTGGGTGGTCCACCGCCATGGCGCCCTTTACTCCCGTGAGTACGGCTGGGACGAACGCTTCGAAGCCCTCGTCGCCCGCGTCGTCGCGGACTACGTCGACAACCGTGGCGAGCCCCGTCAAGCGGGCTGGATCGCCGAGCTCGACGGGGAGCGCGTCGGCAGCATCTTCTGCATGCCCGCCGAAGACGGCACGACGGCGAAGCTGCGGATGCTGCTCCTCGAACCGGCCGCGCGGGGACGCGGGGTCGGGAAACGCCTGGTCACCGAATGCGTCGAGTTCGCGAGGGCGTCCGGCTACGCGGCGATGGAACTCTGGACGGTCTCATTGCTGGACGCGGCCAGGGCGGTCTACGAGAAGGCCGGCTTCCGGCTGGCGAGCGAGGAGACGATCCCCGGCTTCGGTTACGAGCTGACGGGGCAGACCTGGCGGATGGAGTTGTGACACCGCGGGCGTGAAGTCCGGCCGTCTCGGTGTCGACTTGCGGCGTGCTCGTTCGTCTAGGGACCATCGATCCCCAGGGAGGACACCATGCCCCAGTACATCGGATTCATCCGCGCCACGAAGGACTCGCACGACCACCTCGGCCCCGGCGAAGCGCAACGCGTGCTCGAGAACTACCTGGCTTGGGCGGACGAGCGCACGAAGGAGGGCCGGTTCGTCGGCGGCGGCGGGCTGTCGAAGAGCGGCCGGGTGCTGCGCGGTTCCGGCGGTGAGGTCGGCGCGACCGACGGACCGCACACCGAGGCCACCGAGATCGTCGGCGGCTACCAGGTGATCGAGGCCGAAGACCTCGACCAGGCGGAGAAGATCTTCTCGACGCATCCGCATCTGGAATTCGGGCCGATCGAGGTGCGCAAGGTCGGCGAACGCGGCTGCGAGGACTGATGCCGAAGCTCGTGGGCCTGCCGAGGCTGTCGTGAGCCGCCCGGCCGGCGTGGTGGAACATCTCTTCCGGCACAGCGCCGGGCGGATCGTCGCCACGCTGGCCAGGGCGCTCGGCCCCGAACGGCTGGACCTCGCCGAAGAGGCCGTCGCCGACGCGCTGGAACAAGCGTTGCGCAGCTGGCCCCGAAGCGGGGTGCCGGACAATCCGCAGGGCTGGCTGTTCCGGGCCGCGCGGAACCGGGCGATGGACGTCGTCCGGCGGGAACGGACGTTGCGAACGCTGCTGCCGAGGCTCGCAGAGCTCGACGAGTACGAAGCCGACCGGCGCACGGACGACGAGCTCGTGCTGATGCTGCTGTGCTGTCATCCCGCGCTGCCGACGGTTTCGCAGGTGGCGCTGACGCTGAAGACCGTCGGCGGGCTCGGGGTGAACGAGATCGCGGCGGCGTTGCTGACGAAACCGGCGACGGTCGCGCAACGACTGGTGCGGGCGAAGAAGTGGTTGAGGGAGTCCGGGAAACCGCTCACCCTGCCCGGCCCGGACGCACTGGAGTCCAGAGTGGACAGTGTGCTCGCCGTGCTCTACCTGTTGTTCAACGAGGGCTATGACGCGACGACCGGCGAGGTCGCGGTGCGCGGCGAACTGTGCGGTGAGGCGATCCGGCTGGGACGGCTGCTGCTGGCCGAGCCGAAGACGGACCTGCCGCGGGTGCGGGCATTGGTCGCGCTGATGCTGCTGCAGGCGAGCAGGCTGCCCGCGCGGGTCGACCGCGACGGTGATCTGCTGCTGCTCCAGGAGCAGGATCGCGGCCGGTGGGACCACGCGATGATCGCCGAGGGAACGCGGCTGTTCGAGCGGGCGTGCACCGGGGCGGAGATGTCGGCGTACCACGTCGAAGCGGCGATCGCGCTGTGCCACGGCACGGCCTCGCCACCTGACTGGCGCCGCATCGTCGGGCTCTACGACGACTTGCTGGCGCTGCGGCCTTCGCCGGTGGCCCGGCTGAACCGGGCGATCGCACTGTCCATGGTGGACGGTGCCGCTGCCGGGATCGCGGAACTCGAAGCCGTCGAGGCCGACCTGCCGGACTACACGCTGCTGCCCGCCGTCCTCGGCGCGCTCTGGCAGCGCGCCGGCGACCCGGCCCGCGCCGCCGCCCACTACCGTCGGGCGCTCGCGCTACCTTGCTCGGACCCGCAGCGCCGCTTCCTCACCCGACGCCTCACAGCCTGTGATCCGACCCCCTGACCAGCACTTTCCCCTTTGACCGCGCCCCCGTCCCAGGGCAATGCCACTTACTTAAGGGCAGTTTCCGCAGCTAAACGGGCTTCAGACACCCTCCCGTCCTAAATCCTAAGCGGACAGTCAGCTGCGATGGCATCCCTCTGATCAGCGAAAATGCATTAGTGAGCGGAAGGGTAAAGGTGGCGTGTTCGCGGGCGGTTTGGTGACTGTGAGACACCAGCCCTGGGTGGCATCGACCGTGTGGATTTTGGTGCGTTGGATGACCGGAAATCCACACAGTCTGTCGTGACCGGACCGGTCACGACAGCCGGGTGGCCCTGACGACCCCCGCACCAGCGTATCGGGAGGGGGCGACGGGGAGCGGGATCCGCGGGGTTTGGGGGAGGAGTTGTCCACAACGGTGGTGGGGTGTGGACAAGTGGGGGACGAGGGGGCCTTGGGGGCACGCGCTGTCGGTGGGCATGACGCGAACGCCACTTTCGCAACGTTCAAGTTTGCGAAAGTGGCATTCGCAACGCGCCAGGTCCGCGCGAAGTAGCGAAGCAAGGGCCCGATACCCGTGGTTCACGCGGACAGGGTTATCTGGGGGAGTGAACTGGATCGCGTATGTCGACGGGTATTGCGAACGTCTCGCCCCGGGGCTGTGGGGCGAGCCGCTCAACAGTCTCAGCAACCTCGCGTTCCTGGTCGCCGCGATCGCCGTCTGGCGGCAACCGAAGGGCCGCGTCCTCGCGACCCTCATCGGCCTCGTGTTCCTCGGCAGTACGGCCTTCCACCTGCTCGCCACCCGCTGGTCCGCGGCCGCCGACAGCGCCTTCATCCTGGTGTTCGTCCTGTATTACGCGGCGGTGTTCCCCCGCGTGTTCTTCGGCGCGAGCCGCAAGGTCTCCTGGCTCGGCATCCCGGTGTTCCTCGCGTTCACCGCGATCGTCGCCTCACTCGGCGGCGGCCTGTACCTGTCCGCGCTGATCGGGCTCGTGGTCTTCGCGATCGTGCTCAAGGGGGCGGATCGCCGCAGGTTCGCCGTCGCCGCGGGCGTCTTCGGGGTGTCCCTTTCGTTCCGCACGGCCGATCACACCGTCTGCGGCAACTTCCCCGCCGGGACCCACTTCGCCTGGCACCTGCTGAACGGCCTCGTCCTCTACCTGGTGGCCACCGCGGCTACGAAGAAGGCCGCGCCCAAACCGGACGCGGCCCCTTCGCAGACCTGAGCTAGTGAACGCCGATCTCGCGGAGATCCTTGTCGTGCTCGTCGGCGTGGTAGTCCTCGGGCTCGGTGTCGTCCGTGCCGTTGAAGACCTTCATCTGCCGCGCGATCACCGTGAAGATCACCGCGATCAGCAGGTTCGCCGCCAACGCCACGAAACCGACGTAGATCTGCAGCGGCGAGCCGCTGAACGGGTGCCAGCCGAAGATCGACAGGTCGCCGAGTTTCAAGGCAGAGCCGCCGAAGTGCGCCTTGCCGGTCGCCGCGTTCGGGATGTTGTAGAGCATGACCAGGCCCCAGCCGATGCCCACGATCCAGCCGGCGATCAGGCCCCAGCGGTGGAACCACCGCGTGTAGAGCGAGATCGCCACCGTGGGCAGCGTCTGCAGGATCAGCACCCCGCCGATGAGCTGCAGGTCGATCGAGAACTGCGGATCGATGAACAGGATGAACGCCACCGCGCCGAACTTCACGATCAGCGAAGCGAGCTTGGCCTGCTTCGCTTCTTGGCCCGGTGTCGCGTCCTTCTTGATGTACTCCTTGTAGATGTTGCGGGTCCACAGGTTGGCCGCCGCGATCGACATGATCGCCGCGGGCACCAGCGCGCCGATGCCGATCGCGGCGAACGCGATGCCCGCGAACCACGACGAGAACTGCGAGTCGAACAGCACCGGGACGACGGTGTTCGTGTCGGGTTTGCCGGTGGCGTTGTTGGTGATCGGTGAGACCGACGCGCTGATCGCCACGTAGCCGAGCAGCGCCAGCAGGCCCAGGACCAGCGAGTACGCCGGGAGCGCGACCATGTTCCGCTTGATCACGCTGCGGCCGCGCGAGGCGAGCACGCTGGTGAGCGAATGCGGGTACAGGAACAGCGCGAGCGCCGAACCGAGTGCCAGCGTGGCGTACTGCAACTGGTTGTTCGCGTTGAGCAGGATGCCGTCCGAGGGGTTCGGCGTCTTGTCGAACTTCGCGTCGGCCGCGTCGAAGATCGCCGACCAGCCGCCGAGCTTCGAGGGCAGGTAGATGATCGCCACGATGATCACGAGGTAGATCAGGATGTCCTTGACGAACGCGATCAGCGCGGGCGCGCGCAGGCCGGACTGGTAGGTGTAGACCGCCAGGATGACGAAGGCGACCAGCAGCGGCAGGTGACCGACGACGCCGGAGCCGTTGATGCCCATGGTCCGCAGCACCGCTTCGAGGCCGACGAGCTGCAGCGCGATGTACGGCATCGTCGCGATGATCCCGGTGATCGCGATCAGCAGCGCCAGCGTCGGCGAACCGAACCGGCCGCGGACGAAGTCGGCGGGCGTGACGTAGCCGCGGACCCGGGAGACCGACCACATGCGCAGCGCGGGCATCAGCACGATCGGGTAGACGATGATCGTGTACGGCAGGGCGAACATGCCCATCGCGCCGGCGCTGAACATCAGCGCGGGAACGGCCACGAAGGTGTACGCCGTGTAGAGGTCACCGCCGAGCAGGAACCAGGTGATCCACGACCCGAACTTGCGGCCGCCGAGGCCCCATTCGTCCAGATGGTCGAGGGTGTTGCCCGCCTTCCAGCGCGACGCGACGAAGCCGAGGACGGTGACCACCGCGAAGAGGATCGTGAAGATGATCAGCTCGGGCCACTGGATGTTGCTCACTTGACGTCCCCCTCGTCGAGCTCGTCCACGGACAACCGGTCGGGACGCTCACTGGTCGGCTTGTCCTTGGTCATCACGAAGACGATCCAGGTGCACAGGACGCCGACGGCCACGAACACGAACTGGAACCAGTAGAAGAACGGCATCCCGAACAGCCGAGGGCCGTCCGAGTTGAACAAGGACGTGATCAGCACCAGCAACGGGATGACCAGCAGGAGGTTCCACGGGCTGAACTGAAAGCCCCTCACCTTCCCGTCTGCCTTACCTGACGCCATCGGACCTCACCTAACATTCCCGTACCCCGGATGGACCCGATGACCCTAGAACCTCTCCCCCACCCGGGTCACGCGCGCCCGATATCGATTTGATCAGCGACGCCCGATCCGACGAAGGGCGGTTGCCGTCCCGCTCCCCGCCGGATATCAATAGCCGCAAGTCGCGAACAGGAACCTTCGCACGCAAGATCAAAGGGGCATCGGATGAAGAAACTCCGCTATGCGGTGGTGATCCCGGCTGTCGCCGGCACCATGCTGGCCGGGTTCACTCCTGCGTTCGCAGGACCGGAGGCTGCCAAACAGCAGCCTTTGAACTCCACCAACATTCCGGCGAAGTACGCGAGCCAGAAGCTGGACTGGCACAAGTGCACGGCGAACGAGCTGCCGACCGCGCCGCCGCCGGGGGCCGAAAACATCGAATGCGCGACCTACCGCGCACCGCGCAACTGGTACAAGTCGAACGAGAACATCGACCTGACGATCGCCGTCAGCCGCCTCGCCGCCACCGGCGGCCCCGCGACGGCCAGCGTCATCACGAACCCGGGCGGCCCCGGCGCACCGGGCCGTAACTTCCCGGCTCGTCTGCGCAACCAGACGAAGCTGCGCGCGACCCAGGAGATCATCGGTCTCGACCCGCGCGGCACCGGCAAGAGCACCAACATCACCTGCGGCAACGCGATCGGCACCGGATCCGACCTGGACCCGCGCGATCGCAGCCGGGCGAACCTCAACCTGATCCTGGACGCCACCAAGTACGCGGCGGACTCCTGCCAGGTGAAGTCCGGCGAGCTGGGCCCGCTCATCAACACCGCCCAGACCATCCGCGACATCGACCTGCTGCGCGTCCTCCTCGGCCGCGACAAGATCAACTGGGTCGGCTACTCGGCGGGCACCTGGATGGGCGCGCACTACGCCCAGCAGTTCCCCACCCGGACCGGCAAGTTCCTGCTCGACTCGTCGACCGAGTTCACGACGACCTGGCAGAACTCGTTCGACGGGCAGCCGCTCGGCTTCGAGCGCCGCTGGCGTCAGGACTTCCTGCCGTGGATCGGCAAGTACAACAAGGTCTACAACTTCGGCAGGAACGGCGAGGCCGCTCGCCAGACCTACGAGAAGGTCCGCTTCGCGCTGACGCAGAACCCCGTCGAGGTGGACGGCGTCCCGGTTTCGGCCAACGCCCTCGACTCGACCATCGCGTCGTACCTCTACTCGAAGCGCAACTTCCCGGCGCTGGCCGACTACCTGGTCAACCTGAAGACGCTGACCGAGGGCACCTCGACCCAGCAGCAGAAGGCCGCGGCCGCGCAGAAGGTCAAGGCGGAGACGGTGGACGGTGACGGCGTCATCGGCCCGCAGCCGCTGTTCGTCCCCACCGACGGTGACTCCTACAACGCCAGCTTCTGGACCATCCCCTGCAACGAGGGCCCGTGGACCGGTAACCGGCAGAGCGTCATCCGTCAGTCGCAGAAGCTGATCGACCGCGATCTGCCGCTGCTCGGCGCCGGCTGGCTCATCCAGCCGTGCATCTTCTGGAAGAACAAGCCGGTCGACCTGCCGAAGCTCGACGGCCGCGGCGTCCCGCCGGTGCTGATCGTCCAGTCGGTGCACGACCCGGCGACCCCGATCGAGGGCGCGACCCGTGCGCACCGCGCGTTCGCCAACTCGCGGATGATCACGGTGACCGGTGAGGGTGACCACGGCATCTACGCCGGCGGCAACGTGGGTGTGGACAAGGTCGTGGAGGACTTCCTCGTCGACGGCAAGGTGCCGAACGACCAGAGCCTCCCCGGACTCCCACTTCCGGTGCCCGCGGGCGGCTGAAGCCCCTAGGGATTGTGGCCCCGTCGAGTTTCGGCTCGGCGGGGCCTTTCCTTTGGGCGGTCCACAGACCTGTGCACAGAGTTATCCACAGGCTGGGGGTAACTCGGTGGGGACAACTCGGCGCCACTCACGACCGGCAGGCGCGCGACCGGTATTAGTATTGGCTTCATGGTGCGAGTGCCGTTGACGGACGAGGAACGCGAACGAGGCGAGCGGCTGGGGCTGGCGCTCCGGGACGCGCGCGCGTCGGCGTCGCGGAGCATGGTCGAGGTCGCGGCGGAGGCCGGGATCTCGGTGGAGACGCTCCGGAAGATCGAGACCGGCCGGATCCCGACGCCCGCCTTCTTCACGGTGGCGGCGATCGCGGACGCCATCGGCCTGCCGCTGGACGCGCTGCGGGCGGCCGTGGAGAACACAGACGCCGCAGAAGTCGCCGAAGCGAGTTAAGGGCGCAGGGTGGCCAGCGTGTGCGCCCGGTCGTTCAGGTAGAGGAAGCCGTCGATCGGCAGGTCGAAGCTGTTCAGCAGGCTCTCCAGGGTGGCGAACTCGTCCACGCCGAGCCGCAGGTTCTCGTTCACCGCGTGCGCGACGAGGACGTCGGCCAGTTCTTCCCACTCACCTGACCAGTGCAGGGTGCGATAGAACGCGAGAACGTCCGGCGCGACGCGGTCGGCGATCTGGTCGAGCAGGCTCTCGCCGAAGAAGCTGATCCGGCCGGCGGCGAGGTCGGCCACGGTCGGATTCGCCGGGTCGGCCGCGGCGTCGGGATTGCGGACCACGCCGGGACCCGCCACCGGATAGCCCGTCTTGACGCTGCCGTTGTCTTCCACCAGCACGATCAGATGCACGCCGTACCGTTCGCCTGCGCAGCGCCAGCGGCCGTTGTGCTGTCTGCGGCGAGGTTCGCTCGGATCGTTCGCGACGTCCTTGATCACCGCGATGATCTGCTCGTCGGTCCAGCCCGCGGGGAACTCGCTGGTCGCCCGCCGCCCCTTGCCCGGTGCGTGCCCGCCGCCCACTCGTGCTCCTTTCGTCGCATCGAGGGTAACCCGCGTTCGGAGTATTCGAATGATCCGAACGCGGGAACGGGTGACCTCAGGCGATCACGGACAGCAAAACCGAGCCGACGACCAGCACGTCGACACCCCGCAGCGCCTGGAGTCCCGCGGCCCCGCCGCTGACGTCGTAGTTCATCGGCGGCCGGGTCGCCGTCCGGAGCGTGGCGACGACGGCGAGTGGGATCGCGAGCCACACCGGCCAGGCCGGGGTCACCCCGAGCGTCAGCGTCACCAGGCCGAGCAGCGCTCCCCAGCCGAGGCCGAGCAGAGCGATCACCAGGCCGTTGACCAGCCGTAACTCCCAGTCGGACGCCCCGAGCCACCGCCTGCGGCCGGGGTTGCGCCACAGTTCGCCGAGCCCGCCGACGAACGGCACGAGCGCGGCGTACGCGCCGAGCGCGAACAGCGGTCCCGCCGGGACGGCCGGGAACGCCAGCTGCGCGGCACCGACCAGGCACGCGATCGCCACACTGGCCGCCGCGAAGCGCATCCTGCCGAGTACCCCGGCCCACGCGAGCCGCAGCACCGTCGGACGCCGCAAGGACAGCCACGGCACCGGCTTCGACTCCGGGATCAGCAGCATGGGGTCCATGAAGACCGCGGCCATCGCCCGCAGGAGCCGCGCGTTCCAGCCGTCGACGAGGTCCTGGCGCCCGACCCCGGACACCGGTTCGCCGCCGAAGGCCACCGCCACCGCGACGACGAACATCGCACCGGCCAGCACCTCGACCGCGATCGGGCCCAGCCCGGCGGCGGCCACCGCCAGACCGGCCACCGCGAGCACGACCGGCGCGAGCGTTTCCCCGCGGATCGCGGTCCGCCGCGCGGTGACGGCGGCCAGGATCGCCCCGGCGGCGGTCAGCGCCGACATCGCGATCCACACGTCCTTCGACCCGCCGCCGATCGCGGTGACCAGCGCCCCGGTGTAGCCGACCACCATGACCAGCCCGAGCCAGAGCGTCCACATCCGCTTCGCGACGACACGGCGCCTGTCGACGCCGGCGAAGTCCATCCACGTCAACGCCGCCGGTTCGGCCCAGACGAAACCGCGGCGCAGCAGGCTGCGCCAGAAGATCGCGCACAGCACGATCAGCAGTCCGAACACCGCCGGGAAATCCACAAGGGACTGTCCAAAAAGGAAATGGCGCAGCTTCGGAAGGTTCTGGAACGCGGTGAAGAGCGCGCCGAAACCGAACAGTGCCAGGAAGGTCTGGTAATCCCCGTTGAGCAGTCCGCCGAATCGCTGTCGTCCCGGGACGTGCGTGGGGGCCTTCGTGGTCACCACAGCTCCAAGGTCGAGTCGGCCGCTTCCAGCAGCGGGGGATGATGCGTCGCCACGACGACCGCGGCCCCGGCGGCGGTCGAACGCGCGATCAACGACGTCAGCCATTCCTTCCCGGCGACGTCGAGCGCCCGCTCGGGCTCGTCGAGCAGCAGGACGTCGTGCGGTCGCGCCGTCGCGCCGAGGAGCAGCAGGCGGCGGCGCTGCCCGGCGGAGAACTTGCCCGCGGTGACCTTCGCGCGTTCGGCGAGACCCGCGTCCGAAATCAAGGCTTCGTGATCGCCGAGATCGGCACCGAACGAGCCCTCCAGTAACTCGAGATGCTGGAGCGGGGTCAGCTCGGTGAAGAAATCGGAATCGTCGAACAAAACGGAAACCTTGCGGCGAAAGGAAAGGTCGCGCTCGTCGGGCTTTCCGCCCGCGACGACGACCCGGCCCCGCTGCGGCGCCTGCGTTCCGTAAAGGCACCTCAGCAGCGTCGATTTCCCGACCCCGTTCGGACCGGCGATCACCGCGCATTCGCCCGCTTCGACCTCGAAATCGAGGTCTTCGAACAACCAGTGCTCCCCGGCCTGGACGCCGAGCCCGCGTACGTCGATCATGTGCCGCACAACAACTCGATCACCGGAGCGAGGGGCTCCATATTGCGCTCCAACACGGTGAAATAGGTCAAGCCGAACCGTTCGCGATGGGCGAGGATCTGTTCGGCGATCTGCTCATGGGTACCGACGAGCACCGTCGGCACTTCGGCGAGCTGCTCGACGGTGAGCGCGCCCTTCACGAATTCGCGAGCGCTTTCCAGCCCCGCCCGCCGATCGCCGGTCACCGTGACCACTTGCGAAATGACGTTGAATTCGGCTTCGCGCCCGTTCAGTTTCTCGCGGGTGAACCGTACGCGTTCGTCGATTCCGGCCGCGTCGTCGAGCACCAGCGCGCCACCGTCGGGAATGGCCGCCGTGCCGGAGAAGCCGATGATGTCGGCGTGTTCGGCGGCGAGGGCGAGCACCCGGTCCCCGCGGCCGGCGATCAGCAACGGCGGGCCCGGTTTCTGCACGGTTCCCGGTTTGTGGTCATCGTCGGAGTAGAGCCGTTTGAGCTCTTTGATCGTGTGTTCGAGGTGGTCGACGCGCCGGCCGGCGCGGGGGAACTCCATCCCCGCCGCTTCGAACTCGGACTTCCGGTACCCGGCGCCGAGCCCCAGTTCCAGCCTGCCTTCGGTGAACTGATCCGTGCCCGTGACGTCGCGGGCGAGCAGCACCGGGTTGTAGAACGCGGTGTTGATGACGAAGGTGTTGAGCCGGACGCGCTCGGTCACCTCGGCGGCGAGCACGAGGGCGGGAAAGGGCGGCGCCATCCCGAGATGGTCCGCGGCACCGACGACGTCGAAACCGAGTGCTTCCGCCTTGCGGCATTTCTCGACCCAGGCCGCCCGGCTGTCCGGGACGACCATGTTCACGCCGAATCTGAGCATGCGGCCACGCTACCCAAGGGGGAAATACGAAGGCCTCATCCTCAGGAATGACCGTGAGGATGAGGCCTTCGACTCGTTCAGGTGATCAGCCGAGACGCTGCTTGAGCGCGTCCAGTTCGTCACGCAGCGACGAGGGGACCTTGTCGCCGATCTTCTCGAACCACTCCTCGATCAGGGGCAGTTCCTTGCGCCACTCGTCGGCGGAGACGTCCAGCGCGGCCTGGATGTCGGCCAGCGGCTCCTTGAGGCCGTCGGTGTCGAGGTCCTCGGCGTTCGGCACGAAGCCGACCGGGGTCTCGTTCGCGTTGCCCTTGCCCTCGACGCGGTCGATGACCCACTTCAGGATGCGCGAGTTCTCGCCGAATCCCGGCCACAGGAAGCGGCCGTCGTCGCCACGGCGGAACCAGTTGACGTAGAAGATCTTCGGCAGCTTGTCGGCGTCGGCGTTCTTGCCGAGGTCCAGCCAGTGCTTGAAGTAGTCACCGGCGTGGTAGCCGAGGAACGGCAGCATGGCCATCGGGTCGCGGCGCACGTTGCCGACCGCGCCGGCGGCGGCCGCGGTGGTCTCCGACGACATGGTGGCGCCCATGAACACGCCGTGCTGCCAGTCGCGGGCCTCGTTGACCAGCGGGACCGTGGTCTTGCGACGGCCGCCGAAGAGGATCGCCGAGATCGGCACGCCCTTCGGGTCGTCCCACTCGGGCGCGAGGATCGGGCACTGCGACATCGGCGTGCAGTAGCGCGAGTTCGGGTGCGCGGCCTTCTCTTCCGACTCCGGCGTCCACTCCTGCTTCTTCCAGGAGGTGGCGTGCGCGGGCTTCTCGCCCATGCCCTCCCACCAGACGTCGCCGTCGTCGGTGAGCGCGACGTTCGTGTAGACCGTGTTGCCCTTTTCGATGGTGCGCATCGCGTTGGGGTTGGTGTGCCAGTCGGTGCCCGGCGCGACACCGAAGAAGCCGAACTCGGGGTTCACCGCGTACAGGCGGCCGTCCTCGCCGAACCGCATCCACGCGATGTCGTCGCCGAGGGTCTCGGCGCGCCAGCCGGGGATGGTCGGCTGCAGCATGGCGAGGTTGGTCTTGCCGCAGGCGCTCGGGAAGGCCGCCGCGACGTAGTGGACCTTGTTCTCCGGCGAGATCAGCTTGAGGATCAGCATGTGCTCGGCCAGCCAGCCCTCGTCACGGGCGATGACCGAGCCGATGCGCAGCGAGTAGCACTTCTTGCCCAGCAGCGAGTTGCCGCCGTAGCCGGAGCCGTAGCTCCAGATCTCACGGCTCTCGGGGAAGTGCGAGATGTACTTGGTGGTGTTGCACGGCCAGGAGACGTCCTTCTGGCCCGGCTCCAGCGGGGCGCCGACGGAGTGCAGCGCCGGGACGAACGAGCGCTCGGTGCCGTCCTCGGTGACGAACTTGTCCAGCGCGGCCTTGCCGGCGCGGGTCATCACGCGCATGGAGGCGACGACGTAGGCGAAGTCGGTGATCTCGATGCCGAGCTTGGGGTCCTCGGCTCCGAGGGGGCCCATGCAGAAGGGGATCACGTACATCGTGCGACCGCGCATGCACCCGCGGTACAGCTCGGTCATCGTGGCCTTCATCTCGGCCGGGTCCATCCAGTTGTTGGTGGGACCGGCGTCCTCTTCGTTGTCCGAACAGATGAAGGTGCGCTCTTCGACGCGGGCGACGTCATTCGGGTCGGAAGCGGCCCAGTACGAGTTGGGCTTCGCGTCGAGCTGCACGAACGTGCCGGCGGAGACCAGTTCGGCGTTGATACGCGCGGCCTCTTCGTCGGACCCGTCGACCCACACCACGCGGTCCGGAGTGGTCAGTTCGGCGACCTCCCGGACCCAGGACAGCACGCCGCTGTGCGTCGTCGGCGCTTTTTCCAGTCCGGGGATGGCGACTGCGGTCATCTCTACTCCTGACTTCCGACGGCAGAAGCCCACATCGGGAACGACGCTGTTCCGATGCGGGCTTCAGTGCCGGCGACCGAATGGCTTCGCACACCGGCGGGAAGACCGGTGTGCAGGTTTTGGGATTCCCCGAGAGTAGCCGGATGACCGGCAGGTAACCGAGAGCTGACCTGTCGGTTCTCTCACAAGAACGATAAGGGAATCGATTCAGTATCACCGGAATGGGCCATACGCAGAAATTCTTCCGGTGATCGACAGCACAACGACCGGGCGAACCGGACACGAGAAAACCCGGTACGAGGTCTCGCACCGGGCTGTTCTGTGACCAGAATTACATCGATTTGGCCGAAGAATGGACTGGACCACTCACGAATGGGTATCCCGTATTGGTTTAGTCCATTTCAGGATTTAGTTCGGGCTGATCCACTGGCCGGTGGCGGAATCGATCTTCGCCACTCCTTCGAGTGTTTGCGTGCCCGATCCGCCCCACGCGGCGTCGCCCGCCGGGTCGCCCGCGGTGTCGTTCGAAGTGCTCACGAAGGCCGAGCCGATGTCCTCGTTGACCACGCCGCTGCCGGTCTCGGTCCACTGGCCGGGTCCGGTGTGCTCGTAGGTCTTGGAGTTGCCGGAAGCGTCGGTCTCCACCGCGATGTCGGCTTTGCCGTCACCGTCCTTGTCGGTGAAGGCGATCGTGCGGCCGTCCTCGGTCTGGATGACGGCGGTGTCGGGGGTCCCGTCCCCGTTGGTGTCGATCGTCGGCGGGCCGACCTCGACGTCGCCGCTGGGCATGTCGGCGTGCATGGTGCCGCTCGTCCCCGCGTCGCTGCCGCTGTCGTCGCTGCCGCCACCGGCCTCGACCCAGGCGCCGGAAGCTTCGTCGTAGACGGCTTCCTGGACGACCTTGCCGTTTTCGTCGAGCACCGCGTACTGGTCGGCGTCGCCGTCTCCGTCGGTGTCGACGAAGGCCTGGCCGGTGCCGTCCTCGTGCTGGATGACCGCGGCGTCGTTCACGCCGTCCTTGTCGAGGTCGTAGTTGAGCTCGGCCTGGTACTCCTCGCCGTCAACGTGGACCGTGACCGCCTCCGTGGAGCCCGCCTCGGTGTCCGTGCCGCCGCTCTCGTCGACCCACATGGGATGACCCCCTCGTTGACCTGCCGGTGTGTCTGAGCCTATGACTCACCGTAGGCCCGTTCGGTTCCGGTCCACAACAGGACACCCTGGTCAGGCGTCGCGCAGCGACCGGATGCGGCCCAGAAGCGCCTCGGCACGGTCACGGCCGTCGGAGACGTCCTTCAGCCGCTTCGCGACCACCGAGATCTTCTTGGCCCTTTCCTGCGCGCCCATCTTGATCGTCTTGTCGACTTCCTTCAGCTCCGCTTCGATCGCGTCGATGCGGCGGCCGAGGGCTTCGTCGAGCGCCATCGAGAGCTGCTGTTCGGCCTCGATCAGCTGCTCCGCGACGAGCTGGTCCAACGTGGACCGCGCGTCGGCGATCGCCTCGACCAGCCACTGCTTCATATGCTGCTTGTCCGAGGCGTGCTTGCGGGTCCGCGCCATCCACCAGCCGGCGCCGAGGCCGATGATGATCGTGGCGGGCAGGATCACCGGGTTCAAGATCGCGACGCCCGCCAGCGGCAGCGCGGCGACCTTCCCGGCGCCGAGACCGCCGGAAACCCCCATGAAGATGAGCAGTTTGTCCTCGGCCGTCGGCGGTTTCTTGTCCGGCGGGCGCAGCACCACCGGCGGGCCGCCCGCCCTGGCGAACTGGCCGCGGATGATGTCGAGCTCTTCGGCCGAGAACAGCTCCGAGAGCGCGACGTTGGTGACCTGGTTGAGCCGCTGGGAGAGCAGCATCGAGATCCGCTGCGACGTCGTCTGCAACGCGATGTCGACCTGCTGGGGCAGCGCGGTGAGGTCGTCCCGCTTGGCGCCGTCGATCCGCTGCCGGAAGTGGGTCGACGCGTCGCGCATCTGCCTGCTGGTCTCGTGGCCGACCTCGACGCGGGTCCGCTGGATCTCCGCGCGCAGTTTCAGCTGCCAGCCCCGGGTCGAAGAGCGGCGTTCGGTGCTCAGGTCGTCGCGGCGCTGGCGCAACTGTTCCGCCTCGGCCTCACCGGCGGACAGCGCGCGGCTTTCCGCCTGCAGCTTCGCCTTGAGCTCGGCGAGGGCGCTCGACAGCGCACGAAGGGTGTTGGCCTCGCCCAGCATCGCCGAGCGGCCGACCAGCATCTCCTGCAACGCGCCCTGGAGCGCGGCGATACCGGCCTTCTCGCGCAGCATCATGGCCATCTGCTCGTTCGGCGCCTTGGCCGCCGTCTCGAACATGCGCGCGGACACCGGGTGGAACACCGCGTCCGCGAACCGGGGAGCGTGCTCGGCGAGCAGCCGGCGGTCGGCTTCGAGGACCTCGCGCCAGCCGCGGAACTGGTCGGTCTTGGTCAGCGCGAAAAGCACGGTCTCGACGCGCTCGCCCATGTCCTGCAGGAAGTGCAGTTCCTGCGCGGTGAACGGGGAGGAGGCGTCGACGACGAACAGCAGGGCGGTGGCACCCGCCGCCGCCTCCTTCGCCAGTTCGCCGTGCATCGAGTCGAGTCCGCCGACGCCCGGCGTGTCCACAATGGACACGCGTTCGAGCAGCGGGACCGGACCGGAGACCTCGACGTACCGCGGCGGGATCTGGCCTTCCGGCAGTTCGTGCGCGGCCGAGACCCAGTGGATCAGGGCGTTCAGGTTGATCGGCACCGGCGCCAGCTGGCCCGGATAGCAGGCCTGCGCGGACCACTGCTCGGCGTGTTCGAAGACGAGGTACGTCGCCGTGGCGACGTCGGCGTCCACAGGGGACAGTCCCGGCATGGAGAGGAGCGCGTTCACGAGCGAGCTCTTGCCGCGATTGGTCTCGCCGACCACCACGACCGACGGCTTCTTCGGGCGCGCCTTCCGGATGTCCTCGACCCATTTCGCGGCCTGAGGATCGGCTTCGCGGACGACGGTGAGCAGCTGCTCGCGCGTGCTCTTCACGACCGCCGGCAGGTTGGCGGCCGCACTCGGAGCGGTCACTGGGCCTTCTTCGCGTAGACGATGACGATCGGCACGCGCAGGACCCGGTCGTGATCGGCGAAACCGACGACTTCGGTCTCCGCGACGAGCCCTTCGAGTGCCGGGTCCTCGGTCGCGACCGCGCCGCCCGCCTCGTGCACGGCGGGGTCGAACCGCTCGCCGTCCGGGCGCAGGGCACGGACGCCGATACCGGCGAGACCGTGTTCGAGCCGCTCGACGACGCCGCCGCTGCGGGCGCGGTCGAGGGCGTACAGGCAGAGCTGGATCAGCGCCTGCCTGTCGGCGAGAGCCTGTTCGAGGTCGGCCGGACCCGTGGTCGTGGACTCCACATCGGTCTTCGACGCGGCTTCGACGGTCTCGGTTCCCTCGGACGGCGAAGTCCCGCCGTCCGCCTCGGCGATGATCGCCGCGATGCTCACCGCCGCGATCTGGCCGGTCGGCACGTCGTCCGGATTCTCCTCGGCGACCGCCTTCTTCCGCAGCCAGGCTCCCACTGTGCCACCTATCGCGCCCCCGCGATCGCGCTGCCAGGGCGCGCCTCTCGTAGTCCGGTCGCGTTCACCCGACAGGCGCGCCCTGCCATCACGATAGCGGGGCCTGACGGCCGAAAGGCGCGACTTCAAAAGATCAAAAGACCTCGGCCACCTTAGCTGTTGGACCTGCTCCGTGTGGGCAGAACGGGGCGAAGGAATCTGGTGATCAGCACCTTCATCACCGCGAGTTCCGCGGCCGGATCGAGGTCCGGCTCCAGAATCACGCGGGAGAGTGGTGCGTCGATCAACGCGACGAGCCAGCTGGCCGTCACCTCCGGTTCGATGCCGGGGTCGATCCGGCCCGTCTCCACCGCCCTGGTCACGAAACCGACGAGACCGTCGCGCAGGACGCGGTCGTTGCCCTGGACCAGTTCGGCCAGTTCGGCGTCGCGGGCGCACTGCGCGGCGACCTCGAGGACGAGCTTGGCCGCGAGAGGTTGCAGGAGCTGTTCGGACATGTACGTGAGGATGAGGAGGATGGCCTCCCACGGGTCCTCGATCTCCCCGGCGGACGCGAGCAGGGCCGCGGTCTCGTCGCCGTCCTGTTCGAAGATGCCGACGAACACTGCGCGCTTGTTCGGGAAGTAGTGGAACAGGCTGCCGGTGCTGATCCCCGCCGCGCGGCAGATCTCCGCCGTCGTCGTCTTCTCGAACCCCTTCTCGGCGAAGCACACCGTGGCGGCGTCGAGGATGGCGCGGCGTTTCGCCTCGTGCTTGGCCGGGTCGACCGTCCTCATTTCACCGCCGGCGGCTCGGTGTGCCAGGGGTAGCCGTGCTCGGTGAAGGCCTTGGCGACGGCCGCGCGGTCGACGTCACCCTTCTCTCGTGCCAGCTCCCGACCATCGGCGGCGAGCAGGACGAGCTCCTTGCCGTCGAGGAAGACGGCCTGCAGCTTGGCCTCGTAGGCGCGGGTGCGCCCCTTGACGGTGAGGGTGATGCGGGTCGGCGTCACCTTGACGATCAGCCGCTCGTGCGCCCAGACCGCGGCGAACAGCAGGCCGAGGACCAGCCCGGCGCCCGCCCCGGCGAGTGGGCCCCACGGATCGGGGATGTCCGAGACGAGCTGGAACGGGCCCTTGAACGGGACCCAGCTCAGGGAGACCACCCAGTCCGCGATCGACTGGAGGAACCAGCCGAGCGCGGCACCCACCAGCGGGCAGCCGAGCCAGGAGGCCGTGCGCAGCCACTGGGGCTCGTCGACGATCGTTTCCATGGGACCCATTATTAGACCGAGCGCTCGGTTTATCAATCCCGGGTCCGGGAACAGGCCGCGGGGGTCAGGCTTGGGGGTCGCGGATCTGCTGCCAGATGAGGAAGTACGCCCGGTGCACGACGTGCGCGACGCGGCTCTGGGCGGGCGTCGCGCCGAAGGACGCGAAGGAGCGCCACCAGCCGGCCCGTTCGAGGGCGTGGGCGGCGAGTTCGGTCCGGGGAGCGCCCGGCTTGCCGAGCTGGGCGCCGATGTCGGCGTTGCTGCCGACCCGCAGGACCTCCTCGGACAGGTCCTCGGGCATGTCGACAGCGCCGGACGCGACCAGCGTGAGCGCTTCGAGCAGCCGCAGCTGGTGTGCTTCGGGCTTGGCGAGCAGGACCTCGATCGCGTCGTGGACGCGCTGCCGTTCGGCCGGGTCACCCGAGGCGTGGGCCAGCGCGGTGACCGAGGCCAGCGCGGCGGCCGCCTTGATGCCGTCGGCGCGGGCGGCGAAGACGATGCTCAACCGCTGGCGGACGGCTTCGAGGCCGGAGGCGTCGAGCAGCTTCCGCCGCAGCGAGCCCGCGGTGATCTCGGGTTCCTTGCGGATCGCTTCCACGGCGTACCGGACGCCGAACAGGTCCAGCTTCTCCAGCAGTCGCAGCCGGACGCCCGCCGCGACGTCGCAGTCCCAGCTGGTGAAGATGTCGGCCGAGATCAGCATGGTCTCGAGGATGTCGTCGTCCATCTCGGACAGCTGGCGCAGCGCCTCGGCGTCACCTGAGGTGAACCCGCCGGACTCCGCCGACTCCGCGATCAGCCCGATCACCGGCAGCACGTCCGCGATGCGGGGCTTCAGCGTCGAGGCCTGCTTCTCCGACAGCAGCGTCGCGGCCTTCCACACGTCGCCGCCCGAGCCTTCGACCGACTCGGGCGCGATGGTGTCCGCCTTGTTGAGCACCGCGATCGCGTTGACCGGGCCCGCCTCGCGGCTCGCGGTCGCGGCGGTGAACGCGGCGAGCGCCTGCTGGTCGTCGGCGCGCACACCCTGCGTGACCACATAGAGGACGGCCTCGGCGCCCGCTACGGCGTTGCGAGAGGTGTCGTCGAGCTCGTCGGAACCCTCTTCGTCTTCTTCCGCGTCTTCGTCTTCAGGCTTGCGGTGCTTCGCCGCACCCAGCAACTGCTCGGTCCGCGACACCGACGCGGCGTCGAGCGAGCCGAGGCCCGGAGTGTCGATGACGGTCATGCCCTGCAGGACCGCGTTGGTGAGGTACGCCTCGATATGCGAGACCTTGTCGATGTCGATACCCAGCTCGGCCGGGATCATCCCGTCGGCGGCGAAGGGCAGCACCTGCTTGCGGCCGTCGTTGAAGACGATCTCGACGCGGTCGACGGTGCCGTACTGGAACCTGGTCACCAGCCGGGTGCACTCGCCGACGTCGGTCGGCGCGACGCGGCGTCCGATCAGGGCGTTGACCAGCGTGGACTTCCCCGACTTGATCCGGCCGGCGACGGCGACCTGGAGCGGACCGCCCAGTCTGCGCAGCACCTCGGCGAAACCGGCCGCGGTCCGCGCGGACACCTGCGACTGGAGGCGATGACAGAGGTTCGCCACCGACATCGACAGCGGGCCGGCGAGACGGCCCTGTTCCGTCGGTGACGTCACGGCGCCTGTCCCCTCCCAGTCGTCAAAGCCTGCCGGGTCGAATCGTGCCATGCCGCTCATCCTCGGGTCGCACCGAAGGTGGTACCGGCGACCGACGCGCGAGCGGCCATGGCCGACATAGTGTTACCAGGTGCGACGGTTAAGCCTCTGGATGCGTGCTCACCCCATGGCCGGGGACAGTTTCATCGCCGTCGTCCTGTTGCTGACCGACCTGCTGTTCTTCGTGGCGGCCGTCGAGACGCCGGAAGTACCGATGCCGCCCTGGTACGTGGTGCTTCCGCTGGACATCGCGATGGTCGTCCCGCTGATCTTCCGGCGGAAGGCCACGCTGTGGTCGGCGTATCTGCTGCTGGCCATCGGTATCCCCCACGGCGCGCTCGAACTGGGCGCGGCCAGTGGGCTGGCGATCATGATCAGCGTCTACTCGGTGCTGGTCTACGTCGGCCGCAAGCAGGGGCTGCTGTTCCTGCTGGCGACGATCGTGACCTCGGTGATCCAGCTGTGGGTCGATCCCCCGGAGGACATCTGGGTGCTGGCGATCATCGGTGTCTTCGCCACCGCACTGTGCTGGACGCTCGGCGAATTCGCGGGCGCGAGGCGCGCCTATCACGAGGAGGTGGAAGCCAGGTTGCATCTACTTGAGACGGAACGGGACCAGGCGACCAGGATCGCCGTCGGTGAAGAACGCGGACGGATCGCCCGTGAGCTGCACGACGTCGTCGCACACGCGGTGAGCGTGATGGTCGTGCAGGCCGACGGCGCGTCCTACGCGGTCGACGGGAATCCCGAGATGGCGAAACGGGCCTTGCAGACGATTTCGGAGACCGGCCGCGGCGCGCTCGCCGAACTGCGGCGGCTGCTGGACGTGCTCCGCAGCGACGGTGACGACGAGCCGCGCGTGCCGCAACCGGACGCGAGCGCGCTGACCGACCTCGCGGACCGCATCCGCCAGGCGGGGGTGCCGGTGACGCTGGCGATCGGCAGCGACGCGCTGGCCGGGCTGCCCGCCGGGGTCTCGCTCGGCGTGTACCGGATCGTCCAGGAGTCGCTGACGAACACGCTGAAACACGCGGGCCAGGGCGCGCAGGCGGAGGTGCTGGTGCGCCGGGAGTCGGACGTGATCGACGTCCGGGTCACCGACGACGGCGCCGGCCGCGCGAAACAGCTGGTACCCGCCGCCACCAAGACGGCGTCACATGCCGCACCGGGAGGACCGCGGAGACTCTCGGTCCCCGGTGGGAACGGATTGATCGGAATGAGGGAACGGGCGAACGTCTTCGGCGGCACGCTGGAGGTCGGACCCGCTCCCGGTGGAGGGTGGCAAGTGCACGCGAGGCTCCCGGTTAGGTTGGCGACGTGATCCGAGTGGTGGTCGTCGACGACCAGGAATTGATGCGCGTCGGGTTCCGGATGGTCCTGGGCGCGCAGGCGGACATCGATGTCGTCGGTGAGGCGGGTGACGGGGCGCAGGCCATCCGCATGGCGGAGGAACTGCGGCCGGACGTCGTGCTGATGGACGTCCGGATGCCGGTGCTGGACGGGGTCGAGGCGACTAAGCGGATCGTCGAGGCCGGGACGGCGCGGGTGCTCGTGATGACGACGTTCGACCTGGACGAGTACGTCTATTCGGCGCTGCAGGGTGGGGCGAGCGGGTTCCTGTTGAAGGACACGCAGCCGGATCACCTGGTCTCGGCGCTGCGGGCGGTCGCTTCGGGCGACGCCGTGGTCTCGCCGTCGGTGACGCGGCGGCTGCTCGACCGGTTCGTCGGCGGCGGCGGGAAGCCGATGCGGGACGCGGCCGAGCTCGACGTCCTCACCGAACGGGAGCGGGAGGTGCTCGTGCTGATCGCGAAGGGCCTCTCGAACCTGGAGATCGCCGAGACGCTGTTCCTGTCCGAGGCGACGGTGAAGACGCACGTCGGGCGGATCCTGTCCAAACTGGATCTGCGTGACCGGGTGCAGGCCGTGGTGCTCGCCTACGAGACCGGTTTGGCGCGTCCCGGGGTCACCTGAGAATCCCGCGGAAAAGTGGTCATTCGGTGAGCACTTTGCGGTGGATCCTTGTCTCCAGAGCCACTACCGGAGGAGAAGGAAATGCTGCGAGGTCTCACCACCACCACGTTCTACGCCGACGACATGGCCGCCGCGATCGAGTGGTACTCGGACCTCTTCGGGATCGAGCCGTACTTCGTCCGCAACGGTCCCGACGACAAGCCGGCGTACGTCGAGTTCCGGATCGGCGACTACCAGCACGAATTCGGCCTGGTCCGCGGCGACTACCGGCCGCCGCTGGCCCAGCCCGGCCCCGGCGGGGCGATCGCGAACTGGGCCGTCGACAACGTCGAAGAAGCCTTCGCGACGCTGCTCGAGAAGGGCGCGAAGGAGTACGAGCCGATCATCGAGCGCGGGCCCGGCTTCGTGACCGGGGCGGTCATCGACCCATTCGGCAACGTCCTCGGCGTTATGTTCAACCAGCACTACCTGGACGTGCTGGCCGGGTCGTGAGTGGCGATTCGGGTTAGAGCCGAAGGGTCTTAGGTACCTGCTGGTTGTGGCTGGAGTTGGTTGCAGGTCCGTGAAGGCCTCCTTGCCTACTCTGAAGGTAGTGAAGGAGGCCTTCACGGACTACGTGATCACCCTCCGAAGCCTCGGGCGGCGGCGCCAGCCCAGCAGTCACGGGCGGCGGCGCGTGAGGGACCCCTGCCCTCGGCTCAGCTTCACACCTTTCCCGAGTACATGAAGGCCCCCTTCCTGTACCTAGGCGCAAGGAAGGGGGCCTTCATGTACCGCAGAGGAGAGCCTGGGCGCCGGACCCACCCCCTACTCGACCGGCCAGCCTGGTCTCAGCGGTACAGGGTGTGGTCGGCCGTCTCCGGATCCTTGCCCGTGTCCCTGATTTCGGCCATCCACTTGCCGAAGTCGGGGCGCGAGCCGTCGACGTCGGTCAGGCCGTACTCGTTCATCAGCGTCCACGACGCCAGCGTCTTGCCCGCGAACCGCGAAACCTCCGGGTCGGTCGCCAGTTTCGCGACACCGCGCCCGAGCAGCGTCGGGGTCTCCGAGATGGCGAAGTCGACCGGGGCCGCCTTGCCCACCGCGTCCCGCCAGGTCTCCTCGGTGATCCCGAAGTGGTCGAGCATCGACTCCGACCGCAGGAAGCCCGGCGTGACGGTCATGCCGACGCAGCCGTACTTCTTCAGTTCGGCGCCCAGCGCCCTGCCGATCGCGCGGATGCCGGACTTCGCGAGAAAGTACGGGATCCCCGCGCCGACGTACTCGTCGTGATCACCGTCGGTGACCTCGATGACGAGACCGCCCTCCCGTTTCACGACCAGCGGGAGAAGCCGGTGCAACGCGATCAAATGCGTGTCGATCGCGTTGTGCACCAGCGTGAGGGCGTCGTCGAGACTGGAGTCCCAGTACGCCCGCTCGAAATCCGCGAACGGGTCGCCGCCCCAGACGTCGTCGACCAGGAGGTCGATCCGGCCGTCCACTTCGGACTCGATACGCCGCTTCAGCGCGTCCACATCGGACACGTCGGTGAAGTCGGTCCGGACGGCGATTCCCCGGCCGCCCGCCGCGTCGACGAGCTCGGCGGTGTCCTCGATCGTCTCCGACCGCTTCATCGGTGACTGGTGCTCCCGCGTCGTGCGGCCGGTGACGAACACCGTCCAGCCGAGCCTGCCCAGTTCCACCGCGATCGCGCGGCCACATCCTCGCGTCGCTCCCGCGACCACGGCAACTTTATGATCCACTTCGGACACGTCCCTTCCACGCGGTCAGCACCGCGTCCACGTCTTGCCCCACGCGGTCGACGAACCGGCCCTTCGGCCGGATCGACCAGTCCAGCGAAGCCCCGTTCGCCACCCCGAGCAGCACCCTCGCCGTACGGACGACACCCGGCGCACCCGGCAGGTCACGCGCCGCGGCGCGCGCCAGCCGTCGTATTTCCGCTTCCACGGCGGTGAAATGTTCACCCAACAGGGCACGGAGTTCCGGATCCCCGATGTCCACCCCCAGCTGCCCGAGGTGGTTCGCCGCGGTCTCCGCCGAACCCACGCCCTCGTAGATCACGACGACCGCGGCCCGCAGGCCTTCCACGGGATCGGCCAGCTCGCCGCATTCCCGCATCCGCCCTACGACGGACTCCGTGTTCGCCCGGCTCAATGCCTGCAAAAGACCGTTTTTCGAGCCGAATCGCTGGGCGACCGTGCCGACCGCGACCCCGGCCTCCGCCGCCACCTGGGCCAGCGTGAAACCCGGGCCGACCATGCCGATCACGGTCTCCGCCGCCTTCAGCAGTCGTTCGTCGGTGATGGTGCGCGGCCTCGCCATACGATTATTGAACCACGGTTCATTAACCCCGACGATTCAGGGTCACTCTCAGGGGTATCACCGATCGCGTACGACGTCCGGAGACGGCAAGCTACTTCTCAGGTCGGGTACCAGGTTGGCACCTCAGGATGACGCGCTCGACCACCCACATGGACGACGATTGTTCTCGCAGTCGCCGAGGGGAGCAGACATGATCGAGGCAGTGGGCCTCACCAAGCGGTACGGCAAGACACTGGCGGTGAACAACCTGTCCTTCTCCGTCGCGGGAGGGGAGGTCACCGGATTCCTCGGCCCGAACGGGGCGGGCAAGTCGACGACCATGCGGATGATCCTCGGCCTCGACAATCCGACGTCGGGCCAGGTGCGCATCGGGGGCAAGCTCTACCGCGAGCTGAAGGACCCGCTGCGGACTGTCGGCGCGCTGCTGGACGCGAAGTGGGTGCACCCCAACCGGTCGGCGCGGGCGCATCTGCAGTGGATGGCGAAGTCCAACAAGATCCCGGCGACCAGGGTCGAAGAGGTGCTCGAAACCGTCGGGCTCACCAGCGTCGCCGGAAAGCGTGCCGGTGGTTTCTCCCTCGGCATGTCGCAGCGACTGGGGATCGCGGCGGCCCTGCTGGGCGACCCGGAGGTCCTCCTCTTCGACGAGCCGGTCAACGGCCTCGACCCCGAGGGCATCCTCTGGATCCGCAAGTTCATGCACCGGCTGGCCGACGAAGGCCGCACGGTGTTCGTTTCCTCGCACCTGCTTTCGGAGATGGCGCTCACCGCGAGCCACCTGATCGTGATCGGCAAGGGACAGCTGATCTCCCAGTCCTCCACCGAAGACTTCGTGTCGCGGGCCGCCGAGAACACGGTCAAGGTCCGGTCGCCGCAACTGCCCGCGCTGCGCACCGTGCTGAGCCAGGCGAGCGCCCAGGTCACCGACGACGGCAAAGCGCTCGTCGTGTCCGGTTTGGACAGTGACAAGATCGGTGAGATCGCCGCGGCCAACCAGATCGTGCTGCACGAGCTCAGCCCGCAGACCGGCTCCCTGGAGCAGGCCTTCATGCAGATCACCGGCGATTCGGTCGAGTACCACACCGGTCTCGAAACCGAAGCCGCCGAAGTGGTCGCCGCCGCCCAGTAGCCAACCACTCTTTTGAGGAAAGAAACGCCATGACTCTGCTCGCCGTGGAACGCATCAAGCTGTTCACCACACGCTCACCCTGGTGGTGCGCGCTGGCCGCACTGGCGGTCGTGATCGGTTTCGCCGCCATCGTCTCCGGTGCCGCACCCGCCGGTGAACTCACCGACGTGAGCCTGACCCAGTTCGGCTACGGCTTCGGGATGGCCGTGATCATGGTGCTCGCCGCGCTTTCGGTGACCACCGAATACCGCTTCGGCACCATCCGGACCACCTTCCAGGCCGTGCCGAACCGCACCTCGGCGCTGCTGGCCAAGACCGGCGTCGTCGCGCTCCTTTCGCTCGTGATCGGTGAGGTCGCGGCGTTCGGTGCCTGGGGCCTCGCCTCGGTCATGCGGCCGGAAGATCTCGCGCTGAACACCACCGTGGAGTGGGTCAGCGTCGCCGGCGTGGGCGTGGTGTTCGCCCTCGCCTCGGTGATCGCGGTCGCCATCGGTGTGCTGATCCGGCACAGCGCCGGCGCCATCTCGCTCCTGCTGATCTACGCCCTCGCGGTGGAGAACCTGATCCGGCTGATCCCGCGGATCGGCAAGGACATCTACGAGTGGATGCCGTTCCGCGTCGCCGACAGGTTCCTCAACGGCACGGGATCCGCCGCGGCCCAATCGTCGCTGAGCCAAGGCGGGGCGCTGGCCTACTTCGCCGGTTTCGCCGCGATCCTGCTGGTCATCTCGCTGGTCGTCGCGAACAAGCGCGACGCGTAAGGACTTCCACAGGGGAGAAGCCGGTCGCACGGCTCGGGGGAGCGGGCGACCGGACGGGGAGAAAAAGGGGAACAAGGACCGGGCCGCCTTATCGGGGGGCAGCCCGGTCCTTTCCCGTCGGGCCTCGCGGCGGCACGTTGGGTAATGTCGGAATCCACCGGAGGGAGGGCCGATGATCAAGGCCACCACACTCACGAAACGCTACGGCGACAAGATCGCCGTGAACGACCTTTCCTTCACCGCCGAGGCGGGACGGGTGACCGGCTTCCTCGGCCCCAACGGGGCGGGCAAGTCCACCACGATGCGGATGATGCTCGGGCTCGACAACCCCACGGCGGGCTCGGTCACCATCGACGGCAAGCCCTACCGCGAGCTGCGTGATCCACTTCGGACGGTCGGCGGCATGCTCGACGCCACCTGGCGGCACCCCGGCCGGACGGCCCGCGAGCACCTCCGGTGGATCGCCGCCACCAACGGCCTGCCCGACAAGCGCGTCGACGAGGTGCTCAACCTGGTCGGACTGGGGTCGGTCGCGGGCAAACGGGCCGGGCAGTTCTCGCTCGGGATGTCGCAACGGCTCGGGATCGCGACGTCGCTGCTGGGCGACCCGCGCGTCCTGCTGTTCGACGAACCGGTCAACGGACTCGACCCCGAGGGCATCGTGTGGATCCGGCAGCTGATGCACGCGCTCGCCGCCGAGGGCCGCACCGTGTTCGTGTCCAGCCACCTGCTGCCGGAGATGGCGCAGACCGCGCAGGACCTCGTCGTGATCGGCCGGGGGAAGCTGATCTACCAGGGCACGATGGAAGACTTCGTCGGCCGCGCGAAGGGCCTCGGGGTGCGGGTCCGCAGCCCGCAGCTGCCCGAGCTGAGGGAGGCGCTGACCGGCAAGGGCGCCGAATTCCGCGAAGAGGACGGCGCGCTCATCGTGTCCGAAATGGACAGCGACCACATCGGCGAGCTCGCGTTCGCCGCGGGCGCGACCCTCCACGAACTGAAGCCGCTCGCCGGCTCGCTCGAACAGGCGTACATGCAACTCACCGCCGAAGCCGTCGAATACGGCACCGGCCAGGTCCCGGAGGGCGTCCGATGACCGCGGCGAACATGCTCCGCGCGGAGCGGATCAAGCTGCTGAGCACGCGCGCGCCCTGGTGGTGCGCGGGCATCGCGATCGTGGTCGCGCTCGCCTACACCGCGTTGTTCTTCGGTTTCGTTCCGCTGGAGGGACAGACCGGCGTCGACTCGACCCAGATCGCCGGCGCGCTCGCCCGCACCGTGGTGCTGATCCTCGCCATTCTCGCGGCGGCGACGGAGTTCAACTGGGGCACACTGAAGCTCACCTTCCAGGCGGTGCCGTCCCGCGTGCCCGCCCTGCTGGCGAAGGGCGCCGTAGTCGGCGTGTTCTCGGGACTTATCGGGCTGCTGGTGGGTTTCGGCTCGTGGGCGATCGCATATCTGATCAAACCTGCCTCCGACCTGGGGTTGAACTCCGGTGCCGACTGGCGCGCGGTGGCGGGCCAGGGGCTGACCTTCGCGCTGACCGGGCTGCTCGGCGTCGGGCTCGGCCTGCTGTTCCGCAGCCCCGCGTTCGCCCTCGGGTTCGCGTTGGTCTGGACGCAGTTGATCGAAGGCCTCGTCCTGCTGATTCCGCGCGTGGGCGACGACATCTACCAGTGGATGCCGTTCTTCGCGGCGAATCAGTTTTCCGGATCGGATCTGACGGTTTCGATGATGAAACTCGAACCCCCAATGGGTCCCTGGGGCTATTTGGCTTATTTCGCTGGTATCTGCGTGATTGTCTATACGGCCGGGCTGATGATCACCCATCGAAGGGACGCGTGAGCTTTTACCGCCTCCAAAGGAGTTAAGTCCACGTTAAGAGCCTGTGGCTTCTCTCACAGGATGCGGACATACTGTTCCTGACCGGGCGATGCTCGGGATGAGCCGATTTTCGGCTCTCGGCCCCGGAGGTGATCCTTGACGGTGGATTCCGGTCAGGGAGTGGAACGCACGATCCCGCAAGCCCGCACGGAAAGTATGCAGCCCCGGCTCGAGCCCATGCTCGACCTCGAATGGTCACAGGCGATCGAACTGCCCCGCACGGTGGCGTCCGCGACCCGGCCATCCGATATTCGCCGCGCCTGGGTACACCGCGCACCCGAAGATCTCGTTGTCGCGCTGTACCGCGCGTCCAGTGGAATGCACGGGGAAATCCCCGCACCATGGTGGCTTCGCGCCGTCGTGGAAGGCAGGCTCGAATCGCGGGAACTCGGTTTCCGCATCGAAGACCGCATCGCGGGCCTGCTCGGCAGGCGGCCCGGTTGGGAATTCGTCCCGTGGGCCGCGGACGGAGAATCCGGCTACTGGGAGTTCATACCTTCCGAACGCGGTGCATCCGGTCATTCGATCCCGACCACGGTGCTGAACACCAGCCGCCACGACGGCTGGATCGACGTTCTCCCCGCCCATTCCAGCACGACGCCGCCGCCGATCCCGGTCGCCGGATTCGCCGGCCTGCGCTCACGGCTGGGGGAGTTCGAAGCGGTCCGGTAACCCCACGTTTAATGAGTGGGTGGAAAACGAGGACCAGCCACGGATGCGCAGCGTGGTCAGCTATGTCAAACGCGGCGGCCGGATGACCGTCGGGCAGCAGCGAGCCTGGGACGACCTCTGGCCGTCGCTCGGCCGCACGGTCGGCGAACTGCCCGAAGGCACGGTGGATTTCGGCGACTGGTTCGGCAGGCAGGCCCCGGTCATGGTGGAGATCGGCTCGGGTATGGGCGAGACCACGTCCCAGCTCGCGGCCGCCGCGCCGGAGCTCAACTACGTCGCGGTCGAGGTGTACGACCCCGGGCTGGGCCAGCTGATGCTGCGCGCGGAGAAGCTCGGGGTGAAGAACCTGCGGCTGATGCACGGTGACGCCGTCGTGCTGCTGACGTCGCACGTCGAACCGGGCTCGCTGGCCGGGGTCCGGCTGTTCTTCCCGGACCCGTGGCCGAAGAAGCGGCATCACAAACGGCGGATCGTGCAGCCCGGGTTCGTCTCGCTGGTGGCCTCGCGGCTCATGCCGGGCGGGACCTTCCACATGGCGACCGACTGGGAGAACTACGCGGAGCAGATGATGGAGGTCTGCTCGGCCGAGCCGCTCCTGCGCAACCGCCACGCCGGCGAGCCCGGCGGCTGGGCCCCGCGCCCGGAGTGGCGTCCGGTCACGAAGTTCGAGAACCGCGCCGACGTCGAAGGCCGGATCTCGCACGACCTGATCTTCGAACGGGTCTAGAAAGCCTGAAAGGGCCGGTCAGGGACGTCCCCACGTCCTTGACCGGCCCTTTCTCGACACCCCCGTGCCTTGGAATGCCCCCTGCGCATCCCCGGTGCCCGTTCATCCATCCCCCGACAGAGGGATGACCGGGCACCCGGCTCGTGGGTGGTTACCTCCGACTCCACCCACGAGACCTGCTCGCCCCGGCGCCATGACGCCATTCGGGCGAACCTTTTACTCCTCGGCGAGCGGCTCCGACTGCACCCGCTTGAGCGCCGGGGTCGAGACGGATGCCCCGAGCAACGCCACCCCGATTCCCAGCACCACGGGCGCCAGCAGCCACGGGCTCAGCACGACCGGGTCCTTCTCGACCATGCTGTAGAGCCCGACGCCGACTCCGATCCCGACCACACCCGCGCCGATGGTGGCCACCATCGCGGGCAGGGCCGCCTCCATCCGCAGCGCCCTCGCCAGCACCCGGACCGGTGTCCCGGCCGCGATGAGCGCTCCGAAGGTGCGGCGGCGGTCCATCACCGAACCGGCGGTCGCGACGGCCGCGCTGCAGCCGGCGAGCACCCCGGCGGCGATCAGGCCGATCACGGTGACCCGGCGCAGGTCGCCGAGCTCCTGCTGCTGGCCGATCAGGTGCAGGCCACGGCTGACGACCTCCTGGCCCGGTGCCGCCCCGACCAGCGCGGTCCGCACGACCTCGCCGTTCGCCGGGGTCGTCGGCACGACCACGTCGAACCGCTCCAGCTGGACACCCGCGGGGATCAGGGCCGGGTCGATCACGATCGTGCTCGACGTGTCCTCGTCACCTTCCGGGTAGAGGCGCATCGGAGCCTGCGGATTCAGCTGCGGGCCGGCCTTGTCGTAGTCCGACGTCACGCTGTACGACGCCGGGTCGAGCTTGTGACTGCTGTAGATCGCGGGTTCCGGACCGCAGGCGCCGCCGATGTTCACCCGCAGCAGCTTCGTGGCGTCCTCGCAGGTCATGACGAAGGCCCTTTGCAGCGTCTGGCCGCGAGTGCCCGGCTCGCCGGTGGACAGGTAGACCTGGCCGACCGCGAGGGCCTTGTCGGTGATCCCGTTGCGGGCGAGGGAGGCGTTGGTCCCCTCGGCGATCTGCCGCGCGTGGGTCGCGTCGCTCTCGGCGTAGAGGACGTTGTCCTTGAAGGTCCGGCCACCGCCCGCCATCGACTCGAACGAGGGCAGCAGCGTGAGCGCCATCGAGCCGGTGAACACCGCGAGCACGACACCCGCCGTGGCGCGATAGGCGCTCTTCGGATCGTCACGGAGCCTGCGCCCGGCCAGCAGCGAAGCCGGTTTGCGCCAGACCCGGACGAACGTTCCGCCCACCGCGGAAGTGACCCACGGCCCGATGATCGCGGCCGATCCGACCAGCAGGAACAGGCCGAACATCACCATCGGCAGGCTGGACTCGTCCTGGGTGACCGCGAAGAGGAAGAAGGCGCCGGCCACGGGGACCGCGAGCAGCCGCCACCAGTGCAGTGGCTTGCGAGCGTGCGCAGAAGCCGCGAACAACGGCGTCTTCAGCACGCGGCGGATGCCGAGAATACCGGCGAAGACCACCAGGAGCGGAATCGTCACGGCGACCGCGATGGTCGAGCCCAGCGAAAGGCTGAAGTCCGACGCGAGCCAGGTTCCACCTGCCCAGGGGACGAACGTCGAGAGGCCCTGGAGCGCCGGTGCCACGAGGATGCCGAGCACGGCGCCGACGACCGCGGACAACGCGGTCTCGGCGGCGACGATCTTCGTCACCTGCCCCGGGGTCGCGCCCGCCAGCCGCAGCGCCGCCATCCGCAGCTCACGCCGGGCGGCGGTGAGCCGGGCCGAAGACGCGACGAGCACCAGGCTCGGCACGAGCAGGACGATGACGCCGACCCAGGCGAGCAGTTCGAGCATCGGGTCGGGCTTCGCCTGCTTGTTGGGGAAGCCGTCCGCGGCGAGCGCCGACTGCGGCATCGACTCCGGGGTGTGGCCGACGACGGCGACCAGCTGCTCCGGATACATCAGCGAATCCGGGCCGAGCGAGTCGACGAGCTTGCCGAACCGGTCCCCGAGCTGGGCCTGCGGCGTCGACTGGATCAGTTTCCCGAGTTCGGGCGAAACGATCGACTCGCCGGGGGCCGGCAGCTTCGGGATGCCCGGCGGGAGGCTGAGCATCGGCGCGGTGCCGGTCTGGGCGATGTCGACGCGGATGATCTCGCGGCCACCCGAGTAGTCCTTGTTCGCCGCCATCAGCAGCGGGCCCGACGGCTTGGCCGTGTCGCCCGAACTCGAAGGCGCGTTGTAGCTGTAGATGTCCTGCCAGATCGCCCGCTGTGAGCGGGCCTGCGTGGCACCCGGGAGGGAGGCCAGCAGGAGCACCAGACTGGTCGCGACGGCGACCCCGACCGCGGTGAGGATGGCCGACGTGCGGGTCCGGCGGTCGACCCGGAGCACCCGCATGGCCAGCTGGAAGCTGTTCATCAGGCGGCCAACCTCGTCGCGATCAGGCCGTCGCGGATGGAGACGGTGCGAGGCATGGCTTCGGCGAGTTCGCGGTCGTGCGTCACGACGATCACCGCGGCGCCGCTGTCGGCGGCCGCCGAGAGCAGCGCGTCCATGGTGGCGCGGCCGGTGCGGGTGTCGAGTGCGCCGGTCGGCTCGTCGGCGAAGATCACCTTCGGCCGGTGCGTCAGCGCCCGTGCGATGGCGACGCGCTGCGCCTCACCGCCGGAGAGCTCACCAGGGCGGCGCTTCTCCTTGCCCTCGAGGCCGAGCTTCGCCAGCCATTCGCGGCCCGCCTCGATGGATTCCTTGCGGCCCTTGCCACTCAGCAGCGATGGCAGCGCGACGTTCTCCTCGGCGCTCAATTCGGCGACGAGCATGCCGGACTGGAACACGAAGCCGAACTCGGTGCGCCGCAGCTCGCTGCGCTTGCGCTCGTTGAGCTGGTCGACCCGCTGCCCGGCGAGGAAGATCTGCCCGGAGTCGGCGCGGAGGATCCCGGCGAGTACGTGCAGCAGGGAGGTCTTGCCGGAGCCGGAAGGCCCGACGATGGCGACCGCGTCACCCGCCTGGATGTCGATGTCGATCCCGGCCAGCGCGTGCTGCGTGCCGTACCGCTTCACCAGCCCACGTCCGGCGAGTACCGCGTCACTATCGCGCCTGCCGTGATCGTGCTGCCAGGGCGCTGCTTCGGAATTCACGTTACCTCCCACGCAAAGGCGCCCTGCCATCACGATCACGGGACCTGACGGTCAAAAGGGGCGCGACTTCAAAAGATCAAAAGACCTTGGTCACTTCAGCCGCGATCAGCTTCGCGAATCCGTCGTCTGTCCACTTCGGGCAGACGGCCAGTGCTGATCACCCCCGCATCGGCCGATCGGCCGAGGTGGGTCGGGCCGGTCGGCCAAGGTGCGGACGGCGGCGGATCCTCTACCGTCACGGTGTGACAGCAGGTCCATCGCAGAACAAGTTCTACGCACGCGTGAGTTCACTCGTGCGTCGTCTCGGCATGCCCACCGTCGTGCTGCTGGCCGCGTTCGCGTTCGACCTGCTCTTCATCACCGACGCCGCGGTCGACGGCACGGGGCCTCGCGGCATCGACCTGCTGCTGTTCCCCGGCATCTTCGCGATGGTGTTCTGCGCGCTCTGGGCGCAGAAACGGGCCGCGGTGGCCGCCGTCGCGGCTTCGGTCGTGCTGGTGGCCTGCACGCTGTTCGTCCGGTATTTCGACGTCCCGACCTACTCGAGCGTGCTCACCCACCTGTCCATCACCGAGGTGGTGGCGGGGGTGGAGATCCTGTTCTACGCCGCGCGCCGGACGCGGCCCGGTGTGGCGTTCGCCGTGATCTCCGGACTGGTGCTGGCCACTCTGACCGCGGTGTCCGGCCGGTACGGCTACAACTACAACAGCGGCTCGGGCGGCACCATGGCGCAGGCGATGCTGTTCGGCGGCATCCTGCTGGGCGGCACGCTGGTCTTCGCGATTCCCGGGCGCGACCGCACGGCGAATCCGAAAAGCCACGAGAAGCTGCAGAAACTCAACAAGCTGGTGATGGGCCAGTGGCCGCTCATCGGCATGCTGGGCATCGCGCTGATCCTGGAATTCAACTTCACCTACACCAGCGGGGCGCACGGCCTTCCCATCCTGGCCTGCTCGATAGTCACCGCGATCATCGCGGTCGCCGCGCCACGGCGACCGGCCGACGCGCTGGTCGCGCTCGCCGCCGTCATGCTGCTTTCCACGCTGGTCACACCGTTCCTCCGGCTCGGCTACCACTACCCGCTGCCCGGCGGCGTGCCGGGGACGCAGATCGTCGCGGGGATGGGAGTGGTCGTCACGCTGGTCCGCACGGTCGGGCTGGCCAAGGCCTTGCCACGGCTCGCGGTGCTGACCGGAGTCGTCGCGTTTTCCTCGATCCTCAACACCAAACGGCCGACTTCCAGGCTGATGACGGACCCGGACGACATCGCCGGGTACGGGGTCGCCGCGCTACTGCTGCTCGGCATCTCGGTGGCCATCGGCCTGGCGCTGCGTTCGCGGGACTCGGAGCGCACGCAGGTCATCCAGTCGGCGATCAGCGACGCGCAGACGTCGGAGCGGATGGCGCTGGCGCGCGAACTGCACGACGTCGTCGCGCACCACGTCACCGGGATCGTCGTGCAGGCACAGGCGGCGAAGATGATGGGCGAGAAGAACCCGCAGGTCGCGGTCGAGGCGATGGGCCGGATCGAGGACGCCGGGGTGGAGGCGCTCGCGGCGATGCGGCGGCTCGTGCGGAGTATGCGCGGGGACACCCCGGCCGGGAGCAGCGAGTTCAGCGAACAGGCCACCACCGATCTCGCCGCCGACCTGCGGACGCTGATCGAACGGGCGAATCACGGCGTGAAGACGTCGATGAAGCTCGAACTGCCGCCGAACGTGCCGCACGAGGTCGGGCGGTCGGCGTTGCGGCTGGTGCAGGAGTCGCTGACGAACGTCGGCAAGCACGCGTCCGGCGCGAAGGAGACGCTGGTGATCGCCGAGGTGACCGGGAACGAACTGCACCTCCAGGTGACCGATGACGGACGCGAGCCGGAGCGCCGTCCGGCGGGCGGGTCGGGCGGCTACGGTCTGATCGGGATGCGTGAACGTGTCGCCCTGCTGCACGGCCGGCTCTCCGCCGGACGCGCGCCGGGCGGCGGATGGCGCGTCGAAGCGTGGCTACCACTTGAAGGAGAAGAGTGATCCGGGTATTGATCGCCGACGACCAGGACATGGTGCGGATCGGCTTCCGGATGATCCTGGACAGCCACGACGACATCGAGGTGGTCGCCGACGTGGCGGACGGTGTCTCGGCGGTGGCGAAGGCGCGTGAACTGCGCCCGGACGTCTGCCTGCTGGACATCCGCATGCCGGGGATCGACGGGCTCGAGGTCACCAAGCAGCTGGCGGGTCCGGACGTCGTCGATCCGCTGAAGGTGGTGGTGGTCACGACCTTCGACCTCGACGAGTACGTGCACACCGCGCTGCGCAACGGCGCGAGCGGGTTCTTGCTGAAGGACGCCGGGCCCGCGTTGCTGATCGAGGCGGTGCGCGCGGCCGCGCGCGGGGACGCCCTGGTCTCGCCGCAGATCACCGTCCGGCTGTTGAAGCATTTCGACGGCGGGACGGTGAAACGCGACGTCAGTCCGCCTTCGGAGCCGCTGACCGCGCGGGAGCTGGACGTGGTCAAGGCGGCCGCGAAGGGGCTGACGAACACCGAGATCGGGGCCGAGCTGTTCCTGTCGCTTTCGACGGTGAAGACGCATCTGGCGTCGGTGCAGGGCAAAGTGGGTGCGCGGAACCGGGTGGAGATCGCTGCCTGGGCGTGGAGGAGCGGTGTAGTGGACTGAAAGTAGGCTCTGGTCATGCAACGCCGTTTCCACGCACCTGTCGTTCTGCCCGCCGACCCCGCCTGCTCGTTGCTGCGTGACGCCGTGGTCGACGTGGACGAGGCGGGGCGGATCACCCATGTCGGCCCGGTATCCGGGGCTCCCGAAACGTCCGCTCCCGTGACCCGGTTGAGCGGTCTCCTCCTGCCCGGTCTGGTCAACGCGCACGCGCACAGCCCGATGACGCTGCTGCGCGGGATGGGCGGCGACCTGCCGCTGCTGCGATGGCTGACCGAGATCATCTGGCCCGCCGAAGCGAAGCTGAAGCCCGCCGACATCCGCACCGGCATGATGCTGGGCTCGGTCGAGATGCTGCGGCACGGTGTCACGACCAGCGCGGAGATGTACTTCGAAAGCGAGCAGCTCGCCGACGCGGTGCTCACCACCGGTGGCCGGGTGGTGCTGGGCCCGCCGATCATGGAACTGCCGGGGATGGACTGGCGCGCGATGCTGAAGGGCATCGAACGCTGGATCGACACCGACGGCCTGCGGTTCGGTCCCGGCGAGCGGATCGAGGTCGGCTACGGGCCGCACTCGGCGTACATGCTGAACGAAGAGGCGCTGCGCGCGACCGCGGAATCGGCGGCGGAACGCGGTGCGCTCGTGCAGATCCACGTGGCCGAGGCGGCGCTCGAAGACGTCAAGCAGCGTGAAAAGCACGGCTCGGTGCCCGCGCTGCTGGAGAAGATCGGGATGCTGCGGGGCCGGACGCTGGCCGCGCACGCCATCCACCTGTCGGACGAGGACATCGCGCTGTTCGCCGCGCGCGGGGTCGGGGTGGCGCACTGCCCGGGCTCGAACGCGAAGCTCGCTTCGGGCATCGCGCGGGTCACGGAGCTTCGGAAGGCCGGTGTCGCCGTCGGGCTGGGCACGGACGGCCCGGCGTCGAACGACGACATCGACCTGTGGGAGGAGCTGCAGCTCTCGGCGATGTTCGCGCGGCTCGCGACCGGTGAATCGACCGTGCTGACCGCGGCCGACGCTTTCCTGCTCGGCACCCGCGGCAGCGCGGACGCGCTGGGCCGGAACGACATCGGCGCGCTGGAAAGCGGCCGGTGGGCGGACATGGTGCACGTCGACCTCGACGACCCGGCCTTCGCGGCGGGCATCGACGTCCCGGACGAGCAACTGCTCTCGAACCTGGTGTGGGCCGCGGGCTCGCGCCGCGTGCGCGACGTGTGGGTGGCGGGCGAGCAGGTCGTCGGCGACGGCGAATCCCTGCGGGTGGACCGCGCCAAGGTGCAGGCCGAAGTAGCCGAAACCTCGGCACGCCTGCGCTCTTAACTCACCTACGCAGCCCCCCACCCGTCCCAGGGGGCGGCCCCGAGGCCAGTCTATCGGGACCGTGGGGGCGGGACCGGGGGAAAGTGCCTGGTGAGGCTGGGTTGTCCACAACGGTGAGGCGGTGTGGACAACTGGGTCGCGAGGGTGCTTCAGGGAAGGCGCGGGTGTCTTGAAGGGCACCTTTGGGACGCTCAACGTCCCAAAGGTGCCCTTCAAGACATGCGTGAGCCAATGCCGAATCTGAGACGCTCAGCGACTCAAATGCGACATTGGGAACAGTGGGCCGCGAAGCGGTGAAGTGCCCCTCAGGCGGGCCGCGGAGAGCAGTGCAGCGGCTAGACCAGGCCCCGGGGCCGGAGGATCACGTCGGTCGGGTGGGCGTCGCCGGTGGCGGAGACCGCGGCGAGGACGGCGGCCCCGACGGATTCGGGGCGCAGGAAGCGTTCCGGCTCGTACGAGCGGCCTTCGTCGGCGATGATCGCCTGCTGCATCTCGGTGTCCGTGCGGCCGGGGTAGATCGACGTCACCCGCAGCGCGGTTTCTTCGTCCCGCAGCGCGTCGGCGAAGGCGCGGACGGCGAACTTGCTCGCCGCGTACGGGCCCCAGCCCGGACGCGCGTTCTGCCCGGCGCCCGAGTTGATCACGACGACGTGCCCCTTCGAGGCACGCAGCGCGGGCAGGAGTTGCCTGGTCAGCGTGACGACCGCGAGCACGTTGACCTCGAAGTTCGCCCGCCAGTCGGCGTCGGTGGCCGTCTCGACCGTGCCGAGTCGCGCGACGCCCGCCGAGTGCACCAGCACGTCCAGTTCGCCGAACTCGGCGGTCGCCGTCTCCAGTGCCTCGGCATCGGTCAGTTCGACCGGCCACGGCGTCGCGTCGGGCAGCGTGCCCGCCAGTTCCCCGAGCGCGTCGGCGTCGCGGCCGCCGAGCAGCAGCCGGTGGGTGGGGGCGAGCGCGCGGGCGACGGCGGCGCCGATTCCGCGGGTGGCACCGGTGACGAGGGCGAGGGGAAGATCAGCCATGGCCGTCACGCTAGTCACCCGCAGGTGACCGGCGGCGACGCCACCCGGGGGAACCGCACGGAGCCGCGCGCGAACGAGCCGATGAGGTTGTCCGCGAACCGGCCCGCCGTCAGCGGATCCCGCACGGACACGTCGATCGCCACGAGCTCCGGGCAGCTGAGCGCCACCCGCGCGGCGGCGACGTCCTTGGCGCGGACCGGGCCGCCCTCGGCGATCGGAAGCCGCGCCGAATTCGCCAGTTCCCACACCGGGGGCAGCCATTTCTGGTGCCCGGTACGGCCGTCGGGGAGCGACGTCGAGTGCGCGGCGAACGGGTTGGCGAGGCCGTAGCCGTCGCGCAGCCGCAGGTCGAGCGGGATCAGCTGGCCGAGGGCGCCGATGCTGTCCGCGGCGACCGTCACGTACGGCCGGTCCGTCGGATACGCGTACCAGCGCCTGGTCGCGTAGTCCTGGATCAGCACCGCAGGGCCTTCCACGCCGCGGACGGCGCTCAGTACCGACGGCATCGACGGGTGGTCGGCGTAGTCCTCGGCCAGGATCGGATGTTCGTGCCCGGTCGCCCGCGACCAGTACGACCGCTCGTCGGTGACGCCGACGGCACGCGGCTCGGCGGAATACGGCGGGCGAAGCGAACCGGCCGCCACGAACGCCCAAATCCCGACGGCCAGCAGGAACGCGGTGGTCACCCTGGTCATCGGCAGCGCCAGCACGGGCAGCAGCAGGCAGAACAGCGCCGGAAGCAGCATGCGCCCGTGCATGAAATCGCCGCCGACCCTGATCACGTACAGCGAAAGCAGCACCGCACCGACGAGCGGGACCGCGGTAAGCACCGCGAAGGTTCTGTCCATAGTGGACTTCACGGTGAGGAACGCGGCGGCGAGCAGGAGGACCGGCAGCAGGAGCCAGTACGGCTGGAAGAGATCGGCGAGGTACGCCCAACCTCGGCCCCAGTTCGCCTCCGACGCCTCCTTGACCAACGCGGTGTTCGGCGTCAGCAAGCCGTAGTAGCCCATCCGGAACACCTGATACGCCAACGGAAGCGCGCCCGCCACGGCCAACAGGACCAGCGCGGGGCGAAGTCCCGGCCACAGGAGCACCACCAGCGCCACCAAGGCGACACCGCTGAAGAGCGCGAGATCCGGCCGGACCAAGGGCCCCAGCCCGGCGACGAGCGCGACCGGCCAGGTGCGCAGTTCATCCATTGTGGACAGACGGCGGACGAGCAGCCACCAGGTGCCGCCCAGCCACAGGGTGATCAGGCCGGTTTCCAGCCCGGACGTCGCGAAGTCGCGGAACGGCGGCAGCGCGCAGACCACCAGCGCCCCGGCGGGCGCGAGTCCGTGGAACGCCAGCGGCTGGTAGAGCCGCCGGGCACCGTCCAGGCCGAAGAACAGCCCGGCGACCGAGAAGACCAGCCCGGTGACCACGGAGATCCACTCCAGCGGAACTCCCGGGATCAGCCCGAACACACTCAGGATCGCCGTCCACAAAGGACTGGTGTTGGTCTCGACCCGCTCGCCGACGTTGAACACCGGCCCGTTGCCCGCGAGGATCTGACGGACCGTCCGCAGCACGATCAGCCCGTCGTCGCTCATCCAGCGGCGGCGCCAGGCGAGGTCGGCGTAGACCATCAGCACCAGGCCGAAGCCGAACCAAGTCCAGGTCGACGGCCGCCGGAACCAGGTGCGCGAAGGCCAGTCGGGCGTGTTCTCGCCCGTGGTCGTGCTCGTCTGCGTCATGGCCCCGCCCGGCTCGGTTTCGTGCGCAGGAGATCAGGTCTGCGGGCCGCGAGTCAAACCGCCCGGGCGGACAGGCAGGACTGTGGCAGCTTCCTCCCTTCCATGGTCAGCCGCGCGGTGACCTCGAAGCCGGCCTGGCCCAGCAGCTCGGCGACCCTGCCGGGATCCAGCAGGTACGCGTCGTAGGTGACCGGGTGGCCGTACGCCGTCTCCGGGCTCAACCGCTCGTCGCCGACGTGGAATCCGACCAGCAGCCGACCGCCGGTCACGAGCGTGCGGCGGAACTCCGCGAACACCGCCGGGAGCACCTCGGGCGGCAGATGGAAGATCGACCACCACGCGACGAGGCCGCCCAGTTCGCCATCCGGAATCTCGAGAGCGGTCATCGAGCCCACGGAGAACCGCAGGTCAGGGTACTTGCGGTGGGCGATTTCGATCATTTTCGGCGACAAGTCGACACCGGTGACGTCGAGGCCGAGTGACGCCAGGTGAGCGGTGACGTGGCCAGGGCCGCAGCCGACGTCGGCGACCGGGCCGCGCACCTGCTCGGCGAACGCGGCGAGCATGGCGCGGCCGATCGGCTCCTGGTCGAAGAGCTGTCCGACCCGCACCGCGTAGTCCTCGGCGACGGTGTCGTAGGACTCGCGGGTGGCATCGAGGTGAGTGGTCACGGTGGGCGACGCTAGCGGCACCCACCGACAGTTCAGGGCTCGATCAGCCCGGCGTCCCTGGTCAGGTCCTCCGGCGCCCCCAGAGCGGTCACCGGGGTGCACCCGGTCGCGGGATCCGCCGCCGAGTCGGTGCCGTTGTACTGCGCCGCGCCGGACCGGGTCAGCTGCCGGGCCCCGGCGTCGAAACAGACCTGGTAGGAGCCCGGAAGCAAGCGTTCGAAGACGTACCGCCCGTCCGGCCCGGTCACGGTCGAGCCGATCTCCTTCGCGGAAGCGTCCTTCAACGTCACCTTCACGTCCGGGACGCCGAGTTCGTCGCGGGTCTGCAGGCCGTCCTTGTCCTTGTCCAGCCAGACGAAGTCGCCCAGTTTGCTCATCGGCGCGGTGAGTCCGGCGGCGAGCGTCAGGTCCAGGCGTTTGCGGGGGCCGACCGTGGTGGTCGCGGTGCAGCCGGTCGCCGGATCGGCGTCCGAATCCTTCGCGTCGTCACCCGCGTCCTTCGCCGTGTACGTGTAGCCCGCGAACTCGGGCGGAAGCGCGCTGATGTCGAAGCAGACCTGGTAGATGCCGTCCTTCAGCTTGGTGAAGCGGTACTTGCCGGCGGCGTCCGTGGTGAGCGTGCCGAGCGCGGTGCCCGACGCGTCCTTCAACGTCACCTTCACGCCCGGGACACCCGGCTCCGCGGGATCCTGCAGGCCGTTCCGGTCGACGTCGTTCCAGACGAACTCGCCGATCTCGTCGATCGCGGGCGGCGGGGTGACCTTGATGGTCGTGGTCGCGGTCTTCTTCGGCAGCTTGCCGCTGGAGACGGTCACGGTGTTGACGCGGCCGTTGTCCGCTTCGGTGACGTTCTTGTGGTCGCACGTGACGGTGGCGGACTTGCCGCCGTCGAGGCTCGCGATCGGGGCGGACTTCACGTCGCAGTACGGGTCGTCGACCTTGATGTCGGTCAGCGTCGTGGTGCCGTCGTTGGTCACCGTGAACCGGTAGTTCGCGGTGGTGCCCGCTTCGAGGGTGGCCGTGGCGCCCCAGGCACCGCTCGCCGGATCACGCACCTCCGCCTTCGCCGCGAACGAGGCGACCTGCAGGTGCACGCAGTCCCACATGACCCAGTTGTGGTCGGTGGCGGCGAAGAACTTCACCGAACTGGCCGACGGCGGGGCGGTCGACGGCGGGAAGTCCTGCCTCGCCAGTTTGCCGTCGGTCTCGACGGCGTGCGTGACCTTGAGTTTGTTCTCCAGGACGACCTTGTTCGACGCGTTGTAGAACCGCAGTCCCGTTTCCCGGACGGCGTCCGCGCGACGGAGGTTGTCGTCGTTCGTGCCGGTCCAGTCGGTCAGCGTGTAGACGGCGCCGGGCACGAACTTCATCGCCGCGTAGGCGGTGCTGACCATCTTGTCCGGCGTCGAGATCAGGGCGTATTTGCCGCCGTCCTGCTGGTAGCCGCCCATCGTCGACAGCCGGGGCTGCTTGCTCTTCGGTGTCCCTGTCGGCACCGGGGCGGCCGGGTTGAACGTGTACCCGGCCGGCGGGCTGCCCTGCTCCACGCTCGGGTTCGGCGCGGCGCCGCCGGTGCAGCCGGACGGGACGGCCGGAGCCTGCGCCAGCGCGGGAAAAGCGCCCGCACTCAGCAGGAGTGTCCCGGTCGTCATCAACACCAGTGCCCTTTTCACAGGGCTGAAGCTAGTTACCCGGTCCCGGTTCCGTAATCGCTGAACCGTGTCGACGATCGCCCCGATCAGGCAGAACCGAGAGTGATCGGGTGCCGCCGCCGTCTTCCCACGGCGGCGGCACCCCGCCCCCCTACTTGACGCCGATGCGGCCGACCTGGCCCCAGCGGCCCTTCTTCCACACCGACACGATCGACGGCCGCGGCTGCGCCGTGCCACCGTCCGGCCAGTGCGACGTCGGGTTCGCGGAGCTGGCCGCGTTCTCACCCGGGTGCTGCACGGCGACGAGCACCAGGTGGTCGGTCACCACCGGGCCGCAGGTCTCCGCGCCGACCGGGACCGACAGGAACTGCTTGACGTGCCCGCGCTCCGGACCGTCGACCGGCACCGAGAACAGGCCGTCGTTGGAGCCGAGCGCGTTGCCGTCGGTGGAGATCCACAGGTTCCCGTGCCGGTCGAACGCGACGTTGTCCGGGCACGAGATCGGGCTGACCTGGTCCTTCGGGAAGCCACCGAAGTAGGTGTCTGCCGTCTTCGGGTCGCCACAGACCAGCAGCAGACGCCACTTGAACTTCGTGGCGGCCGAGTCGCCGCGGTCCTCGTCCCATTCCAGGATGTGCCCGTTGCGGTTGTTGACGCGCGGGTTCGGCTCGTCGACGCCCGCCTTGCCCGCCGCGCCGCGGTCGCTGTTGTTCGTCAGCGCCGCGTAGATCCGGCCGTTGACCGGGTTGGGCTCGATGTCCTCGGGGCGGTCCATCTTCGTCGGCTGGACCTTGTCCGCGGCCTGCCGCGTGAAGACGTAGACCTCCTCGGCGGTGAAACCGTCCACAAAGGACTTGTTGCCCGAGACCAGCGGGATCCACTCGCCGACGCCGTCGAATTCGCCGTCCGCGGGGAGCTTTCCGGTGCCGTCGATCTCGCCGGGGCTGTCGCCGGTGAACCGGGCGACGTACAGGGTGCCGTCGTCGAGCAGCGCGGAGTTGTGCCGCCGCGCGTGCGCGCTCTTGCCCGGCTTGTACTTGCCCTTGGAGACGAACTTGTAGATGTACTCGAAGCGCTCGTCGTCACCGGAGTAGACGGCGACGCGGCCGTCCTTGGTGATCTTGATGTTCGCGGCCTCGTGCTTGAACCGGCCGAGCGCGGTGTGCTTGATCGGCGTCGAGTTCGGGTCGTTCGGGTCGATCTCGACGACCCAGCCGAAGCGGTTGGCCTCGTTCGGCTCCTGCGCGAGGTCCCAGCGCTTGTCGAACCGCTCCCACTTGCGGGTGGTCGCGGCGCCGGAGAAGCCGTAGCGCTTGAGGCGCGCGGCCGCGACCGGGTCGGTGACCGACGCGGCGTTGGCGAAGTACTGGTTGACGTTCTCCTCACCGGAAAGCACGGTGCCCCAAGGGGTCACGCCGCCGGCGCAGTTGTTCTGCGTGCCGAAGACCTTGCGGCCGGTCGGGTCCGCGGAGGTCTTGAGGAACTTCGACCCGGCCGCCGGGCCGCGCACCTCGAAGGCGGTGTTCAGCGTGATGCGGCGGTTGAACGGGCTCGGCACCGCGCGCAGCGCCCCGCCGATCGGGTCGCGGAAGGTCTGCACGACCGAGAGGCCGTGCGCGGCCCAGGCGATCTTGACCTGTTCCTCGGTCGGGTTGGCCGGGTCGTACTGGTCGGCCGGGAACATGTGGACCTCGGTGGTGTACTCGTGGTTCACCACCAGCAGGTTGCGGATGCCCAGCGGGTCCTGCGGGATCAGGCCGACGAAGTCGTTGTTGTAGCCGAACTGCTTCGCCTGCGCCGCCGCGGTCTGCTTGCGGAAGTCGAACTTCGGGGCGCCGAATTCGACGGCGTCGCCCCAGCGGATGACGACGCGCTGGTCGTAGCCCTCGGGGATGGTGACCGCGTCGAGCTTGTTCGGCGGCACCGCTGTGAAGTCGGTGCCGGGGACCGGACGGCCGGGGCGGCCCGGCTTGCCGTGGCCGGCGGCCGCGACGTCGGCCGGGGTCTCGGCGGCGGCGGCGGTGCCGGACAGCGCGGCGAAACCTCCGGCCGCGGCGGCCATCACGGCACTCGCCTTCAGCGCGCCACGACGGGACAGCATGCTCTTGACGACGTCGCCGAAGTACTCGTTGTCGGAGGTGTTCGGCTCGGGGTGGGCACACGCGTTGCCGCAGCGGTACTCACAGGTGACCGCGGAGCGGCCGCCGGGATGGGAGGTGATCAACGGCAGGAGCCGCTGAGGCTCGAAGGACACAAGGCCTCCATGTTCGCGGTGGGTTCACGTAGTCCAGTCGGGGGAACGTCGTGACGGTAAGCGACCAAAACGATCCAGTCCTGGACGGCAGGTGAACAGCGCGCGAACGAGCGATGGCGCGCTGCCGGAGGGGCCGCGCGCCATCGACGAAAAGTACTGCTAGAACGTTGCTTGCCGACTAAGAGCCGATGTCGGACAGGCCGTGCCTGCCGGGTTTCCAGACCGCCACCACCGACGGCCGGGGCTGGGTTTCGCCGCCGTCCGGCCAATGGGAGGCCGGTTTGTCGGCGTTCGCCCCATCCACTTCACCCGGATGCTGGACACAGACCGTGACGATCTTCTCTTCGACGATCGGTCCGCAGGTTTCCGCGCCGCGGGGCACGGTGAGGAACAGCTTCAGCTCCCCGCGGTTGCGGCCTTCGAGCGGCACGGAGTACAGGCCGTCGTTGATGCCCAGCGCGCCTGCCGAGTCGGTGGAGATCCACAGGTTGCCGTGCTTGTCGAAGGCCACGTTGTCCGGGCTGGAGATCGGCGAGACCTGATCCTTGGGGAACCCGGCGAAGTAGGTGTCGGGCGAAGCCGGGTCACCGCACACCAGGAACAGCCGCCAGCTGAACGTCAGCGCGAGCGCGTCGCCACGGCGTTCCTCGAACTCCAGCACCTGACCGTGTTTGTTGTTCAGCCGCGGGTTGGGCTCGGTGGCGCCCTCCTTGCCCGGCTTGCCACGATCGACGTTGTTGCTCAGCGCGCAGTAGATCCGGCCGGTGCGCGGATGCGCCTGGATGTCCTCCGGGCGGTCCATCTTGGTGGCGCCCACGCGGTCGGCCGCCTCGCGGGTGAAGACGTACACCTCTTCGGCGGTCATTCCGTCCACAAAGGACTTCTTGCCGGAGGCGAGCGGGATCCATTCGCCGCTGCCGTCGAATTCGCCGTCGCTGGGCAGTTTCCCGGTGCCGTCGATCTCGGCGGCGGGGCTGTCACCGGTGAACCGGCCGACGTACAGCGTGCCGTCGTCGAGCAGGGTCATGTTGTGCCGCTTGGCATGGGCGCTGTCGCCCGGCTTCATGCGGCCCTTCGAAATGAACTTGTAGATGTACTCGAAGCGCTCGTCGTCACCGGAGTAGGCGACCACGCGGCCGTCCTTCGCGACGCGGATGTTCGCCGTCTCGTGCTTGAACCGGCCGAGATGCGTGTGCTTGACCGGGGTGCTGTCCGGATCGTTCGGGTCGAGTTCGATCACCCAGCCGAAGCGGTTGGCCTCGTTCGGTTCCCTGGCGATGTCCCAGCGCGCGTCGAACCGCTCCCATTTCCGGGTGGTCGCGGTGCCGTTGATGCCGTAACGCGCGAGCCGCTTGCGCTTCACGGGATCGGTCACCGTGTCGGCGTTCCCGAAGTACTGGTTGATGTTCTCTTCGCCGGACAGGATCGTGCCCCACGGCGTGACGCCGCCGGCACAGTTGTTCATCGTGCCGAGCACCACCGTGCCAGTAGGGTCGACGGCGGTCTTGAGCAGTTCGCTGCCCGCCGCCGGGCCGGTCACCTTGAACGGCGTGTGCAGGGTGATGCGGCGGTTGTAGCGCGACATCTTCGGCCGCAGGTGCCCGGTGTCCCGTCCGCGGGACACCTGGACGACCGTCAGCCCGTGCGCGGCCCAGGCGATCTTGACCTGTTCTTCGGTCGGGTTGTTCCGGTCGTAACCGCGGAACATGAACTCTTCCGAGGTGTACTCGTGGTTCGTGACCAGGAGCGAGGAGAGTCCCCAGCGATCGAGGGGCAGCAGCGCGGCGAAGTCGCAGTTGTAGCCGAACTGCTTCGCCTGCGCGGCGGCTGTCTGGTGGTCGAAGTCGAACTCCGGCGCGCCCGGCAGGACCGCGTCACCCCAGCGGATCACGATGCCCTGCCGATAGCCCTCGGGCACCACGACGGCGTCGAGCGTGTTCGGCTGCACTCGTTCGTAGTCGGTACCGGGTGGTGGTTTCGGCCTGCCGTGGCCGTGACCAGACGGCTCGGCGGAGGCGGGCCCGGCGAGCGCGAGCGGCGTGCCGGCGGCCAGTGCGACGACGGCGGTCGCCTTCAGCGCGCCGCGGCGGCTCACCGCCCCGAGGACTTCGGCGAAGGTGGGGTTGTCCGAGGTGTTGGGCGCGTCGTGGAAGCACGCGTCCCCACAGCGATAGGTACAGGTCACTGACGCCCGGCTTGGTGAGTGGCCGGCCAGTAACGGAAGGAACTTCACGCGGACCTCCGGTCAGGCAGTTCGGGAGGTCGACGCTAAGGCACCGGACCAACGAGAGGAAACCCCTCGTTGGTCCGGTGTTCACCTTTTGTTCGAATTACATCTCTTCGCCGACGAGGACCGCTTCGGCCGGAATCGTGTGCGGGTCCGCGGTCTTCTCGCGGATCGTCAGCAGGGCGCCGGCGAGGACGCACAGGATCGCGGCGATCACGAACGGCGCCTGCTTGGCGCCGAACCACTCGGCCAGGTGACCGACGACGGTCGCGGCGACCGCGCCGCCGAGCCAGCGGCAGAAGTTGTACCCGGCACTCGCGACCGGACGCGGGGCGTCGCTGATCGACATGGCCGTCCCGGTGAAGAGCGTGTTCAGCAGACCGGAGACCAGCCCCGACAGGATGATGCCGACGACCAGCACGGGCTTGCTCGGGATCGCCATGATCAGCAACAGGACGGCGTAACCGAAGACGGCGACCACGGTCGCGTGCCGCTCACCGAGCTTCGCGGCGAGTTTCGGCGCCAGCACCACTCCCGCGACGGCGACCGAAAGGCCCCAGCCGCAGAAGATCAGGCCGACCGCGACGGCGCTCCACTCCAGCACGAACGGCGACCAGGCCAGCACCACGAAGAACGCGGCGGTGTAGAGCGCGGAACCGATCGAGGTGCGCAGGAGGCCGCTGTGCTTCAGTGCGCGGAACGGGTCGAGCAGGCGGATCTTCGGCCGCTTCGCCTTGGCATCGGCGGTCAGGAAGATCGAGCACAGCACGAGACCGCACAGCATCAGCAGCGAAGTGCCGATGAACGGGCCACGCCACGAGATGCTGCCGAGCAGCGCGCCCAGGAGCGGGCCGACCGCGAGGCCGACACCGAGCGCGGCTTCGTAGAGCAGGATCGCGCCCGCCTGGCCGCCGGTCGCGGCGCCGACGATGACCGAAAGCGCGGTCGCGATGAAGAAGGCGTTGCCGAGACCCCAGATCGCGCGCAACCCGATGAGCTGCTCGATCGACCCGGACGCGGCGCACAGCGCGGTGGCGACGACGACCAGCGTCAGCCCGACGACCACGGTCCGCTTGGCCCCGAACCGGGCACTCATCGCGCCGGTCACCAGCATGGCGACCGCCTGGACGCCGAGGTAGCTGGAGAACAGCAGCGTCACTTCGGACGGCGTCGCGTGCAGGCCCTCGGCGATCGACAGCAGGATCGGATCGACCAGCCCGATGCCCATGAACGCGATGACCGCGGCGAACGCGGTGATCCATACCTGTTTGGGCTGTCCTTTGAGAGCGTCCAACAGGCTCGAGTGGGACTCAGCGCTCATCGCGGATCAGTTCCTCCTTCTTGTCTTCGTGCAGCAACCTGGTGAAAGCGGGGAGCGCGGCTTCGATCGCGGCGCGGTCGGGCTCGTCCAGCCCGATGAGCCGCTCGCGGAGGAATTCCTCCCTGGCGACGATCAATCGGCGATGGAAACGCTGCCCCACCTCGGTGACCTCGACGAGCACGGCGCGGCCGTCGGCGGGATCGGGACGGCGGCTGACCAGGCCGAGCCGCTCCAGGCGGCGGACGACGTCGGTCATCGTCGGCATCCGGACCCGCTCCAGCTCGGCGAGCGCGCTCATCCGGCGCGGGCCGCCGTTCAGCAGCTCCGACAGCACCGAACCCTGGGTGAGGGTGAGCCGCACCTGCGGGGTCTCCCGGCGGACGAGGTAGTACAGCCGGAACACCAGTGGGCGCAGCCGGTGAGCGAGATCGGCGGCTTTCGTGGTCACTTAGCCATGCTAACTAAAATTACTGAGCATGGCTAAGTAATCTGCCGCACAAATCTTCACCGCCTAGGCTTGGGGGTGTGGAAGCGGTGATCTTCGATCTCGACGGTGTCCTGGTGGATTCGGAAAAGATGTGGGACGAGGTCCGGCGGGCGGTCGCCCACGAGTTCCACGGCACCTGGCGGGACGAATCGACCAGGGCGATGCAGGGGATGAGCACCCCGGAATGGGCCGCCTACCTGGCGCACGACCTCGGCGTCCGGCTCCGGCCCGCGGACGTCGCGCAGGTGGTGGTCGAGCGGATGGCGCGGCGGTACGCGGAGAAACCGCCGATCATCCCGGGCGGACCGGACGTCGTGCGCGAGGTCGCGAGGCACTGGCCGGTGGCGATCGCGAGTTCGTCGCCGCCGCTGCTGATCAAGGCGTTCCTGGACATCACGCGGCTACCGGTGCCGACGGCGGTGTCGTCGGAGCAGGTCGGCGCGGGCAAACCGGCGCCCGACGTCTACCTGAAGGCGGCGGAGCTGCTGGGCGTGGAGCCGAAGAACTGCGCGGCCGTGGAGGACACGACGAACGGGCTGCGCGCGGCGCTGGCGGCGGGGATGACGGTGTACGCGGTGCCGAATCCGCACTTCCCGCCGGATCCTTCGGTGCTGGCGCAGACGACGGTGATCCCGGCGATCACGGACCTGCCCGCGGCCCTCCACACACCCTGACCCTCGCCTCCGCGCCCCCTCACCGATGCAATGAAAGGCCCGTTACTTGCAAAATTTGCAAGTAACGGGCCTTTCATAGCGCACTACGGGAGGGTCACGCCTCGCCGGCGATGAACTTCTCGACCTCGTCGCGCGCGGTGGAGTCGTCGTACTGCTCCGGCGGCGACTTCATGAAGTACGAGGAAGCCGAGAGGATCGGGCCGCCGACGCCGCGGTCCAGCGCGATCTTCGCGGCACGCACGGCGTCGATGATGATGCCCGCCGAGTTCGGCGAGTCCCAGACCTCGAGCTTGTACTCCAGGTTCAGCGGCACGTCACCGAAGGCGCGGCCCTCGAGCCGGACGTAGGCCCACTTGCGGTCGTCGAGCCACTGCACGTAGTCCGACGGTCCGATGTGGACGTTGCCCTTGCCGAGCTCGCGGTCGACCTGCGAGGTGACCGACTGGGTCTTCGAGATCTTCTTCGACTCGAGCCGCTCGAGCTCCTTCATGTTCAGGAAGTCCATGTTCCCGCCCACGTTGAGCTGCATCGTCCGGTCGAGCTGGACGCCGCGGTCCTCGAACAGCTTCGCCAGCACGCGGTGCGTGATGGTGGCGCCGACCTGGGACTTGATGTCGTCACCGACGATCGGGACACCGGCCGCGCGGAACTTCTCCGCCCACTCGGGGTCGGAGGCGATGAACACCGGCAGCGCGTTGACGAACGCCACACCGGCGTCGATGCACGCCTGCGCGTAGAACTTGTCGGCCTCTTCGGAGCCCACCGGCAGGTAGGAGACGAGCACGTCGACCTCGGCCTCGCGCAGCGCGGCGACGACGTCGACCGGGGTCTCGTCGGACTCCTCGATGGTCTCGCGGTAGAACCGGCCGAGCCCGTCGTAGGTGTGACCGCGCTGCACGGTGACGCCCAGCGGCGGCACGTCGGCGATCTTGATGGTGTTGTTCTCGCTGGCGAAGATCGCCTCGGACAGATCGCGGCTGACCTTCTTGGCGTCCACGTCGAACGCGGCGACGAACTCGATGTCGCGGACGTGGTACTCGCCGAACACGACGTGCATCAAACCGGGCACGCGGGTGCTGGGATCTGCGTCGCGGTAGTACTGAACGCCCTGGACCAGCGAGGCCGCACAGTTGCCGACGCCCACGATGGCCACCCGAACGCGGCGGTTCTCGCCCATGCCGGTTTCTCCTTCATTCGTCCAACAGTTGTAGGTAGTGCTCAGCGGGCACGGAGAGCGCCTCAGGTCTCCGGTCCGCGCTGCTCGGCCTGTTCGTGCGCGATCAGCTCATTGAGCCAGCGCACCTCCCGCTCACTGGACTCCAGCCCGAGCCGGTGCAGCTCACGGGTGTAGCGGTCGATCTTCTCCTCGGCCCGCGCCATTGCCGTCCGAAGTCCTTCTCGGCGTTCCTCGACCCGACGACGACGGCCCTCCAGGATTCGCATCCTGACGTCGGCCGGTGTCCTCGAGAAGAACGCCAGGTGGACGCCGAAGCCTTCGTCGTCCCACGTCTGCGGGCCCGCGTCACCGAGCAGTTCGGCGAACCGTTCCTTGCCCTCGGCGGTGAGCTTGTACACGCGCTTGCCCCGGCGTGCCCACGCCCGGTCTTCCACCTCTTCGAGCTCCTCGACGAGGTAACCGGAGCGCAGCAGCCGACGCAGGGTCGGGTACAGCGAGCCGTACGAGAACGTCCGGAACATCCCGAGCGTCTCGTGCAAACGTTTGCGCAGCACGTAACCGTGCATGGGGGTCTCGTGCAACAGCCCCAAGATCGCGAGCTCCAGCACACCGCACCCCCTTCCGGGAACAAACCGCGACCGGTCGCGTTGGCCACCGAGACCGGTTCGGTCAACCTACCGGCCCACTATATCGCGCCGATACATCGGAGTGGTGTAGCTAACCCCGATCGAGCGTCGGCGGAACCGGACGAAATTCACCGGAGAGTTATCGAATCGTCGGCGTGTCCGGTCGTGCACGGTCCGTCTCCCCGAGAACGGGGCGTGGACCACACAGCAAGAGCCCGTACTCTGTTGGCGTGCGAAACCAGCGGCAGGTCGTGGACTACGCCTTACAGCGGCGCTCGCTGCTCAAGGGCGTCCACTCCGGACGGGTCGGCACATACGACGTCTGCGACGCGGGCCCGTACCTCCTGCGGGCCGCGAAATTCCACGGACGACCTGGTGAGCAGGACTGCCCGGTCTGTCACCGGGAGGAACTGACCCTGGTGTCCTGGGTGTACGGCGAGGAGCTCAAGCACGTCGCCGGATCAGCCAAGACACCGGAAGAACTGGTGCGGATGGACGGGCTCTTCGCGGAGTTCACCGTCTACGAGGTCGAGGTATGCCGGAGCTGTCACTGGAACCACCTGGTGCGCTCCTACGTCCTCGGAACAGGAGACCCGGGAAGCACCCGGCCACGGACCCGGTCGCAGAGGACAGCGGGTCAGTGACAGGTACCGAAATCGCAGTTGAGCACAGAGCGGCGTCCCCCGAAGCGCCGGTCTGGGAGGCCCATTCGTGAACGACGACCGCAACCGCTCCTGGCCAGGCCAGGAGCCTGATGCACCTCGCCGTGCCCACTGGCCGGGCGAAGAGGACGAGCCCGGCTGGCCGGGCGAGGAACCCCCGCGCCGCCCCCAGCGCCGGACGCCCCCGAACGGCACCCCCCGCTCGGCCCCACCACGGTCCGCGGCCCCGCGCCCGGTCGACCCCCAGTGGCCCGGCGGGGACAGTGGCGGCAACGGCGGCCCCGAATGGCCGTCCGACGACGAACCACGCCGTCCCGCGGCCCCGCGCCGCCCCAACGGCATGCCCCCGCGCAGGCAGGGACCCCCGCCGCCCGGTGGCCGCCCCCAGCGTTCCCAGCAGGGCGCCGTCGGTCACCGGCCGCCGCCGCCCCCGCCCGGCAACCGCCGCCCGCCCGCTCCCGCCGACCAGGCGACCGCGATGGTCCGCCCGGTCGAGCCGGACCCGTACGAGCGCGAGCCGGACCTCATCACGCACCACACGCACAACGGCACCGAAGACCCGTACGGCTACGACCCGTACGACGATCGCTATGACGATCGTCACGAAAGCTCGGCCCTCGGCGCCGAGAGTGACGATCAGTACGAAGACGAGCCCGCCGAGGACGAAGACGGCGACAAGAAGAAGGTCCTCACGCCGAAGCAGCGCAAAAAGCGCCGCTGGCGGATCATCCGCCGGGTCCTCTACTCGATGTTCGGCCTGTTCGTCGTGGTGCCGGCGATCGCGTTCGTCATCACCTACTTCCTGGTGGACGTCCCGTCGCAGGAAAGCATCGCGAGCCTGCAGAGCCAGCCGATCACGCTGACGTACGCCGACGGCAGCCCGATGGGCAAGATCGCGCCCGCGAGCGGCGGCAGCCGGTACCTGCTTCAGCCGGGCGACGTCCCGGACGCGGTCAAGAAGGCCGTTTACGCGGCCGAGGACTCGTCGTTCGAAACCAACTCCGGGTTCGACGTCGGCGGCATCCTGCGCGCGGTCTACAACAACGTCACCGGCGGCCAGGGCGGCGGTTCGACGATCTCCCAGCAGTACATCAAGAAGGCCACGGCCAACGAGGCTCCGACGCTCACCCGTAAATGGACCGAGCTGGCCAAATCCTTCAAGATGAACAACCAGATGTCCAAAGAGGAGATCATCACCGCGTACCTCAACACCATCTACTTCGGTCGCGGCGCGAACGGCATCGAAGCGGCCGCGCAGGCCTACTTCAAGAAGCCCGCCAAGGAGCTCGGCGCGTCCGAGGCCGCCTTGCTCGCCGGCCTGATCCAGGGCCCGAGCAAGTCCGAGAACGACGCGTACGCGCAGAGGCGCTGGAACTTCGTGATGGACCAGATGGTGGCGAACAAGTGGCTCGACCCGGGTCAGCGTGCCACCGCCGAGTATCCGAAGCCGATCCCGAAGGCTCAGGCGAAGGCCGACGACGCCGGGACGCTGAGCCTGCACATCCGCAACCGCGTGATCGACGAGCTCGAGGCCCGCGGCTACGACCAGGACCGGCTGCACCAGGGCGGCTTCAAGATCACCACGACGATCGACCCCAAGGCGCAGAAGATGGCCGAGGAGTCCGTCGCCGAGGGGATGAAGGGCCAGACGGACGAGAACATCCTGAACGCGCTGGTCGCGATCGATCCCAAGACCGGCGGTGTGGTCGCCTACTGGGGCGGCCCGGACTGGACGAAGAACGCGCAGGGCCAGGACGTCCAGGCCATCGACTGGGCGAACGTGCCGCACAACCCCGGATCGGCGTTCAAGGCCTTCGACCTGACCGCGTTCCTCAAGATGGGCAAGGGACTCGGCGAGACGTTCGACGGCTCCAACAACCGGAAGTTCGACGGCCGCACGATCCGGAACGCGGGCGAGAGCTCCAACTGCGGTACGCAATGCACGGTCGCCGAGGCGATGAAGGTCTCCGCGAACACCGTGTTCTACGACATGGTCCGCAACGCGACGAAGATCGACCCGGTGGCGAAGGCCGCGAAGGAAGCCGGCGTGATGGTGGAGGCCGACGGCGGCAAGGCGAAGCTGAGCCCCGACATCAACATCGCCCTCGGCGGTGGTGGCACGGTCACCACGGCCGAGGACATGGCGGCCGGTTTCGCCACCTTCGCCGGTGAAGGCGTCCGGCAGAAGCAGCACTTCGTCGCCAAGCTGGCCAACTCCCAGGACGAGGTCGAGTTCGACGAGACGGCCCCCAAGGGCTCTCCCGCCTTCAGTGACGACGCCGACAAGAGCAAGCAGATCGCCGGCAACGTCACGGACGCGCTCGAAGAGGTCATCCCGTACTCGAAGCTGAAGTGCCCGAAGGGTCACGACTGCGCGGGCAAGACCGGCACGCAGCAGTACGACTTCAAGGACAGCGACCCGGCCAGCTACCGCGACCGCAACGCGCAGACCTGGATGGTGGGCTACACGCCGACCATCTCGACCTCGGTGTGGGTCGGCGGCGACGGCAACAAGCCGCTGCACGACAAGAGCGGCAAGCCGGTCTACGGCCGGACCATCGCGGGTCCGATCTGGGAAGACTTCATGTCCCGGTACATGACCGGCAAGCCGTCGGAGAAGTTCGACAACGTCAAGCCGATCGGCAAGGACGCCAGGTACGTGCCGCCGACGACGGCCTCGAAGCCGCCGCAGACGTCGACGCCGCCCGAGACGCCGACGACCACTCCGACGCCGACGATTCCCACCGAGCCGACCGAGCCGACGGAAACCGGCGGCTGGCCGACGAAACCGACCAAGCCCACGAAGCCGACCAGGCCGGGGCCGGGGACTTCGGAGCCGTTGTTCCCGAACGGCGAAGATCCGTGATGACCGGGCGAAGCGCATGAAAAAGGTGTGCCGGGCAGGCTGCCCGGCACACCTTTTTTCGTCGCCCCCGGTGAACCTGAACCGATTTGATACGTCTTAGGTAGAAGGAGACCTGCGACCGCAGGACCGCGCTCACCCACGAAAGGTTCGGAGGACGTCAAGGTGAACGACGATCCCCACGGCGGATGGCCAGGTCAGGACCCGGACCCCGCCCGTCGTCCGCAACGCCCGGCCGGACCGCCCCGCCGCCCCGCCGGAGGTCCTCCTCCGGGTTACGGGCAGCAACAGGGTCCCGGACCGCAGGGACCGGGGCAGGCACCGTGGCAGCGGCAGGGTTCGCCCCAGCAGCCGCCGCCCCAGCAGCCGCGACGTTCGCAGCGACCGCCGGTCGCGCCGCAGCACGAGCCGGACCTCATCACGCATCACGAGCACAACGGCACCGAGCACCGGTACGACGCCGACCGCGGCTATGAAGAGCCGTACGAAGACGAGCAGTACGCCCCGGAGACCGACGAAAACGGGAAGCCGATCCTCACCCCGGCGCAGCGCAAGAAACGCCGGTGGAGACGGATCCGGCGGGTCTTGCTCGCCCTGTTCTGCCTGTTCGTCGTCATCCCGGGGATCGCGTTCGTGATCACCTACTTCAACGTCGACGTCCCTTCGCCGCAGTCGATCGCGGCGACGCAGGGCCAAGCGGTGACGTACTACTACGCCGACAACACCGAAATGGGCAAGGACGTGCCCAAGGGTGGCAACCGGCAGATCCTGACGCCGGAGCAGATCCCGGACATCGTCAAGAAGGCCGTCATCGCCACCGAAGACGCCTCCTTCGAGACGAACTCCGGCTTCGACATCGGCGGCATCCTGCGCGCGGTCTACAACCAGGTGACCGCGGGCAAGGGCGGTGGTTCGACCATCTCCCAGCAGTACATCAAGGTCGCCAGCGGGGACGACGAATCGTCACTCACCCGTAAATGGACCGAACTCGCCAAATCCTTCAAGATGAACCAGACGTACGAGAAGAAGGACATCATCTCGGCGTACCTGAACATCATCTACTACGGGCGCGGCGCGTACGGCATCGAATCGGCCGCGCAGGCGTTCTTCGCCAAGCCCGCCGGCGAGCTGAACGCTTCCGAAGCGGCGCTCCTCGCGGGCCTCATCCAGCAGCCCGGCCGTTCGGAGAACCCCAAGGTCGCGAACGAACGCTGGACCGTCGCGCTGAACCGGATGGTGCAGAACGGTTTCCTCTCCGCCGCGGACCGCGCGAACCTGCAGTTCCCGACGCCGGTGCCGCAGGCCGACAAGGAACAGGCCGGGGTGGTCAACCCGTTCATCCGCGACAAGGTCAAGGAAGAACTGGCCGCGAACGGCATCACCGACAGCGCCTATTACACGGGCGGCTACAAGGTCTACACGACCATCGACCCGAAGGCGCAGGCCGCGGCCGAACAGGCGATCGCCGACGGGATGAAGGGCCAGACCGACGAGAACCTGCTCAACGCGCTCGTCGCGATCGACCCCAAAACCGGCGGGGTGAAGGCGTACTACGGTGGCCCGTCCATCGTGAAGGGACCCGACGGCAAGGACCAGAAGGGCCGGGACTGGGCGAACACGCCGCAGAACCCCGGGTCGTCGATGAAGCCGTTCGACCTCACCGCGTACATGCAGATGGGCAAGGGCGGCATCAACTCGACGTTCGACGGGTCCAACAACCGGCAGTTCGGGAAGCAGACGATCCGCAACGCCGGTCCCGGCAGCTCGTGTTCGGCGCAGTGCACGGTGTCCGAAGCGATGCAACGCTCCGCGAACACGGTGTTCTACGACATGGTCGTGAACGTGACCAAGCCCGGGCCGGTGGCACAGGCGGCCAAGGACGCCGGGATCAAACCCGCTCCCGAAGGCGCCTCCGAACTGTTCGCCGACAACAACATCGCGCTCGGCGGTGGCAAGACGGCCGTCAGCCCGGAGGACATGGCCGCCGGGTACGCGACCTTCGCGGGCGATGGCCAGCGGCGGAACAGGCATTTCGTCGCCAAGGTGACCAACTCGCAGGACGAGGCCGCGTACTCGGCTCCGGAGGAGGCGAAGCCCGCTTTCTCCGACAACTCCGACAAGAGCAAGCAGATCGCGGGCAACGTCACCGAGTCGCTCAAGGGTGTCATCCCGTTCTCGAAGCTCAAGTGCCCCAACGGTCACGAGTGCGCGGGCAAGACGGGAACCCAGCAGCACACCTACCGGCAGGGCGAGCCCGCGTCGGCGAAGGACTCCAACTCGCAGACCTGGATGGTCGGCTACACGCCGTCGATCTCGGCCGCGGTGTGGGTCGGCGGCGACGGCGACAAGGCACTGAAGGGCAAGAACGGCAAGGCGATCTTCGGTTCGACGATCGCCGGGCCGATCTGGCAGAAGTTCCTTTCGCTGTACCTGAACGGCAAGCCGGGGGAGCGCTTCGACAAGGTCAAGATCATCGGCGGGGACGACAACAACACCGTCCCGTCGACGCAGACCCCGCCGGGCGACAACGAGGACCCGAACGAGACCGGCACGCCGTCGACGGGCCCGTCGACAGGGCAGTCTTCGCGGAGTGAGGAGACGGAGCCGCCGTCGAGCTCGAAGAACCCGCCTTCGTCCAGTGAGAACAACGGGGAAGAAGGCAACGGCAACGGTCCCGGCCGCGGTGGCGGCAGAGGGGACAACGGATAGCTGAAGGGGCCCTTCACCGCATGTCACGCGGTGAAGGGCCCCTTTGCTACGTCCTATGCGGGGAAAGTCCCCTTCAGCCCCTCGGTCAGAGGGTGACGACGCGCCGTTCGGCACCCGAAAGGTGAGCGGCTTCGATGACCCGGAGCGCCTCGACGGCGGAGGCGGGATCGACCGGGAACTCGCCCTTGCCGAGGAGCGCGTCGCGCACCTGCGCGTAGAAGTCCTCGTAGCGGCCGACCTCGGTGGGCACGGTCTCGACGTCGTCGTTCACGCCCAGCTTTCCGGCGTCCGACGGCGGCTCGACCGCCCAGCCGGGGTCACCGGGCCGCAGCCCGTCCTTGATCTGCGGCTCTTGGACGTCGAGGCCGTACTTGGTGAACGTCGCCTTGTCGCCGAGCACGCGGAACCGGGGGTTCCGGGTCCCCGCCAGCGCGGACGCCCACAGGTGCGAGCGCACGCCGTTCGTGTGGTGGAGGGCGACGAAGACGTCGTCGTCGACCGAGACCCCGTCACGGCGCTTGTCGACCTCCGCGTAGACCTCCGCGACCGGGCCGAACAGCTGCAGCGCCTGGTCGACGATATGCGCGCCGAGGTCGTAGAGCAGCCCGCCCGCCTCGGCGGGATCACCGAACTCGCGCCAGTTGTCCCGCGGCTTCGGCACCCAGCGGTCGTAGCGTGATTCGAAGCGGAAGACGTCGCCGAGGCGGCCCGCGTCGAGCAGCTTCCGGACGGTGAGGAAGTCCGAGTCGAACCGGCGGTTCTGGAACACCGTCAGGCCGACGCCGTTGGCCTGCGCGGCCTCGACGACCTTCGCCGCTTCGGCCGCGGTCGGCGCGAAAGGCTTGTCGACCACGACGGGCAGCCCTGCCTCGATCGCCCGAAGCGCGAGCGGGACGTGCGTGCGGTTCGGCGTGCTGACGACGACCAGGTCCAGGTCGGCCGCCTTCGCGAACAGCGCGTCCGCGTCCGGCAGCACGTCGGCGGCCGGATAGTCGGCGCTGGCCTGCCCGACCCGGTCCGGGTTCGAGGTGACGATGGCGGCCGGGGTCAGCCCCGGCGTCGCGCTGATCAGCGGGGCGTGGAAGACGCGCCCGCCGATGCCGTATCCGAAGATCCCCACTCGCAAGTCAGCCATGCCTCCATTAAACAACAGTGTTGCGTAATCAGCCAGCCGTGGCAGGATGCGCGCTATGCCGGAGACCGGGGTAAATCTGCGCGGGCTGCGCCAGCACAATCGGGCACTGCTGCTCACGCACATCCTGCGCGCGGGCGGGCTCAGCCGCGTCGAGCTGGCGGAACGCACCCGGCTCACACAGCAAGCCGTCTCGAAGATCGTCCCCGAACTGCTCGAAGCCGGCCTGCTGGACGAGGAACGCCAGCCCGCGGCCGGGGTCGGCAAGCCGCGCACACTGCTGCGCATCCGCCCGGACGCCCGGCACGCGCTCGGCGCGCAGCTCGACCGGGACTCCTTCCGGGTGGTCCGGACCGATCTGGCCGGGAAGATCGTCGCTTCGGAAGGCGGGCCGCTGTCGCCGGGATTCACCCCTGACCAGGCCGTTTCCGCGCTGGGTGAAGCGACGGAAGCACTGCTCGACGGCATCGAGCGTGAACGCGTGCTCGGCCTCGGCGTCGGCAGCGTCGGCCCGCTCGACCACCACGAAGGCGTGGTCCGGGACGCCACGAACATGCCGGGCTGGCACCACGTCCCCCTGCGCGACCTGCTCGCGAAGCGCACCGGCCTGCCCGTGCGGCTCGACAAGAACACCAACGCCGCCGCCTTCGCCCAGCACTGGCCGGAGGGCGACCGGGCCGCGACCGCCGTCGTGCTCGTCGGCACCGGGATCGGCGTCGGCCTGCTGATCGACGGCAGGCTGTACCGCGGGCCGCGCACCAACGCGGGTGAATTCGGGCATACGACCCTCGCCTTCGACGGACCGCGCTGCGCGTGCGGGCGCCGCGGCTGCGTCGAGGTGCTGCACAACGCGGCGGCGACCACGGAGGAGGCGGCGGGGCTGCTGGGGATCGGGCTCGCCGACCTCGTCCAGATCCTCGACCTCGAACGTGTCGTGCTGACCGGGCGTTCGGTCCGCGAGGAGCCGGAGGTGTACCGCGACACGGTCGCCGCGCGGCTCCGGGAACTGCTGCCTTTGCCGCACTGGCAACGAATCCAGGTCGATCTCGACGAGATGGGCGACGACGTCGTCGCGTTCGGCGCGGCGGCCGAGGTACTCGCCGGGTTCTACGACAGCGGCGATATCACCGGAGGGTCACCCGGATAGGCGCTAACATCCGCCACGTGTCCGACCAGACGACCCCGCCGGAGCGCGAGACCCCGCTGTCCCTCACCCCGGGCGAGCGGGTCATCCCGAGCTGGAACGAACCGCTCGTGGCCGCGGCCACCCGGCCGATCGGCGGCCCGCTCGGCGAGCACGCGGCCGTGGGGCGGCACTGGTTCTGGTCGCCGCAGCGGGTCGGGCTGCTGCTGGCCTGCCTCGCGCTGCTGCTCTCGTGGTTCGGCAAGGCGTCCTGCATCCAGCAGTACACCGACGACTCCGGCATGAACCAGCTCGACTGGCGGGCGGGCCGCCCGTTCGTCGCGATGTGCTATTCGGACATCATCCCGCTCTACAGTTCCGAGCGGCTGAACGATCCCGAAACCTTCCCGTACGTGACTTCGTGGACCGAGGACGCGGGAACGGCGAAGGAGACCACGCGGTACATGGAGTACCCGGTCGCGACCGGGCTGTTCCAGTGGATCAACGCGAAGCTCACCGAGGCCTGGCTCTCGATCGCGGAATCGGGCTGGCTGCCCGGCGCGCTCCCGGTCGCCGTCTACTTCAACATCTCGGCGCTCTGGCTCGCGCTGGCCTGGCTCGTCACGGTGTGGGCGACCGGCCGGTCGTTGAAACGCCGGCCATGGGACGCGGTGCTGGTGGCGATCTCGCCGCTGGTGCTGGTGCACACCTTCACCAACTTCGACGCCATCGCGACCGCGTTCACCGCGACCGCGCTGCTCGCCTGGGCCCGGAAGCGGCCCGAGATCGCGGGTTTCCTGCTCGGTCTCGGCGCGGCGGCGAAGCTGTATCCGCTGCTCCTGCTCATCCCGTTGTTCTTCCTGTGCCTGCGCGCGGGCAAGGTCAAACACTGGGCACTCACCGCCGGGCTCGCCGCGGCGACGTTCGTGGTGGTCAACGTCCCGTTCGCGCTCGCCGCGCCGACCGGCTGGTGGGAGTTCTTCCGGCTCAACACGGCGCGCCCGATGGATCCGGACTCGCTCTACAACGTGTTCTCCCACCTGTCCGGCTGGGCCGGTTTCGACGGGAAACTCACCGCGGGCCAGACACCGGTCGTGCTCAACACCGTCGTCGCGGTGCTGTTCCTCGCCGCCTGCGCCGGCATCGGGTACGTCGCGCTGAAGGCACCGCGCCGTCCGCGGCTCGGGCAGCTGGCCTTCCTGGTGGTGGCCGCGTTCCTGCTGACCAACAAGGTGTGGAGCCCGCAGTACTCGCTGTGGCTGGTGCCGCTGGCGGTCCTCGCGATCCCGCGCTGGCGGCTGCTGCTCGGCTGGATGGTCATCGACGCGCTCGTCTGGGCTCCGCGGATGATGTACTACCTCGGCGTCGACCACAAAGGCCTGCCCGAGGACTGGTTCCTCGGCACCGTCGTCGTCCGCGACCTCGCGGTGATCGGCCTGTGCGCGCTGGTGGTCCGCGACATCTACCGGCCGCGGACCGACCCCGTCCGCCTCGCCGGTGACGACGATCCGGTGGGCGGCTTCCTCGACGGCGCTCCTGACGTCAAGCGCGCTTCAACACGTCAGGTCCAGGACGTTCCAGCCTGAGATTCTTGCCGAAGTCCTCGGCACCGAAGTCGTTGATCTGGACGACGACCGCTTCGGGTGACGTCTCGACGAGGCGGCAGGTGACCCAGTCCTCGCCGTGCTTGACCGACCAGCGCTCGGCGAGCACAGCCAGACCTTCGGCCTCCAGCAACGCGACGGAGTCGTCGAAGGCGGCCGGCCCGCCGAGCGGGTAGCCGAAAACGGTCAGTGCCTGCCAGCGCGTGTCCGGCGCGGGGACGACGTAGCCGACGTGCTCGCCGTCCTCCGCCCGGTAGACGGTCCGATTCTCGATCATGCGGACCAGGTTCGACCCTCCCGTGGCGAGAGGGTCAAGCCGATTTCATCGGACGGTGTAGCCGCCCGTGCTCGTCTGGAAGAACGGCACCGGTCCGGTGCACGGCAGGACGTCGTGCTCGATTCCGCCGTAGGCCCAGCTCCAGCCGATCCGATCGTGGCCGCGCGGCTCGTCCTGCACCGAGAAGCCGACCCGGCGGCCGACGACGTTCACGGGGAGGCCGGGAATGTCGGCGCGTTCGATCACGCCGGTCAGGATGGCGAGGTTGCCAGCGCGGGAGACACAGTCGACCCGGCCGTCAAAGTCGGCGACGAGTTTTCCGTCCTTGGTCAGATGATTCACGTGGAACCGGCCCGAAGACTTGCCGGGTTCGCCGAACGCGGCGAAGTCGAAGCGGACCGGTTCGTTGTCGTAGCCCGGGAACGTCAACGGTCCGCCCGCCGATCCCAAGACGACCGAACCCCGCTCCGGCGCGGCACTCGCCTGCGTCGCCCCCAGTGTTCCCGCCGCGATGGCGAGCACGGCGACCGCGGCGAGCTTCGACTTGATGTTCATGGCTTCCCTCCAGTACCAGGACCGTCCTGATGGGAATGAGCCTTCCTCCCCGCGCCCGGCCGGTCCTCCCACTGGAGAGGGAAAAGCCTCCCGCTTGAGTAGCCTGCGCGCATGGCCTTCCACCTGGCGCACGGCACGGTCGTCCACCGCACGACGACGTTGCACGGGTATTCCGCGATCATCATGGTCGAGCGCTTCACGGGCGGCCGGTGGCAACTCGCGGCGGGATTGCCGCGTGACGCCGAAGATCTCACCGAAGACGCCGTGCGGGAAATGCTGGGGGAGGCCGCCGACGAACCGAGCCCGTTCGCGCTCCCACCGGAAGACGGCGTGGCGAGCGGGCTGAACGCGCGGTCGGCCCAGCTGGATTCGATGATCGACACCACGGTGGAGTGGCTGCGGAGGACCGCGGTCGGCACCGACACCGAGCTGGCGTGGGCCCGCTACCAGTCGTCGGATTACGACTACGAGCTCGACACCCGGGAAGCCCTGCGCGACGCCGCGTCGCTCCTGTCCCAGATGGTCGAGCAGCGCACCATGCTCGCCGCGCGTGCCGAGATGCGACGGCGGAAGCGCGAAGACGAGGACTGACTGACGACCCCGCGCCAGTCCGGACGGCGTGCGCCCTTCGCAACATCCCCTCAGGCGGACTGGCGCTACGGCGATCGGGTAGGTGAGGCGGGACTGTGTGGATTTCGGGACGTCAGATGTCCCAAAATCCACACAGTCACCAGGCCTGACCCCGCGCCGGAAGAAACCACCAGGCCCGGCGACGACGCCTTTGCCTTGTCCCGCATTTAGTCCTCTAAATGCGGGGTAAGCGCATCTAGAGGACTAAACGCGGAAGGGTCAGGCGGAGGCGACGCGCTCACGGACGTAGGCGATGTCGGCGGCCTGGCCGTCGGCCGGGGTCTCGACGATCACCGGGGCGCCCGCCTCGGCGGCGACCGCGGCCAGCACCTCGGGGTCGATCGTGCCGTCGCCGCCGACGATGTTGGCGTGCCGGTCCCGCGTGGAACCGAACTCGTCGCGCGAGTTGTTGAGGTGCACCAGGTCGATCCGGCCGGTGATGGCCTTGACCTTCTTGACCGCCTCGGTCAGGTCCCAGCCCGCCGCGTACGCGTGGCAGGTGTCGAAACAGAAGCCCGCGCCGAATTCGCCGACCTTGTCCCAGAGCCGGGCGATCGTGTCGAGGTCGCGGGTCATCGCGCTGTCGCCGCCGGCGGTGTTCTCGATCAGGATCGGCACGGCGAAGCCGCCCTTCTCCTGTTCACGCTCGAAAAGCTTGCGCCAGTTGACGAGGCCGTCTTCGACGTCTTCCGAAGAACCGACGTGGCCGCCGTGCACGACGAGCCCTTTCGCGCCGATCTCGGCCGCGCCGTTCGCGTGCTGGGTGACGTTCTTCCGCGACGGGATGCGGATGCGGTTGTTCAACGACGCCACGTTGATCAGGTACGGCGAGTGGATGAACACCTCGACCGGCGACTCTTTGATGGCTTCGCCGTGCGGATGGGGTTTGGGAGCCTTCCAGCCCTGCGGGTCGGAAAGGAAGAACTGGAGGACCTCGGCCTCGCGTTCGGCGACCGCGGAGAGGGGGTCGTCGTCGCGGACATGGGCACCGATTTTCATGCCAGCAAACTACCCTCGTCGCTTTTTCCCCGGCGCGGCCCAGGTTCGTCACGCTCGTGGGGTAGCGTGAGCGCGTTCCGTTAAAACCGCGTTGGGTCTTGAGGGGCGGAGGACGAACTCGATGGGGAAGACTGCCGGGCGGATCACGGCATTGGGTTTCGCACTTTCGGTATCGGCCGGACTCGCGTTCCCGATGGCCGCGATGGCCGCCGAGCCGAATCCGACCCTTTCCGGCAAATGCGCCGCGACACTCCAGAACGGGGAGACCGCGGACGGCCTCGTTCTCGACGTGGCCGCGCCGCTCAACTCGCCCGAGGCGCTGACGGTCGGTTTGGACTCGAAGGCCAAGACGGCCCAGGGCAAGAAGCCGCTGCTCTCACTGCCGGTCGGGGACTTGGTCAAGGCCACCGGCCTCACCGACAACGCGGTCGGCGACCTCGTCGCGAAGGGTGTCTGCCCGCCCGCTCAGGGTGTGGTGAACGCGGTCGGCAACCTGACGCAGGGCGTCGTCGACGAACTCCCCATCCCGCCCGATCCAGGTCCGGACCCCGAGCCCGAACCGCCGAACCCCGGGCCGAACCCGCCGCAGCCCCAGCCTCCGAAGCCGGGTCAGCCGGGCGGACCGGGCAGCGAACTCCCCGTCGAAACCGGCCCGGGTTCCTCCACCGGCATCGGCGGCGACTCGATCGCGGGTGTCATCAGCAACGCGGCGCTGCTGCCCGGGAACTTCGTCCAAGCGCCGGTGATCACCGAGATCATCCCCGGCGAGGTGCCGCCCACCGTCGACGAGAAGGACACCGGCAACGCGCAGGCCGTCCAGGCGCCGGTCGCCCCGGCCAAGCTGCCGTTGCTGCTCGCGGTGCTGGCGCTGGCCGTCGTCGCCGCGGCGCTGGTCCGAGCCTGGCTGCGGGGCAAGCCCGCCTGATCTTCACCGTCAGTGACGCCCGCTTCCACTCGAATGCCTGACCTCTTCGAGTGAGCGGGCGTTACTTGTCTCCATTAGCGTCGTTGGGCAGGTAGGTGAACCCGACGACGGAGGAGTCGAAGGCATGCGCGAACGGACACGGAGGGCGACAGCCCTGGGTGCCTCGGCCTTCATTCTCGCGGGCTCGGCCGCCCTTGCCATGCCCGGCACGGCCGCCGCCGCCGAGACCAAGACCGCCGTCTGCGGTGGTTCGGTGACCGCGAAGCCCGGCGACAAGATCCTCGGGAAGACGCCGTTGCTCGGCATCCCGCTCGACCTGGGCCACGCCGGCCCGGTCTCCGGAATCCTCACCGGCACGATCAACGCGCTGCTCGGCACGGTCTGCAAGGTGACGGTGACCGTGGTGAACGCCGTGATCGCGCCGGTCCCGGTCATCGGCGAACCCGCCGCGGAAGCGCTGACCGGCGCCGTCACCGGTACCCACGACGCCCTGACCGGCGCGGGCAAACCAGCGCCCGGCGGCAAGCCCGCACCCGAGAAGCCCGGCACCGGCACGCCCGGCAGCGGCGGCCCGCAGACCGGCGGACCGGGCGCCCCGGCACAGGGCGGGAACCCGGCGGGCGGCATCCCGGCGGCGAACAGCCCGCTGCTGCCCGGCACCTTCACCCCGAACTTCGGCGGCCTCCCCTGGGGCGCCAGCACGGGCTACGCCCCGATGCGCGACTACAGCTCCATCCCGATGGCGATGGCCGGTCTCTTCAGCCCCTCGCCCGGACTGCGGTACGGCGGCCAGATCCCGGGCTACACGCCGCAGTTCGGCCTCGCCGCCGAGGGTGAGAACACCGCCGGTAATCCGGACGTCCAGAATGCGGGACAGGCCGAGGCGCTACCGAGTGTGAGCGATGGATTCACTCAAGACGGGAAACTGCCGCTGCTGATCGCCGTTTTGGCACTCTCCGGAGTCAGCGCGGGCCTGGTTCGCACCTGGGTACTCCGCCGAATGGCCGCTGCAAGTTAGTCCTACCGCCTAGTATCTTTCTGGTCACTCCCTCGTTATCCCCGTTGGTAGTGCTTTTCTCTCTGGTGAAAACCTGATGCACTGCCTGACGCCCCCACCGACCCGGAGGATCGCGCTCGTGCGGAAGACCACCATCTGGCAGACCACCCGCAAGGCGCTCACCGTCACCGCACTCGCGACCATGGTCACCGGTGGCGCGCTCCTGACGGCGGGCACCGCCTCGGCCGCCACCACGCTGGCGAACGCCTGCGGCGGCACCGTCAACGGCGGGATGAACGACACCGTCGCGATCACCGGCTCGTCGGTCAAGGAACTGGTGCGCGCGGGCGCGAAGGAAGCGGGCACGCTCGCCCTCTACGACGTCGCCGCGAACGACATCGCCAAGGTCAACACCATCTCCGTCGGCTCCGTCCCGAGCTCCGCGGGCGGCACGATCGACGGCAAGACGATCGGTGCGGCCGTACGGCAGGCGGTCAAGGAGACCAAGTCCTGGGGCCTCGGCCTCAACCCGGACAAGACGCTGGACACCATCGCGCACAAGGTGGCCGGGAGCTGTGGCCTGACCACGGTCGCGACGAACTACGTCGCGCCGACGCTGCCCACCCCCGGCACCACCGCCCCGCAGCAGGGCGGCAACGGCGGCGGCACCAACGGCGTCCCGTCCTCCCCGAACCTGCTCCCCGGCGGCAGCAACGGCACCGGCTACGCCCCGCCGCGCGAATACGGCAACCTGCCGGTCGCGCAGCCGGGTGTCGCGGTGGCGCCGGGCGTGCGTTACCCGGCCAACAGCCCGCTTCCCGGTGAGGGTGGCCCGCAGTACGGCGTCCCCGGTGCCGACGGCCAGGCCGGGCAGGGCACCGACGTCCGCAACGCGGGCAACGCCGAGGCGCTCGCGACCGACGGCCTGCCCGGTGGCGACGTCCAGCTGCCGATGCTGCTCGCGGTCCTCGTGCTCGCCGGCGTGACCGCCGCGCTGGTCCGCACCTGGGTCCTGCGCCGCGTCTCCTGACGCCCGCTCGGGACCGCCGGAAGCCGCCAGGTACTCTTACCTGGACAAACCCTCCTGTCACGGACAGTCCGTGACCGCGAGCCCATAGGAGGTGAGTGGTTGTGTCACGCCATTACGAGGTAATGGTCATCCTTGACCCCACGCTCGACGAGCGCACGGTCGCCCCCACGCTGGACACTTTCCTCAACGTCATCCGCACTTCGGGCGGAAGCGTCGAGAAGGTCGACGTCTGGGGCCGTCGCCGGCTCTCCTACGAGATCAAGAAGCACGCCGAGGGCATCTACGCGCTCCTCGACCTGAACTCCAGCTTCGAAGCGGTGAAGGAGCTGGACCGTCAGCTCTCGCTGCAGGAGACCGTGCTCCGCACCAAGGTCATGCGCCGCGAGATCAAGCGCGCCGCTGCCGTCGCCGCCAAGGCCTGAGCCGAAGGACTTTCCCGATGGCTGGAGACACCGTCATCACGGTGATCGGCAACCTCACGTCCGACCCGGAGCTTCGCTTCACCCCTTCCGGTGCGGCGGTCGCGAACTTCACGGTCGCGTCCACCCCGCGCACGCTGGACAAGCAGTCCGGTGAGTGGAAGGACGGCGAGGCCCTGTTCCTGCGCTGCAACATCTGGCGTCAGGCGGCCGAGAACGTCGCCGAGTCGCTGACCCGCGGCGCGCGAGTCGTCGTGCAGGGGCGCCTCAAGCAGCGGTCTTTCGAGACCAAGGAAGGCGAGAAGCGCACCGTCGTCGAGCTCGAGGTCGATGAAATCGGCCCCTCGCTGCGTTACGCCACCGCCAAGGTGAACAAGGTCAGCCGTGGCACCGGTGGCGGTGGAGGCGGCGGCTTCGGTGGCGGCGGCGGTGGTGGCCAGAGCGGCCCGCCCGCCGACGACCCGTGGGGCTCCGCTCCGCCCGCCGGTGGCGGCGGCGGTGGCGGCGGCTTCTCCGACGAGCCGCCCTTCTAGCCAGGCGTCCGCCGCGGGCTCCGGCCCGCGAGTCGCCTCGACACAACCACTACGTAGGAATTCAGGAGTAGAACCGTGGCCAAGCCACCCATCCGCAAGCCCAAGAAGAAGGTCTGCGTGTTCTGCAAGGCCGAGAAGAAGGGCCGCCCGGAGAACATCGACTACAAGGACACCAACCTGCTTCGGAAGTACATCTCCGACCGCGGGAAGATCCGTGCCCGCCGGGTCACCGGCAACTGCAGCCAGCACCAGCGTGACATCGCCATCGCGGTCAAGAACTCCCGCGAAATGGCGCTGCTGCCCTACACCTCGACCGCACGCTAAGGAGGCACGTCAATGGCGAAGATCATTCTCACCACCGACGTCGCCAACCTCGGTGGACCCGGCGACATCGTCGAGGTCAAGGACGGCTACGCACGCAACTACCTGCTCCCCCGCGGCTACGCCATCGTGGCTACCAAGGGCGCGGAGAAGAACGTGCGCACGATCAAGCGGGCGCAGGAGAGCCGTCGCATCCGCGACCTCGACCACGCCAAGGAGATCAAGGCGACCCTGGAGGGCCTCGGCGCCATCCAGCTGAGCGGCAAGGCGGCCGAGGGCTCGAAGAAGCTCTTCGGTTCGATCACCACCGCCGAGATCGTGGACGCGATCAAGGCCGCGGGTGGCCCGCTGCTCGACAAGCGCGTCATCGAGCTGAAGGACCACATCAAGACCGTGGGCAAGCACTCGGTCGGCGCCCGTCTGCACCCCGACGTCCGCGTCGACGTGCGGCTCGAGGTCAAGGCCAAGTAACACCGCTTTCGTCAAAGGGCGGGACGTCTCCTTCGCGGAGGTGTCCCGCCCTTTGCTTTCCGCGGAACCCGGCCGCCGCGGGCTGCGTCTGAGCCCTTGACGGGGGATCAAGGCATTATGAGACTCGACATTTGAGGCACGGGGACTCAAAAGGGGATCTGGAACCAATGGCTTACGACAGCAACGCCGAGCAGAACCGGCAGGAGAAGGTCACGGTGTCCGCGCCGGCCAATCCGGACAAGGCGCCCTCGACGTCGGGCGGAGGTGGCGGCGGGTTCGCCTTCGACAAGGACAAGATCGACGGCATCATCAAGAAGTGGACGGACCTGCAGGTCGAGCTCAAGAGGGACTACGCCGACGCGAACCTGATGGCGAACGTCAAGGCGCCCGGCAAGGAGTTCGCGAGCGGCGACTGGGAGAAGCTGGCCAACCCGTCGGGCAAGGCGTTCCTGGAGCAGAACCAGAAGATGCAGGACTACGTCAAGAACTACATCGACCAGCTGACCACCGCGAAGCAGAAGATCGCGACGAACGAAGCCGAGACGCAGGCCTCGCTCAACAAGCACAAGGCCGTGTGATGCGACGTTCCCTCGTTCTCTTCCTCGCCGCCGGTGCGCTGCTCGCCGGCTGTTCCGGCACCAAGAACGGCACCGCCACCACCTCGGAGCCGTCGTACACGACAGGCTCTCCGAGCGCGTCGAGCGGCTCGTCCGGCTCCGCGCCCAAGGTGTCGAACCCTCTGAAGACCTCGTCGATCGAGAGCGACGCGTGCGCCGCGCTCTCGGCGGCGAAGCGGTCCGAGCTCGGTCTCGGCGAAGGCGAGCGGCGGACCACGAGCGCCGGACCCGGTTGCTCGATCTTCGCCGCGGACGACCGGCTGAACCAGATCGAGATCAGCCCGGTGCTCGCGAACAAGAACGGCCTCAGCGACGTCTACGACACGAAGGCCAACGACGCCTACTTCGAGACGACCGAGGTCGCCGGATACCCGGCGGTGTACGCCGCGGCGCTCGACGGCCGCAAGAGCGGCAAATGCGGCCTCTTCGTCGGCGTGACCGACCAGCTGGCCGTCAACATCCTGGTGCAGTACGACAACGGGCCCGGCGCGAGTGATCCGTGCCCCGTCGCGCTCAAAGTGGGGGAAGCGATGATCGAGACGTTGAAGGAGGGCTGACGCGTGTTCCTGCTGCCGATCATCGCCGGATACTCGGCCTACAACCTGGCGACCACGAAATCCGGCGACTTCGAAGCGTCGGGCGGCGATCGCAAGATCGACTGCTACAACATCTGGGAGAAGATCGTCACCGGTCCGGGCACCGGGTCGATCCAGGAGGGGCAGGCCGCGGCCACCCGGCTCAAGGCCGGTTACCAGGACAGGCTGACCACCATCGACAACCTGTCGAAGGAGATGGACGCCGCCTGGACCGGTAAGAGCGCCGAAGCCGCGCAGCAGTCCGGCGCGCATCCGCTGCGTGTGTGGATGGACGACTCCGGCAAGAAGCTGGCGGACTCCGACAAGTACCTCGGCGAGCAGAACACCGCGTTCACCACGGTGAAGGCGAAGGTGCAGCAGGTCCCGAAGGACCCGCCGAAGAACAACCTGATCAACTCGATCACCCCGTGGACCACCGACACCGACCGCGCGATCCGGGACTACAACTCCAAGGGTCAGGCGAACGTCGACGCGTTCAACGAGTACTTCAAGGCCAGTTCCGAGAACGGCAAGGGTCTGCCCACCTACAACAAGATGGAGGGGCAGAAGTCGAACGTCGACGTCAACGGCGGCGGCGGTAACGACAAGGACAAGGACGGCGGCGGCCAGGGCGACCGCAACGGGAACAACGGCATGCCGGGGATCTCGACGCCGCCCGGTTCGATGCCGCCCGGCGGGATGCCGAGCGTCCCCGGTTCGAACATGCCGGGCATCGGCACGCCGGGCTCGAACCTGCCCGGTTCGAACCTGCCGGGCAGCAACATGCCCGGGTCGAACTTTCCAGGATCGAACCTCCCCGGGTCGAACCTGCCGGGCTCGAACCTGCCCGGCGGGCAGTACAACCCGAACATCCCCGGCAGCAACTACAAGCCGCCCGGCTGGGACGACGGGACGAGCGCGTCCGGCTTCACCCCGCCGAAGATCCCCGGCGCCGGAGGCTTCGGCCCGAGTGGCGGCGGAGGCGGTGGCGGCGGTTTCGGCGGCACCGACATCCCCGGCGCGGGCGGCTTCGGCCCGGACGGTGGTGGCTTCGGCCCCGGTGGCGGCGGGTTCGGACCCGGCAGCGGGAGTGGCGCGGCCATGCCCGGCAGCGCGGGCGCGATGGGCGGTGCCGGTATGGGCGGCGGCGCGGCGGGCGCCGGTGCCGGAGCGGGTCGCGGCGCGGGCGGAATGATGGGCGGCATGGGCGGTATGGGAGCCGGTGGCGCCAAGGGGAAGGGTGCCGAGGACGAGGAGCGCAGTTCCAAGTTCCTCGTCGGCGACGACCCCAACGAGATCTTCGGAACCGACGAACTCACCGCACCGCCGGTGATCGGGGAGTAATACGAACAGGCGAGCCGGGCGCGTGCCAAGATTGGGGCCGCGCCCGGCTTGTCTTGTTCCGGGCTGGACGACCAAGAACGACTAGGGGGCAGTTCCGGTGCTGGACAAGCAGGTCACCATCACGACCGGCACCCTCATCACGCTGATCCGCCGCCGCGGCGGCGAGCCGCACACGATCCTGTCGGAGACACCGACCTGGTACGACGAGGACGCGCAGCGGGCCGAGGACGAGCGGACCAACGAGGAACTGGCGAGCCAGGGACTCTTCGGTGCGCGGGGCCTGCATCCCGGGTTCAAGGCGACGCTCGAAGCGATCGCCAGGCCGTCCCTGGAGTACTACGGCTGGGTCGACGGCGGGTTCGAGGGCAAGGCGCTGAGCTTCACCGTGCTCGCGGGAAGCGCCGGCGGGGAGGGCTTCGTCCTCGCCCGCCACAGTGAGCACGACGGTGTCGCGCTCGCTTCGGCGCGACCCGAAGAACTGCTCACCGAGTTCCTCGACCAGATCCCGAAGCTCGCACCGGGACGCGGTCGTCCGGTGGCCGTCCCGAAGAGTCAGGTCGAGGCTTCGCGCTCGTCGTCGACGGCGCAGGACGAGGGCTTCGAGGTGCTTCGCAGCGGACGGCAGAGCGCCGGCAGCCAGGAGGCCGACGAGCTTCGCCGTATCCTCGCGTTGCGCCGATTGGGGAGCGGCAGCCTGTACGTCGCCGCCCGCGGCCGGAGCGGCGCGCGGCAGCGGATCGAACGCCCGGTGAACTACATCGATACGACCGAGGGCCGGTGGCTGACCGAAGAGATACCGGGGAGTGGCGAGCCTCGGATCGCCTTCACACCCGCCGACCAGCAGGTTCTCGGAGAACGACTACGGAGCGCACAGGGCAGGTTGTTCGCGTCCTGAATTCCACGCCGTTCAGCCCACCGGGTCATGGCTCTACGCTCCGTAGTATTCATCCACAGGGCACCTCTGTGCGCCCCCGTGCGACACGCCGAACGACCGGTTTTGCCCGACACGCCGCACGGAGTTGAATAAAGTTCTCCACAGTGTCTCCACAGGGTCTGACCAGCGCTTTTGTCAGACCGCTCCAGCGTTGCCCACAAGTTGTACACAGGCTTTGGGTCACCTGTGAAGGGATGCCCGCAGTCATCCCCAGGTTGTCCACAGGGCGGTCCCCAGGCGAAATTGCGCTGGTCCTTTCGGGGGGCCTACCGTGCCCGATTGGCCGGTACGCACAGTGGCGTTCTTCCGGCCGAAGGGGAGCACCGGGGGGCCGAGGGAGGGCGGCCGGTGGGCACAGGCGGACCGACCGGGGAAATTCTGGCATAATCGAACGCGTGTTCGATGCTTGAGGAGGTGGCAGCAGCGGTGGCGCTGACCGACGACCGCAATCCGATGTACGCGGAGTCCGACCCGGGTCCCAGCGACCCCGGTCCGCGTGGCGGGGAATACGACCGCCAGCCGCCGCAGGACATCGCGGCCGAGCAGTCCGTGCTCGGCGGCATGCTGCTGTCGAAGGACGCCGTCGCCGACGTCATCGAAGCACTCGGCCCCGACGACTTCTACAAGCCGGCGCACCAGGCCGTCTACGACGTCATCCTCGACCTCTACGGGCGAGGCGAACCCGCCGACCCGATCACCGTCTCCGCCGAACTGGAACGCCGCGGCGAACTCGGCCGTGTCGGCGGCGCCCCGTACCTGCACACCCTGATCGCGACGGTGCCGACGGCGGCGAACGCCGGGTACTACGCGGAGATCGTCTCCGAGAAGGCGGTGCTGCGGCGCCTGGTCGAGGCGGGCACGCGGATCGTGCAGTACGGCTACGGCGCGGCCGCGGCCGACGGCGCGAACATCGACGAGGTGGTCGACCGCGCGCAGGCCGCGATCTACGACGTCACCGAGCGGCGCACCACCGAGGACTACGTCGCGCTGGAAGAACTGCTCCAGCCGACCATGGACGAGATCGACGCGATCGCGTCACGCGGCGGGCAGTCGCAGGGCATCCCCACCGGGTTTGCGGACTTCGACGATCTGACCAACGGGCTGCACCCTGGCCAGATGATCATCGTCGCGGCGCGTCCCGGTGTCGGCAAATCGACCCTGGGTCTGGACTTCGCCCGCTCCGCGTCCATCAAGCACGGCCTGACCAGCGTCATCTTCTCGCTGGAAATGAGCAGGACCGAGATCGTCATGCGCATGCTCTCGGCCGAGGCTCGGATCCGCCTGGCGGACATGCGCGGTGGCAAGATGTCCGACGACGACTGGACGCGGCTCGCGCGGCGGATGAGCGAGGTCTCCGAAGCGCCTCTGTTCGTCGACGACTCGCCGAACATGACGATGATGGAGATCCGCGCGAAGGCCCGGCGGCTGAAACAGCGCAACGACCTCAAGCTCGTCGTCCTCGACTATCTCCAGCTGATGAGCTCGGGCAAGCGCGTCGAGTCGCGGCAGCAGGAAGTCTCGGAGTTCTCGCGGCAGATGAAGCTGCTGGCGAAGGAGATCGAGGTCCCGGTGATCGCGATCAGCCAGCTGAACCGTGGTCCCGAGCAGCGGACCGACAAACGCCCGATGCTGTCCGACCTCCGTGAGTCCGGCTCACTGGAGCAGGACGCCGACCTCGTCATCCTGGTCAACCGGCCGGACGCCTGGGAGCGGGACGACCCGCGCGCGGGTGAAGCGGACCTGATCATCGCGAAGCACCGTGCCGGGCCGACGGCGACGATCACCGTCGCGCACCAGCTGCACTACAGCCGGTTCGTCGACCTGTCGCACGACTAGGGCGAGATCGCCCCGGGCTCCGGGGCATGATCCTGGACGTCGTTCGCGTCGAGCCCGTCGGCTAACCCCGAGCGACCTCAGCGGTGTGCGCGGGGGTGTAGCGCTCACCCATCACCTGGTCGCTCAGCGGAGCCAGCGCGGCCAGCGCCTCGGCGTCCAGGATGAGCTCCAGCGCGGCCGCGTTCTGCTCCAACCGGGCCGGGCTGCGGGTGCCCGGAATAGTCGCCACCGCCACCCCGAGCCGCTCGGCCTGGGCGTACACCCAGGCCAGCGCTACCTGGGCCGGGGTGGCACCCAGCCGGTCGGCCACCTCGCGCACGGTCTGCGCGATCTTCTCGTTGGCCTCGCCCGCCTCGCCGGCGAAGCGGGGGTTGGTGCGCCGGAAGTCCTTCTCGCCCAGTGTGGAGCGGTCCAGGCTGCCGGTCAGGAACCCCCGCCCCAGCGGCGAGTACGGCACCAGCCCGACCCCCAGCTCGGCCATCACCGGGATCACTGCCTCGACGTCGCGGGTCCACAGTGAGTACTCGCTCTGCACCGCGGTGATCGGGTGCACCGCGTGCGCCCGGCGCAGCAGGTCGCCGTCGACCTCGGACAGGCCCAGATGCCGGACCTTGCCCGCCTCGACCAGCTCGGCCATCGCCCCGACGGTCTCCTCGATCTCCACGTCCCGGGGCGGACGGTGGGCGTAGTACAGGTCGATCACGTCGACACCCAGCCGCAGCAGCGAGGCGTCGCAGGATCGCAGCACGAAGTCCCGGGCACCGCGGATGCGACGCGCCCGGTCGCCGGCGCTGCGGTCGATGCCGAACTTGGTGGCCAGCTGCACCTGCTCCCGGTGGCCGTGGATGGCCCGGCCCACCAGCACCTCGTTGTGCCCGGTGCCGTAGGCGTCGGCGGTGTCCAGGAACGTGACACCCAGCTCCAGGGCCCGGTCGATGGTGGCCAGGCCGCCGTCCCAGTCGGCGGCGCCGTAGCTCTCGCTCATCCCCATGCACCCCAGGCCCATCGCGCTGACGGTGAGACCGGGCGAGCCGAGCTTGGTTCGGGTGATCATGCGCGGACACTCCTCCTGCCCGGCCGACCGGGCGATACCTCGAAGGCTGACGAACGCCACCGACGCTAGGACCTGGAGCGCGCTCAACGTCAAGTCGGAGGACGGCTGTTCCACGCACTCCGCCGAAGAAATGTCACGACAGCAAACAAAGTCGCAGGTGACAGAAGATCAACATGTCAAAGCCGATGAGACCCTTCAGCGCAGGGCGTTTTCGACCAGCGCGACGGTCTCGCGCGGGTCGTCGACCTGGAGGACCAGCCGGGTGTAGCGCTCGTCGGCGAGTTCGATCACCACGGCCTTCGACGGGTTCTTGACGTCCCAGAAGACCTTTTCGCCGTCGAGGTGGAACGTGCCCGCCGTGATCACGCCGGGCAAGTGGGCACCCGGCGCCCGGATTCCCTTGGGGTCGGCGGCGATGCCGGGATCCGCGGTCGCGCCGCGGACGTTGGCCAGCGGGATGGTCAGGCTGCTCTTGAAGGCCCAGAGCTTGTCGAGACCTTCGATCACGACGACGAGTTCGTCGCCGTCGATGGTGACCAGTGCCATGTCTGTTTCCTTGTCAGTCGAGAGGATCGAGGCGTTGGGTCAGCGCGCTGCCGGCACCTTCGGGGTCACCGCGCAGGCGGAGGCCCAGTGCGGCGGCCGTGAGGGCGGCGGCCAGGGCGGTGGAGATGCCGAGCGCGTCGGCGATCGCCTGGTCGACGACGGCCAGCGCCGTGGCCACCTCGGCGGCCACCTCCTCGTCGGCCGGTGCCCGTTCGACCGCCGCGAGCAGCAGCAGATCGAGGTCGGCCGACGTGACGAGCCGCAACGCGGTCGCCGCGTCCGTCGCCGCGGCGAGTGCTTCGGCCAGGGGGTGGACGTCGTCGGCGAGGTGGCGGCGCAGGGCGACCAGGTAGAGGCCGCGTTTGCTGCCGAACGTCTTGTACAGGCTGTTGCGGTGCACGCCGAGGTGGGCGACGAGGTCGTCGATGGACACCCCGTCGTACGCGCGGCCACCGAACAATCCCACGGCGGCACGCACCACCTCGTCCTCGTCGAACGCCCTTCGCCTGCCCATGCCCCGAGGTTAGCTTTTTGAGGAACGATCAGTCAAGAACGATCGTTCCTCAAAGTTGCGTGGGGTCTCCTGAGGGGCAAGGGCGGCCTTCGCGGCGTGGTTCCGGACCGGCCAGCGGGCGCCAACCGTTTCCCGAGTGTCCACAGGGGACACTCTCTGCCAGCCGAATGTCCGATTAATGGTTATATGTGCGGTTTTTGAGAGGGTCGTGAGTGATAAAGAAGGTTAGAACCCGCATTACCACTTACGACCCTCCTTGCAAAGCGTGCACATGGGCATCAATCGGACATTTACTCGCCGGAAGTGTCCCCTGTGGACAGTCAGGATGCGGTCGACTCTCATCGGCCGACCAGATCCGCGAGGCCGAAGGCTCGGCGCGACCGCTGGCAAAGCCGCGCTCGGGCCCTATCCGGAGCCATCGAGGCCCGCCTCTCACGCTGATGTCAGCGGCGTGACTGCCCCGTGTCAGCGCGGCCCGCGAACGTAGTCGCCATGAGCACTTCACTGAGGGGTACCAAGTTCATCCGGCGAGCCGGCGTCACTGCGGTGGCCGCCACGCTGCTAGCGGGCGTCACCGTGTCGACGGCCTCCGCCGGGCAGGATCGCCCGGAGCTGCGACAGGCCGTCCAGGAGTTCGTCGACAACGGGTTCGCCGGGATGCAGCTGCAAGTCCGCGACAAGCGGGGCGAATGGACCGGCAGCGCCGGGGTGCGCGAGCTGGGCGGGACCGCGAAACCGCCGACCGACGGTCACTTCCGGGTCGGCAGCGCGTCGAAGAACTTCACCGCGACCCTGGTGTTGCAACTGGTCGCCGAGGGCCGGGTCGGGTTCGACACCCCGGTGGCGGGTTTGCTGCCCCGCTTCGGCTTCGACCGCCGGATCACGGTGCGGATGCTGTTGCAGCACACCAGCGGGCTGTTCAACCACACCGGCGAGTACTTCCCGGACGGGACGGTCGTGCCCGGGATCCCGTGGATGGGCCAGGAATGGGTGGACCGGCGCTTCCACACCTACCAGCCGGAGGAGCTGGTCCGGCTGTCGCTGTCCAAGCCGCCCCGGTTCGAGCCTGGCGCGAGCTGGAGCTACTCCAACACCAACTACGTCGTGCTCAGGCTGCTGGTCGAAGCGCTCACCGGCCGCTCCTTCGCCGACGAACTGGACCGGCGGATCCTGCGGCCGCTGAAGCTGCGGGACACCCTGTCGCCGGGGGCGTGGTCGGGGATGCCCAAGCCCTACGCCCACGCCTACTACACCTATGACGACGCCGGTCAGCAGAAGACGCTCGACGTCACGCACCAGAACCCGTCCTGGATCTCCAGCGCCGGGGACATGATTTCGACGACCAAGGATCTCCAGACGTACTTCGCGGCACTCCAGAACGGCAAGCTCCTCCCGGCCTGGCTGCTGGCCGAGATGCGCAAAACGCACCCGGACAGCGATACCATCTTCGGCCGCTACGGCCTCGGACAGTTCTCGAAGGACCTGGGCCCGGACTGCGGCGGCATCGTCCTCAGCCACAACGGCAGCAACAACGGCTACGGCGCGCTGATGTACAGCACACCCGACGGCGGCAAGACGATGACCGCCTCGGTCACCTCCGGGGCCACCGCCAGCGACGCGGCGTTCCCTGCGGCGCTGGACAAGCTCCTCAAGACGGTGTTCTGCGGCAAGAACTGAGGGCTACTCGTCGTCGACGACCTCGAGCCGGGCGGTGAGGTCGTCGACGAACCGTCCGAGGAGGCTGCCGAAGATCTTGCGGTCCTCCTCGGGCCAGTCGGTCAGCGCGTCGCCGAACCAGCCGAGCAGGGTCCGCAGGTACCGATCGGGGATCACCTTCCCGTCCGGGGTCAGCTCGATCAGGCGCGCCCGCTGATCCTCGGGATCCGCGACCCGGACGACCAGACCTCGCCGCTCGAGCCCGTTGAGATGCCGGGTGACATGCGGCCCGACGACGTGCATGCGGTCGGCGATCTCGCCGACCCGCAGCGGCCGGTCGGCCATGTGCAGCGTGACCAGCACCGTCATCGCGGGCCGGTCGAGGGTGATCCCGGCACTTTCCATCGCACGCTCGCCCAGCCGGCTCCGGTTGAGCACGGTGCTGAGCTGCGTGAGCCGGGGGAGCACCGCCATCAGGTCGAGCTCCGGTGAATCTGTGTCGTCCATCACGCCTCACAAAGATACCTAAGTTAGGTATATAGTCGTCTTGAGCCCATAAGGATACCTAAGTTACCTATCCAAGGAGCACCCATGAGCACCGTCCTGATCTCCGGCGCCAGCATCGCGGGCCCGGCACTCGCGTACTGGCTGCACCGCTACGGCTTCGACGTCACGGTCGTCGAGAAGGCGGACGCGGTGCGCGGGGGCGGCAATCCCATCGACGTCCGCGGTACCGCTCTCGACGTCGTCCGGCACATGGGGATCCTTCCCCAGCTGCGGGAGGCCCATATCCACACCCGCAGACTCACCTTCCTCGACGCCGACGGCGAGAAAATCGCCTCGCTCAGGCCCGACGCGGTGGCGGGTGGAGTGGAGGGCCGCGACATCGAGGTACGCCGCGGGGACCTCACGTCGGCCCTCTACGACACGGTCCGCGACGACGTCGAGTTCCTCTTCAACGACTCCATCGACACTCTTGACCAGCGGGCCGACGGCGTGGACGTGCGTTTCCACAGCGGGATCGAACGCTCCTTCGACCTCGTCGTGGGCGCCGACGGCCTGCACTCGAACACCCGCGCCCTGGTCTTCGGTCCCGAGGAGCAGTTCCACCACTACATCGGCTACTGCTTCGCGGGCTTCACCATGCGAAACGACTTCGGGCTCTCACACGAGGGCCTCCTCTGGAACAAGCCCGGCAGGGCCGCGGTGCTCTACGCCGTCGGGGACGGCGACGAACTGCACGGCTTCCTGAACTTCGCCCGCCCCGAACCGCCCTTCGACGCCTTCCGGGATCCCGCCACGCAGCGCGACCTGGTCGCCTCGGTCTTCGCCGGGGACGGATGGCACGTCCCGCTCATGGTCGACACCATGCGGAACGCCGACGACCTCTTCTTCGACGTCGTGAGCCAGATCCACCTGCCGCGCTGGTCCAGCGGCCGGGTCGCCCTGGCCGGCGACGCCGCGCACGCCCCGTCGTTCCTCACCGGACAGGGGTCGAGCCTCGCACTGGTCGGCGCCTACATGCTGGCCCGCGAGCTGGCCATGACGGCCGACCACACGGAGGCGTTCGCCGCCTACGAAGGAAGCATCAGGGAGTTCGTGCGGCTGAACCAGGCGCTGGTCACCGACGGGGGCGCCACCATGTTCCCGAGTACGGCCGAGGCCCTGGAGCAGCGCAATGCCGCGTTGCGTGACCTTTCGGCGCTGCCCGAAGACGCGGAAGAGCCCGCGCATTCGGCGCTCACACTTCCCGAGCCCGCGCTGCCAGCCGGCCTGCCAGCGCGCTGACCAGGTCACGAAGGTCGTCAGGCCGCTCGATCACGAACGGCCGGTCGAGGGCGGCGAGCAGGGGCGGGATCCAGTCGAGCCGCTGGGCCCGGATCCGGGCACGCACCCAGTCGCCGTCCGTCTCCAGGGTCGCCACGGACGGCGGGAGGACAGCGCGGATCCGCTCGGGCGTCGCCTGGATCCGCACGGAGACGTCGTGCCGGTGCGGTGTCTCGGCGAGAGCGGTCAGCACTCGCTCGGCCGGGTCGAATCCGGTGGGCACCTCGAAAGTCCCGGTCCGCGCCTCGGCCGACTTGATCCTGTCGACGCGGAAGGTGCGCACCTCGCCGCTGGCCGAGTCGAAGCCGGTCAGGTACCACCGCCCGGAATGCGCGACGACGCCATATGGATGGACGACGCGGTCGCTGGCCCCGCCGTGACCGGCTAGGTATGCGAGCCCGACCGGGCGGCGATCCCGTGCCGCTTCCGCGACGGTGAGCAGCACTTCGGCCTCGGCCGACAGGGTTTCCCGGGCGGGCGAGGTGAAGTCGGCGGCCTCCAGCAGCGCGTCCAGCCGACGTCCCAGTGCTTCGGGCAGCACGCGGCGCACTTTCGCGACCGCGCTCTCGGCGGCCGCGACCGACGTGGTGATCAGGCCGGCTCGCCGTCCCGCGACCAGGCCGAGCAGAACCGCCAAGGCCTCCTCGTCGGTGAGCATCAGCGGCGGCATCCGGTAGCCGGGGGCGAGGCGGTACCCGCCGTACCGGCCGCGCACCGAGCGGACCGGGATGTCCAGGTCGAGGAGGTGTTCGACATACCGGCGGACCGTGCGTTCGTCGACGTCGAGCCGCTCAGCGAGCTCGGCGACGGTGCGGGTGCCGCCGCTCTGGAGGATCTCCAGCAGGGCGAGCACACGGGCGATGGGCCGGGTCACACCGGGAAGAATACCGGGCGGATTCTGCCCGGTATTGCTCCTAGCGTGGCCGGTGTTCCGCTTTTCCAGCCCGAAAGGACCCGCCGTGCAGTTCGTCTCCGTCCGGATCATCACCCACGACGTCGCCCGTCTCGCCGAGTTCTACGAGCAGGTGACCGGCCTCGAAGCGCGAAGGCCCGCCGAGCAGTTCGCCGAACTCGTCGGCCCGTCGTGCACCTTGGCGATCGGCAGTGCCAAAACGACGACTGCCGCGGTGCCGGAGTCCAACCGGACCGCGATCCTCGAGTTCCGGGTCGAGGACGTCGACCGGGAGTACGAACGGCTGGCGGGTCTGGCCGAAATCGTGCAGAAGCCGACCACGATGCCGTGGGGGAACCGGTCCCTGCTGTTCCGCGACCCCGACGGCAACCTGGTGAACTACTTCTCGCCGAGCGCGCCATAGTTCCGGACGAACGCGGTCAGCAGCCGGGCGAACTCGCGGCGGTCGTCGTCCGGCCAGTCCGCCATCGCCTCGGCAAATACCGAGCGGCGGAACTCGTGCATCCGCGTCACCTCGTCACGTCCGCTCCCGGTGAGGACCAGAACGGCGCGGCGGCCGTCCCGCTGATCGGCTTCACGCCGGAGGAAACCACCCTCGACGGCCCGCGCGACCAGACGGCTCGCGCGCGGCTGGTCGATGGTCAACGCCGCCGCGAGGCTGGTCACCGTACCCGGCTCGCCGCTCTCTTCGGCCGCCTCGACGGCGTCGAGAAGCCCCTGCACCGCCTGGTCGGGCATCGTTTCGGCGCGGTCGCGGGCGAGCTTCGAGAGCGAGCGCCTCGCCTGGCTCCGCCGGATGGCGATCATCGCGCGTTCCACGTCGGCCACGGCGTCCGTCATGCCCATCCTCACCAATGCATGTACTTTTACATGTAGTTGCCGTCTACATGAAGGAGTATCCATGAAGCCCATCGGATTCTGGTTCGCCCACCTTCACCAGGCCCTCGAATCCTCCCTCGATCGGGTCCTCTCCGACGAAGCGCTGACCCGCCGTCATTGGCAAGCACTGAACACGATCGACAGCGGGGCCCCGATCGCCGAAGCACTGTCACCGTTCGAGGGAGCACAGGAGGCCGTCGCCGACCTGCGGACTCGCGGCTGGGTCGACGACGAAGGCGGCCTGACTCCCGCCGGAAGACAGGCGCACCTTCGCCTCAAGACCGAGGTGAGCGAGTTCCGCGCACGCGCGACCGCGGGCATCAGCGACGACGACTACCGGACGACGGTCGGCGTCCTGGAACGCATGGCGGTGAACCTCGCGCGGGAATAACGCGGAACACCGCGGCGTCGTCTATCCTGGTAGTTGAAAGTTCAAACACCTGGAGCTGACATGACCCCGGTGCTTTACCTCAGCCACGGCGCGCCGCCGCTCGCCGACGACGCCACCTGGACCCGCCAGCTCGCCGGCTGGTCGGCCGAACTCGAAAAGCCGAAGGCGATCCTCGTCGTCTCCGCGCACTGGGAAGAGGCGCCGCTGACCCTCGGCGCCACCACGACGGTGCCGCTGGTCTACGACTTCTGGGGTTTCCCCGATCGCTTCTACCAGGTGAAATACGCCGCGCCCGGCGCTCCCGAGCTGGCGGACAAGGTGCGGAAACTCCTTCGCTCGACGCAGACTCCGGTCCACGACGCGCCCGATCGCGGCCTCGACCACGGCGCGTACGTCCCGCTGGTGGAGATGTACCCGGACGCCGACATCCCGGTGCTCCAGGTGTCCATGCCGTCGCTGGACCCGCGCGAGCTGTTCGACCTCGGCCGCAAGCTCGCGCCACTGCGCGACGAGGGTGTGCTGATCATCGGCAGCGGCTTCTTCACCCACAACCTGAGCGCGCTGGGCCAGACCGACGGCACCGACGGCGCGCCGCCGTCGTGGTCGAGCGAATTCGACCACTGGGGTGCGGAAACCCTGCGCGAAGGCGACCTCGACGCACTGCTGGACTTCCAGCACAAGGCACCCGCCGCGGCCCTCGCGCACCCCAGGATCGAGCACTTCGCCCCGCTGTTCGTCTCGCTCGGCGCGAGTTCCTCCGAAGGGAAGGGCGAGACCGTCATCGACGGCTACTGGCACGGCCTCGCCAAGCGTTCCCTCCAGTTCGGCTAGCGGGTTCGGAGCACCCCGGCGCCCGCGATCAGGCCGAGCGCGAGCAGCGTGACCAGCCCGAAGGACACCGTCAGCGACGTCAGGTCGGCGATGCCGCCGATCAGCGACGGCGCGACGAGCCCGGAGGAGTAGGTGATGGTCGCGACGCCCGCGATCGACTGGCTCGGCGTCGGCCCGCTGCGTCCGGCCGCGGCGAAGGCGAGCGGGACGACGACGGAGACCCCGAGTCCGATCAACCCGAATCCGGCCAGCGCCATCACCGGATGCGCGGCCAGTACCACCAGGAGGCCGCCTGCCGTCGCGAGAACGCCGCCCGCGCGGACCGTGTTGACCGAGCCGAAGCGCCTGACCAGCGCGTCGCCGGAGAGGCGGGCGACCGCCATCGTGCAGGTGAACGCGGTGGTCGAGGCCGCCGCGATCCCGGGCGACGTGCCGAGGACGTCCCGCAGGTAGACGGCGGACCAGTCGAGGCTCGCCCCTTCGGCGAAGACGGCGCAGAACGCGACGGCGCCGATGATGACGGCCGACTTCGGCGGCAACGTGAACCTCGGCGGCGGGTGCTCGTCGGGTGCGCTGCGGACGTCGAAAACGCCCTGACAGATGAGCAGTCCGGCGATGGTGAGCACGGCGGACGCGATCGCCAGGTGCACCCGGGCGTCCAGCGCGGCGTGCGCGGCGAGCGCTCCGGCGGCGGATCCGACGAGCGCGCCCGTGGTCCACATGCCGTGCAGCCCCGACATCACCGACTTGCCCATCCTCTCCTCGACGTCGACGCCGAGGGCGTTCATCAGCACGTCCGACGTGCCCGCCGCGGTACCCATGACGAACAACGCGACGCACAGGGTGACGAGGTTCCCCGCCAGCGCGGGGAGGATCAGCGCCAGCGTCCAGTACGCGAGCAGGATCCGGAGGCCTTGCCTGCCGCCGAGCCGGTGCCCGATCCGCGCGGCGAGCGGCATGGTGAGCGAAGCACCGATGGCGGGGAAGGCGAGCGCGAGGCCGAGCTGACCCGCGCTGATCCCCGCGTGTTCCTGGATCCACGGGATCCGGGTGGCGAAACTGCCGGTCACCGCGCCGTGCACGGCGAAGATGGCGGCGATGGCGACCCGCGCCTGCCGCACCCGCCGCGTCGGCCCGCCGACGGTTTCCACTGTATTGGTCACTGGGCCCCCAAGGTCCATGAGACAACTCGACGGCGTCAGCGTAAACTATCAGGAAGGGAACCTGATAATTAATTCTGGGAGGATCTGCCGGTGAGTGTCATCCGGATGCCGTCCGCCTCCCCGAGCACCGCGCGGGCCATCAACGACCGCCTGGCCCTCGACCTGCTCCAACGCGAGGGCCCGCTGACGGCCGCCCAGCTCAAGACGTCGACCGGGCTTTCCCGGCCGACCGTCGCCGACCTCGTCGAACGGTTGCAGGACGCCGGGCTGATCGAGATCGTCGGCGAAGCGGGCGCCGAACGCCGCGGGCCGAACGCGAAGCTGTACGGCATCGTCGCCGATCGCGCGTACCTCGCCGGGCTCGACGTCCGCACCCACGGCGTCGCCGTTTCGGTCGCCGATCTGCTCGGCCGGACTCGCGCCGAAGCCTCGCTGCCGTTCGAACTGGACGTCGACACCGACGCGGCCGTCGAGCGGGCGATCGCGCTGCTGAAGACCACCGCGGCCGAAGCGGGCGCGACCGGGCTGCACACGATCGCCGTCGGTGCTCCCGGCCTGGTCGACCCGGCGACCGGCGGACTGCGGCCCGCCGGGGGACTGCCCGCGTGGCACGGGAAACTCGTCGACGAGCTCCGGCGGCGGCTGGGCGTCCCGGTGCTGCTGGAGAACGAGGTCAACCTCGCGGCCGCGGCCGAACAACGGCTCGGCGCCGCCCGCGACCGGGAGACGTTCGTGCTGCTGTGGCTCGGCTTCGGTGTCGGCGCGGCCGTCGTCCTCGACGGTTCGCTGCGGCGGGGCGCGTCGGGCGGCGCGGGGGAGATCGGGTTCCTGCCGATGCTGGGACCCGGCAGGCTCCCGACGTCGACCGACTGCGACGGCGGCTTCCACACCCTGGCGGGCAGCGCGGCGATCTGCGAACTCGCCCGCGCGCACGGCCTTCCCGCTTCGTCGGCCGATAACGCCGAAGCGGCCGAAGCCGCTGTCGGGTACGCGATCGACGCGGAGGCCGAGGAATTCCTGGAGATCGTCGCCGAGCGGATCGCGATCGGCACCGCCGCGATCACCGCGGTACTGGACCCGGGCTGTGTCGTGCTCGGCGGCGAAGTCGGCCGCGCCGGTGGCGACGCACTGGCGGCCAGGGTGAGCCGGCGGCTCGCGGAGATCTCGCCGCTGCGGACCGAGGTGCGGGCGGGGACCGTCGGCGGGAGCGGGGTGCTGGAGGGTGCGGTGCTGACCGCGATGGGCGCCGCCCAGGACGCGCTGTTCACGATGTCGTGACCACGACAAAGCGGGCCCGGGAGAAAGTCTCCCGGGCCCGCTTCTTCGATCAGTTGGCGCTAGCCGACTGGCAGGTTCACATGGTGTGGAACTTCTTGCCGGTCAGGGTGCCGATGAAACGCTGGAACATGCTCAGCGGCGACGAGTCGACGCCCGCCAGAGCCGGGACCTGCGTGGTCGGCATCGCCGGGGTGCCGCTCACGACGGGCAGGGTGCCCGCGGTGGGCAGCTGCACCGGCAGCGTGCCCGCGGTCGGCAGGGCGCCGGCCGTGGGGAGAGCGCCCGCGGTGGGCAGAGCCACCGGCAGGGCACCGGCGGTCGGCAGGCCACCCGCGGTGGGCAGCGCCACCGGCAGGCCACCGGCGATCGGCAGCGCGGTCAGCGCCGGGAGCTGCGCGAGCTTCGGGGCGTCCGCACGAGCGGCGTCACCGGGCAGGGCCGGGGTCTTCGGCAGGGCCGGGACACCGGGCAGCGCCGGGGTGACGGGCAGCGCGGGCAGGTCCGCCTTCGGCATCTGAGTCGGGAGCGACGTCAGACCCTTCAGAGCGGACACACCGGCGAGAACGCCACCCAGCTGCGGAGCGTCGGCGCGAGCCGGCGTGGTGGGCAGGCTGCCGAAGGGCAGCGCGGGGAGCGCGTCGATCGGCATTTCCGAACCGACCGAGTCGGTGAAGGCGCGGGTGTAGTCCGCGTCGTTGATCTCGGTGTCGTCGGTCGAGTTCTCGTCCGCGATGGCCAGCACCGGGATCTCGAGCTCGTTCAGCGGGATCGAGAACACCAGCGGGTGGTGCAGGTTGAAGCCGGAAAGGGCCTCTCCGCTGCCGTCCGTGATGCTGTCGCCGCCGGCCTGTCCGTCGATCACGCTGTCCGCGTTCGTCTCGGAGACGCCGCCGGCCGCCGCGATGGCGTCGCCGAACACCTCCGGAACGGCCGCGACCGGGATGTCGAGGATGTTGCCCGACAGCGATCCGTCGAGGCCCGAGGTCTCGACGTCGCCGCCCGAGGTGCCGTCGATGGTGTCGAGGCCCTCGGCGTCGGCGATGCCCGCCGCCGCGATGGCGTCGTGGGTGACGGGCACGATCGGCAGCGCCTGCGCGCCGATGATGTTGCCCGCGACCGCGCCGTTGTCACCGGTGGTGGTGGCGTCGCCGCCGGCCGCCGACATGACGTCGTTCAGGCTGTTGCCCTTGGCGATGCCCGCACCGGCCACGCCGAGCCCGGTCACCGGGACCGTGCCGCCGACCGGCGTCTGGACGATGTTGCCCGCCAGCGCGCCTTCTTCACCGTTGGCGGTGGCGTCGCCACCGGCCGACGAGTCGGTCAGGTTCGAGCCCTCGCCCGACGCGATTCCGCCCAGCACCGCGGCGAAGTTGTGCGCCTGGACCGGCAGGGAGACCGGGCCGTAGACCAGGTTGCCCGCGCCCGCGCCACCGTCACCGGTCGCGTGGACGTCGCCGCCCGCGTTGGAGGTGGTGTCGCCGTCGGCGCCACCGTGGCCCTGACCGGCGAGCGCGCCGCCGATCCCGAACGCCTGCACCGGCAGCGAAGCCGGCACGGTCGCCAGGTTGGAGCTCAGGAAGCCGTTGTCGTCGGCGGTGTTCCCGCCGCCGCCACCGGAGACGACCTTGGTCTCGTCGGCCGAGCCGGAGCCCTGGCCGATGAACGAGCCACCGACGCCGAAGACCTCGGCCGGAACCGCGGCCGGGACCTGGACGATGTTGCCCGAGCCGGACGAGTCGTTGCCCGTGGTGCCGTCGTACCCGCCGGCGGTCACGGTCTTGGTCTCGGTCGCCTCGGCGACGGCCTGTCCGATGTGCGAGCCACCGACGCCGTAGACCTCGGGGGCCAGCGCGGCCTGGGTGTTGACGATGTTGCCCGCGAGGGTGGAGTCGTCACCGTTGGTGTGGCTGCCGTTGCCGGCGTTCGCGTCGACGGTGTTCTCGCACGAGGTCGAGGACACGTTGCCGATGTAGGTGCCCGCGATGCAGGTCACCTCGACCGGGGCCGCCACGGCCGGGTCGACGATGTTGCCGCCGCCCGTGGAGCCTTCGCCCTCGGTGCTGACGAAGCCACCGGCGTCGACGACGCTGGAGTGGCTGGTGCCGCCGTCCTTGCCGGTGTTGGCGAGGCCGACCCAGCTGGCGGCCACGCCGCCGACGTTCGCGACGTCCGCGGTCTGCGGCACGATCGCGTTACCCGCGAGGGCCGAGTCCTCACCGGAGGTCTGGACGTAGCTGGGAACGTTGCTCCAGCCGGGCGTGGTGTCGCCGGCCTGCGCGTCCGCCGAGGAGCTGCTGTTCGAGTTCGCGAGCGAACCGTGCACAGCGGCGGCGTTGTCGTTCACCTTCGCGGGCAGCGCGACCGGCACCGCGGCGACGTTGCCGCCGAGGGCGGAGTCGTCACCGTCGGTCTCGACCCAGCCACCGGAGGTGGCGTCGGTCTCGGCCTCGTAGCCGGAGCTGTTGGCGTTGCCGATGATCCAGGAAGCGGCGTTGCCGGTGACCTGGACCGGGGTGGCGAGCTGGCCTGCCACCACGTTGCCGGACAGGGCGGAGCCCTCGCCGTCGGTGGTGATGTTGCCGGTCTCGGTGGTGCTCTGGCTGGCGGAACCGCCGACCACGCGACCGGTACCGCCGGCGAGCCCGCCGCCGTTGCCGGCGATCTGCACGGGCAGCGCCCAGTCCAGGGACACGACGTTCCCGGCGAGGCTGGAGTCCTCACCGGTGGTCTCGACGTCCTGGTTGTGCGACCAGGTCTGCTGGTGGTTCCCACCCTCGACCTCGGCGTCGCCGATCACGCCGATGGCGTTGTCGACGATCTGGATCGGGACGACGACGTCACCGACGACCTTGTTGCCCTTGAGGATGTCGTCCGTGGTGGTGAACCCACCACCGGTCAGTCCACCGCTGACCTGACGGGACGAGTCCTTGGCGGACAGCGGCGCGGGCACGGCGCCCTTGTTCGAGAGCTGGGGAAGCCCTCCGCCGATTCCGTCGCTGCTGCTGCCGGGCGACGTGACACCGTCGAGCGCGTCCGAGACGGGCTTGGTGACGGCCTTGGTGCTGACCTCGCCCTTGTAGCCGGGGACGTCGAGCTGGCCGAGGGGCGTGCCAACGGCGTTGTTGTCGATCTCGATGGGAACGGTGACGTTCGCGTCGAGCGGGGAGGCCGGGGTGTCGGGGTTGACCTGTTCGTCAGCCGAAGCGATGCCGGTACCCAGCATCAACAGCCCACCCGTGACCAACGCGGTCTGGAGTCCGCGCTTTGCCCAGGATTGCATGGGGTTGTTCTCCTTCATTTCGGGTTCCCTTTCGGGTTCGAGGAGGTGCCTTGGAAGCGGCACCAGAGGGGGTGGAGCGAATGCGGGCGCAAAAAAGCGCACCGCCGTTTCGCGGGGGATCAGGAGCGGACGCGAAGCCAAGCCCGGAATCGGGAGGCGTGAGGCGCGTCGGCTACCCCGCGGAGGGAGGTGTTCAGTCGGGAGTGACGCCGGGCTGCGAGCCCGGGGTGAGCGGCATGTACCGCGTGCCTGCCAGCGAGTAGCCGGTCAGGGAACGCTCGACGGCGGTGACGAGCCAGGCGGGAACGCCGTGGGTCAGGCCGTCGAGGTGACCACCGGGAGCGTTGCCGCCACCGGGGACAGTCGGGATGGAAGGCGCGACGGGAAGCGGCGCCGGGGTGAGCGGACGCGGGTAATCGCCGCGGTGTCCGTCACGGAAAGGAGAGTCTTCGTCCTGGGCGGAGGCGTCGTGCTGCTGCACGACGGCCGGCATCGGGAGGAAGGTCTCGGAGGAAGCGGGGAACTGGGTCGTCGCCAGCTGCGCGAAGTCGGTGACCTGGTCGCCGGCGCCGATGGTGTCCAGCGGGGACTTCGGGTCGACCGGACCGCCACTGACCGGGAGGCCCGGGACGAGGTCGCCGTGCCCCTGCGGGTCGAGGAGGTCCCAGACCTTGCGGCCGAAGTCGGGCGACGGGGCGAACGTCTCGTCCAGCACCTGACGGGTGTCCTGCGGCTTGCGCACGATGTGCTCGACGGCGCCGAGGGTCCGCTTGACCGGGGTGACCACCGAGTTGTCGGCGAAGTCGGTGACCGCGTCGCTGACGCGGGTGGAGACCTCGTGCCGGTCGGCGCGGATGTCGCCGCAGTGGTGCTTCGACCCGTTCTTGCCCGGCATCGACCACGTGGTGGCTTGCTGCTGGTTGTCGCCGCACATCGCTCCGGCGACATCGCCGGAGAACTTGCCCGCGCCGTGTGAAACGTCGTTGAGCCCGGCCACGGTGGCATCGGTGACCGGGGTGACGCTCGTTTCGGGAGCGGAGACCACCGGGGCGATGTCGGCCGAAGCGGAAGCACCGGACACGGCCCACGCGGCGGCGGAACCGGCGACGGCGCCGCCGAGAACGAACAGCGCACGCGAAGCGAGACGGCCGAAGCGCGCCGCGCCCCGCCCCTCGTTCTTCGCCGCGTTCGTCACTCGGTCTCCTGCCGTGTCGGTATGCCGTCGGTGGTTGCGGAACCGAGGTAAGCAAAGGGCGGAAGGACAAAGCGAGCCAGGAGCACCTTGATCGCACGATCGTGTGAAGAACACACGGTGTAGCTCGATATCACGATAAGTGATCAAGGCTGGCGGGGCCGGGTTACTCCGGAGTCGATGGACCGGCGGTGTGTCAAGCGTCGCTTCGGGGGAATTCGACCCGTGCGCGTCGCCCGGAATGTTCAAGAACGCCGTCCCGGACCGATACGGTGAGCCAGTGAGCGAGCCCCAGCGCAAACAGCCGGAATCCGACCCGGCGAACCCGTTTCTCTCCGAGTCCACCGAAGACGTCACCAACGTGGTGCCCCGCGGCCTGCGGATCGGCGCGGCGCTGTCGTGGCGCTTCATCGTGGTGATCGCCGCGCTCTACGTCATCGTGTTCCTCATCGGCTACCTGTCGGTGGTCGTCATCCCGCTCTCGATCGCGCTGCTGCTGGCCGCGCTGCTCGCGCCCGCGGTCTCCAAGCTGCAGGCGCTGAAGTTCCCGCGCGGGCTGGCGGCCGGGATCGTGCTGATCGCCGGGCTCGCGGTCCTCGGCGGGCTGCTGACGTTCGTCGTCGCGCAGTTCTCCTCCGGCCTGCCGGAACTGCAGAAGCAGCTGACGGAGAGCCTCAACCAGATCAAGACCTGGCTCATCGACGGACCGCTGCACCTGCGCCAGGAGCAGATCCAGGAGTTCATCAACCAGGCGATCGGCTTCCTGCAGAACAACCAGGCGTCGATCACCACCACCGCGCTCACCACGGCGGGCACGGTCGGCGAGATCGTCACCGGCTTCATCCTGACGCTGTTCATCCTCATCTTCTTCCTCTCCGGCGGCGACCAGATCTGGAAGTTCCTCGTCCTCGGCGTGCCCGGCCGGGTGCGCAACCGGGTCGACGTCGCCGGGCGGCGCGGGTTCGCCTCGCTGGTCAGCTACGTGCGCGCGACGGCGGCGGTGGCCGTCGTCGACGCGGTCGGCATCGGCGTCGGGCTGGCGATCGTCGGTGTCCCGCTGGTGATCCCGCTGGCGACGCTGGTCTTCCTCGGCGCCTTCATCCCGATCATCGGCGCCGTGATCGCGGGCGCGGTCGCGGTGCTGATCGCGCTGGTGACGAAGGGTGTCGTCGGCGCGCTGATCGTGCTGGCCATCGTCATCGGCGTCATGCAGCTGGAGAGCCACGTGCTGCAGCCGATCCTGCTCGGCCGCGCGGTCAAGCTGCATCCGCTCGCCGTGGTGCTCGCGATCACCGCGGGCCTCGTGACCGCCGGGATCGCCGGGGCGCTGCTGTCGGTGCCGCTGCTCGCGGTGCTCAACGCCGGCATCCGGTCGCTGCTGCACGAACGGGATCCCGATCCGGACGAGGTCGACGTCCTGCGGGATCAGGCGGCGCAGCCGAACGACAACGAGGAAGCGGCCAAAACGGAGTCATGACGAACACCCCGCTCTGGCGAGCCGTCTCGGCGCTGGGCACGCGGGACCCCGTGACGCCGCTGTGGCGCGGGGTGATCGTGCTTCGCGTGACGACGCTGCTCTTCGCACTCGGCTCGTTCATCGTCCACTACGACGGCTACGCGAAGCAGTGGCTCGCGTGGGCCGCGTTCGGCGTGATGACGGCGTGGACGGTGCTCAGCAGCCTGTTCTACGCACGGCCGTCGACACGCTGGCCGTGGCTGGTCGTCGTCGATCTCGCGCTGACGGTCGTCCTCATGTTCACGTCGGCGTGGGTCCTGTCCACCGCGCAGTTCGACGCCAACACCCCGCTCCTCACGACGGTGTGGGCGGCGGTCCCGCCCGCGGCCGCCGGGACGCGCTTCGGCGCGCTCGGCGGGGTGCTCGCCGGGCTGGTGGTCTCGGTGGTCACCGGGCTGGTGCGCTGGCGGTTCGACGTCGACGTCGCGCGGGACGGCTTCCTGCTGACCGCGAGCGGGTTCGTGATCGGGCTGGCCGCGACCATGGCGCGCCGGTCCGCGGACGCGCTGACCAGGGCGTTGCGCATGGAGGCCGCGACGGCCGAACGGGAGCGGCTCGCCCGCTCGATCCACGACAGCGTCCTGCAGGTGCTCGCGCGGGTGCGCAAACGCGGCGCCGAATTCGGCGGGGAGGCCGCCGAGCTGGCGAAACTGGCCGGTGAACAGGAGATCGCGCTGCGGGCGCTGGTCACCACCGAGCCGACGCGGCCGAGCGCGAACGGGACGACCGACCTCCGTGCCGCGCTGCAGCTGCTCGCGACACCGTCGGTGCAGGTCTCGACGCCCGCCGGCGAGGTCCGGCTGCCCGAACACATGACCGCGGAGCTGGTGGCGGTGGCCCGCGAAGCGCTGCTGAACGTCGAAAAGCACGCTGGTGGAGAAGCGCATGCCTGGGTGCTGCTGGAGGACCTCGGCACCGAGGTCGTGGTCAGCGTCCGCGACGACGGCCCCGGAATCGCGCCCGGGGTGATGGAACGAGCGGCGGCCGAGGGACATCTAGGTATCGCGGAGTCCATCAAGGGGCGCGTGCGGGATCTGGGCGGGAGCGCCGCCCTGGACACCGCGCCGGGCCAGGGCACGGAATGGGAAGTCAAGGTTCCAGTGGCGGCGAGGGGAAAGCGATGACCGACGCGCCTCAGATCTCGGTGATGGTGGTCGACGACCACCCGATGTGGCGGGACGGGGTCGCGCGCGACCTGGCCGAGCACGGTTTCGACGTACGGGCCACCGCGCCGGACGCGCCCGCCGCGGTGCGGATCGCGCGCACGGTCCAGCCGGACGTCGTGCTGATGGACCTCAACCTCGGCGAGACGTCGGGCGTGGACGCGACCCGGGAGATCACCGCGGAGCTGCCGTCGACCAAGGTCCTGGTGCTGTCCGCGAGCGGCGAGCACAGCGACGTCCTCGAGGCGGTCAAGGCCGGGGCGTCCGGGTACCTGGTCAAATCGGCTTCGGCGAGCGAACTGGTGGACGCGGTCAAGCGGACGGCGGCGGGGGACCCGGTGTTCACCGCCGGACTCGCCGGTCTCGTACTCGGCGAATACCGGCGGATGGCCGACGCCCCGGACGACGGGCCCGCCCCGCCGCGGCTGACCGAACGCGAGACCGACGTCCTGCGCCTGGTCGCGAAGGGGATGACGGCGCGGCAGATCGCCGAGAAGCTCGTGCTGTCGCATCGGACGGTGGAGAACCACGTCCAGTCGACGCTGCGGAAACTCCAGCTGCACAACCGCGTCGAGCTCGCCCGGTACGCCATCGAGCACGGGCTCGACGGGGAGTAGCCCCGGTAGCTCAGCCCTGGGCGACGGTCACCACGGACCGGTTCCGTTCGGCGGGCAAAGGTGTCTTGACGACCGTCCACCCCGGCCGGTCGAGACGCCAGCTCGCGACGACGTCGGTGGCGATCACCAGGGTGTCGTCCTCGGACCATTCGATCGCGACCTGCTTGAGCGGGGTCGCGATCGGCATCGAGGGCGCGTGGGTCCAGGTCAGCGTGTCGAGGGCGAGCACCCAGACGTCGGCGGTCTGCGTACTCGTCGCGGCCCAGGCTGGGTCGCCGAACAGCACGGCGACCTTGTAGCCGTCGCGGCTCGGGATCACCTGGCCCGGCGTGCCGTTGGGCACCGGGCGTTCGACCGGGACGCGCTGATCGTTGCGCAGGTCGAGGACGGAGAACCTGGTCAGCTCGGCGAGCAGCAGCCGGTCCTTGGTGATCGCCAGTATCCGCGGGAACTGGTGCACGGCGCGGCCGGTGGCGGGATCGATCAGCACGTCCTCGGCGGTGGCCGTCCCGCTGTTCACCGTGATCAGCAGGCCCTTCGGCACCTCTTGGCGCACCGCCGTCGTGCAGCTCGCCGGGCGGCCGCGATCGCGTTCGGCGCCGAGCAGGGAGACGTACTGGAGGCGGCAGAGGTCGTTGCCGTCGTCGCGGATCAGCCAGACGCCGGAATCGTCGGCGGACGGGGCCACGCTCCTGGCCTTGCCCAGCTTCCACGGCTGGTTCTCGGGATTCCCGTAGACGAGCACTTCGGACGGCTCCAGGCACGACGGCCCGCAGCGGGCGGCCGACAGCACGACCGGGAACTTGCCGACCCGCAGGACGTCGTTGACCCGGTCCCCGGCCGGAACGCCGGGCAACGGCGTCGTGGCGCCGGTGGCGGGATCGAGGATCGACGGCGGCGAGGTTGCCATGATGAGCCGGAAACCGCTGTAGTCCACCGGTTCGCCTGCGATTTTCGAAGGTGGCGGGAGTGTCGACCTGGGCGCAGGTGCGGGTTGTGGCGTGGCGCCGGTGCATCCGGCCAGGAAGAGGACAGCGGCCACCAGGGCGGTACAGGGGTGAAATGCGGGTCTGTTCAGGGTATTTCCCCGATCTCGCGCGTGAGATCCGGTTCTACCATTCCAGGCATGGGCGAGGAAGAGCAGCCGACGACCGAAACCAAGCCGTTGACCGGACGGGATATCCGGGTCTCCGACGCGGAGCGCGAGCACGTCGTCGTGGTGCTGCAGAAGGCGATCGGCCTCGGGATGCTGAATCTCGACGAGTTCACCGAGCGGACCGACCGCGCCCTCGCCTCGAAGACCCGCGGTGAGCTGAACGCGGTGCTCACGGATCTGCCGGGCCTGGTGCATCCCGAAGCGGGAGTGGTGCCGCGTCAGCAGCAGAACCCGTGGGCGCCGCCGCCGGGGCAGCACGCCTACGCGCAGCCGTCCGGGCAGGTCATGGAGCTCAACGGCAAGTACTCGGCGTTGCAGCGCGACGGGAACTGGCTGGTCCCGGAGTCGATGGTGATCCGGAACAAGTACGGCGCCACGAAACTGGACTTCTCCCAGGCCGAGATCCCGCATCCGGTGGTGCACATCGAACTGCAGGCCAAATGGGGTCCGGTGGAGATCACCATTCCCGAAGACGGCGCCGTCGACACCAACTCGATCTCCGACATCAAGTTCGGCAACCTCGACGACCGGACCCGGTCGAACGGCCGCCCCGGCACGCCCCGGTTCGTCATCACCGGGCGCGTGCACGGGGGATCGCTGATCATCAAGTACCCGCGTCGGGGCTTCTTCGGCTAGGCACCCACCGGCCGCACGTGCCGGAGGTGCCGGAGCACGAAGTAGGCGACGGCGGCCAGCACGAGCGCGGCCAGCCCGGACACCGCGTGCATCCCGCTGGCGAAGGCGTCGTGCGCGGGCACGGCGTCGGCGAGCTTGGCCTGGGTGACGGCGTTGCCCAGCGTTCCGACGGTCGCGATGCCCAGCGCGTAGCCGAACTCGTTGCCGGTCTGCGACAACGAAGCCGCCGAACCCGCCTTCTCCGGCGGAACCGAGCCGACGACCAGATCAGTGCCGAGGGTGACCAGCGGCCCGCCGCACAGGCAGGTGATGGCGAACGCGATCGACGGGATCACCGGACCGGCGCCCGCCTCGACCTGTGTCAGCAGCAGGAAACCGGCGATCGCCCCGGCCAGGCCGCCCGAAATCAGGGTGGCGGGCCGGAAACGGCGAGCGAGGATCGGCGCGCCCAGGAAGCTGACGGTCGACGCGAGCATGCCCGGCAGCAACGCCAGCGCGGCGCCGACCGGTGAAAGTCCCACCACGACCTGGAAGAACTGCGCGACGAAGAGCATCGTCGTCCCGCCCAGCATGGTGAACGCGCACATCCCGCCGATCGCCGTCGTGAACGCGCGGCTGCGGAACAGCTTCAGGTCGATCAGCGGGTCTTGGAGGATTCGCTGGCGCCGCACGAACACCACGCCGAAGCCGAGGCCGAGCAGGAGCGCGGCCGCCGGGACCACGTGCACGCCGTCGCGGGCGAGTTCCTTCACGCCGTAGACCGCGGGCAGGATCGTGACCAGCGAAAGCGCGACACTCGCCGGATCGAGACGGCCGGCGTTCTCGTTGCGGTACTCGGGCAGGAACTTCGGTCCGACGACGAGCAGCAGGACCATCGCGGGAACGCCGAGCAGGAACACCGAACCCCACCAGAAGTGCTCCAGAAGCACGCCGCCGACCATCGGGCCGACGATCGCGCCGACAGTGAAGCACCCCGCCCAGATGCCGATCGCGAGGGAGCGCTGGCGGCTGTCGAGGAACAGGTTGCTGATCAGGGCGAGCGTCGACGGCGCCAGCGTCGCCCCGGCGATACCGAGGATCGCGCGAGCGGCGATGAGCATCAGCGCGCTGGTCGAGAACGCCGCCAGCACGGAAGCCAGTCCGAACGCCGTGGCCCCGATGAGCAGCAGTTTCCGGCGTCCGACGCGATCGCCGAGGGTGCCCATGGTGACCATGAACCCGGCGATCATGAAGCCGTAGACGTCCATGATCCACAGCTGCTGGGTGCTGTCGGCGCCGAGGCTCTGGCTGAGTTTCGGCAGCGCGAGGATCAGCACGAACACGTCGAGGGAGACCAGGAAGGTGGGGAGGGCCAGTACGGCCAGCCCGACCCACTCCCGGCGGCCCGCCCGCGGGGTCTCGGTGGTCGTCATGGTCCGGTCCTTTCGTCGCACTCGGTGTCTTCACCAGTGCGTCGAAGCGGTGGACCGGATTTCGACATCAGGCATGCAGAAGGATCAGCAGGCCGATGCCGATGAGGACGACCGGAAGCAGCAAGTGACCCCATCGCGCCAGGGCGCGGGCGATCACCGGGCGGGTCGCGAAGTACCTGCCCGCCGCGCACCAGACCGCGACGAGCGCCAGGAACACGGCGGCGTACACGATCAGCCCGCCGGTGCCGGTGTTGGCGAACACGGGAACGTAGACGCCGATGTTGTCGCCGCCGTTGGCGAAGGTCACCCCCGCCACGGCGAGAACTCCGGGACCGACGTCGGGCTCGTCGCCTTCGCCGTCCTTACGCCAGACGTGCCACGCCGCGCGGAGACCGAGCAGGAGCGGCACCAGTCCGAGCCAGGGCAAAACGGCTTCCGGCAACAGGCCTGCGCCGAGCGCCCCGACGATCGAAACGGCGAGGATCCCGGCGAACCCGAGGTACTGCCCGGCCACCACCCTCGCCGCGTCCGCACGTCCCTTCGCACGGCCGAAGAAGAGCGCGAGCAGGACGATGTCGTCGATGTTGGTCACCACGAACATCGCCGCGGCCTGACCGAAGATCACCACCAGGGAAGCAAGGGACCTTTGCTATCGCTTGGCTGCGGCTGCCCTCGCCTCGACGGGGTCCGCCGTGGCCAGCGCGGCCGCGGCGAGTTCCTCGCATTCGGCCAGCGTCGTGGCGGCCAGGCTCGCGCCCACCGCGCGCACGGCGGGCGCGTTCATCGAGAGGCTGGTCAGGCCGAGCCCGGCCAGCACCAGCGCGAGCCTCGGGTCGGCGGCGGCCTCGCCGCAGACCCCGGCGGGCTTGCCGGTGTCCTTGGCGGCCTGGCCGATGACCTTGAGCAGGCGCAGCAGCCCGGGCTGCCACGGGTCGTTGAGCTTGGCGACCGCGCCGAGCTGGCGATCCGCGGCGAAGGTGTACTGCGCGAGGTCGTTGGTGCCGACGGAGACGAAGTCGACCGCGTCGAGGATCTCGCGGGCGGTCAGCGCGGCGGCCGGGATCTCGATCATCACACCCGCGCGGGCGATACCGGCGGCACGGGCCCGCTCGGCGAACCACGCGGCCTCGGCGGCGGTGGCGACCATCGGCGCCATCACCGACACCTCGGCACCGGAATCCTGCGCGGCACCCGCGATGGCCTCGAGCTGACGGTCGAGGATCTCGGGCCGGTCGAAGGCGACGCGAAGCCCGCGTACGCCGAGAGCCGGGTTGGGCTCGGCCTCGGGCTCCAGGAAGGCGAGAGGCTTGTCGGCACCCGCGTCGAGGGTGCGGACGATGACCGGCTTGCCGCGGAACGGCGAGAGCACGGCGGTGTAGGCCTTGCGCTGTTCCTCGACGCTCGGCTCGGCGGAAGCGTCGAGGTAGCAGAACTCGGTGCGGAAGAGACCGACACCTTCGGCTCCGGCCTCGGCCGCGGCCTGGGCGTCGGTGGCGGAACCGACGTTGCCGAGCACCTTCACCCGATGGCCGTCGGCGGTCGCGCCGGTGCCGTCCCACTCGATCGCGCCGGTCTTGGCAGCCGTGACGATCTCGGCGCCGGGGTCGGCGACCTCGACCACACCGGTGTCACCGTCCACCGCAAGCGCTTGCGCGTCGAGCGCGAGAAGCCCGCGGACCGCGACGACGGCCGGAATGCCGAGCGCGCGCGCGAGGATCGCGGTGTGACTGGTGGGGCCACCTTCTTCGGTGACGAGCGCGAGCACCTTGTCCGGGTCGAGCCCGGCGGTGTCGGCGGGCGCGAGGTCGCGCGCGACGAGCACGCTCGGCGAATCCAAGTCGGGAACGCCCGGAGGCGCGATGCCGAGCAGTTCGGCGACAAGCCTGTCGCGCACGTCCAGGACGTCGCGGGCTCGCTCGGCCATGTAGCCGCCCGCTGCGGCGAGCGCGTCGGCGAACTTCCCCGCCGCCTGGTAGACCGCACGCGGGGCAGGCAGGTTCTGAGTCTTGACCAGCTGCTCCGCCGAAGAGACGAGCGCCGGGTCGGCCGCCATGGCCGCGGTCGTGATGAGAATCGTCGCGGCCTCGCCGGTCGCGGTCTCGGCCTGCTTCTCGAGCCGGGCCGCCACGATCTGCGCGGCCGGGGCGATCCGGGCGGCCTCGGCGGCGGGATCGGCCGGTGCCGGTTTACTCGCGGGCTCGCCGAGGGGTTCGGCGACTCGGACGACAGGACCGCTCGCGCGGCCGGGACTGACGGCGACCCCGGTCAATGACTCAGACGGCATGGTCTAGACCATATCTCATAGGGGGCGTGACCTGGCTCATAGGCAACAGCACAACACAGAAAAACACATCATTCCAGTTCGGATGCCGTCGGATACGAAGGCTGCGCGCCCTGGCGGGTCACGGTGATCGCCGCCACCTTCACCGCCCGGCGCGCCGCGTCGGCCAGCTCCTCACCCTTCGCGAGCGCCGTGGCGAGCGCGCCCGCGAAAGCGTCACCCGCGCCCGTGGTGTCGACGGCCTCGACCTTCGGCGACGAAACCTCGGTGACCCCGTCCGCGGTCACCACCGCCGCCCCCTTCGCGCCGAGTGTCACGACGGCGGCCTTCGGACCGAGGTCGAGCAGCCGGGGAAAGTCAGCCTCGCCACCGAGGAGGAACGCCGCCTCGTGCTCATTGACCAAAAGGACGTCGAGACGCTGGAGCGTCTTCGCGGAGAGTTCGGCCGCCGGCGACAGGTTCAGAAGCGTCCGCACTCCGGCCTCAGCCGCCTTCGCCACGGCGTGCTCGACGGTTTCGAGTGGAATCTCCAGCGACAGCACCACGATCTCGGCGCCGTCGAGATCGACGTCCTCGGGCCGCAAACCGGAGTTGGCGCCGGGCGAGACGAGAATCGAGTTCTCGCCGTCGGGCGTGACCGTGATGTACGCGATCCCGGTAGGACGTTCGCTGGTGCGCACCGAGGCCGTGTTCACCCCGGACTCGGCCAGCGAGCGCTTGAGCAGCTCGCCGTACGGGTCGTCGCCGACCGCCCCGAGCAGCGCGACGTCGGCCCCGAGCCGCGCTGCCGCGACCGCGGTGTTGGCGCCTTTGCCACCCGGCGACAAGGTCGTGTCGCCACCGAGTACGGTTTCGCCACCACCGGGTCGCCGGTCGACCGGGACCACGAGATCGGCATTGGCGGACCCGATGACCAGCACCTGAGAAGTCATGGAGGGAACCTTGCCATGACCAGTGGTTGTCCGGTCATGACCCTTCTCCCGGCGAAGATGTGAAGAACTTTGTAACTTTCCTGGTGCGTAGTGCGACAATCAGGCGAGCAGCGGAACGCCGTCACTCTTTCGGGGGATAACCTTCCTCCGGGCGTCACTTCGGCGATCACGCCCGCTCTTGAGATGCGTTGCCGCGTTCACGCGGTGACGTTGCCCCGATCCCGGCGAAAGCCGGGACCAGGGCATCGGGTCGCCGGCGTCGATCACGTAGCCCCCCGAGTGATCGGCGCCGGCGGCGCCCCGTTTCGACGGGCGCCTCAGCCCGCTACGGCCGTTTCCCGGAACTCCACTTCTCGCGCTGTCCGCATGGCGACCTCGAACTCACGCCGGGCGTTGGCCGTGAACGGCTCCGCCAACCGGTACCAACCACCCTCGAGGACGTCGGACTCTTCGTCGTACCGGTCACGTCTGGTCAGGCTCGCCAGGTGCGGATGACGGATCCGGAATGCCTCCGAGGCGGGAAGAAATTCCAAATACCTGCGTTGGTCGTCGATACCCCATCGCACGGCATCGATCTCATGCCACCACACACCCACGACAGAGCCGTAGGTCCGCAGGAAAAATCCGCGCGGCCCGAGCTCGAGTACTGCCTTCCGTTCCTTCTTGTGCGTCTCGCTCTCGAACCCATCAACCACCAACGTCACCACGAAGAGAGCGAAGAGGATCACGAACGCGCCAACCCGCACGACTGTGACATCGGTGGCGGCTGCGACCACTAGACAGCACACCTCGATCATCAACGAACAGAGGTTGAAGGCCTTCAGCTTCCGCTTGTCCCAGCCATTGACGTGAATCTTCACCACGTCGTCCTCGACGACCAGTTCCTCGTCTCGTGCCGCGTCGACGATGGGTTCGTCAGGCCTTACCGCCACGGCGCTGTTGTCGTCCTCGATCTCGACCTCGACATGGCGCACCAGCACAGGGAGCAACTCCTCGGCCTCACGCGGACTGAGGTCGACGTCTGAGACCTGGAGGTCGCCATCCGGCTCTCGGGTGAAACCTGTCGATCGAGCGTCGAAATCCGGGCCAGGTCGAAGAACGAGCGTGAACTGATCTGTTCCTGGTCTGCGATGCGTGTACTCGCGGAACTTGAGACTCAGGAACGCCTTCTCGATGTCTCCCCACGGGGCAGTCCAGCTGACCAGTCCATTGGCGATCCGGGTGATGCCGTTCGCTTCGATGACCAGCTCATCAGCAGGGGGTGGCGTCCGGTAGTTGCGGAACTCGATGCTGCCGCAGTAGATGAAGACGGCACAGAGAACACCACCGACTATGCGCACCGCCAGCTGATAGTCGCTGAACACCGCGAACGCCATGACAACGGTCAGCGTGCCGAAGAGAACTACGAGCACCAGATGACCGAAGACCTCCGGCGTTCGCGAGATCACCAACCGCTCGTCGGTCACTTGCCGTTCCTTCCGGTTTCCGAAGATCACAACGAGCCGGAAATTCGGTTTCTTCCGGGCTGGTCGAAAATCGGCGACTCATCATCGGCGCCCTCAGCCGCAACCTTCCCGTCAACGGGCCCCGATGCGCTCTGCGGAGCTCCGCCGGCGCTGTAGGGCCCGACGAATCCTGCGGGAGGCTGAGCTTTTTGGCTCGGAGGCTCTTCATCAGAACCACCGATCACACCATCGGCCATCTTCCCGTAGAATTTCCGCTTCTCCTTTACCAGGTTTTCTTGGAAGTCCTTGCCGTATTCGTCCTTGATCCTGTCGACGACGTTGTCCTTCACCTGAGATAAATTCTCGGCGAGACCCTTTTTCTTTGCGGTGTCTTCGAGCGCAAAGATGTGCTTGCGAGACTCTGGGAGGTCAGCTCGCGCCTCAGCGACCTTGGTGGCAAAGGTCTTGCTCTCCCCGGCGGCATCGGCTGCCTTCTTCCCGCCACCGGTGAACTTCTTCAATGCCTTCGGAGTCAGGGCGTCCTTGATCTTGTCGAAGCCATCCGTGAGACGTTTGAAGAGGCCCTTCGCCTTGTCGAACGCCTTGGTCAGCTTTTTGATCCAACCGACGCACCTGTTCGCGTAGCTGATGGCCTTCGGTGTCCCCTCGGCGGCGATACCGGCGGGCATCGCCGGCCCGGGGTAACGCATCGCGATGCTCACGAGCTTCCCGAGACACTCAGAAATCAAGTCGCGGACGATGGTTCGCACGACCGCGAGAATCATCTTGCAGACGCTGACCAGTGTCCCGATGGAATTCGCACCCGAGGCGATACCCGCGTACAGATTGGCTCGATTTTTGGCGAAGGCCCGATAGGCGTCCGCAGCTTCACCGGTCCAATTCGCGCTCTCGCGGTCGACAGCCTTACCCAGGTCTTCGCTGACGGACTCGAGTTCTTTGCCGATGTTCTCCCAGGTCCCGATCATGTTGTCCAAGGCGACCTGATCACCGACCAGCCAGTCGAGCGGCTCACGGAGGAACGGGACGTGCTCGATGATCCAACCGAACGCCGACGCCGCCAGAGTCCCGATGGGATCGGCGACGAGATCGGCCAGGCCCATCGCCCCGTTGGCGAGGTTCGCCAACCCTTCCGCCCAGTCACCACTCGCGATCTTGGCACCGGTGTCCCAGAAGTCCTGGAGGATTCCCGCGCCTTCGAGCGAGCTCTCGTCCTGCGCGGCGTCTGTCTTGATCAGCGGGTTCGGGCCCGGAGCCGCGACGGGGGTTTCTGCCATCGGTCAGTCCTCCACCTTGAAGAGGCTCTTGAACTCGTCCTCCTGCATTTGCTTCCTCTGTTGCCAGGTATGCACACGATCGGCATGGTCGGCGGAAGCTTCGACGGCCGACTCGATCGCGCTCCGCGCCAGGCTCTGGACGGTGGCGCAGATCGCGGCGAGCGGGATTCCGACCAGGCCGAAGGCTTCATCACCCATGGCCGCGTCCGCGGCGGACCCGGTCATCGCGACTCGTTGTCCCAGGTAATCGATCGTGTTGCGATGTGTGGCGAGTTCGGCGGGATTGACCCTGAAGCCTTCACCGCCTTGTGGCTGATTCACAGTTCCCCTCCCTCAAGTACCCGCTCAGCGCAGGAAGTCGCCGCCGGTGAAGTAGTCGTCCTCGTGATCCGTCTGCTGCCGCCGCGCGGCACGAGGCGGCGCAGGCGAAGCGGGCGGCACGGGCGGCTTAGGAGCAGGCGGGGGCGGAGGAGCGTCGAGTTCGTCTTCGGCGACGAAGCGGTCGTCCTCGTCCACCGTCCGGTGGCCGCCCTCGACGTAGCCCGTCGGCTCGGGTTCCGGGTACTCGTTGTGCAGCTGGTTGACCAGCTCGTTCATGGTCTCGCTGCCCGCGATGGACGGGACGCCGGTCTGCATCGCGTCCGCCAGTTTGCTCTGCGCGCTTTGGACGACACGGAGGATCTCCTGCGCGAGCGCGGGGTTGTCCCGGACCGACGGACCGATTTCCAGGCCCACCAGGTTTCCCGCGTGGTTGACCTTGACGGAGATCTGGCCGTCCTTGCTGCGTTCCGACACCGAGACGCTTTCGATCTCGGTGCGCATCTGATTCGCTTTCCGCTGGGCGTCGGCCAGCTTGGCCTCGAAATCAGCGAAGAGCTGCTCAGGGTTCGACACGCGAACCTCCCCTGTTCACGTCGTAGCCATTCGGCGACCGAGTGTGGCATATGGGTCCGGCGGCCGGGGAGCTTTCACACGGATCGGCGACCGTTCGTGCGGACCGCCACAGTGTCACGACACCTGGGCCGAATACTCGGAGAACCGTTCCGGAAAGACCGTGGTCATGGCCGTGCGCAGCTTGTCGGCCGCCGCGTCGGAGAGTGCTTCGGGAATGCGATGGGCACCTCGGGCGGGCGGAAGACTCCGCTGTCCCAGTTCGGCGCCGAGTTCCCACAGGCTCTGCAGGTCGGGACGGCGGTCAGGGTCGATCGGATAGATGTCGACGACGCGGAGGATCAGATCACCGTCGGTCAGGGTGACCAGCCTGACTTCGGCGATGTCGTTCCAGCTGAGCATGAAGCCGAGCTTGTCCCGGCGCTGCCAGCCGATTCCGTTGGTCCTCGACACGGTGAGCTCCGTCCGGTGAGACACCCTGCCGAGCCAGCGGGGAGTGGCTCCCATCACCCAGAGCGGCGCGAGCGACCCGACCAACGCGAAGGCCCTGGTGGCGTTTTGCGGATCTCCGCTCGGCAGCACGAACGAGGCGGCGCCGGAGACGGCGGCCAGCGTCCAGATCGCCCCGGTCACTCGCCAGAATTTCGCACTCGACCAGTCGTTCGGCAAGATGACGTGGTCTCCGGACCGAGAAGCACCGGGGGTCCCGAGCGGGCGAACGCAGACAGCCGGGGCGATGACTGCATCGGGATCGCGGGGCTTCAAAGGTCGGCGAAAACGGCGCTGCCTCGCTTGGTGGGCCCATAGCCCTGCGCCCACGACAGCTGCCACGATCGGCGCGAAAGCCCACCACGGCACTTGCCGTTCCACGTCTCGCCGGTACTTCCCCTTGGAGCCGATCACCTTGACCGGTTTCCCGATGTCGGCCGGAGTGAGTTCGTTAAGTCCGAAGCGGACGGTCTTCAGCTCGTCGTATTTCCCGCTCACGTTGGTATCGACCTCGGCGGTGCACATCCAGTAGTAGCCGAGTCCGCCTCGGCTGATCGGGCCGACTTCGTCGCACGACATCGCATACGCCAGCGCTCGGGCGGGGCCGGGCCGTTCGGGGCCGAGTCTGCTGGTGCCTTGGGCGACTGCGGTCCACGCACCCAGGAACACCAGCACGACGATCACGGCGAGGCCGGCGATCCTGAGCGGAGACGGTTTGCGAACCGCGGGAACCCCTTCGTAGCCGGTCGACGGCGTCACGGTGGTCACGGGCACGAGAGTCTGACAGCCGCTCTCCGGTTTTCCCTACCCGGGGTCGGCGGCCAGCCCGGTGTTCGCCCAGGTCAGCGGCTCATAACGTGCTGAACATGACGATTTCGGACTGGAAACGCGCGATCTACGCGCTTCTCGCACTGCCGGGTTACCTCGGCGGCGCGAAGGTTCAGCGTGGGCTCGCGCGGCGCTGGCTCGGGGAGCACGGCGGGGGACGGCCGCGGTTCGTGGCGGCCTTCGGTCCGAGCGCGGTCGCGTTCCTGCTCGCGTTGCTGCTCTTCTATCTCGCCGGGCGCATCGCGACCTACGGTCTCTTCTGGTCGGGGAGCGACCCCGAGGGCACGTGGGGTGGCCCGACGCTGGTGGGGGCGTGGATCGTGCACTTCTTCGTCGCGCTAGGGATGGCCGTACCGATTTTCCTGGCGCTCCGGCCACTCACCCGGCTCCAGGCTCGCCTTCTGGGCTCATCCCCGGTAATGGGGCACTGACCACCTAGAATGCCCGGATGAACAACCCCAGCCGCAGGGGTCGCGAGCGGGCTGCGACCGATCAGGACATCCGCCGGACGGCGCGGGCGCTCCTGGTCGAGCAGGGCCCGGAGGCCGTGACGCTGCGGGCGATCGCCCGCGAGCTCGGCATCACGGCGCCGGCGTTGTACCGCTACTACGGCTCACGCGACGATCTGGTCGAGCATCTTCGCGCGGACGTGGTCGCGGATCTCGCGGCCGGTCTCGCCGAGGACATCGCGCAGTTGCCGGACGAGGGCGCTCTTCAGCTTTTCGCCATCTGCAAGGGCTTCCGGCGCTGGGCGCTCGCGCACACCAAGGAGTTCACGCTGGTCTTCGCGTCGCCGTCGTCGGACGCGGGGAACAGGCTGGACGAGCCGTTCGGGCGGATCTTCCTCGCCGCGGCGGGGCGGGTGCTCGCGATGCACGATCTGGTGACGCCGTCGAACGACGTGGTCCCCGCCGAGCTGCGCGACGATCTCACGGCGTTCCAAGCGGAATTGCTGGCCGTGCTCAAGGAGTCCGGTGCGGAGTTCCCGCTCGAGAAGCTCGACCTCGGCGTGACGTACCTGATGATCCAGTTCTGGGCCCGGCTCTACGGCCACGTCACGCTCGAGGTCTTCGGCAATTATCCGATCCCGTTCTCGAAACCGGACGTCCTCTTCGACGCGATGCTCGCCGATCTCGCGCGGGAGATCGGCCTGACCGCCGACTAAGCCGCGTGCCCGCCGTCGACCGAGACGGTCGTGGCTGTCACGTACTTGCTTTCGGCCCGTGCCAGGAACGACACCGACGCCGCCACCTCGGACGGCGAGCCGTAACGGTCGAACACCGTCAGGCTCCGCTGGTCGGCGGCGTACGGGCCGTCGGCCGGGTTCATGTCGGTGTCGGTCGGGCCGGGGTGGACGATGTTCACGGTGATCCCGCGCGGCCCCAGTTCCCTGGCGAGGCCCTTGGTCAGGCCGAGCAGCGCGGTCTTGCTCACCGCGTACAACGACATCCCGGGGCCGGGCACGCGGTCCGACACACAGCTGCCGATGGTGATCACGCGTCCGCCGTCGCCGAGATGCCGCGCCGCGGCCTGCGTGGCCACGTAGACGCCGCGGACGTTGATCGCGAGCACGCGGTCGATGTCCTCCAGGCTCGTCTGGTCGAGCGGGCCGACGAAGCCGATACCCGCGTTGTTGACCAGCACGTCGAGCCTGCCGAACTCGGCGACCGTCGTCTCGACCGCGGCCGCCACGGCCGCGGCGTCGGCACTGTCGGCCTGGATCGCCAGCGCTCGACGACCGAGCGCCTTGATCTTGTCGACGACGCCCGCCGCGAGTTCGGCGTTGTGCTGATAGGTCAGCGCGACGTCGGCGCCGTCCTCGGCGAGCCGGATCGCCGTGGCGGCACCGATCCCTCGGCTGCCGCCGGTCACCATTGCCACCTTGCCGTCGAGGGTCATGCGGTGTTCTCCGTTCGATTTCGTTGTCCTTGAACAACTCCATCGAATCGCCTCATGACCCTCGACGCTGGCGCAAATCGGTCTAGGTGTCACAGCGGCCGTCGCGGCTACAGGACGATGTTGACCAAACGTCCCGGCACCACGATCACCTTGCGCGGCGTGCCGTCGCCGACCAGCGCGGCGACCTTCTCGTCGGCCAGCGCGGCCGCCTGCACGACGTCCTTGCCCGCGTCGGCGGGCACGGTGACACGCGAGCGCACCTTGCCGTTGACCTGGATCGGGTATTCCACGGAGTCCTCGACCAGGTACTTCTCGTCGACGACCGGGAACGGCCCGTGCACCAGGGAATCCGCGTGGCCCAGGCGCTTCCACAGCTCCTCGGTCAGGTGCGGGGCCAGCGGCGCCAGCATCAGCACCAGCGACTCCACCAGTTCACGCGGCGTCGCCTCGGCCGAGCCGTAGGTCTTGGTGACGTAGTTGTTCAGCTCGATCAGCTTCGCGCCCGCCGTGTTGAACCGCAGTTCCGCGTAGTCCTCGCGGACCCCGGCGATCGCCTTGTGCAGCTGCTTGCGGTCGGCGTCCGTCGCGTCCACAGTGGACACACGCAGCTCGCCGGACTCCTCGTCGACGACCAAGCGCCACAGGCGCTGCAAGAATCGCTGCGCGCCGACGACGTCCTTGGTCGCCCACGGCCGCGAAACGTCCAGCGGGCCCATCGACATCTCGTAGAAGCGGAAAGTGTCGGCGCCGTAGGACGCGCACATTTCGTCCGGGGTGACGACGTTGCGCTGCGTCTTCCCCATCTTCCCGTACTCCTGCTTGACCTCTTCGTCCTGGTAGAAGAACTTTCCGTCCTTCTCCACGACGTCTTCGGCCGGAACGTAGAACCCGCGGGAGTCGGTGTACGCGTACGCCTGGACGTAACCCTGGTTGAACAGCTTCCGGTACGGCTCCTTGGACGACACATGGCCCAGGTCGAACAGAACCTTGTGCCAGAACCGCGAATACAGCAAGTGCAGCACCGCGTGCTCGACACCGCCGACGTACAGGTCCGTGCCGCCCGGGTCTTCGACGCCGTGCTCGGCGGGACGCGGGCCGACCCAGTATTCCTCGTTCTCCGGCGCGACGAGCGCTTCGGAGTTGGTCGGGTCCAGGTACCGCAGCTGATACCAGCAGGAACCCGCCCAGTTCGGCATCGTGTTGATGTCGCGGCGATAGGTCTTCTTGCCGTTACCCAGGTCCAGCTCGACCTCGACCCACTCGGTGGCGCGCGCCAGCGGCGAGGACGGCGTGCTGTCCTTGTCCTCCGGCTCGAAGGTCACCGGCGAGTAGTCGGCGACGTCGGGCAGTTCGAGCGGCAGCATGCTGTCCGGCAGCGCGTGGACCTGGCCGTCTTCGTCGTAGACCACCGGGAACGGCTCACCCCAGTAGCGCTGACGCGAGAACAGCCAGTCACGCAGTTTGTACTGGACGGTGCCGCGGCCGTGGCCGTGCTCCTCCAGCCAGCCGATCATCGTCTTCTTGGCCTCATCGACGGCCATTCCGTCCAAGAAGCCTGAGTTGATCGCGGGCCCGTCGCCGGTGAACGCCTTGCCCTCGAAGCCTTCCGTCGGCTCGACGGTACGGATGATCTCCAGGCCGAACTTCTCGGCGAATTCCCAGTCGCGGGTGTCCTGGCCGGGGACGGCCATGATCGCGCCGGTGCCGTAGCCCATCAGGACGTAGTCGGCGACGAAGACCGGGACCTCCCTGCCGTCGGCAGGGTTCACCGCGTAGGAGCCGGTGAAGACGCCGGTCTTCTCCTTGTTCTCCTGACGGTCCAATTCGGACTTCCGTGCCGCGACGTCGCGGTACGCGGCGATCGCGTCGGCGGGAGTCGCGGCATCGCCGGTCCACCTGGCGTCGACACCTTCGGGCCATGTCGCCGCGATCAGCTTCTCGACCAGCGGGTTCTCGGGCGCCACGACCACATAGGTCGCCCCGAACAGCGTGTCCGGGCGGGTGGTGAAGACCTCGATCTCCTGCTCACCCGCCTTGAACTTCACCTGTGCGCCGTGCGAGCGGCCGATCCAGTTGCGCTGCATGGACTTGACCTTTTCCGGCCAGTCCAGCAGGTCCAGGTCGTCGACAAGGCGGTCGGCGTAGGAGGTGATGCGCATCATCCACTGCCGCAGATTGCGCCGGAACACCGGGAAGTTGCCGCGTTCACTGCGTCCGTCGGAGGTGACCTCTTCGTTCGACAGCACCGTGCCAAGGCCAGGGCACCAGTTGACCGGTGCCTCGGAGATGTAGACCAGGCGGTGCGAGTCGATGATCTCCAGCTGCTCGGCGCGGGTCAGCTCACACCAGTTGCGGCCGTCCGGCGTGCGGCGTTTGTCCTGCGCGTATTCGGTCTCCAGCTCGACGATGGGCCGGGCCTTGCCCGCCTCGACGTCGTAATAGGAGTTGAAGATCTGCAGGAAGATCCACTGGGTCCAGCGGTAGTACTCCGGATCGGTGGTGCGGATCCGGCGCCGGTCGTCGTGGCCGAGGCCCAGGCTGCGCAGCTGGCGCAGGTACGTCGTGATGTTCTCGTCGGTGGTCTTGGCCGGATGCTGCCCGGTGCGCACCGCGTACTGCTCGGCCGGCAGGCCGAAGGCGTCGAAGCCCATCGTGTGCAGCACGTTGCGGCCGATCATGCGGTGGTACCGCGCGAAGACGTCGGTCGCGATGAAGCCCAGCGGGTGCCCGACGTGCAGACCGGCGCCCGAGGGGTAAGGGAACATGTCCTGGACGAACAGCTTGTCCGAGGGGACCTCGCCGCTCTCGTCGGCGAGCGGGCCGACCGGGTTCGGCGCGTGGTAGGTGCCGTGGTCGGACCAGTAGTCCTGCCAGCGCTGCTCGATCTGGCCCGCCAGCTCCGCGGTGTAGCGGTGCTGAGGGGCCGCGTCGGCGCCGCTGGGCGCTTCGCTCGCCTGGTTCATCGATCCTCCGTGCTCATCCACGTCAAGCCACTCCAGAAACAACTCGACCCCTCAGCCCGGAGGGCATGAGGGGTCGCCGCGCTGGTCCCGGCCGTTCGGCCGAGGTCAGCGCGGCAGGCTAAGGAGCAGCCGAGCCGTGTTCATGAAGCCAGTTTAACCCGCTGGTCAAAGCCGTTCCGAGGGGACCGCCAGAGCGATGAACTGGGTCACCTGCGTCGCGGAGAAGTTGTTGTCGCTGACGAGCACGAGACTGCGCTCACCATTCGGCAGACGCGGGCCCCAGGTCATCCCCTCGACGTTGTCCACAGTGGACAACTTGAAGTCCGCGAGGTCCGCGAGCAGGCGCTTCTTGACCGGTTTGACGTTTTTGGCGTCGCCGAGCGAAGGCGTCTTCGCGATGTTCGTGGCGCCCTTGGTGTCGATCTCGTAGATCCGGATCTTGTTGCCGACGCCGGTGACGAACGCGCGCTCCATCACCAGGAAGCGCGTCGGATCGGCCTGGTCGACGGCCAGCAGTGACGAGACGCCGGTCGTCGCGAACGCTCCGGGCGGGTTCGGTGACGCGAAGACCTTGTCCTGCGGGTACGCGAACTGCGCGAGCACCGGCCCGAACCGCGACTGCAGCGTGATGCGCGAGAGGGCGCCCGACGTGGTGGTCGGTTCAGGACCGTCCTGCAGCAGCGGACCCTCCACCGAGCTGGCGACGAGCGAGCCGAAACCGGCGAAGGTGAGGCCTTCGAGGACGAGGTTCTGCCGCGGCCCCGCCGTCTCGGTCATCTTCTCGTTGGCGGGGATCGGCAGGTCACGGACGTAGGAGCCGTCGCGCTTCGCCTCGCGGATCGACGGGTCGATGCGCGCCGCGGCCGACCGCTCGCCCTCCTGCGACCAGAGATAGTGACCGGTCCAGGGGTCGACACGCAGCTCTTCGGGGTCGATGGTCTGCATGTTCGGCGGCTGCGCCGGGTCGTTCTTCGCGAGCGGCGGGTACGTCGTGCCGTCGGGCCGCAGGAGCGGCTTGGTGCCGGTGAAGGTGACCGGGCCGAGTCCCTTGGCGTCGAGGGAGAACTTCGCCGTGTAGAACCGGGCGGGGTTGACGGCGGACCGGTCGTCGCAGATCAGCGCGTACTCGCCGGTGCGGTGGTCGTAGTCGATGCTGGACAGTCCTCCGACGACGGTGCCCTGGTAGAGCAGCGAATTCGGGACGATCTGTTCACCGATCAACCGCAACGGACGGTGTTCGGCTTGGGCGGCGGGTGCCGCCATCAGGGTGAGGGGAACGGCCCCGATCAGGGCTGCGGCTAGGACTCGGCGTGACATGGCCTGTAGCACAGTCGATCAGGGTATCCGGCAGGTTGCCGGAACGTCACGCTTATCCTCGTGGAGTGTTCGTCATAGCGCTGGTCCCGATCGTGCTGGGTGTCCTCGTCGGCTGGGGTGGGTTCCTCGGCCTGCGCGAGAAGCTGCCGCGTGACCGCGGCGCCGGCGTGCGGACGGCCGCCACGATGCGCAGCGAAGAAGCCTTCCGCCTCGGCAACAAGGTCGCCGGGCTCCCGACGCTGGCCGGTGGCGTGATCGCCGTGCTCGCCGGAGTCGCCGCGCTGGTCATGCCGACGACGTTCGGGCTGCTGCTCGCCTCGTTCGTCGGCGTCGTCGGGATGATCGCGCTGGTGGTGACCGGGGGAGCGCTCGGCAACCGCGCCGCGACGACGGTGCCCGCGCCCGAACCCGCCGCGCCGGAAGCTCCCGCAGGCTGCAGCGGCTGCGCCTGCGGAACCTGCGGTGTCTTCAAGAAGGCCGACACCGCCACCGCCTAATTGCGCTGGAGGTCGCCCGGGTGGGTGGCCAGCAGTGCCAGCGGAATGCCCTGACGGCGCAGCACCTGACCCCAGAGGTCGTGACTCGGCGACGCCAGGACGTCGCTGGGCAGCGCCGGGACGATCAGCCAGTCGTCGCGTTCGATCTCGTTCGCCAGCTGGCCCGAGTCCCAGCCCGCGTATCCGGCGAAGACGCGCACGCCGCGGACCTTCGGGACCAGGATCTCGGGATCGGTGTCGAGGTCGACCAGCGCGACCGGGCCGCGTACGGCGATCACGCCGGGCACGCTGGACGCCGTCTCGCCCGTCCGCAGGGCGGCCAGGCACAACGCGGTCTTCTTCTCCACCGGACCGCCGACGAACACCGACTGCGGTTCGGCGACGTGCCCGCCCCAGTTGGGCAGCACGTCGTACACCGGAACGTCACTCGGCCGGTTGAGCACGACGCCGAGCGTTCCCTCGTCCCGGTGATCGATGACGAACACGACGGTTCGCCGGAAGTTGGGATCGAACATCGTGGGGGCGGCGACCAGGAGCGTTCCCGGTTCGACCTCGGCGTCCGCTGGCACGTCCGCCATGATCCCACTTCGAGCACAGGCAAATCGTCCGGCCAGGGAACAACAGCATCACGAGCACCGTTGGACACTCCAGGTCGGTGCGCTTTCCGTGTCCCCCGGGCTCACTGAAGAACCGCCTTTGTGGAATACCGTCCGGCTGGAGCCACACTGCGCATAGCCGCCGAGAGGCGACCTCAAAGCGCACCGACCCCCAACTACGCTTCCGCGTGTGACGACCACCGCCACGGCGCCCACCAGGGCGTTCGTTCGCGATCGAGACTTCCGCCGCCTCCTGTTCACGCGCTTCTCCGCGCGCTGGGGCAACGGGATGTACCAGGCCGGACTGGCCGGAGCCGTCCTCTTCAACCCCGAACGCGCCGCCGACGCGCTCGCCATGGCGGGCGGGTTCGCGGCACTGCTGCTGCCGTACTCGGTCGTCGGACCGTTCGCGGGGGCCCTGCTCGACCGCTGGGACCGCCGGAAGGTCCTGATCTTCGCGAGCCTCCTCCGGTCCTTCACCATCCTCGCGACTGCCGTCGCCGTCGGCACGGGAGCGGCCGGCATCGGGCTGTTCTCCCTGGCCTTGGCGTCCGAAGGCATCTCGCGGTTCATCGGTTCCGGGTTGTCCGCGTCGCTTCCGCACGTCGTCGAAGAGAAGTCCGTGGTCGCCGCGAACGCCTTCGCCGCGACGTGGGGTTCGGTGCTCGCGGTCGTCGGCGGCGGCTGCGCGATCGGCCTCCGGGGGCTGACCGGTGCCGACGATGCCGGTTCCGCCTGGGTCACCGCCGTCGCCGCGCTCGGCGGGATCGGCGCCGCCGTCCTCGCCTCGGGGTTCACACGCGGCCTGCTCGGGCCGTCGACGGTGGACGAACCGTCGAACCCGGCCCTCGCCGTCGCCCGCGGTCTGTCCGACGGCGCGAAGGCGGCTTGGCGCACGCCCAGTGTCATGGCCGGGTTCGTCGCGCTGTTCGCCCATCGCGCGTCGTTCGGGATCTCGCTGCTGGTGACCGTGCTGTTGATGCGCAACCACTTCACCGACGCCGGGATCTTCCGCGCCGGGATGGCGGGGCTGGGCCAGATGGCGGCGTTCGCCGGGGCGGGGATCCTGGTCGCCGGGCTGCTGACCGCCCGGCTGATCCGGCGGTTCGGCAGGCTCCGTGCCGTGGTGGGCGCGCTGGTGCTGGCGGCGATCGCGCAGTCCGCGCTCGGCCTGCCGATGGTGGTCCCGGCCGCGTTGCTCGCGGCGTTCCTGGTGACCGGCGCCGGACAGGTGCTGAAGCTCTGTGTCGATTCGTCGGTCCAAATCGACGTCGCCGACGAGGCCAGAGGACGGGTCTTCGCCCTCTACGACACGCTTTTCAACATCACCCAGGTGGCCGCGGTCTCGCTGGCCGCGGCGGTGATCCCTGACGACGGCCGTTCACCGGGACTGCTGATCGCGGCCACCGTCCTCTACCTGGCGGGAGCCGGCGGTTACCTTCTCGCGGTGCGAAAACGCCAGATCTAGCGATACCGCTCCGCCGTTGGCATTAGGGTGACGCTTACCGACACCGGGTGGCGTAGGCCCGGGATCAAGTACTTGCGGGGGCTCAAGTGACGACGGCCGGCGACGACAGCGCACGCCTCGAAGCGCGCAATGCCGCCATGAAGGACCAGGTCGACACGCTGCTCGAACAGTTCGAGCGCCAGACGGCCCAGCTCCGGGACGCGCAGGAAGCCGCCTCGCAGACGTCCGCGACGGTGGTCTCGCAGGACGGTCTCGTCCGCGCCACCATCGACGCGACGGGCACGCTCGCCAAACTCGAGATCCAGCCGAACGCCTTCGAGCGCACCAATCCCGCGCAGCTGGCCAACACCGTGCTGACCCTGGTGCGCCAGGGATCACTGCAGGTCAAGCAGCAGGTCGCCGAGCTGATGGCACCGATCACCGAAGGCCTGCCGGACCTCTCGGACCTCATCGAAGGCGCTCCTTCACTGCAAGGGCTGATGCCGGCCATCCCGGACTTCCTCGCGGAAGAGGAAGAGCCGAAAGCGCCCGCGAAGTCCGAAGACTTCGAGGACCCGCTGCTGCGCAAGGACGACGCCCCGCCGCCTCCGCCGCCGGTCCCGCCCGCACCGCCGGCACCGAAACCGATTCCGAAGCGCGTGCGTCAGAACCAGGACGATGACGAGGAAGAGCCGCCTTCGAGCTGGCTGACCAGGGGAGTCTGATGCCGAACGGTGGGGGCGGTGGCGGGTTCACCGCGGATCCGGACGCGGTGAAGACGGCCGCGGCCAAGCTGGGGATCGCCGCGGACCAGTTGGACGACGCGGGCAAGGAACTGATGGCCGCGATCAACTCGCTCGGCCAGTGCTGGGGGAACGACGACGCGGGCAAGGAGTTCGCGAAGGACTACGAGCCGGGCGCGCAGGGTTCGTCCGAGGGGTTCGCGAACATCGTCGAGGCGCTGCGGGGCATGCAGCACAACGTCGAACGGTCGATGACCGCGTTCACGAACGCCGAGGAAGAGATCAAGACGACGCTGGACAAGAAGGTCTAGCGCCGTGGGTATGGAGATGCCCGACGCGGTCAAGTGGCTCTTGCCGATCGTCGTCGGGGAAAGCTGGCCCGAAGGCGACGAGGACAAGCTCCGCGAACTGCGCGACGCCTGGCACAACGCTTCGAAGGCCGTCCAGCCGATCGCCGACACCGCGACCAAGGGCGCCACCGAGGTCCTCGGCGGCTGGACCGGCGAGGGCGCGGAGAAGTTCGCCGAGGCCTGGAAGAAGTTCGTCGAGGGCGACGAGGCGTACTTCAAGTCGCTCGCCGATTCGTCGAAGGCTCTCGGCGACTCGTGCAACGCGACCGCGCTGGACGTCGAGTACACGAAGTACATGATCATCATCTCGCTGGTGATCCTCGCCGCGCAGATCGTCGCGATGATCGCGGCCGCCGCGGTGACGTTCGGTGGCTCGACGGCCGGGATCGCGCCGGCGCAGATCGCCACCCGCATGACCGTCCAGATGATCTTCCGCCAGCTGATGCAGAAGCTCGCGCAGGAAGGCTTCAAGAAGGTCGCGAAGGAACTCCTCGAGAAGCTTCTCAAAGAGGGCCTGAAGAAGATCGGCAAAGAGGTCCTGCAGAACACGGCGATGAACCTCGCCATGGACGCGGGCATCCAGGGCCTGCAGATGGCCAAGGGCGACCGCGACAGCTGGGACTTGAGCAAGACCAAGGATTCCGCGATCAGCGGTGCCGTCGACGGCGTCGTCGGCGCGGGCAGCAGCAGTATCGGCAAGGGCGCCACCAAGGGACTTTCCGACAGCGTCGGCGGCCAGATCGTCGACAGCGCGGCGCGGGGTGCCGTGCGCGGCGCGGCCGAAGGGGTCGCCAGCACGGTCGGGCAGGCCGCCGTCACCGGTGACCTGGACAAGCTTTCGGCCAAGGACGTCCTGATGGGCGCTTCCGGCGGGGCCGTCGGCGGTGGTGTCGACGGGGCGAAGAGCCAGATCGGCGACATCCGCACCGCGAACACGCCCGGTGCCACGCCGGACGTCGACGGTCCGACGACGCCGGACGTGGATTCCGGGGACTCCGGGACGCCTTCGCGCTCTCCGGACAGCTCGTCGAGCCGCGATTCGTCCTCTGATGGCGACTCCTCGTCGCGGTCCACTTCGGACGGTGACTCGTCTTCGAGCCGCGATTCGTCCTCTAGTGGCGATTCTTCGTCGCGGGGTTCGTCCGAGCCGTCGTCCGGGTCGTCCGGTTCGCAGTCGCAGTCGCGGGCGGACGGCGGGAACCAGGCGCCTCAGCAGGCCTCACAGCAGCACACGCCGAGTTCGGAGAACGGCCCGCAGCGGGCGCCGGACAGCGACCGGGTCAGCCAGTCGTCGACGCAGGCTCCGGAACGTCCGGCGGACGCCCCGGCGAACACCGGCGACGGTCAGCGCGCGGCGCAGCCCCACCAGAACGCACCGGCCGCGGACAACGGCGCCGGTTCCGGTCAGCAACAGCAGGCCGCGGCGGCGAACCAGCAGCAGGCACCCGCGGCGGCGGCACAAGCACCGGCGCAGACACCAGCACAAACTCCGTCGCAGACACCAGCGGCGGGTCCGGCGCAGACACCGGCGGCCGCGTCCCAGACATCGGCGGCGAGTCCGACGCAGACCCCGGCGTCGAGCCCGGCTCCCAGTCCCTCGCAGGGACCGGCGCCGAGCCCCTCGCAGTCCAGTGGGATGCCGCCGGCCGCCTCCTCGGGCTCGACCGGTGGGGCGTCTTCCGGCGGGTACGGCATGGCGCCGAACCAGGGTTCGAGCCCGGGCGGCCACGGCATGGCGCCCGGCGGCAACCCACCGGGCAACGGGCCCGCACCGGGCGGTTTCCCGCCGGGCGGGCACGATCCGTCCCGGCCTCCCCGGCCGAACGACAGCGTCCAGGCCGCCGGTCTGTCCGGCAACGGCGGACCGCAGCAGCCGCGCTTCGACCAGCCGCCCGCCCAGATGCCCTTCCAGGGCCAGCCGATGCAGCAGCAACCGCCGCCGGGCGGTTTCCCGCCTCCGCCGCCTCCCGGTGGTGGTCAGGGACCCATGCCGCCTCGTGGGCAGCAGGGTCCGATGGGACCGCGTCCCACCGGGCCGCCGCCTCCCCAGCACCCGGGTCAAGGCGGATATCCGCAGCAGCGTCCTCAGCAACCGCCGCCCCAAGGCCCTCGGCCGCCGCAGGGCCCGCAGGCCTATCAGGGCAGGCCGGGCCCCGGCGGGGTTCCGCCGCGTCCGCAGACGCCTCCGCCCGGTCCGCCTCCGGGCAACCGCGGCCCGGCGGGCCACCCGCCGCCCCCGCCGCGGCCCCAGCATCCGGGCAACGGCCCGTTCCAGGGCAATCGCGGTCCCGTGCCGCCGCCCCCGCCCGGGCATCACCCTGGCCAGCACCCCGGACAGCCCCGGCACCCCGGTCCGCAGCCCGGCCGCCCGATGCCGCCCGGCGCCGAGCCGCCGCGGTTCGGTGGCCAGCAGCCGCCACGTCCGCCGCAGGTCCCGGCGCCGCGCCCCGGTCAGGACGCGAACCCGGGTCCGCAGCAGCAGCGCCCGCCGCAGCAGGCCGAGCCCGTCCGCCCGGCGGAGCAGGCACCCGTACCGCCGAAGGAACCCGCGACCCAGTCGTACCAGGGGAAACTCGACGACGACGCCGACCTGCCCAAGGACACCGAGACTCCGCACGAGACCGAGGCGCCCCAGGACGTCACGCCCGACGACAAGACTTCGGACGACATCGGTTCCACGATCGACGAGCCGTACCTGACGGATCCGAAATTCCACACGGACGACCCGGCGGCGTACCGCGCGCTCGCCGAAACGCAGATCGACAAGCGTGGTTTCGACGCCGAGACCGGGGAGTCGCGGGCCGAGCAGGTCCGTCGTGAAGCACTCGACAAGCGTCAGGCGCACGAAGACCCACGCGTCAAGAACATGTCGGATCAGGGCGCGTACGCGGTGCACAGCTACACGCGGACCGACATGGCCGAGCGGATCACGCACGCCCAGCGTCACGGTGGTCCGGAGCTCGACGCGCTCAGGCCGCACATCGAGGCGATCACCTCCGGCCTCAACGAGATGCCCGCGTACGAGGGTGTCGTCTCGCGGCGGGTGAACTTCCACGGCAACGAAAGCGCGATCCAGGGCTTCCTCGCGGCGCACGCCGCGGGGAACGTCATCGTCGACCCGCAAATGCTGAGCACGTCACGGGTCACGCCCGAACATCCGCGCAGCACGTTCCCCGGCGAAGTCGAGATGCGCATCCAGTCGAAGACCGGACGCCACATCGAGGACCTCGCGTCGATCAAGGACGAGCGCGAAGTGCTGATGAAGTCGGCGACGCAGCTGCGTGTCACCGACGTCAAACCGGGGCCGGGGCATCCCGAGCACCCCGAATACGCGGCGCGGGTCGCGGACGGCACGGCGGGCAACCAGCCGAAGTGGATCGTCGAATGCGAAGAGGTCGCCGCCGGGGACGACGGCCACCTGACCCCGGACCAGGTCCAGCAGAAGGTCGCCGAGCGGCGCGAGTTCAACAACGCCGAGCAGGAACGGCTGGCTCAGGAAGAGGCCGACCGCGACCGACAGCTGCGCCGCGATCACCCGGAACTGTTCCAGAACAAGGGTTTCGCCAGCCTCGACACCAAGATCTCCGACGGCAAGGGCGGCTGGATCGACGCCGCCGACGCCCCGGTCCGCGACGTTCCCAAGCCGAGGGAACACGTTCCCGACGGCGGCTGGTCCGAGCTGGCGAAGCCGCTCGACGAGGGCGGGACGCCGGTCATCCACGCCGGTTCGACCGAGACGCCGCATCAGCAGGTCCGGCTGGTCATGGACGAGCTTCCCGCGATCGGCGAGGCCAACACGCGCAACTACTACGCGCCCGAGTCGTGGAAGGACGGCTTCCAGACCAACTCGGCCGAGGCGCTGGTCGCGTTCGAGAACCGGATGGACGGTGGCGACGCGGTCGCCGGTCCGTCGACCGGCGGATCGCCGCTGCAGCACGTCAGCGAGCGGCTCGGCGGGCAGTGGTCGGATCGGAACGGCTTCGGCGACATCGCCCGTGAGCTGGGCGAACGTCCGGTGGGCGCGCGGACCGCGGTGGCGTTCGAGCATCACGCCGCGGCCGATCCGAACGCGCCGGCGGGCTCGCCGCGATCCATGGACCGGATCGAGACGCGGATCGTCGCCGCGGTGAACACGCCGCACGGCGTGGTCTTCGCCGACCCGATGACCGGGCGGCTCGCGACGCTGCCCGACGACCCGACGTCGATCAAGGCGATGCCGATGGGCGGCGGCGACGCTCCGCACGCGCACACGCCGGAAGCACCGGAGACGACGCACACCGAGACGCCCACCGACAAGACTGACGAGCCCGACAAGACCGGCGACACCGAAACGCCCGTCCAGGAGCAGGCGCCCAAGACCGAACTCGACATCAGCGAGCGGCTCCGGGGTCCTGAAGAGACGCCGTCACGACTCGACGAGAGCTACCTCGGCGACGACGACTTCCGCGGTACGCCGGAGGATCACCAGAGCCTCCGTGACCGCTACGACAGCACCGACCTCGCCGAGCAGGCCCGCGAAAAGGCGCTCAAGCGGCTCGAAGCCAGCCCGCTGAAGGACCGCGTCTCGCCTGAGGCCGCGGAAGCGATCTACTCGTACTCGCGCGAACACGCCTACGCGATCAACGAGGCGAACCGCCGGGGTGAGTCGCACCCCGACTTCGAGAACGCCCAGCGGAGCACCCGGGCGATCGTCGGCGCGCTCAACGAGCTGCCGGACTTCCACGGCGAAGCCATCCGCGGCATCGACACCAAGGGCGACCAGCGGGCCGCCGCGATCATGGCCGCGCACTACGAACCCGGTCAGACCGTCCCCGAGCCGACGATGACCAGCGCCACCATCAAGACGTCGCCCGACACGAAGTCGAAGTTCGGCGAAGACGTCGAGATCCACATCGTCTCGAAGACGGGCAAGGACGTCTCGTCGCTCGCCGAGAACGCGGGCGAGAACGAGTCCATCAACAAGCCGGCGACCCAGCTTTACGTGCACAGCAAGGAGTTCAAGACTCCGCCGCTGGTCGATCGGCCGAAGTGGGTCATCCACGCCGAAGAGGTCACTCCCGGCGACCCGCGCTATCTCGACCCCGACACCGCCAAGCAGAAGATGGACGAGCGGCGGGCCCGGCACGCCGCGGAGGCGCCCGAACTGGCGCGCCTCGCCCAGGAACGCTCGATGGCGCGCCTCGGCGGCTTCGACGAACCGCAGACCCCGCACCTCACCACGGAAAACCCTGCGGAGCACGGGGTCGCGGACGCGGACAAGGGACCCGAGTACGGCGAACAGCCCGCTCAGGACCACTCCGACGGCGACCAGACCGCCGAGCTTCCCGCCCCGGAGCGGGACTACTCGTCGATGGCGGTCGCGACGAACCCGCCGAGCGAACCGGCGATCCACGCCGGTACGGCGAGCCCCGAGCAGCAGGCCGCCTACCTCGCGGACCGGCACCCGAGGCTCGGCGAGGTCAACCCGCACTTCAACGACCCCGACGCGCTGGCGAATGGCTACCGGTCCAACTGCACCCGGACCCCGGGCGCGTACATGGACCGGTTGAACGGCATCGACTCGACGGCCGATCCGCTGCTCGTGCACGAGATGGACGGCCGCGGCACGCTGGAGCACGTCGAACAGCGCTTCGGCGGCCAGTTCTCGGACCGGGCCGACTACGACACGGTCATCCGCGAGATGCGGGACATGCCGACCGATCACCACGCGGTCGTGGCGGTGAAGTACCTCGACGAGAACGGCGTCGAGCGGGGCCACGTCGCCATGGTGGCGAACACCCGTGACGGCGTCGCGTTCATCGATCCGCAGTCCGGTGCGCTGATGAACCTGCCGCATCCGCCGCTGGGCGTGCGGCTGATGCACGTCGGCGTCCCGGAGGGCCCGGCCGCGCACCACACCGACGGCCACACCACGCAGACCGACACCGCTTCGGCGCGGCCCGTCGACCCGCGGATCGCGTTCGCGCGACCGGATCAGCCGGTGGACCCGCGCATCGCGTTCGCCAGGGAAGACACGCCTGACGTGCAGCCGTCGCGGATCGGCCCGGACGGCCGCCCGATCGTGACGCCGCCGCGCGACGGGGGCTACGGCATGGCGCACGACAACACGGGCGACGTGGACCCGGCGGTCCGCGCCGAGGTCGAGCGATTCCTGAACGACCCCGAAATCTCGACCGCGCTGGACCGGCTGGATCCGGAAAAGGACCGGGCCAAGCACGTCGACGAGGACGGCGTCACCCACGACCTCGGCCCGATGCGGGACTTCATCGCCGAGCAGCTGCCCCGGCATCCCGAGCTCATGCACCTGCTGCAGGACCCCGCGAACGCGTACCTCGCCGAGTCGCTCCTGCACAACCCGGTCACCATCGGCAGCCTGCTCCAGCATCCGGAAGCGATCCCGATGCTCGAAGACGCGATCCGCGAAGCGCATTCGAGCGACTATCGGCTGATCGACGACGTGGAGCAGGCAGGCCCCGGCGAGACTCCGCTGACCCCGGAACAGCGGGAGCTCGCGCAGGCAGCGGCCGAAGTGGCGGCCGGTGTCGATCCGAGCGAGCGGGTCCACGCCGGTTTCCCGGACGAACACGTGGGCGACGAACCCCGGATCCGGGAGTTCCTGCGGCGGGAAGCGGCCGCGTGGCCCGAAAACCAGGGGAGGCTCAACCGGATCGTCGCCGAGATCGCCGGGGACAACGACGGCACGGCGGGCGCGCGGACCGAACCGAAGAAGGAAGGCCGAGCGATGGCCAAGATCGCCAAGTACGGGGGCGACGCCTCCCGTCTGGTCGATCTGGTCGGCGCGAAGATCCAGTTCAAGACGGTCGCCGACGCCTACAACGCGTTGAACGCGGTCATGGCGCATCCGGATCTCAAGATCGTCAAATTCGAGGACCGGTTCGCGAATCCGCAGGCGAGCGGTTACCGCGACCTGCAGATGAACGTCCGGCTGCCGAACGGGCACGTCGCCGAACTGCGGCTGCACCTGGAGAGCATCGACGACGTCGCCGTGTTCGAGCACGCGCTGTACGAGGTCCGCCGGGACTTCCCGACCTACAACCGGGCGGCGGACGAGGCGAGCGAAGGCAGGCTGACCAGGGAACAGGCACAGCTGGAAGCCGCGTTGATCAACCAGGTGCGGGTGAAGTTCATGGAAGGCCTGCGGCTGGGGCTGCCGAAGCCCCCGGAGGAGAGCGCGTGATCGAGACACCGGCCTACTTCACCTACTACGCGCAGACCTACCGGGTCGAGGCGACGCCGGACGGCGGCCTCACCGGGTATCTCCTCAACCTGCGCACCGGCGAGTTCGAGGAGGATCCGAGTCACGTCCGCGAGGTCCTTCGCGCGATGGCGAGTTCGGACATCAGCAAGGTGTCCGAGCAGAAGTTCGTGCAGGAGACCGAGTTCGCCCGCGCGCGCTACCTGAAAGGTGAGGGGGCGGCCTTCGCGCTCTACGAGACCATCGATGGTCTGTACGCGCAGGCCAAGCGGGAAGAGCGCGGGATGCAGCCACAGGAAGTCGCCTTGATCCAGTCGCTCCGCAAGCGCACCTTCAAGCTGTGGGAGGACGAGCTGGCGCGCCGCGCCGCCGGTGAGCCGCCGTCGTTCCGGGCGGAACCGCGCTTCCCGAAGTACGAACCTCCGGCGGAATGATTCACGTGGAACAGCTCACTTCGGAACAACAGCGCGGGCTGCTGATCCAGATCGGCAGGCTCATCCTGGCGGGGATCACCGACCCCGCCCACGCCGCGGCCGTCGATTTCCGGCAGGCCGGAGAGCACACCGAGATCGAGGGCCACAACCTCACGCCCGCGCCCGAGCTGAACGAGCTCTTCGGCCGCCTTCGCGCCGGGATGTACGACACCGGCCGGGGGACCTGGTTGCAGTCGAGGTTCACGCTCAAACCCGACGGCACCTTCGACTTCGACTTCACCCTCGACGACGAACCGGCGTGGACCAAGGCACCGGCGTCTTCGGCGTACCCGGACGAGCTGGCCACGTTCCCGCGCGAGGACGAGCACGTCCCGGACTGGTGGCGGTTGCGCGCGCAGCTGCCGTTGCGCGTCGAGTTCCGGCATGCCCGGATCGTCGACGCCTACACCGAGGGCAAGCCGCCGGTGGTGGACAGACCGGAGCTGGACGAGTCCGAAGCGCCGCTGGTCGCGCAGTATCTCGAGCGCGAACCGGCGATCCTTTCGGGCAGCGGTCTCGGGAAGGACATCTTCGAGCCGGACGCCGACGGCGACGTCCCGGAGAGCTACCACACCGACGGCACCTGGATCTGGCACGCGTCCGTGCCGCACTACCTGCGGAAATACGGGATCCCGCCGGAACCGGAGCTGGTCGCGCACATCCGGGGCCAGCGGTTCCAGCCGCCGTACGTCGAGCACCTCGTACGGCGGACGGCGGAGGCGGACCTGCTCGGCAAGCCGAGGCCGAAACCGGGCCGCTCCGACGTCAAGAAGACCGAGGGCGACATCGCCGCGGAGCTGGAGACGTCGCCGAATCCGTCGCTGGCCGACGAAGAACTCCTGGTCGTGCTGGTCAGCAGGCTCGGCGAGCACGCCGTCTGGCCCGAGGCGTACCGCATCGGCGACCGCGCCGACGGCGCCTGGTGCCTCAACTTCACCGAGAAGGGCTGGGAGGTCGCCGCGTACTCGGGCGGCGTCCCGGTGTCGCCGAAGTACTTCGACAAGCTCGAAGACGCGGCGCATCAGCTCCTCGGCGCCGTCCTGCTGCATCCGGCGAGGATGACGGCCGGACACGAAACACCGTTGGAGACCGCGAAGGAACTCGCCGACTGGCCGGTGCAGGCGGCGGCGGGTGAGCCTCCCCTCACCTTGCTCCGCAACAAGCGCGTCAGCCGGATGGTCGCCGGTACGGTCGTACTGCGGTTCGGCGAGGAAACCGGCAATCTGGTTCATCACGGAGGGGTACGGTTCGCCACGACGTCCCTGCCGCTGGAACGGGAGCGCGCCGGTGGGACCTATCGGCTGCGCCGCCCGCTCCACGTGATCACCGGAGTCACCGTCCCTTGGGCGAACATGCCTGGTGGGGCGGTGGCCTACGTGCTCCCGAGGACCATCGCCGAGCACGTGTCCGACGGCAGCCTGGAGAGGATCGAGTAGGTGGAATCGGCGGAAGCGGTAGCCAAGGTCGAAGAGTGGCTGCGCGCGGTCCACGGTCCGGACGTGTCCGCACCGGGCGGCGCCGGCCTGCGCGTGCACCACGAAAAGGTCCTGCGCATCCCCGAGGGCTGGTCGGTCCCCTACAACACGATCGCCTTCCTCGACGAGGGTCATGCCGAGAAGGAGATCTTCCCGCCGCCGTCGGTGATCGTCCGCGAGCCGGACGGCGAGCTGCGCCAGGCGCATCCGCAGCCCGGCGGGCTCAGCGTCCCGGTCGCGTTCCCCGGTCAGGAGGCGTGGCGCGAGGTCGTCGACCCCGAATACGCCAAAGCCGGGCTCGGTGACCTCGGGGTCCCGCCCGCGGTGGTCGCGGGCTGGGTCCAGGTCAACGCGGACGGCGTGCAGACCGGGCAGGAACGGGAGAACCCCGAATACAAGGCCGGTCCGGTCCGCCGCGGTTACCCGAAGCCGGAGAACAAGCTCGAAACGCTGCTGTCGTTCGCCAGCGTCGGCTGGCTGACCAGGGAACAGCTGCTCATCGGGCTGCTGCGCTGCGAGGTCTACGTCCCGCTGGACCTGGCGTCGGGCAAGACGGAACGCTTCTACTTCAACGAGGAACGCGCCGAGCTGAGGGTGTTCAGCTCGTCCAGGAACCTCCCGTCCCGCGAGCACGGGTACTGGAAGGTCGACATCGCCACGCTGGCCGGGTACGAGAGCCCGCCGAACCTCGTGATCAACGGCGGGCCCGCGACGTTCGAGGACGTCGGCGGCGCGGAACTCGCCGGGACCGCGGCCAAGTTCCCGCGCCGGGACACCCCGGTCGACGTCAACGAACGCTGCCCGGAAGCGGATCCGGAACTGGAGACCCTCGCCGCCGAAACCGCCGCGAAGATGGGCCTGCCCGAACCGGTGAAGCCGCCGCTGCCCGCCGCCGAACGTGCCCGCCGCCGCGGCTTCGAACTGACCGTCGAGGAATGCCAGAAGACCGTCCTCGGCCAGTCGTGGTTGGCGGCGCTCAAGCGGCCGGAACCGCCGCGCGGCCGTCCGAACGACCTGCGGGCGAACGGGCTGGCCCCGAGCTACGACAACGAAGGGCAGATCCAGCCGCGCCTGGACACCTTCGGCAAGTACTTCGAGCGAGACCGCTCCAGCTCGCGCTACGGCTGGCAGCGCGTCACGGGCGCCTTCGTGGGCTTCGCGCTCGGCGAGGCGCTCGGGGCGGCCGTCGACCGGATGCGGCTCGACGAGATCCACGGCACCTACGGCCCGGACGGGGTCACCGACCTGCCGGTCGCGTTCGATCTGCCCGGCCGGATCGGGCCGCTCACCCAGCGGCTGCTGTTCTACACCGAGGCGGTGATCCGCAGCCCGCATCGCGAGCAGCCGGAGAACCGCAGTGCGGAACAGGCGCTCGGGACGGTCGCCCGAAACTCGCTGATGCGCTGGCTGCACACCCAGGGCGCACCGCTGGACAACGCCGACGGCTGGCTGGTGAAGGTGCCGGAGCTCCGCGTCCGCCGCACCCCCGACGACGCCGAACTGAACGCGTACCACGCGCTGGCGACCATCTCGCCGACAGCGATGCCGCTGAGCGGGCCGGACGCGCTGGTCGCGGCGCTGCCGGCGGCGATGACCGCGGCCGGGCCCGGCACCGCGATGAGCGGCGGGGTCCGCCAGGCGGTGCGCGACCTCGTTTCGGTCACCCATCCCGGGGAGATCGACGTCGAGGCGGCGACCTACCTGACCTGGCTGTTCGAACCCGCGCTGACCTCGGAGGCGTTCAGCTACCCGATCTGGAACACCTCCCGCGAGATCTTCACCGAGCAGAACCCGCACCAGCGGGGGCCGGTCTGGGCGGATCTCAAGGCGATGGTCGCGGAATCGGTGCCGTTCTTCGGCAAACACGGCCTGCCCGATCTGCGCGTCCCGGAACTGATCGGCGACGGCAAGGGCACGCTTTCGGTGCTGGGCCGCGCGTTCGCGGCGCTGTCCGGTTTCGAGAACTACCCGGAGCAGGCGCTGCTACGGGCGGTCAACCACTCGGGCCGCAGCGCCATCACCGGCGCGATCGCCGGTGCGCTGCTCGGCGCCCGCACCGGCATTCCCGGTCTGCCGCAGAAGTGGGTCGAGCAGCTGGAACTGCGGTACCTGGTGGAGAACATCGCGACGGACGCGTTCTGGCACTTCGACCGCCATTCGGCGCTGCACGAGGTCGACGGCTGGGCCCAGCGGTATCCGCGCTGGTGAATCTGGAATGGGGACGATGAACGAAGAGGAAGCCGTCAGCCGCGTCGAGGAGTGGCTGACGGGCCGAGGTGGGGAGGGGACCGGCGCGCTGCGGGTCCGCCGCGAGTACGTCGTGCGCGCGACCGACGGCTGGAACGTCACCTACAACTCCGTCGGCTGGCTCGACGGGACCGACCCCGGCGCCGGGCTGTTCCCCAGCCCGGTCGCCTTCGTGCCGGACGACGGCGGGGAAATCCGGCTCGACCTGGAGCTGATGGCGGTTTCGGCGGCGGGCGGCGACGGCGACGACGACGCGTTCACCCGCTGGGTCGAGGTCGTCGATCCCGAGTTCGATCCGGCCGTGGTGCCCGGTCTGCCCGTCCCGAAGGCCGCGATCCTGCGCTGGGACCAGCACACGCTGTACGGCGAGCCGACCGGCGCCGTCCGCGCGAATCCGGATCACCGGCCGGGGCCGCGGTTCTCCGGGCGGCCGAAGCCGGAGAGCGAGGTCGAGACGCTTCTCGGCTACCTCCGCGTCGAATGGATCACGCCGGAAGAGTTCGTCCACTGGATGCTCGATCTCGACGTGCTCGCCCCGGCGAAGGACGGCCACCTGCAGGTCCGCGACTTCGGTGACGCGGGCGCGAGGTTCGTCGTCTACACCTCCGAGGCGCAGATCCCGTCCGAGTACACGATGTGGCAGCGGATCCAGCCCCGTGTGCTCCTGCGACGCGCCAAGGACACTCCCGGGGTCGGCCTCCTGGTCAACCCGGGCAGGCCCGAGACCTTCAACGTCTACCCGGAGACGCTGCGGCAGGTCGCCGACCTCGAACTCCCGAAGGGCACCGAGCGCCCCGAATCCGTCGGGCGCCCCGCCTACTTCAGCGGGGAGTACGACGGCGCCGCCGTCGCGAACCTGCGCAGCCTCGTCGACCAGGCCAGGGACAACGGCTACCCCCTGAGCGCCGACGAGCTCACCCGCTACGTCCGTGCCGCGACGCTGTCGTTCGAGCGCTCCCGGGCGAAGCACGACGGCCGTCCGCTGCCGGAACTGCCCGAAGACCTGTTCGCCAACGGCCTGGTCACGCACTTTTACGACGACGGCGAACCGCGTCCGGCCGCCTGGACGTTCGGCAAGTTCTACAACCCGACGATCCCTGTCGGCAGCTTCGCGTACCCGCGGCTTCTCGGCGCTTACGTCGGCTTCGCGCTTGGAGACGCACTCGGCTCCGGCGCGGACCCGGCGGACGGGTTGCCGCTCGGCGGGCTGACCCGGCAACTGCTGTTCCACACCGAATCGGTGATCCGCGGCCTGGATCCGACCCCGGACAAGGCCGAGATCCCGGCGTCGCTGCCCGCGGGCGGACGGCCGGACGGCTGGGTCGCCAAGGCCACCGAAGGCGCGGGCCCGGCTCCCGCCGAGTTCTCGACGATGCTGGCGACAGCGCTCGCCGCGACGGTGACCGGTGGCGTGGAAGGTCCCGCCGACAACGCCGTCTACGCGATGAAGGTGGTCCGTGAGCTGGTCGGTTCCGCGGCGGGCCACGAAGTCGTCCACGGCGCCGACCTGCTGGTGAACCTGTTCCGCGCCCAGTTGGCGGCCCGGAACGGCCAGCCCGCGGTGGCGAACTTCCTCGAAGGCTTCGACGAGTACAACGGCGAGGTCGGCGACCTGGTCAAGACCGTGCTCGACCTCAGGAACGACATCGACGGCGAAGACGTCGAACAGTTCGACAGCATCGGGGACGGCCGGACGCCGCTTTCGGTGCTGGGCAGGGCGTTGTTCGCCGCCGCCAAACGGGGCCACGACCCCGAGGCGGCACTGGCGCTGGCCGCTCGCGGCGGCTCGGTGACCGCGGCGCTGACCGGGGCGATGGTGGGTGCCAGGCTCACCGTGCCCGGTCTGCCGGAGTCGTGGCTCGCCGCGTATTCCGGCCTCGGCGTCGTCGACGGCCTGGCGGGCGACGCTTATTACTACTTCAACCGGTTCGGCCTGCCCCGCGAGCCCGAAGAGCGGCGCCGCTGGGACGCGAAGCGGTACCCACGAGGAGATCAGTAGACCAATGCGCGAGTGGCTTCACGATCCGGCGACCCGTTCGCGGCTGCGCGGCAGCCTCTTCGCCGGGGCTCTCGGCGACGCGCTCGGCGCGAAGACCGAGTTCGACTCGATCGACCGCATCCGGGAGATCGCCGGCCCCGACGGGATCACCGGCCTCATCCCCGCGTACGGCGGGCTCGGGCGGATCACCGACGACACCCAGATGACGCTGTTCACCGTCGAGGGCCTGATCAGAGCCCACCACGGCACGGTTCCGGTCGAGCAGTCGCTCCAGCTGGCCTACCAGCGCTGGCTGCACACCCAGGGCGTCTCGTGGGAACGGGCACGCGGCCCGGAGAACACGAGCACGGAACCGGACGGCTGGCTGATCACCAACCGCGAGCTGTTCAGCCGTCGCGCGCCCGGTCTCACCTGCTTCAGCGAGCTGGAGGCGTACGGCAAGACGGGCGTGCGCGCCGGCATGGACAAGCCGGTGAACAACTCGAAGGGCTGCGGCGGGGTCATGCGCGTAGCGCCCATCGCGCTGTGGTCGGACGATCTCGCCGAGGTGTTCCGGCTCGGTGCCGAGTGCGCGGCGCTGACCCACGGTCACCCGAGCGGGTATCTCTCGTCGGGGGCTTTCGCGGTGATCGTGCACGAACTGCTGCTCGGGAGACCGTTGCTCGACGCCGTCGCGATCGCCCGTGCCGAACTGGAGAAGTATCCGGGGCACGAGGAGCAGAGCGTCGCGCTGGACGAGGCGCTCGCCCTGGCCGAGAAGGGAGCCCCGACGCCGGAGAAGCTCGAGACGCTCGGACAGGGGAACATCGGCGAAACGGCGCTCTCGATGTCGGTCTACGTCGCCCTGACCACCACGGATCCGAACACCGCGCTGCTCGCGTCCGTGAACCACAGCGGGGACAGCGACTCGACCGGATCGATCTGCGGGAACCTCGTCGGCGCGATGTACGGAGAGGAAGAACTCGACACGGATTGGGTCTCGAAGCTGGAACTGTCCGGGGTGATCGGTGCGCTGGCGGACGACGCGCTCGCGGAGTTCGGCGGGAACGCGCCGGGTGACGACCGGTGGTACGCCCGCTATCCGGCCCACTAGATTTACCTCCGGTTTGGGGAACTTGGGGAGGGGACACATCGTGCGTTACCGGGTTCAAGCGGCGGAGCGGCCGGACGGCCTGTACGCCGTCTGGGGGGAAACCGTCTTCGCGGCCCAGCGGTCGACCGAAGACGGCACGCTGCTGCTCATCGCGCCGCCGGGGGAAGCGGCGCCCGAGGGCTTCGATCGTGAGTGGGACGGCCGCGCCGCCCGGGTGGTGCTGAACGGCGAGGTCGGCGCGACCTTCAGCCTGCAGACGCACGGCCGGTTCGACGACGAGCACTTCCAGATCGCGCCGCACACCGGCGGCGGCGATCTGACCCTGCGCTGGGCGGGCGAGGACGCGGCCCGCGCGGCCGAACTGGGCCTGACGGACTTCTCGACCACGGCCGCGCCGTCACGGCTGACGGCGCTGTGGCAGACCAGGCACGACTTCGTCGAGACGCCGGAAGCCCGGCCGGAGATCGGCACGGGCGACCAGCCCCCGCTGCTGCGCGCCATCGGCCGGACCCTGCTGCGGGTGCTGCCGCCGGGCTGGCAGCGCGTCGGCGCCCAGTTCCGGCAGGTCGGGGACTACGCCGAACTCGAGGTCCGCTCGGTCGGCGACGAGGGCAACGGCCCGGTTTCGGTGTCGATCGCGGCGCCGCCGGAGCTCGGCACGCTGTTCGCGCGGCTGCGCGCGGCGATGCACACCCCCGAGACCGGCACCTGGTTCCAGGGCACCTTCACGCTGGACTCGGAATCGCATTTCGACTTCGACTTCGACGCCGAACAGGAACCGACCTGGCGGCTCGCGCCGAACGAGGGCGGGAAGCCGACGCCCCGCGCGTACGCGACCGAGCTCGCGATCTTCCCGCGCGATCACAAGCACGTCCCGGCCTGGCTCGCGGCCAAGGCCGGGCTGCCGCTGGACGTGGCGTTCCGGCACGCGAAGATCGCCGACGCGCACAACGAGGGCGAACGCCCGGTCGTCAACCGGCCGCCGGTGCCGCCGGACCAGGTCCGCGGCGTGCTGGACTACCTCTTCCGCTCGCCGGTGGCGCTGTCCCGGCCGGGTCCGCAGCCCGACATCTTCACCCCGAACGGCCCGCCGGACGTGCCGAACGCGTTCCACACCGACGGCGTCTGGATCTGGCCCGCGGCCGTCCCGCACTACCTGCGCAAGTACGGGGTGCCGCCGGAGCCGGAACTGGTCGAGCACATCCGGGCCGCCGGGTTCCGGCCGCCGCTGGTCGGCGAGCTGGTGCGGGCGACCGCCGAGGCGGAGATCGTCGGCAAACCGCGGCCGCCGCAGACCGAAGCGGATCTGCCGGACGAAAGCGTCCGCACCCGCGTCGAACGTGACGGCGAGCCTGGCCGCGACATCCGCGCCGTCGAGGTGCTGGACGTCCTGTACCAGCGGCTGGCCGAGCACGGGGTCGCGCCGACGTCCTACCGGATCGGCGCCAACGCGGTCCCGGAACCGGGGCTCTGGACCCTGCGCCGCGCCGAGAACGGCTGGGAGGTCTCGCGTCCGCCGACGGACGAGCCGGTGGCGTTCGCCAAGCTCGAAGAGGCGGCGCGGTTCTTCCTCGGCACCCTGCTGCTGTATCCGGCACGGGCCACCGTGGGCGCGAGCGAGGAGGCCGACAACCCGGCCGACTGGCCGATCCTGCCGTTGCGGGGCGAGCCGCCGCTGAACTTCTTCCGCCGCAAGCGGATCGTCGTGCTGCCGGCTGGCACCACCGTGCAGCGGTTCGGGAACGAGACCGGCAACCTCGTGCACGCCGAGCCGGCGCGGTTCGTCGAGACGTCGCTGGCCGCGGACCGCGAACGGGAACACCGCCTGTACCGCGTCCTGCGGCCGCTGCGCGTGGTCACCGGGATCACCGCGCCGTGGAACGGGACGCCGGGCGGGGCCGTGGCCTACGTGCTGCCCCGGCCGATCGCCCAGCACCTCGAAACAGGCGCGCTTTCGCGGGTCCAGTGACCGTTTAGTCCTCTGGATGCGGTCCTAGAACGCCTTGGCGACGAGTTCGTAGGACCTCGCCCGCGCACCCGGGTCGTACACCGGTGTCGTCAGCATCAGCTCGTCGGCACCGGTGGCCTCGGCGAGGTTCTTCAGCGAACTCACCGCCTTCTCCGGCCCGCCGTGCGCCTGCACGGCGGTGAACTGCGCGATCAGCTCCGCCGACTCCGGCGCGAACTCGTGGGCCGCCGCCTGCCGCAAGGTCGGGAAGGCGAGATCACCACCTTCACCCTTGAGCAGGTACGACTTGATCACCGCGCACGGACCGGCGAGGTACGCCGCTTCGGCGTCCGTGTCCGCGCAGATGGTCTCGACGCAGAGGATCACGTACGGCTTCTCGCGCCACTGGGACGGCTTGAAGTTCTCCCGGTAGGCCTGCAGTACCTCGGCCGTGTTCTGCGGGCGGATGTGGTGCGCGACCGCGATCGGCAGGCCGAGCTCGGCGGCGAGCCCGGCACCGGCCGCGCTCGAACACAGCAGCCACGGTTCCGGCGTCGGCACCTCGCCGGGCAGCACCCGGATCCCGGTCTCCCCGGCCAGGTGCCGCAGCAGCTCGGCGACGTCGGCGCGGTACTCGTCGTCCGTCGCCGGATCCGCGCCCCGCCGCAGCGCGCGGATGATCTTCTCGTCGAAGGTGCCGGGACCACGCCCGACGCCGAGGTCGATCCGGCCGGGGTGCAGCGCGGAAAGCGTCGCGAACTGCTCGGCGATCGCGAGCGGGGCGTGGTTCGGCGCCATCACCCCGCCGGACCCGATCCGGATGGCCGACGTCACCGCCGCCAGATGCGCGGCCAGCACCGGCGGCGAGGACGTCGCGATGGCGGGCGAACCGTGATGCTCCGCGATCCAGACCCGGTGATATCCCAGTTCCTCCAGTTTCCCGGCGACGGCGGCCGTCGACGCGAGTACTTCGGTGGCCGCGCGGCCCTCTTCGACGACGGCGAGTTCGAGCGCGGAAAGCAAGATCCCCATGCCCCCAACGTAGCCAAACTCAGGACGCGGTGATGAGCACCGCGGGAGACCACCAGTAGTCGGCCAGCGGCTCGATCCGGATGCCGGTGAAGCCCGCTTCCTTGAGCTGCGAAGCCCAATCGGTGGCGGGCTGCTCCCAGTTCGTCCGGTCCGCGCCAGGTTTGACCAGGCCCAGCAGGATCGGCAGCAGGAATCCCTGCGCCACCAGCGACGCCTCCTTGCCGTACTCCGAGATCCCGCGTTCGTAGCGCGTGACCAGCGAAAGCAGGTACTCGTCGGAGTCTTCGTCGTACTCGGGCACGTCGAACTCGGCGAGCACCAGGCAGGCGGTGCGGGGCCTGAGCGCCCGCAGGACCTCGGTGCGCTCGGCGGTCGGGATCGACTGGAGCGCGAAGGTCGACTGCGTCAGCTGCCACTGCCTGTCGTCGTCACGGGCGAGGAACTCCTGCGCGGTGTCGTCCCAGGTATGCAGACCGTGGGTGCCGTCGAGGTGCTTGCGCGTTTCGGCGAGCAGCGCGCCCGACGGCTCGACGAGGTCGATCCGGCCCGGCTGCCGGTCCGCCTGTTCGAGGGCGGGGATGACGGCGAGCCCGTCGCCACAGCCGAGGTCGAGCAGTGAGCCGACGCTTCCGTAGCGCTTGGCGAGCATCGCGCTGAGTTGGCGGTAGAGCTTGACGTTCCCGCCGCCGCGGATGAACGCGGTGAACGCGGCGGGCTGGTCGTAGACACCTCCGCCGCCGCCTTCGGTCAGGTACCGGTGCAGTTCGATGCCGAGCGTGGATCCGGCCCGCTCGGCGAGGTCAGCTGCCTTGGCCCGGTCACCGTCGCGGTACGCGGTGAGCGCTTTGGCCAGGACGTCCGTTTTCTTCATGTTCTCCTGTTTACCGTCAGAACGGCACCCAGAGGGTGACTCTGGTGCCATTGCCCGGAGCGGACTCCACCCTGGCGGTCCCGCCGACCTCGTTCAACCGGGCGGTGATGGACTCGCTGATCCCGAAACCGGCGGGCCGGGAGTCGAGACTGAACCCGGCACCGTGATCGCGGGTGATCACCGCGACGCCGCCTTCCTGCTCTTCGACGCGCACGACGACCTTGTCCGTCCCCGCGTGCTTGAGGGTGTTGCGCAGGGACTCGCGGACGGCGTCGCGGATGGCGATCTGCCGGACCTCCGAGAGGGTGTCGTCGTCGAGTTCGGCGATCACGAGCTGGGCGCGCAGGCCGTCCCGCGCCATCTCCGCCGCCAGCGACGCCAGTTTCTCGCCCAGTGGCCGGGAGCCTGCCTCCGACCGTTCCGAAGCCTCGGTCTCGATCGTCTGCCGCAGCTCCATCGACTGCGCCCGCGCGAGCCGCTGCACCTCGGCGAGCCGCTCGGCCGGGTCTTCCTTGTTGGCCAGCGCGATCGCTTCGAGGGTCTGCAGCACGGAGTCGTGCAGCACCCGGTGCTGGCGGGCGCGTTCGGCGAGCCGTCCGTTGCGGATGCCGTACGCGAGGGCGAGCCGCGTGCCGAGCCCGATCAGCACGAGCGCTCCGGTCGCGGTGAAGAGCACGCCGAGGATCGACGGGAAGGTGGCCAGCGCGTCGCCGGGCGCGCCGTGGCCGGTGGCGAACAGGGACGCGAGCATCCGGATCGGGAAGCCGACGATGGCCAGTGCCGCGGCGGCGGGCATGCCCAGCGCCAGTGCCAGCAACGCGACCTCGCCGAGCAGATGTTTGCCGGGCACCGCCATCGCCTCGGTGAACACCGAACCCGGCACGAGCGCGCCGATGGCCAGCGGCGCGAGCAGCGTGAACACGAGGTCGACGGCCAGCAGCCGGGCCGCGTGGTGCGGCTGGAACGGCGCCGAGCGCAGCATCCAGCGGATCCCGTACAGGCTCAGCGCGACCGACCCCAGCGTCACCAGCCCGACCGGGCCGATCCCGGTCATGCCGTGCGCGGAGACGTAGACGCCGAACGCGCCGGGAACCGCGAAGAGCCGGTAGACCAGTGGGACGAGCGCGACGTAGCGGGCGGCCCGGAGCAGGAGGTTGTCGCGATGCGCCGGGTCGACGGGACCCGACATCTGCTGGATGCGCCGGAGCGCGCGGATCGGCGTCGGGTCGCCGACCTCGTCGGACAGCTCACTCGTCGCCGTGGCCAGCGCGGGCGCGCCTCGACGCAGCAACGTCACCAGAAAACTGGGCGGCCGCTTCGCCATGGATTTTCCCCCTACCAGGAGCACCGGCAGGAGTATCGCCGTTTACTCCATGTGGATCCAGAGACCAACGGTGTTTATCTCAGCTGATGACGTGGAAATCCGTGACGAACCGGGCGACATCGCCCTTCGCCGTGTAGCCGATCCAGGTCGGATAGCTGCCGTCTCCCCAGCCGGAGCCGAACGCGGAGACGTTCAGCCCGCTGACCGGATCGCGGACGAGTGCCGCCTCCGGACCGTCGAGCGCCTTGATCAGCGGACCTTCCAGGTCTTCTCCGACGAGACGGCACAGCGCCGGGACCGCGTCCGCGTCGACGAAGGCGCCGAGCCCGGCGTCGACGCCGTATCCGTAGAACTCGTTCGGCCCCAGTTTCGCCGGATCCTCGCCCTTGACCAGCGCGAGCTCCCAGCGGGTGACCGGCTCCGGCCGGATCGTCAGCCGGGCCGCCACGACCCGCAGGTGCTCGGTGGGACCCGCGATCCGGACCTTCGCCACGGAAACCGGGTACGCCCCCGGCGGCACGCGGACGACGAACGGCACCGGCGGCTCGGTGAGGTCGTTGATGGTGGTCGGGTCGCCGCCGAGCACCCGGCCGCTGGGCAGGTCGAGGGCGCCGAGTTCGACGACCTCCACGACGGCGGGTTCCTTGCCCGCCAGGACCTCACGGCCGGTCCGGAACAGCTCGTCGAATCCGTCGCGGCGCAGTGGCGGGGCGGGTTCGGCCGGCTGCGCGAAGACGACAGCCTGGACCGGCTTCGGATCGCACGAGAAGTCCTTCGGCACCGGCGCGGCGACCGGACGGCCGGAGAACACCGCGATACCCGCGCAGGTCGCGACCAGCGCCAGCACCACCAGGCCGATGGCGAGCTTCGCTCTGACCCCCATGGGTGAAGACGCTAGCCGCCGACACCGTTCTCGGCGGCCCACTTCTTCAATTCGGCGACGGCGTCGTCGTGCTCCAGCGGACCGCGGTCGAGCCGCAGTTCCTTCAGGTGCTTCCACGCCTTGCCGACGTCCGGCCCCGGCTTGAGGTCGAGGATCCGCATGATCTCCTCGCCGTTGAGGTCCGGCCGGACCCGGTCGAGGTCCTCCTGCGCCTGGATCGTTTCGATCCGCCGCTCGAGGTCGTCGTACGTCGCCTGCAGCGCGGCCGCCTTCTTCCGGTTGCGCGTGGTGCAGTCCGCGCGCACCAGCTTGTGCAGCCGGGGCAGCAGGTCACCCGCGTCGGTGACGTAGCGCCGCACCGCCGAATCGGTCCACTCGCCCTTGCCGTACCCGTGGAACCGCAGGTGCAGGAACACGAGCTGGCTGACGTCCTGAATGATCTCCTTCGAGAACTTCAGGGCACGCAAACGCTTGCGCGCCATCTTCGCGCCGACGACCTCGTGATGGTGGAAGCTCACGCCGCCGCCGGGCTGGAACTCGCGCGTCGCGGGCTTGCCGACGTCGTGCAGGAGCGCCGCGAGCCGCAGGATCAGATCCGGCTCGGACGTCGGTTCGTGCGTTTTCTCCAGGTCGATCGCCTGCGCGAGCACGGTCAGCGAGTGCTGGTAGACGTCCTTGTGCTGGTGGTGCTCGTCGATCGCCAGCCGCATCCCGGGCACCTCGGGCACCACGCGGTCGGCGAGGCGGGTGTCGACCAGCAGCTCGATACCCGGCCGGGGGTCGTCCGCCAGCAGCAGTTTCGACAGCTCGGCCTGGACGCGCTCGGCGGTGATCCGGTCGATCTCCTCGGCCATCGACGTCATCGCGTCGATCACCCGCGGCGCCGCGGTGAAGCCGAGCTGCGCGGAGAACCGCGCGGCCCGCAGCATGCGCAGCGGATCGTCGGCGAAGGACTCCTGCGGGGTCGCGGGCGTGTCGAGCACCCGGTCCCGCAACGCCTGGAGCCCGTCGTACGGGTCGACGAAGGTCTGGTTCGCCAGGTCGATCGCCATCGCGTTGACCGTGAAGTCACGGCGGAGCAGATCGCCGTCGATGCTGTCGCCGAAGGTGACCTCGGGATTGCGGCCGACGCGGTCGTAGTTGTCCGCGCGGAACGTGGTGATCTCCAGGGTCATGCCCTGTTTGGTCACGCCGACCGTGCCGAACGCGATACCGACGTCCCACACCGCGTCGCCCCAGGCACCGACGATCTTGAGCACCTGGTCCGGCCGCGCGTCGGTGGTGAAGTCGAGGTCGCTCGACAGCCTGTCGAGCATCATGTCGCGGACGCTCCCGCCGACGAGGTACAGCTTGTAACCCGCCTTGGCGAAGAGCTTCGCGAGCTCGTCCGCCAGCGGGGAGATGCGCATCAGCTCCGTCACAGCGTTCTGCATCGCAGTGCTCTTCCCCGCAATCGCCTGCCCGGCGACCACCTTGTTCACGACAATCCCACCACGATTTGGATGTACTTACCGAGACACTTACTACGACCCGGCCCAACACGGGCACGGAGAGCCAGCGTACCCGTACCGCCGTTTGCTCTAGCATCGCAGCATGTCTGGATCAGCCGGCCGCTCCGGCGCTTCGAAGCCGGGCCGCCGGCGGAGGCGCAGGCGGGGAAGGCGGCTGACCACGGTCGACGAAACCTCGGCCGGCGGCCTCGTCGTCGACGTCGAGCGGGCCAACGCCGCGCTGATCGGGCGGCTCGACAGGCACGGCAGACTGCTGTGGTCGCTGCCGAAGGGCCACATCGAGGACGGTGAGACGGTGGAGCAGACCGCGGTGCGCGAGGTGAAGGAAGAGACCGGCATCTCCGCGCGGGTCCTCGAGCCCCTCGGCACCATCGACTACTGGTTCGTGGCCGAGCGACGACGGGTGCACAAGACGGTGCACCATTTCATCCTGGAATCCACCGGCGGCGAACTTTCGGACGAGGATGTCGAGGTGACCGAGGTCGCCTGGGTGCCGCTCGCCGACCTGGAGACCACCCTCGCCTACTCCGACGAGCGCAAGCTGGTCCGGAAGGCCAAAGAACTCTTCGCGCAACAGCACACCGCCGAGGGAGCACCTGAGTGAAGCGGCTTGCCGCCACTGTCCTGTCGATCCTGTTCCTGGCACTGCCCGCGTTGTTCGGCGCGGTCGCGCAGGCGCAGGAGCAGCCCCGGCTGCGCGTGGACCTCGACCAGCTGAACCCCCGCGTGATCGGCACGAACTCGACGTCACTCATCGTCACCGGCCGGGTCACCAACGTCGGCGACCGGCCGATCCGCAAGCTCAGCGTCCGGCTGCAGCAGGGCACCCGGCTGCAGAGCGAGCAGCAGATCGGCGACGTGCTCGCCGGCGGGAAGTTCAAGGACCAGTCCGCGACCGAGTTCGTCGACCTCGAACCGGACAGCCTGGAAGCGGGTCAGAGCGCGACGCTGAACCTGAACATCCCGCTCGGCCAGTCCTCGAAGCTGCAGTTCGCGAAGCCCGGCGTGTACCCGCTGCTGGTCAACGTCAACGGCACCCCGGAGTTCGGCGGCGCGGAACGGCTCGCGGCGGTCAGCCTGCTGATGCCGGTGCTCGGTGTCCCCGGCAAAGCGCCCTCGTCGCGTCCGCCGACAGCGCCCTCGGTGCCGTCGGCGAGCCTGCTGTGGCCGATCGCGAACAGCACCGTCCACGTCGTCTCGTCCCCGCTCGGCGGTCCGCTGACTCTGGCCGACGAGCGGCTGGCCGGTGAGCTGGGCGCCGGGGGGCGGCTGGACTCGCTGGTCGCGGCGGCACGGGCGGCGGAGGCCGACACGAAGGTCTCGTCGTCGTTGTGCCTGGCCATCGATCCCGACCTGGTCGCGACCGTGGACGGGATGACCCGCGGCTACCAGGTCGCCAACGGCGGCGCTCCCGTCCCCGGTAGGGGCGTCGACGCCGCGAAGAACTGGCTCGGTCAGCTGAAAGCCCTGGTCGCGGGCCGGTGCGTGGTCACCCTCCCGTTCGCCGACGCCGACCTCACCGCGCTGACGAAGGTCCGGGCGGGCGACGCCACCGACACCGCGCTCCTGGCCAGTGCGGTCGGCGGCGCGGCGACGATCAAGAACCTGCTCGGCATCCAGCCGCAGGACGGCGTGCTCTGGCCGGGCGGCGCCCTCGACTCGCAGACCGTCGAGGCGATCGGCAAGGCGGGCGTCAAGACCGTGCTGACCGACTCCGGCAAGCTCCAGTCCGATTCCCCTCTTTCGAGTGGGGTCGCGATCGAAGGGACGGATCTCCGCGCGCAGCCGATCGACGCGCTGATCACGTCCGCGCTGAACGGCCCGGGGGGCACCCAGAACGGCCTCGGCGCGATCGCCTTCCGCGCCGGGCTCGGCGGGCAGGCCGCGGGGCAGGAACGCTCACGGCTGCTGATCGCCCCGCCGCGGCACTGGGACGCGTCCGGCACCGAGCTCACCACGTTCCTGGAGCGGATGGGCGACTTCTACGCGACAGGCCTCGCCAAGTCGGCACCGCTGCCCGACCTGCTCGGCGAAAGCCCGTCCGGGACGGCCTCGGTCAACTACGACCCGCAGGACGTTTCGGCCGCGACCAGCGGCGACGTCACCGCGAGGATGTCCCAGATCGACAACGAGACCCTGGGCCTGTCGTCGTCGATGACGATGGATTCAACGAAACGGGTGAATCCGGCCGACGTGATCGCCCCCGTCCGGCTCGCCATCATCCGGGCCGCGTCGACCTCGTGGCGCGGCGCGGACGCCGGGACCGCCACCGGCAACGCCCGCGGCGACCTCGAGGCGATCCGCAGCCAGGTGACCGTGGAGCGGCCGAAGCAGACCATCGCGCTGGCTTCCGGCGCGTCGCCGTTGCCCGCCTACGTCACCAACGGCCTCCCGGTCGGCGTCAACGTACGCATCGTGCTCAAGAACAATTTGGGCCTGCGATCCACCGCGGCCGTCCCGGAGCGGACCGTCCCGGCCAACGGCGCCATCAACCAGCTGCTCCCGGTCGAGGCGCTGCGAGCGGGCCGGTTCAGCGTCGACGTGTCCCTGACCACGCCCGACGGGACCAAACTCGGCACCGACGCGCGGTTCGAGCTGACCTCCACGGAGTACGGCGCGATCACCATCATCATCACCGTCACCGCGGCCGGCGCGCTGCTGCTGCTCTCGTCCCGCCGGATCTACCGGAGGATCAAGGACTCCCGCGCCGATCGGGCGAACGAAACCGCCCCTCGTGTGACCGAGGACGCACAGGTTTAAGTGTTTCCGGCCGTTGCCGATTACCCTGGGTCGAACGATGCCGCCGGGCATCACGTAGTCGAGCACCGAGGATTGGGCGCACGTTGGAAAGAGAGCCGGGTGTACCGCCCGAGCGTGCAGGCCGTCCCCGGCGCGAAGGTACTCCGCCGCCGCCCCGTCGCACCGATGGCCCAGTGCGCCGCCCCGAGCGTTCAGGACGTCCTGAACGCCCTGAACGCGCGGAACGCCGTCAGCCGCCCCCGCAGCAGCTCCCGCCCGAACGCGGAGAGCGCCCGCGGCGTGCGGCACCGCCACCCCCGCCGCCGGTGGACGGCCGTCGTCAGCGAGCCGCGGGCCGACCAGACGACGAGACACGGCGGCTGAGGCCGCCCCAGAACCCACCGCCGCCCCCGCCGCCCAACCAGGCGCCGCCCCGGCAGCAGGCTCCGTCACCGACGCCGCCCCCGCCGACCCGTCGTCAGCCGGTTCCGCCCCCGCCGGGGCAGCCGCTTCCGCAGCCGACCCAGAACCCGGCTCAGAATCCGCCCCAGCGCCGTCCGGCGGCGCCACAGGCACCACAGACGCCGCAGGCGCTGAACCAGACGCCGCCCCCGCCGCATCGCGGGCGCCGCCAGCCGCCACCGGTCCGCCCGTGGCAGGTGGACCGGCGCGACGAACCCGACGCGACGCGGTTCATCCCGCGCACCCCCGGTGTGCCGATGGGCTCGCGCTGGCCGGTCGCCGACCCCGACGTCCTCCGCCCGTACGACCAGCTCGCCACGCAGGTCATGCCTGCGATCAAGGACGCGCCGCTGGTCAAACCGCGGCCGGGCGAGACCGGCGAACAAGACGTCGCCGCCCCGGCGAAGGCGCCCTCGCTCGCGAAGTCCAGCGGCCGGATGGCGATCGCCTCGCTGATCAGCCGGATCACCGGCTTCGCGTGGAAGCTGCTGCTGGTCGCGGCCATCGGCGCCCAGGTGGAGAACGACTCGTTCAACGTCGCCAACACGATGCCGAACATCATCTTCGAACTGCTGATGGGCGGCGTGCTGTCCAGCCTGGTGGTCCCGCTGCTCGTGCGGTCGCAGGACGACAAGGACGGCGGCGAGGCCTACACCCAACGACTGGTCACGGTGGCGGGCACGCTGCTCGTCGTCGGGACGACCATCGCGGTCCTCGCCGCGCCACTGATCACCAAGCTCTACGTGGACGACAAGGGACAGGCGAATCCCGACCTGGTCACCGCGTTCGCGTACCTGCTGCTGCCGCAGATCTTCTTCTACGGCGTGTTCGCCCTGCTCTCGGCGGTGCTGAACGCGAAGAGCATCTTCGGCCCGACGGCCTGGGCGCCGGTGATCAACAACCTGGTCGTCATCTTCACGATCCTCGTGGTGTGGATCATGCCGGGGAACATCTCGACCGATCCGGTGTCGATCACCGACCCGAAGCTGCTGACGCTGGGCCTCGGCGTGACCGCGGGCATCGTGGCGCAGTCGGTGCTGCTGATCCCGCCGCTGCTGCGGTCCGGGTTCAAGTTCAAATGGCGCTGGGGCATCGACAAGCGCATGAAGGAGTTCGGCGGGCTCGCCCTCTGGACCGTCGGCTACGTCGCCGTCAGCCAGGTCGGGTACACGATCACGACCCGGGTGCTGACCAGCGGTTCGCAAGGCGGGGTGACCGCGTACAGCAACGCGTGGCTGCTCTTCCAGCTGCCGTACGGCGTCATCGGGGTGTCGTTGCTGACCGCGATCATGCCGAGGATGAGCCGCGCGGCGGCCGACGGCGACCACAAGAAGCTGATCGGCGACCTCTCGTACGCCTCCCGGATCTCGACGGTGACACTCCTGCCGATTTCCGCGGTGATGACCGTTGTGGGCGGTTCGGTCGGTATCGCCCTGTTCACCTTGGGCAAGGGCCGGGTCGAAGACGCGTCGAGGATGGGCGAGGCGCTGGCGATCAGTGCGTTCGCGCTGCTGCCGTACGCGCTGGTCATGCTGCAGATGCGGGTGTTCTACGCGATGAAGGACGCGCGGACGCCGGTGCTGATCATGATCGTGATGACCGTGGTCAAGGTGCCGCTGCTCTACCTGTGCCCCGCGTTGCTCTCGCCGGACAACATCGTGCTCGGCGTGATGATGGTCAACGGCCTCACGTTCGTCGTCGGCGCGATCCTCGGCCAGGTTTGGCTGTGGGTGACACTCGGAAATCTCCGGAGCAAGCGGATTCTCGGGGTGATCCTCTTCACGGTCGTCGCGAGTGTGCTCGGAGTCGGCGCGGCCTGGCTCGCCGGGCAGATCGTCCCTGACTCGTTCGGGCCTACTTTCCATGCCTGGGTGAAACTTCTGCTGCAGACGATGGTCGGCATCGTGGTGTCGTTCGGCGTGCTCATGGCCTTGAAGGTCGAGGAATTGAAGCCCGCCACGGCGAGGATCACCCGGTTGATCAAGCGCGGATAACGATTCACGCACGGATGGCCCGCGTTCACGCGTCGTATTCTGGGTACCCTCGGGGCGGGAGCTACGCGGGAGAGTGCGGTGGATACGAGACGGAGCGAACAGGCAGGGGAGGCGAGCCAGGTGGGCATCCGGGCCCAAGGCGGGTCGCTGGCCCCTGGCCGGGTCGTCGGTGACGGCCGGTATCGCCTGCTCGCACAGTTCGGGGTGGACGAACGAGCCGCCGCGCATCTTTGGCGCGCGCGCGACGGGCAGCTGAAGCGTGATGTCGCGCTGACGCTGCTGGTCGGCGACCCGGCGGACGCGGAGGCCGCGAGGCTCGCGCGCCGGACGCTGGAGCGTGCCGCGCACGCTTCGAAGTTCGGGCACGGCGGGGTCGCGCGCGTCCTCGACGTGCTGAGCCTCGGCAGCGGCGTCACTTCGAGTGAAGGACTGCTCGGTGTTGTCGTGGCGGAATGGACCAAGGGCAGCGACCTGGTCGACCTGGTGTCGCAGCGCCCGGTGGCGCCCGCCGCGGCGGCCAGGATGGTGCAGGCGCTGGCGGAAGCCGTCGACCACGCGCACCAGAACGGTCTCGTCCTCGGCCTCGATCATCCGCAGCGTTTGCGGCTCACCCCGGACGGCGCGCTGAAGCTCGCCTTCCCCGGTCCGCTGCCCGAAGCGACCCTTCGCGACGACGTCAAGGCACTCGGCGCGGTCCTGTACCTGCTGCTGACCGGCCGCTGGGCCCTGCCCGGCGGGCCTGCCGCGATCCCGGCGGCGCCGCACGCGCCGACCGGCCGCGTCATCCCGCCGCGCTCACTGGTCCCGACGGTGCCGGTCGAGCTGTCCTCGCTCGCCGTCCGCACCATCGAGGACGGCGGCCACGGCGGCATCCGCACCAGCGCGGCCATCCTGCGCGTCCTGGACCAGGCCGCCGAAGCCGAGGAGCGCACCCAGCTCATCAAGGCCGTCGGCGAGGAAGAAGCGGTGGCCGAGCCGGACGGCACGGTCTGGACGACGAAGAAACCGGTCAAGGACGTCGCGCGGCGCAAGAAGCTGGCGTTCGGCGTGACCGTGCTGGTCGTCGCGACCGTGGTCATCCTCGCCTGGGGCGGGATGATGCTGATCAACCTGTTCCAGGGCGAATCGAAGTCCAGCGGCCCGAACCTGAACGTCGCCGCGTCGTCGTCTTCACAGGCTCCGCCGCCTTCGGGCGAGCAGCCGCCGCCCACCCAGCAGCCGCCGGCACCCGCCTTGGGCGCCGCGGTGAAGCCGTCGGCGGTCGCCGTCTTCAACCCGGGCAGCAAGGGCGACAGCCCCGGCCGCGCCAAGAACACCACCGACGGCGACGCGGGCACCTCCTGGAAGACCGACGAGTACGACAAGCAGTTCCCGGTGCTCAAGGACGGTGTCGGGGTGGTCGTGACCTTCAAGGACCCGATCAACCTCAGCCAGATCAAGATCGACTCGGCAAGCCCCGGCTCGAAGGTCGAGATCCGCTCCGCCGACAAGAAGAACCCGAAGCTCGACGAGACCAAGGTCGTCGGCACCGGGGATCTCGCGGCGGGTGAATCGACCATCGCGCTGCAGCAGCCGCAGCAGGGTCAGTACTTCATCATCTGGATCACTCAGCTGGGTGAAGATGCGGACGGGAAGTTCATCACCGAACTCAAGGAGCTGACCTTCCTGCCTGCGGGGTGAGGTAAATCAAGGGGTCAGTAGGCTCTCCCGGGTGACAGCTGCAGCTCCAACGGACGCGGATCTCATAGCGGCGCATGCCGCCGGTGACCCGCACGCGTTCAGTGAACTGGTCCAGCGACATCGAGACCGCATGTGGGCGGTGGCCCTGCGCACCGTGCGGGACCCGGAAGAAGCCGCGGACGCCCTGCAGGACGCCTTCATTTCCGCGTTCCGCGCAGCGGGCAACTTCAGAGCCGAATCACAGGTCACGACGTGGTTGCACCGCATCGTCGTGAACGCGTGCCTCGACCGCATCCGGCGGGGCAAGGCCAGACCGACCGTTCCGCTGCCCGAAACCGGGCAGTTCAACGAGCCCGCCTCACCGCGCGACTCGATGTCCGAGCGCGAGACGAGCCTCGTCGTCAAGGAAGCCCTCGACCAGCTTCCCGAAGAGCAACGTGCCCCGATCGTGTTGGTCGACGTCGAGGGATACTCCGTCGCCGAGACGGCGAAAATGCTCGGTATCGCCGAGGGCACGGTCAAGAGCAGGTGTGCTCGAGGTCGTGGAAAGCTCGCGAAGGTTCTCGGACATCTGCGGAACCCCGATGCGATTGCGAACGTCCCAACTCACGAAAGCAAACGTGTTCGCGCTACCCCGGAACGGGGTGCCAGGCGTCCTCAGGGCACGCCGGGTGACGGGGAGGGACGATGACAGACGAGAGCAGGGGGATCGGTGGGACCGTCGGTCCGCCGTGGTCTGTCGATGTGCTCGCCGACCTGCACGCAGGTGTGCTGGACGAGCGAGAAGCGGCCGAACTCTGGCCCTTGGTGAACGCCGACCCCGAAGCACTGGCGATCATCGAAGCACTCGAAGCGACGACGGCCGACCTCGCGGAACTCGCGAACGAGCCGGTCGCTCCGATGCCCGCGGAGTTCGCGGCGCGGCTCGACGCGGCGCTGGCCGCCGAGATGCAGGCCCGTCAGGCGTCGCCTGCGTTTCAAGGCGCACCTGAAGGGCAGCAGGCGCAGGTCGCCCCGGTGGTGGACCTCGCGGCCGCACGGCGGAAGCGGAACAAGCGGATCGGCTGGGGCGCGGGGATAGCGACCGTGGCCGCGGCGGCCATCGCCGCCGTCGCGATCGTCGTACCGACCACGCAGCAGTCGACGCCGGGCGGCGTCGCGCAGCCTCCGCCCGCCCCCACCGGCTCGTCGGTCGGCGGAGACGGCGGCGGGGCCGAGGCCCTCGTCGGCAAGGCGATCGGCGTCCGCGACTTCGGCTCGTTGAAGACCGAGGAGCGCCTCGACGCCTGTGTCGAAGCCGCCGGACTGGACCCCGACGTGCGGCCGGAGGGCATCCGGCCGGTGAACGTCGCGGGCAAGGACGGCGTGATGGTGATCTACACCACAGGCAAGCTCGCCCAGTTCCGCATCGTCGCCTTCGGTGCCGACTGCGGCCCGGGCAACGCGTCGGTCCTCTTCGACAAGATCATCGGACAGAAGTAGCAGCGGAGAGCGATAGCGGCGGTAACAGCGGTAACAAAGGTCCCCTGCTGCCTTCGGCCGCCAGGAAAAGGTCCCTTGCTCCCGGTCGGGTAGCGAGGGACCTTTGCCATCGCCGCCGCAAGCCGGGAGAAGTAGCGCCGGTCACCCCGGGAACACCGGCCCTTACGATCGTGTTGAGCCTGGTGAACAGGTCACTACGAGCGGAGGTCACGGGTGGCTGGCGAGGAAATCAGGAACTTGATCGTTGTCGGGTCGGGTCCTGCGGGGTACACCGCCGCTGTCTACGCGGCACGAGCGCAGCTCGAACCGCTGGTGTTCGAGGGCACTCAGTTCGGCGGTGCCTTGATGACGACGACGGAGGTCGAGAACTTCCCCGGCTTCCGCGAAGGCATCCAGGGTCCCGACCTCATGGAAGAGATGCGCGAGCAGGCCAAGCGTTTCGGCGCCGACCTGCGCCAGGAGGACGTCGAGTCCGTCGAGCTGACCGGTGACGTCAAGTACGTCGTCGCGAACGGCAAGCGCTACGCGGCCCGCGCGGTCGTGCTCTCGATGGGCGCCGCGGCCCGCTACCTGAACGTCCCGGGTGAGCAGGAACTGCTCGGCCGCGGTGTTTCGGCCTGTGCCACCTGCGACGGGTTCTTCTTCCGCGACCACGACATCGTGGTCGCCGGCGGCGGCGACTCCGCGATGGAGGAGGCGACCTTCCTGACGAAGTTCGCCAAGTCCGTCACGATCGTCCACCGCCGCGAGGAGTTCCGCGCCTCCCGGATCATGCTGGACCGGGCCCGCGAGAACGAGAAGATCAAGTGGGCGCTCAACAAGCAGATCACCGGCGTCGAGGGTGAGGGCAAGGTCGAAGGCCTGAAGCTCAAGGACACGGTGACCGGCGAGGAGTCCCAGCTGGACGTGACGGGGTTCTTCGTCGCGATCGGTCACGACCCGCGCAGCGAACTGGTGCGTGGTCAGGTGGACCTCGACGAGGACGGCTACGTGCTCACCAAGGGCCGGACCTCGTACACGAACCTCCCCGGCGTTTTCGCGGCAGGCGACCTGGTCGACCGCACTTACCGGCAGGCGATCACGGCCGCGGGTTCGGGCTGCGCCGCGGCGATCGACGCGGAACGATGGCTGGCGGAGCACGCCGGTGTCGAGACCGCCCAGGAGACCCCTGAGCTGGTCGGCGGCGGCTACGGCGCCACCACCAGCTGACTTTCACAGCATCCGTTCACCACCCAGGAGGAGACACCATGGCCAACACCGTGACGGTGACCGACAAGACCTTCGTCGACGACGTCCTGACGAGCGAGAAGCCCGTGCTGGTCGACTTCTGGGCCACCTGGTGCGGTCCGTGCAAGATGGTCGCCCCGGTGCTCGAAGAGATCGCGGCGGAGAACGGCGAGAAGCTGACTGTCGCGAAGCTCGACATCGACGCCAACCCGAACACTGCGCGTGACTACCAGGTGATGTCGATCCCGACGCTGATCCTGTTCCAGGGCGGCAAGCCGGTGAAGCAGATCGTCGGCGCCAAGCCGAAGGCCGCGCTGCTCTCGGACCTCGCCGACGTCCTCTGATCTCGCGTTTCACCAGCCGAAACCCGGGGCCTGCCCAGGCTCCGGGTTTCGTCGTTCCGCCGGACGGGTATTCCTCACCGTCACAGGAACATGATCATGGCGCCGGGAAGGGTTCCACGAACGGGGACTTGACGCACCGACCGGGCCTCCGCGCTCACCGAGAGTTCACAGGGCACAATAGAGCACCGGGGTTCGCCCCGCAGGGTTTTCAAAGTCGTGCATCGAGCTCCTTCGGTGCCCCAAAGGAAGAGCGAGGAGTGCATGCGGGTACTCCGCCGCGGTGACGCCGGACCGGACGTCGCCGAGATCAGGTCCACGCTGGCGGCGATGGAGCTGCTCCCGCCGGTGACCGAATCCGGGGAGTACGAGGTCTTCGACACGGCGATGGAACATGCCGTGCGAGCGTTCCAGCAGGGCCGTGGGCTCATCACCGACGGTCTGGTGGGTCCGGCGACCTATCAGGCGCTTCGTGGCGCGGGCTTCCATCTCGGCAGCCGCCCGCTGACTTACATGTTCTCCGCCCCCATGCAGGGCGACGACGTCTTCGCGCTCCAGGAGCGGCTGACCGAACTCGGCTTCGACGCCGGCCGCCCGGACGGGCACTTCGGCGCCCAGACCGAGCGCGCCCTCAAGACCTTCCAGCGCGACATGCGCCTGGTCGCCGACGGCATGTGCGGTCCGGCCACCATCCGTGAGCTGCACCGGCTCTCTTCGCCGCGCGCCCGCGGCGGCCGCCCCGTCTTCCTGCGCGAGCAGGAGCAGGTGCGCCAGGCGGGCCCCCGGCTGCGCGGCAAGCGCATCGTGATCGACCCTGGCCACGGCGGCGAAGACCTCGGTGTCGTCGCGAGCGGCCTGCGTGAAGCGGACATCGCCTGGGATCTGGCTCGACGGCTCGAAGGCCGTATGCAGGCCACGGGCATGGAAGCGCTGATCTCACGCGGCCCGAACCAGAGCCCGACCGAGGGTGAGCGCGCCAAGTTCGCGAACGAAGCGGGCGCCGACCTGTTCCTTTCGCTGCACAACGACAAGAACCCCTCGCCCAAGGCGCAGGGTGTCGCGAGCTTCCACTTCGGCACCGGCAACGGCACGACGTCGACCGTCGGTGAGCTGCTGGCGGGCTTCATCCAGCGCGAGCTGGCCGCCCGCACCGGCCTGCGCGACTGCCGCACGCACTACAAGACCTGGGAGATCTTCACCCGCACCCGCTGCCCGGCGGTGCGGATCGAGATCGGCTACCTGACCAACCCGGAAGACAGCCGCAAACTGGCCGACCCGGCCTTCCGCGACATCGTCGCCGAAGGCATCCTGGTCGCCGTGAAGCGCCTGTACCTCCTCGGCGAAGGGGACCAGCCGACAGGCACGTTCACCTTCGCCGACGTCCTGGCCCACGAACTCGCCAAAGCGGAGTAGCCAGTCCTCCACACCCGCACAAAGGCGCACATGCCCCTGCCGACGCCCTCGGCACAACCGGTTGTGTGCCCCCTCGCCGGACCACGCCACCCCTAGCTCCACCCGGCGCGCAGCCCCCGCCCTTCCCGGGGGGCGTCCCCAGGTCCAGCCTACCCATCCACAGATTTTCCACCGCTCCTAGCAGCGATCTGTGGATAACTCGGCAGGTTACCCACAGCTGTCCCCAAGGCGGGGGATGGCTGCTGCGCGCACCCGAAAACTCTGCTAGAGGCGTGAGATGAAGGGGTCTTCCGAGGAATCCGGAACGGCCTAAAGGTCAGGCGCGGCCCATGCTCGGTTCGGCGGTGGTGATGGAGACCTGGCCGAGCAGCCGTTCGAGGGCCGCCTCCACGTCTTCCTTCCACGAGATCGCCGACCGCAGTTCCAGTCGCAGCCGCGGCCACCGCGGATGCGGCCGGACGGTCTTGAACCCGACGCTCTGCAGGAACGCGGCGGGCAGCACGCAGCTGTGCCCGCCGTCCGGATCGGTCTCTTCGGGCTTGGCGTCACCGAAGGCCTCGATCGCGCGGACCCCGCGTTTGGTCAGATCCTTCGCGACCGCCTGCACCAGCATCCGGCCGAGCCCGCCACCCTGGAATTCGGGAAGGATCTGGAAGGCGGTCAGCAGAACCGCGTCCGGGCCGGGCGGGGAAGTGGGGAAGGCCAGCGAACGCGGCACGGCGTTCGGCGGCGCGTAAAGCACGAAGCCGACAGGCAAGGTGTCGCTGTAGACGATGCGGCCGCAGGAACCCCACTCCAGCAGCACGCTGGAAACCCAGGCTTCTTTTTCGACCTCTGTCGCGCCGTACTCCTCGGCCTGCGCCTTCATGTGCGGCGCCAGCTCCCAGTACACGCAGCGGCGGCAGCTCTTGGGCAGATGCTCGAGATTGTCCAGGGTTACGCCCACGACGCGACGCGACACCGACAAACCTCCCTGGACAACGGACACCCGACGCAGCCCTGTCCCGAGCAGGGCTTGCTGAAGGGGTCCTGATCGAGGATAGGCGGATGTGATGAACACCGGAAGGCCAGGGCCCCTCAAGGGAGGGTGGTTACACTCGATGGAACTACCAGTCGGTAGCGACTATGTCCACTTCGAAGCACGGGTGAAGCGCCTGATGACCGAGAATCGCCCTGTCAGGCCGCAGAGCGGCCGACACAACCTCGACCCGCATCTCGACCGCTACGCCGCGCGTACGGCCGGAATGACTGCTTCCGAGATCAGGGCATTGTTCGCGGTGGCCAGTCGCCCCGAGGTGGTCTCGCTCGCCGGCGGGATGCCGAACCTCGCCGCGCTCCCGCTCGATTCGTTGTCCGCACAGGTCAGCGAGCTCATCGCCGAAGAGGGCCTGGTCGCGCTCCAGTACGGCTCCGCGCACGGTGTTCCCGCGCTGCGTGAGCAGATCTGCGAAATCATGGCCCTCGAAGGCATCAAGGCCCACCCGGACGACGTCGTCGTGACTGTCGGCTCCCAGATGGGGCTCGACATGGTCACCCGGCTGTTCTGCGACCCGGGCGACGTCATCATCGCCGAGGGCCCGTCGTACGTCGGCGCGCTCGGCTCCTTCGCCGCGTACCAGGCGAACGTCGTGCACGTCGCGATGGACGACCACGGCCTGGTCCCCGAGGGGCTGCGAGCCGCGCTCGCGGAGACCAAGAAGACGGGCCAGCGGGTCAAGTTCCTCTACACGATCCCCAACTTCCACAACCCCGGCGGCGTCACGCTGGCCGTCGAGCGCCGCGCGGAGATCGTGGAGATCTGCCGCGAGCACGACATCCTCATCGTCGAGGACAACCCGTACGGCCTGCTCGGCTTCAGCGGGCAGACGTACCCGGCGCTCCGCTCGATCGACCCCGACAACGTGGTGTACCTGGGCTCGTTCTCGAAGACTTTCGCCTCCGGCCTCCGGGTCGGCTGGGTGCTCGCACCGCACGCCGTCCGGGAGAAACTCGTGCTCGCGGCCGAGTCCGCGACGCTTTGCCCGCCGACGCTTAACCAGTTGATCGTGTCGCGATACCTCTCGACTCACGACTGGCTGGGGCAGATCAAGACCTTCCGCGAGAACTACCGGGAGCGCCGGGACGCGATCCTGACCGCGCTCGAACAGCACATGCCCGCCGGCTACAGCTGGACCAAACCCGATGGCGGGTTCTACGTCTGGATGACAGTCCCCGAAGGCGTCGACACGAAGGCGATGCTGCCGAGGGCCGTCACCGCCCGGGTCGCGTACGCCTCCGGAACCGGTTTCTACGCCGACGGTTTCGGCAGCAGACAACTGCGCCTTTCCTACTGCTACCCGACGCCGGAGCGGATCCGCGAAGGCGTCCGAAGGCTCGCCGCGGTGCTCGAGTCCGAAATGGACCTCGCGCGTACCTTCGGTAACGTGAGCCCACGCTCGATCTCGGGGCCACAGAACCCCTCTCCGGACACGGTCTGATCGACCGGGCGTCCCCTTAGACAAAAGGAGTCCTCGATGGTCGACCGCACCGTCGCCGTACTCGCAGGCGGACTTTCCCACGAACGCGATGTCTCTCTCCGGTCCGGGCGGCGGCTCTCGGTCGCGCTGCGGGCGGAAGGTCTCATCGTCGAGGAGTGGGACACCGACGCGGGCTTGCTCGAACGTCTTCGCACCCAGCGGCCCGACGCGGCCATCGTCGCCCTTCACGGTGGTGAAGGGGAGAACGGCGCGGTGCAGACGGTGCTGGAGATGCTGGACGTGCCCTACGTCGGCACCAGCTCGCAGGGCTGCCGCCGCGCGTGGGACAAGCCGACGGCCAAGGCGCTGGTCGCCAACGCGGGCTTCACGACGCCGGACTGGGTCGTGCTGCCGCACAGCACCTTCCGCGAGCTCGGCGCGCAGGCCGTGCTGGACGCGATGGTCGAGACACTGGGCTTGCCCCTGATCCTCAAGCCCGACCAGGGCGGTTCGGCGCTGGGCGCCCAGGTCGTCAAGGAAGCCTCGGAGATGCCCGGCGCGATGGTCGGCTGCTTCGCTTACGGCGACACCGTTCTCGCCGAGAAGTTCGTCTCCGGCGTTGAGGTGGCCGTGACGGTCATCGAAGGCGAACAGGGACCCGAGGCCCTGCCCGCGGTCGAGATCGTGCCGGAGAGCGGCGTGTACGACTACACCGCTCGCTACACCGCCGGGCTGACCGACTTCTTCACCCCCGCGCGGATCGCCGACGACGCCGCCAAGGCGGTCGGCGAGCTCGCCGTCGCCGCGCACCGGCAACTGGGTCTTCGCGACATCTCCCGCACCGACGCCGTGGTCACCGAAGACGGCACGGTCTACTTCCTCGCGGTGAACCCGTCGCCGGGCCTCACGGAGACGTCGATCGTGCCCATGGCGATCGAGGCGGGCGGCGCCACGCTCGGATCGGTGTTCGCCGACCTCGTCGGACGGGCGATCTCCCGCAAGAGCTGAGCCGGATCCGACGAAGGGGACTTGCCCACCGCGGGCGAGTCCCCTTTCTCATTTCCGGGCCACGGCGACGACCTGGCCTCGCACGGAATCCCGTGCCTCTTCAGAATCGACAGGTAGCCGTCGACCCGCTCGATGAAGACCTGGGCCGTCGCTCGGTGCGGCTCGGGCTCTGGAAGCGAACGAAGGGCAGCTCGGTCATCGCCGGGGCCATCCCCGCACCCACGCGAGCAGATCCTCATCGCACAGGGAGCCGATCACGACGTCCGCGGGGAAGTCTTGATGCTTCAGCGTGGGCACCCCGATGACAGGAACCCCTGCCGCCCGCGCGGACCGGAGACCGGTCATCGAATCCTCGAAAGCCAGCGCGTCGGCAGGCTCGACGTTCAAGAGGCCGCAGGCGGTCAGGTACATCTCTGGATCAGGCTTCGGCGCGGCCACCTCATCGGCGGCCAGTTTCACGGGAAACATTTCCGAAAGCCCGCCGCGGACGAGAGCGGCGTCCAGGAGAGCGCGGGGCGAGTTGCTCGCGACGGCGACCGGAACGGCGGCGGCGGTCAGTTCGACCAACTCCCGCGCGCCGGGCATCGCCTCCGCCTTCGCGGTGACGACCTCGGTCACCAACCTCAACAACTCGTCCGCGATCTCGGCGCCGCCGCCAGGTTCGCCGAACGCCTCCGCCATCGCGTCGGCGGCGGCCGGTAGCGACTTGCCGATCACCGACGCCTTCTCGTCCGGACCGAACGGCAGACCTCGCCGCGCGAACAGTTCGGTCTCGGCCACCGACCAACACGGCTCGGTGTCCATGAGCAATCCGTCGCAATCGAAGACCACCGCTCGCGGATTTCGACCGCCGAAGAACTCCTTCATACTTGCCCCCAGAACAAGCACTCAGCGTTACCTCTTCATCATCGCTCAGCAATCGTCACCGTGACAAAACGACCTGGGGTGATCCCTAATCGGTTTCCAGTGTCCGATTTGCCTGGTTTTCGTCCATCAACGCCACGATGCGTTCAAGATCGTCAACGGACCCGAATTCAAGGGTGATCCGGCCTTTGCGGCGGCCCAAGTCGACCTTCACGCGAGTGTCGAACCGGTCCGAAAGCCGGCTCGCCAGCTCTTGGAGACCGGGTGCCTGGATCGGCTTGCGGGGAGCGGGCTTCGGCTTGGCCGGTTTTTCGCTCTTCTTGAGCGTGACGGCTTCCTCGGTCGCGCGGACGGACATGCCCTCCGCGACGATCCGCGCGGCCAGCTCTTCCTGACTTTCGGCGTCCTCGAGAGAGAGCAGCGCCCGCGCGTGCCCCGCCGAAAGCACCCCGGCGGCGACCCGTCGCTGGACCGCGAGGGGCAGTTTGAGCAAGCGGATCGTGTTCGTGATGACCGGCCGGCTGCGCCCGATCCGACCCGCCAGCTCCTCGTGCGTGACCGCGAACTCGTCGAGCAGCTGCTGATAAGCGGCCGCCTCTTCGAGTGGGTTGAGCTGAACGCGGTGGATGTTCTCGAGCAGCGCGTCGCGCAGCATCGCCTCGTCGGCGGTCTGGCGGACGATCGCCGGGATCGCCTCCAGCTCCGCCAGCTGGGACGCGCGCAGACGCCGCTCGCCCATGACGAGTTCGTACTCGTCGGTCCCGAGCTCCCGGACCACGATGGGCTGCATGAGCCCGAACTCGCGGATCGAGTGCTCCAGCTCGCTGAGCGCGTCTTCGTCGAAGACCTGCCGCGGCTGCTTCGGGTTCGGCTTGATCTGGCTGAGCGGCACCTCGCGGTAGACCGCGCCTGCCACCGCGCCGCCGTGCGAACCGGCCGCGCCGTTGGCCGCGAACCAGCCCTTGTCGTCCGGTCCCGTCGGGCCTGCCGGCGGAGCGGGAGCCGCGGCGGAACCGTTCTCGGCCGGGGCCGCCGAGCCCGGCGGCGGGCCGGTGGGGATCAGGGCGGCGAGCCCGCGCCCGAGCCCCCCTCTGCGCTCGCTCATGCCGTACCGCTCCTTTCCTTCATCTCCGCCCCACGTTGGGCGATCTCCTTCGCCGCGTCCACGTAGCTCATCGCGCCCCGGGAACCCGGGTCGTACGCGAGGACCGTCTGCCCGTATCCGGGCGCCTCTGAGACCTTCACGCTGCGCGGGATCACCGTCTTGAGGACGGTGTCCCCGAAGTGATTCCGGACCTCGTTCGTCACCTGATCGGCCAGCTTCGTCCGGCCGTCGTACATGGTGAGCAGGATCGTGGAGACGCTGAGTTCGCGGTTGAGGTGCTTCTGGACGAGCTCGATGTTGCTCAGCAGCTGACCCAGACCTTCGAGCGCGTAGTACTCGCACTGGATCGGGATCAGCACCTCCTGCGCGGCGACCATCGCGTTGACGGTCAGCAGACCGAGCGACGGCGGGCAGTCGATGAAGACGTAGTCGACGCCGATCTCGTCGAGGATCTCGGACGAGAGCGCCTCCTTGAGCCGCATCTCGCGGGACGCCATGGACACGAGTTCGATCTCGGCGCCGGCGAGGTCGATGGTCGCGGGCACGCAGTAGAGGTTCTCCGACTGCTCGCTCTGCGCGGCCGCCTCGGCGAGTGTCACCTCGCCGATCAGCACCTCATAGATGGACGGCGTACCGGATCGGTGTTCGATGTCGAGCGCGGTGCTCGCGTTGCCCTGCGGGTCGAGGTCGATCACGAGCGTCCTGAGCCCGTGGACGGCCAAGGCGGCGGCGAGGTTCACCGTGCTCGTGGTCTTGCCGACGCCGCCCTTCTGGTTGGCGACCGTCAGCACGCGCCGACGGGTCGGCCGGGGGAGCGCGCCCTTCTTGGGGTGCAGCACGCTGGCGGCCCGGACGGCCTCTTCGGCGATGGGCGTCCAGCCGAGTTCGTGGCCAGTGCTCGCGGGGTCGGACGGTGGGGGAGTCACCGGTCTCGAACCTCCTCTGTATTAGAAGTGGGAGTCGGTCTGCGTTGTTTCACGTGGAACCGGTCTAGCTACGCCTGCCGCGCGGTCGAGACGGTTTCGAAGGCAGACGATGGATCACGACGACCGTGCTGGGGACCTCAAGCACCTTGGCGCCGCACTCGAAGACTTCCGGCTCGCCGCCGCCGGCCTTCCGGACGGCGACGCGATCGCGTTCGATTTCCTCTCCGGCGCTCGCTCCTTTGAGGGCGACCAGAGCACCTTGGGCACGCACGAGCGGGAGGCACCAGTTCGCGAGCCGGGCCAACGGAGCGACTGCCCGGGCGGTGACGACATCCGCGTCACCGAGCTCCTCGCGTACCTGCCGCTCTTCCGCGCGCCCGCGGACAACGGTGATGGGGAGTTCCAGCTTCTCGGCAACCTCGGCCAGCCAGTCGACCCGGCGGGCCATCGGTTCGAGCAGAACGATATCGAGGTCCGGTCGGCTGATCGCGAGCGGTACACCCGGAAGCCCCGCGCCCGATCCGACGTCGACCACGCGGGCGCCGTCGGGGATCCGCTCGCCGATCACGGCGGAGTTCAGCACGTGCCGTTCCCAGAGCCGGTCGACCTCACGGGGACCGATCAGACCGCGCTCGACGCCGTGCCGCTCCAGGAGTTCGACGTAGCCGATGGCTTGCTCGACGCGGTCTCCGAACACTTCCGACGCCGCACTCCGAACCGATGCGGCGACCCCGTCCAAGCCCACTCTTGCTCCTCAACCCTCGACGCCGTTTCACGTGAAACGCGCTTCACCGATTGTCCATGACGCCGACCGCAAAGCGGGGAGACAGTCCGAAGTTGTGGACAACTCCACTCGTCTTCACGCGTTTCACGTGAAACGCCACGCGTGTAATTCACCCCGGCAACGAAGAAGCGGCCCGCCGGATGACCGGCGGACCGCTTCGTTCAGAGAACTCGTCAGGCGGGGAAGATGACGACCCGGCGCTTCGGGTCCTCTCCTTCACTCTCGCTCTTGACCCCGTCGACGGCGGCGACCGCGTCGTGCACGACCTTCCGCTCGAACGGGCTCATCGGCTGCAGCCGGACACGCTCACCGGACGAGACCACGGTCTCGGCGGTCGAGCGGCCGAGCTCGCGAAGCTCCTCGCGACGGTCCGCGCGCCAGCCCGCGATGTCCAGCATCAGACGGCTCCGCGAACCGGTCTCCTGCTGCACCGCCAGGCGCGTCAGCTCCTGCAGCGCCTCGAGGATGGTGCCGCGGGGGCCGACGAGCTTCTCCAGATCCTCGCCACCGTCGATGCTGACGATCGCGCGGCCCGCTTCGACATCGAGGTCGATGTCGCCGTCGTAGTCCAAAAGGTCGAGCAGCCGCTCGAGGTAGTCGCCGGCGATGTCGCCCTCCTTCACGAGGACGTCGTCGTCGACACCTCCCTTGCGACCGGTTTCTTCAGCCGCGCCCTCGACCTCGGCCGCGCTGTTCTCTTCGGCGTCGATCGTGTCGATCGTCTCCGCCATAGTTGGTCTCCTCTCCAGCCCGGATCGGCGTCAGCGACGCTTCCGGCCTGATTTCTTAGTCGAGTCAGAGATGAGACCGGGCACGTCGGCGCCGTTCTCCTTCGAGCCGTTGGTCGACGGCTCGGCTGATGCGTTCTCGGCGTCCTTCTTCTCCGCGGCGGACGAACCGGTCTGGGCGAAGCCGTGGGGCGAACCCGCCTTCTTGACCTGACCACCGGAGGACTGCTTGTTCCTCTTCTGCTGGACCGGCTTCTGGCCGGGGCGCGGCGCGGTCGGCTTCTGGCCGGGCTTCGGGCCGAGGTTCGCGCGCTTCTCCTTCTCGGCTTCCTTGCGGGCCTCTTCTTCCTTGTCGATCTTCGTGTAGACGAGGCGCTGCTGCATCAGGGTCCAGCCGTTGTTCGCGAGCCAGTAGATGAGCAGACCGATCGGGAAGAGGGCACCGAAGATGAGGACACCGAACGGGAAGATGTACATCGTCAGCTTGTTCATCATCGCGGTCTGCGGGGTCGCCGACTCGGGGTTCTGGCGCTGGACCGAGTGACGCGCGGTGAGGTGCGTGGCGATGCTCGCGACGATCATCAGCGGGATGGCGACCGGCGCGACGTGCCAGTGGAAGCCGGTGGGCGCGTTGCCGCCACTGACCATGTCGACACCGGTGTAGATGGCGTCACCGAGGTTGACCCCGAACAGCTTCGCGTTGATGTACGACTCGACACCGCTCTGGCTGAAGAAGTAGTTCTCGGTCTTCGGCTGCCCCGGGTGCACCGGGTTGATGGTGAACATCCGCAGCACGTGGTTCAGGCCGATGAAGACCGGGATCTGAAGCAGCATCGGCAGGCAGCTGCCCAGCGGGTTGACGCCGTGCTCCTTCTGGAGCTTCTGCATCTCCATCGCCTGGCGCTGCCGGTCGTTCGCGTACTTCTTCTGCACCTTCTTCATTTCCGGTGCGAAGTCCTGCATCTTCTTCATCGACCGGACCTGGTTCACGAACGGCTTGAACATGATGCCGCGGACGGTGAACGTCAGGAAGATGATCGCGAGGATCCAGGAAACCGCGTTCGCCTCGCCGAAGATCTGCCCGAAGACCCAATGCCAACACCACAAGATGAAGGACACGGGGTAGTAGATGAAGTCGAGCACTGAGCTACTCCTCGATCGGTGTTTCAGGTCGGCGGCGGCGCCACGAGAAAACCTCGGGTACCGGGTCGCGGCCGGGCATCGTCCACGGGCCGCAGCGCAGCAGTCGCCGGACCGCGAGATAGGTACCGCGGCCGGCGCCGTGCCGGGTCAATGCCTCTACGGCGTACGCGCTACAGCTCGGGTAGAACCGGCACGCCGGAGGAAGGAAGGGAGAGATCGCCTTGCGATACAGCTTGACGGGCAAGAGCAGCACCCAGGCCACCGGGCCGGGGCGGGCTTCTTCGGTGGTCTCGCTCTCGGTGGCTCGCATGCCGTTACACCGCTGATCCGTTGTCGGAGGGTCGCGTCTGGCGGGGCTTCCCGGTGACGGCGGAAGGCCCGGACAACCCGAGGCGCCGCAACGACGCGTCGAGATCCGAGCCGAGTTCCGCGCTGGACGCGTCCGCGGCCGGAGGTAGTGCCCGTACCACCAACGAGCTTCCCGGCGGCAGTGTTCCGATCCTGGCGGAAACGAGATGCCTCAACCGGCGGGAGACCCGGTGGCGGACCACCGAATTCCCCACGGCCTTGCTCACCACAAAACCCGCCCGCGCCGCCTCGGCGGCTTCGGACGGGTCCGTGGTCAACGCATGGACGACGAGGCGGCGCCTGCCTGCCTTGGCCCCACGCCGCATCACGGCACGGAAATCCTCACTGCGCCGCAACCTCGCGGCGGCCGGCAGCACGACGTCCCTCGACGGCGGCCGGATCAGGCGGACAGTGCGCCGCGGCCCTTGCGACGACGAGCCGCCAGGATGGCCCGGCCGGCGCGGGTCCGCATCCGAAGCCGGAACCCGTGGACCCGGGCGCGTCGGCGGTTGTTCGGCTGGAAGGTGCGCTTACCCTTGCTCACGACTTACTTCTCCTGTTTCATCGGCCGCCGGGGACGGTTCGACCCGTTCCTGGCGTGTCGTGCTGACGCACGGCAGTCTCTGGTGTCTCCTACCAACGTGTGGCCTCGTCACGTCGAGCGACGACAACGTGGGCACGCGAAACGCCCCCGCTGTATACGGGAGACCTTACGAGGGTACGCACCCACCGCCCGGGCCCGGCAGGCACCCCCTCGACCACGGACCGCGACCGTGCGTGGAGAGTGATCACCGGCGACGTGAAGGCACCGAATGGCAACACGCCGTACACCGTGAAATGCTTGCGCGCGAGGATGCCTTGTGGCATCGGGCGGGGCTTGTTAGCGTGCCTCTCCCCGGGTTTTCGCCAAGGTGGAACGGTGCAGGCGCCCGGGTGTCCTCGGGGCGTGGAGGCGTCGCGCCGGCCTACGTCGATCCCGCAGGTGACGTCGCCGCGGGCCGCCGTACATTAGTGCACAGCTGTGGACAACTATGTGGATATTTGCTGTGCGCATGAGCTGATCGGGCCATGATGGCGCCCGACCCGGTGTTTCGGAGCGCGGTGTTTCCCGGATGTTCACACGCACCGATGAGGGGAGGGGAGTCAGGCAGGTGTCCGATCACCAGCACAATCTTGGCGTCATCTGGGAACAAGTCGTGCGCGAACTGTCCGATGGCACCCTCTCCCCGCAGCAGCGCGCCTGGATGCGGGTGACCCGGCCGATCGGCCTGCTCGACGGCACCGCACTGCTCGCCGCTCCCAGCGACTTCGCCAAGGAAGCGATCGAACGCGCCCTCCGCGGCGCGATCACCGAAGCCCTTTCGCGACGACTCGGCCGCGCGGTCTCCCTCGCGGTGAAGGTCGACAGCACCGAGATGCCCCCCGCTTCGCCCGGCCCCCGCTACGAAGCGTCACCCGGCCGGGTGGAAAACGGCGGCGGCCCGGTGCCCGGCCCGCCGCCGCTGCCCGACGGTGACGGCATGTTGTCGCCGAACCGCCCCCGGCCCGAGCCTCCGAAGCCGAGGCCCCCGCGGCAGCCGGTGGACAACAGCCTCAACGATGGCGACGACAGCGATGAAGAAGTCGACGAAGAGGGCGAGGCCCTCGCGGCCGTGACCGAGATCTGGCCGACGTTCTCCGGCCAGCCGATCGCGGGCCAGCCCTACACCGCGCCGGCGCAGCCGCAGACGTCGAAGACGAAGCTCAACGAGAAGTACACGTTCGACACCTTCGTCATCGGTGCCTCGAACCGCTTCGCGCACGCGGCCGCGGTCGCCGTCGCCGAAGCACCGGCGCGCGCGTACAACCCGTTGTTCATCTGGGGAGAGTCCGGCCTCGGGAAGACGCACCTGCTGCACGCCGTCGGGCACTACGCCCAGCGGCTGTTCCCCGGCATGCGCGTGCGGTACGTGTCGACCGAAGAGTTCACCAACGACTTCATCAACTCGCTGCGAGACGACCGCAAGGTCGCGTTCCAGCGCCGCTACCGCGACATAGACATCCTGCTCGTCGACGACATCCAGTTCCTGGAAGGAAAAGAAGGTACGCAGGAAGAGTTCTTCCACACCTTCAACACCCTCCACAACGCGAACAAGCAGATCGTCGTCTCCTCCGACCGCCCGCCGAAGCGACTCGAGACGCTGGAAGACCGGTTGCGCACGCGGTTCGAGTGGGGCCTCATCACCGACATCCAGCCGCCCGAGCTCGAAACCCGGATCGCGATCCTCCGCAAGAAGGCGGCGCAGGACAGGCTCGCGGTCCCCAACGAGGTGCTGGAGTTCATCGCTTCGCGCGTCGAGGCGAACATCCGGGAGCTCGAAGGCGCGCTCATCCGCGTCACCGCCTTCGCGTCGCTGAACCAGCAACCGGTCGACGTCGCTCTCGCCGAGATCGTGCTCCGCGACCTCATCCCGGATTCGCACGCGCCGGAAATCACCGCGCCGACCATCATGGGCGTCACTTCGGAGTTCTTCGACGTGACGCTCGACGACCTCTGCGGGCCCGGCAAGACGAAGGCCCTCGCGACGGCTCGTCAGATCGCGATGTACCTCTGCCGCGAACTGACCGACATGTCGCTGCCGAAGATCGGGCAGACCTTCGGCGGCCGCGACCACACGACCGTCATGCACGCGGACAAGAAGATCCGCAAGGAGATGGCCGAACGACGGCGCATCTACGACCAGGTCCAAGAGCTGACCTCCAGGATCAAGCAACGGGCCAGGCAGTAATCCCTTAGCACACAAGGACTTCAGGGGCTCTCACCGTCCAGGTGGGAGCCCTTCTTGCTGCGCGCGCGCAGCCGTCCACATAGGTCTTAGAGCGTGTGAAGGCGCGAAGGACTGGGTACCCCGAAGACAGCACGTACGGGTGAGAAGGACACGAAACGTGCTTGAGTGCATTTCAGGTTTTCCCTTGTGTACAAAGGAAATCCACATGCTGTGGGTACTTTGTGCACAACTCCGGCGGGCGTGAGACCAGCGGCGATCGGTTTTTCGTCCACATCGCACTCACAGGCAATCCACAGCATTTCCACACCATGATCCACACGTTGTCCCCAGGTTGCCCACATGTTGTGCACAAGGGTGACGCGGGCTGCACGGATCACTCTCCCGAGCGATTCCGGTCACGATCCGGACCCACAGCCCCTGGGTACAAACCGCCCCACATCTGGGGATAACCATGGGGACAACTCGGGCCGAATGTGGATAGATCGAGCGCGGCCCGAAACCATCCACCGACGGCCCAAGCTGTCCACCGTCCGTACACACCCGGAGTCCACAGGGTCCGAGCCATCCGGACCTGCGCGAACGAGGCTTGTCCACACAATCCACAACGCCTATTACTACTGCTGTTCTTAGTTCTTCTTAAGAAGGGAATAAAACAAAAACAGGCGATGGACGAATCTGGGGACAGACGGCGAACCGTGTCGTCTTGTCGACAAAAGCAAGGGGAGGCCGAGGTGACGCGGACCCCGGGGACGGCCTAACGTGGGTCCCTGCACCTGGTCTGCGTGTCGACGTGCGTTCGCGTCTCGCTCGGACCGAACGAACCTGCGAGGCACCTGGCCATCGCGCTCTCCGGCCGCGGTGACCCGTTGAGCTTTCGAGCCGTCAGGGGCTCGGCTGTCGAAAGGAAGCGCGCATGAAGATCCGCGTCGAGCGTGACGGGCTGGCCGACGCCGTCGCGTGGGTGGCGAGAAGCCTCCCGTCGCGGCCTCCGGTCCCGGTTCTGGGCGGTGTCCTGCTCGATGCGGGATCCGACGGGACGAGTGACGCACTCACCGTCTCCGGATTCGACTACGAGGTCTCCGCCACGGTCGGCGTCCCGGCCACCATCGCCGACGGGGGCCGTCTCCTGGTCTCCGGTCGTCTGCTGGCCGACATCACCAAGTCGCTGCCCGCGCAGCCGGTCGAGATCTCCGTCGACGGCGCCCGCGCCACCATCACCTGCGGCTCCGCGCGCTTCTCGTTGCCGACCATGCCGGTCGAGGACTACCCGCAGCTCCCGTCCCAGCCCGCCTTCGCCGGCGAACTCACCGGCGACGCGTTCGGCCAGGCCGTCACCCAGGTCGTCGTCGCCGCGGGCAAGGACGACACCCTCCCGATGCTGACCGGCATGCGACTGGAGATCTCCGGCTCCTCGCTGACCCTGGTCGCCACCGACCGCTTCCGGCTCGCCATGCGCGAGTTCACGTGGGAGCCCGCCGAGGGCCTGTCCGACGCCGCCGTGCTCGTCCCGGCGCGCACGCTCGCCGAGGCCGCGAAGACGCTCGGTGCCAGCGGCGCCAAGATCCGCCTCGCGCTCGCCAGCGGTGAGGGCCTCCTCGGCCTGTCCGGCTCCGGCCGCTACACCACGACCCGCCTCCTCGACGCGGAGTTCCCGCCGTACCGGCAGCTGCTGCCGGCGCAGCACACGTCGCGCGCGGTCATCGAGGTCTCCGCGCTCGCCGAGTCGATCAAGCGTGTTTCGCTGGTGGCCGAACGTGGCACCCAGGTGCGGCTGGAATTCAACGACGGTTCGCTGCGGCTCTCCGCCGGTGGCGACGACGAGGGTTCGGCCGAAGAAGAGCTTCAGGTCGACTACGAGGGTGAGCCGGTGACCATCGCGTTCAACCCGGGTTACCTCGTGGACGGCCTCGGCGCGCTGAACGCCAACCGCGCCGAGCTCACCTTCACCACGCCGAACCGGCCGGCGCTGATCAAGCCCGCCGACGAAGAGGGCAACGTCGTCCCCGGCTACCTGTACCTGCTGATGCCGGTCCGCCTCCCGGGCTGACCGGTCTTTAGTTTCTGTTTCGCACCAAAGGGGATCTTCATGGCTCAGCTGGGACTCATCGGCCTCGGCAAAATGGGGTTCAACATGCGTGAGCGGCTGCGCGGCGCCGGTCACGAGGTGGTCGGCTACGACCGCAACCCCGACGTCGCCGACTCCACTTCGCTCGAGGACCTGGTGTCCAAACTGGACGGTCCCCGGATCGTCTGGATCATGGTGCCCGCCGGTGAACCCACCCGGCAGACCGTCGCGGAGCTCGGCAACCTGCTGTCCGAGGGCGACCTCGTGATCGACGGCGGCAACTCGAAGTACACCGACGACCGGATCAACGCGGACCTGCTCGCCACGAAGCAGATCGGTTACCTCGACTGCGGGGTTTCCGGTGGTGTGTGGGGCAAGGACAACGGCTACGGCCTGATGGTCGGCGGCGCCGCTTCGGACGTCGAGAAGGCCATGCCGATCTTCGACGCGCTTCGCCCCGAGGGTCCGCGTGAAGAAGGCTTCTCGCACGCCGGCGCCGTGGGCTCCGGTCACTACGCGAAGATGATTCACAACGGCATCGAGTACGGCATGATGCAGGCCTTCGCCGAAGGTTTCGAGTTGCTCGAAGCCGCGAAGGTCGTCGAGAACGTGCCCGCGGTGATCAAGGGCTGGCAGCGGGGGACCGTCGTCCGCTCGTGGCTGCTCGACCTCCTCGTCCGCGCGCTCGACGAGGACCCGGAGCTCGACGACCTCGAGGGCTACGTCGAGGATTCCGGCGAAGGCCGGTGGACCCTCGAAGAGGCGATCAACAACGCGGTCCCGGCGCCGGTCATCTCGGCCGCGCTGTTCGCGCGGTTCGCCTCGCGCCAGGAGGACTCCGCCGCCATGCGCGCCGTCGCCGCGCTGCGCAACCAGTTCGGCGGCCACTCGGTCAAGAAGGTCGGCGGCTAGGCGGGTTGTACCTCAGACATCTCCAGGTCACCGACTTCCGGTCCTGGCCCCAAGCCGATCTCGCGCTCGAACCCGGCCCCACCGTCCTCGTCGGACAGAACGGCCGTGGCAAGACGAACCTCTTGGAGGCGATCGGCTACATCGCGACGCTGGGTTCGCATCGCGTCGCGACCGACGCGCCGCTGGTGCGGCACGGCTGCGAACGCGCGCTGATCAGGGTCGCGGTGGTCAACGAAGACCGTGAACTGACGGTCGAGCTGGAGATCACCCCCGGCAAGGCGAACCGCGCGCGGATCAACCGCGGCGCGGTCGGCAAGCCACGCGACGTGCTCGGGATCCTGCGCACGGTGCTGTTCTCCCCGGAGGATCTGGCACTCGTGCGCGGGGATCCCGGCGAGCGCCGCCGGTTCATGGACGAGCTCCTCGTGCTGCGCGCGCCCCGGTACGCCGGGGTCCGCGCCGACTACGAGAAGGTGCTGAAGCAGCGGAACGCCCTGCTCAAGACGGCGGGTAAGCGGCGTACGGGGCGCGAAGACCCGTACGCGCTGTCGACGCTCGATGTCTGGGACGACCACCTGGCGGTGGCAGGCGCCGCGTTGCTGGCAGCCCGGCTCAACCTCATCGCGGACCTCGCGCCGTACGCGGCCGCCGCGTACATGGGGGTCGCACCCGACTCGAGACCGGCGAAGATCGAGTACAAGTCGAGCCTCGGCGAAGCGATGCCAGAGGGCTACGGCGCCCCGGACGGTCCTCGCGCCGATGAAGCGGTGCTCAAGGAAGTACTGGTAGAAGCGCTGAAACGGTCTCGGAACCTCGAGTTGGAGCGCGGGGTGAGCATGGTCGGCCCGCACCGGGACGAACTCGACCTCATCCTCGGCGAAGCGCCGGCGAAGGGCTACGCGAGCCATGGGGAGTCCTGGTCGTTCGCCCTCGCACTGCGTCTGGGAAGCTACGAGCTCCTGCGTGGCGAGGCCGGGGAACCGGTGCTTCTGCTGGATGATGTGTTCGCCGAGCTGGACCGGCGTCGCCGGGCCCGGCTGGCGGAGGTGGCGGCCGGTGCCGAGCAGGTGCTGGTGACCGCCGCCGTGGACGAGGACGTACCCGCCGAACTGGCCGGGCACCGGTTCCTCGTGGCAGATGGTGAGATCAACCGAGGGTGATCCCGCGAAGCGGACACCCCGGGTGATCGGCGCCACAGCAGTTACCCACCGATCTGGGGACAAACCTGTGGACAGTGTGGATAACACCGTGAACGCGTTATCGCCCCGCGTGACCAAAGGGCCTGATAAGCGGCTTGACACCCCCCGCTCGGGTGGTACCCCGAGTGAGGGAGCCCTGTTCGACACGCAGAGTGAACGGGCGCCGGTATCGAACGGCCCAACCGATAACAACAGCAAAGAGCCGGCTACCGGTCGTGACCTCGCTCATGCCGCTTTGGAGGCCGCGAAGGCCAAAGCGAAGGCGCGCGGAGTTGAACCGGGAGTGCGCCGCGGCCGTATCACCGGAGGAGGGGCCGGTTCGAACGGTCAGAGCCCGCGACGTCGTCGCTGGTCAGGGCCGGGTGCCGACACTCGCGACCCGCAACCGCTCGGCAGGCTCGCCTCCCGGATCGCGGTCGACCGCGGCTGGAACACCCGGCTGGCCAACGGTCAGGTCTTCGGTCACTGGGCCCGGCTTGTGGGTGAAGAGGTCGCCGAACACGCCCAGCCGGTGGCCTTGAAGGACGGCGAGCTGACCGTGCGCGCCAGCTCGACGGCGTGGGCGACGCAGTTGCGCCTGCTCCAGGGGCAGCTGCTGACGAAGATCGCGGCCGGCGTCGGGCACGGCGTCGTGAAGAGGATGCGGATCCAGGGACCGACGGCGCCGAGCTGGCGGAAAGGCCCGCGGCACGTCCCAGGACGTGGACCGCGTGACACGTACGGCTGATCCGAGTTGCGCTTCGCGACAACTGTGTACCAGCGCCCCGAGAAGGCGCCCAGAGTGCTTCGCGAACGTCAAGACTCTTCTTCGAACGAATTAGCGCGTCTGTGAGCAAATCAGGGGTGTCCTTGCCGCATGCCAGCGGACGCGGCCAAGTACACTGGAGACGAGCGAGCTTCCGCTCGGGGTAGACGAGGAGAATCAACGCCTGTGACCGAGAACAAGAGCGAGTACAACGCGTCATCGATCACGGTGCTCGAAGGCCTCGAAGCAGTCCGCAAGCGTCCCGGTATGTACATCGGTTCCACCGGGGAACGCGGTCTCCACCACCTCGTCCAAGAGGTGGTCGACAACTCCGTCGACGAGGCGATGGCGGGTCACGCCACCAAGGTCGAGGTTACCCTGCTGGCCGACGGCGGGGTGCGGGTCGTCGACGACGGCCGCGGGATCCCGGTCGACATGCACCCCAAGGAGAAGAAGCCGACCCTCGAGGTCGTGCTCACCGTGCTCCACGCGGGCGGCAAGTTCGACAGCGACTCGTACGCGGTGTCCGGTGGTCTGCACGGCGTCGGTGTCTCCGTGGTGAACGCGCTTTCGAAGACGCTGCTCGCCGAGGTCAAGTACGGCGGCCGCAGCTGGCGCCAGGAATACACGAACCAGCTTCCCGGTGAGCTGCAGGACCTCGGCCCGGCCGACGAGACCGGCACGACGATCACCTTCTGGGCCGACGGCGACATCTTCGAGACCACGACGTACAACTTCGAGACGATCTCCCGGCGTCTTCAGGAGATGGCCTTCCTCAACAAGGGCCTGACCCTCTCACTGCGCGACGAGCGCGTCGCCGACGAAGAGACCGAAGAGGACGCTTCCGGCCAGGCGGCGCGGGTCAAGGAAAAGACCTACTGCTACCCCGGCGGTCTCGAAGACTTCGTCAAGCACATCAACGGCAGCAAGGACCCGATCCACAACAGCGTGATCTCCTTCGAGGCCAAGGGCACCGGCCTCGAGGTCGAGGTCGCCATGCAGTGGAACAACGGCTTCACGCCGTCGGTGTACACCTTCGCCAACACGATCAACACGCACGAGGGCGGCACGCACGAAGAGGGCTTCCGCGCCGCGCTCACCCGCGTCGTCAACGCGTACGCGCGCGAGAAGAAGCTGCTCAAGGAGAAGGACGCCAACCTGACCGGTGACGACGTGCGCGAGGGTCTCGCCGCGATCGTCTCGATCAAGCTGGCCGAGCCGCAGTTCGAGGGCCAGACCAAGACCAAGCTGGGCAACAGCGAGGCGAAGACGTTCGTGCAGCAGACGTCGAACGAGTGGCTGGCCGACTGGTTCGAGCGCAACCCCACCGAGGCGAAGACGGTCATCAACAAGTCGATCTCCTCGTCGCAGGCGCGGATGGCCGCCCGCAAGGCGCGCGACCTGGTCCGCCGCAAGGGCGCGCTGGAGATCGGCGGCCTGCCGGGCAAGCTCAAGGACTGCCGGTCGACCAACCCGTCGGAATGCGAGCTCTACATCGTCGAGGGTGACTCGGCGGGCGGTTCGGCCAAGGAAGGCCGCGACTCGATGTACCAGGCGATCCTGCCGATCCGGGGCAAGATCATCAACGTCGAGAAGGCCCGTATCGACCGCGTCCTCAAGAACACCGAGGTCCAGTCGCTGATCACCGCGCTCGGCACCGGTATCCACGAAGAGTTCGACCTCGAGAAGCTGCGCTATCACAAGGTCGTGCTGATGGCGGACGCCGACGTCGACGGCCAGCACATCACCACGCTGCTGCTCACGCTGCTGTTCCGCTTCATGACCCCGCTGATCGAGCACGGCCACGTGTTCCTCTCGCGCCCGCCGCTGTACAAGATCAAGTGGCCGCGGGCCGAGCCGGAGTACGCCTACTCCGACCGCGAGCGCGACGCCGTCATCCAGGCCGGTGTCGAGCGGGGCAAGCGCCTTCCCAAGGACGACGCGATCCAGCGCTACAAGGGTCTCGGCGAGATGAACGCCGAAGAGCTGTGGGAGACCACGATGGACCCGGCGAACCGGCTGCTCGGCCAGGTCACCCTGGACGACGCCGCGCAGGCCGACGACCTCTTCTCCGTCCTGATGGGCGAGGACGTCGAAGCGCGCCGTTCCTTCATCACGCGCAACGCCAAGGATGTTCGCTTCCTCGACGTGTAGTCACGTCCCGTTTCTCTGTCCCACCAGGACTGCCCTCACGAGAAGGACCTCATGACGGAAACCTTGCCGCCTGCTCCGGACCACGACCGGATCGAACCGGTCGACATCCAGCAGGAGATGCAGCGCTCCTACATCGACTACGCGATGAGCGTCATCGTGTCGCGGGCACTGCCGGACGTGCGGGACGGCCTCAAGCCGGTGCACCGCCGCGTGCTGTACTCGATGTTCGACTCCGGCTTCCGCCCCGAGCGCGGGTACAACAAGTGCTCCCGCGTCGTCGGCGACGTGATGGGCAACTACCACCCGCACGGTGACTCCGCGATCTACGACGCGCTGGTGCGGCTCGCCCAGCCGTGGTCGCTGCGGTACCCGCTGATCGACGGCCAGGGCAACTTCGGCTCGCCGGGTAACGACCCCGCTGCGGCCATGCGGTACACGGAGTCCCGGCTCGCGCATCTCGCGATGCACATGCTGCAGGACATCGAAGAAGACACCGTCGACTTCTCCGACAACTACGACGGCCGCACCCAGGAGCCCGACGTCCTGCCGGCGCGGTTCCCGAACCTGCTGGTCAACGGTGGTTCCGGGATCGCGGTCGGGATGGCGACGAACATCCCGCCGCACAACCTCCGTGAGGTGGCCGAAGGCGTCAAATGGGCGCTGGAGAACTTCGAGGCGACCGACGACGAACTCCTCGCCGCGCTGCTGGTCCGGGTCAAGGGCCCGGACTTCCCGACCAAGGCGATGATCCTCGGCACCTCCGGGATCGAAGACGCGTACCGCACCGGCCGCGGCTCCGTGCGCATGCGCGCGGTCGTCGAAATCGAAGAAGACGCCAAGGGCCGCACGATCCTGGTCGTGTCCGAGCTGCCGTTCCAGGTCAACCCGGACAACCTGGTCGAGAACATCGCGAACCTGGTCCGCGACGGCAAGCTCACCGGCATCTCCGACATCGCCGACGAGTCCAACAGCCGCAGCGGTATGCGCATCGTCGTCACGATCAAACGCGACGCGGTCGCGAAGGTCGTGCTGAACAACCTGTTCAAGCACACCCAGCTGCAGCAGAACTTCGGTGTCAACATGCTGGCCCTGGTCGACGGCGTGCCCCGCACGCTGCGCCTGGACCAGATGATCCGGCACTACGTGAAGCACCAGATCGAGGTCATCGTCCGCCGGACCCGCTTCCGGCTGCGGAAGGCCGAGGAGCGCGCCCACATCCTGCGCGGTCTGGTCAAGGCGCTGGACATGCTCGACGAGGTCATCGCCCTGATCCGGCGCTCGCCCTCGGCCGAAGAGGCCAGGCCCGCCCTGATGAGCCTGCTCGACGTCGACGAGATCCAGGCGACCGCGATCCTCGACATGCAGCTCCGCCGTCTCGCGGCACTGGAGCGGCAGCGGATCGTCGACACCCTGGCGGAGATCGAACTCGAGATCGCCGACCTCAAGGACATCCTCGAGAAGCCCGAGCGGCAGCGCTCGATCATCGCCGAGGAACTGCAGGAGATCGTCGACAAGTACGGCGACGACCGGCGTACCAAGATCATCCCGTTCGACGGCGAGGTTTCGGTCGAAGACCTCATCGCCGTCGAGGACGTCGTCGTCACCATCACCCGCACGGGTTACGCCAAGCGAACGAAAACCGATCTGTACCGATCGCAGAAGCGCGGCGGCAAGGGCGTCCAGGGCGCGACGCTCAAGCAGGACGACATCGTCCAGCACTTCTTCGTCTGCTCGACCCACGACTGGATCCTGTTCTTCACGAACAAGGGCCGCGTCTACCGGGCCAAGGCCTACGACCTGCCCGAGGCCAACCGCAACGCGCGCGGCCAGCACGTCGCGAACCTGCTCGCGTTCCAGCCGGACGAGAAGATCGCCCAGGTCATCGAGATCCCGAACTACGAGGTCTCGCCGTACCTGGTGCTCGCGACCCGGCGAGGCCTGGTGAAGAAGACCAAGCTCACCGACTTCGACTCCAACCGCGCCGGCGGCCTCATCGCGGTCAACCTCCGCGAAGGCGACGAACTGGTCGGGGCCGTGCTCGCGGCCGCGGAAGACGACCTGCTCCTGGTGTCCGCGGAAGGCCAGTCGATCCGCTTCCACGCCACCGACGAGGCACTGCGCCCGATGGGCCGCGCGACCTCCGGTGTGCTGGGCATGCGGTTCAACGACGGTGACGAACTGCTCGGCATCAACGTCGTCCAGCCGGACAGGTTCCTCCTCGTCGCCACCGACGGCGGTTACGCCAAGCGCACCCCGACCGACGACTACCCGGTCCAAGGCCGCGGCGGCAAGGGTGTGCTCACCATTCAGTACGACCGGAAACGTGGCAGGCTGGTGGGCGCGGTCATCGTCGACGCCGAAGACGAGCTTTACGCCATCACTTCCAGCGGTGGGGTGATCCGGACTTCGGCCGGACAGGTGCGCAAGGCCGGCAGGCAGACGAAGGGAGTGCGGCTGATGAATCTCGACGAAGGAACCACTCTTCTCGCGGTCGCACGCAACGCGGACGAGCCCTCAGACGTCGCCACTGCAGGCAGTGCTGAAGGAGAAGAAGACACGCCGGCGTCGGAGCAGTGAGCGACGCCCCACGTACTGGGTAAGGACTGACACCTCGTGACACCATCCGAGAAGCCCGAAGCAGGCGGCTCGCAGGCGGGTTCGTCGAGCCCGCCTTGGCAGCGCGACAGCGCCGGGGAGGCCGAAGGCGCCAGTGAGCAGACGGTCTCGGTTTCTTCGGTCGCCACCGAAGACGTGGCCCACTCGGAACCGAAGCAGGACGCGGCGACCGTGACCGATTACCACGGGGTCAGCGGCACCGCCGCGAAGAGGCTGTTCGGCGACAGCGGAGAGGGCGACCAACCCGCCCCCTCCGCCATCCCGTCGGCCTCCCGCACCCGCGCCGCTCCGACCGCGCTCCGCCGCCCAGGCCGCGGACCGCGTCGCGCCAGCCTGCAGATCAAACGCTTCGACCCCTGGTCGGTGCTGAAACTGTCCCTCGTCCTCGGCGTCGCGCTGTTCTTCGTGTGGCTCGTCGCCGTCGGCGTCCTCTACACCGTCCTCGACGGCATGGGCGTCTGGGACAAACTCAACGGGACCTACTCGTCGCTCGTCGGCGGGGAAGGGGCCGACGCGCCGGCCGACCCGTTGATCAGTGCCGGTCGCGTCTTCGGGATCGCGGCCATCCTCGGCGCCATCAACATCGTGCTGATCTCGGCGCTGGCCACGGTCAGCGCGTTCATCTACAACGTCTCCGCCGATCTGGCCGGAGGCCTCGAAGTGACCCTTTCCGAACGAGAGTGAACCCGGTTGCAGGACGCCGAAAGGCGTCCTGTAATCTTCTCCTCGTTCGGGCCCATAGCTCAGGCGGTTAGAGCGCTTCGCTGATAACGAAGAGGTCCCAGGTTCAAGTCCTGGTGGGCCCACCCAGTCACCCGGTTTGTGTTCGCGGAAATCGCGAACCGCGACCGGGTGTTCTTCGTTTTGAGGGTCGAACCCCCAAACCCCCGCCAGGGAGGGCTTCGCCCCCCTGGACCCCCCAATGTGTTTGGTCGCGTGGCCGTGGCGGGTCCGTTGCCGTGGCGGGTCCGTTGCCGTGGGTCGCGTGGCCGTCGCGGGTCATGGCGTGGTTCCACGTGGAACGTGGGCGCCAGGCGTCCGGGGAGCGGCGTGCAGTAGCATCGGTGGGTAAGCGGAGCAACTCGGCGGAAAGAGGGGGCTTCTGATGAAGAAGCTGTTGGCACTCGCGGTCATCGCGGGCGGCGTGCTGTTCGTGATCAAGCGCAACAAGGCAGCCAAGGCCGAGGCCGACCTCTGGCGTGAGGCCACCGCGCCGACCGAGCGTCCGCTCGGCGCCGTTTCCACGAACGGAAGCGCCCCGGCCAAGGCCGCGGACGCGTCCCGCAACAACTGAGGTTTCCGCAGGCGGCTATCCTGATCGCCTGCGACCCGGGGCTGTAGCTCAATTGGTAGAGCACTGCCTTTGCAAGGCAGGGGTCAGGGGTTCGATTCCCCTCAGCTCCACCCACAAATGGCCTGGTCAGAGGGTTTCCTCCGACCAGGCCATTGTCGTTTCAGGCTGCCTTACCGCCCTGCGTGCCCCCCGCGTGCCCCTTCCGATCAGATTTGGCCCGCTTGCGGGCTCGTTTGTCTTTCGGTTTGCGTACCGCATCGACGTTCTTGCTGATCGCGTCAGCGATGGCGCGGTCACGCTCTCGGGTCGCGTGCTGGTAAATCAGCGCGGCCCGCGACGTCGACTGTCCCATCCGCGCCATGAGTTCCTTTGTGGTCGCACCACCTTCTGCAGCCAGCTGGTTACCTGTGTGGCGCAGGTCATGGAAGTGCACGCCCTCGTCAATGTCGGCAACCTTGAGCGCCTTCGTCCACAGTCGCCGGAAGTTGCGACGTCGTAGGACACCGCCCTGCGGACCGATGAACACAACGCCGTCTGCGCCAGACTCGGAGTAGCGCTCCAGGTGCTTGCGGAGATCGCCAATGATGGCCGCCGGAATGGCGACGGTCCGCTTTCCTGCCGCACTCTTCGGCCCCTTGATAACCGTGCGCCCCCGCAGTTCGGCCTGTGACCGACGCACCCGAACCTCCCCGATTAACAGGTCAATGTCACGCCGCCGCAGTGCCGCGAGCTCACCGAAGCGCAGGGACGTGAAGGTCGCCAGCAGCACGAGGACTCGGTACCGCGGCGTCACCGCGTCCGCGAGTGCGAACACCTGCTGGACACTTAGGACGGAGCGCTCCGGCGAGTCGTCATCACCGGCACCCTTGATATTGCAGGGGTTCCGCTTGACCATCCGATCTTCATTCACTGCCGTATTGAAGATCGCACGCAGCAGGCGATACGACTTCGCGACCGTGGGCGCACCAACCCCTGCGCTCGTGAGCTCGCTTCGCCAGCGTCGTACCGTCGCAGCCTTGATATCCGCGACCTTCTTATCCGCGAACGTCGGCTCGAATTGCCTCCGCACAATCACTTCGTAGCGTTCACGGGTGGTCTCGCTCAGCTTTCGCTCAGCGACCCATTTCGTGGCGTAGCTCATGAACGGAACCTTGCCCGCGTCCGGATCGACCCAGTCCTCTTTCTCGATCTCGGTTTGCTTCTCTGCGAGCCATCCGGCGGCCGCTTTGCGCGTCTCGAACGTCTCGGGAGCTGGCCGAAGCACCCCATCCGGTCCCGGATAGCGTGCCTGCCAGCGGCCGGATTGCAGTTGCCGAATGCGGCCCCAGTCGCGTCGTTTGCTTGCCATCAGGCGACCCCTTTCGAGTGAGTAAGTCGAGGTGTCACGGTGTTTGCGGCGATGTAGGCGGCCAGAACGCTTGCGGCGATTCGGACGTGTCGCCCGGCTTTGACGAACTCGATTCGTCGTTCTTCGATCAGGCGGCGCGGGAAACGCTCCGTGGTACCGAGAATCTCGGCGACCTGTTCGACGTTGAGATAGCGCTCATCCATGGCGCGGGTGACCTTTCGTCGGCGTGAACGCTGGCGGCTGGTCGTGTCATGGGTCTGTCCTCCGGGATAGGCAGTGTCACTCAGGTGTCACTGGTGTTTTTGCTGGTCAAGGGGTCGGGGTGACAGGGGTGACAGCGGAGACGGGGCCTTGCTGTCCCGGGTGACAGGTGGTCGGGGGTGTCACTCTGGCTGTCACTGCTGTTTGTGCTGGTCAGCGTTGCGGAGTGACAGTGGTGACAGGGGTGACAGCCAGGAGGGGTCCCGGGTGTCACACCTGGCGGGGACGTGACACGTGCCTGTTGGCGCTAGGTTTGCTTGCGCTGGCGTTGTTCTGCGCGGATCTCGTCGTAGAGCGCGCCGGTGACTTCGGGGGCGTTGAGCCCGTTTTCCAGTTCTTCGTCGGTGGCGTTGGCGGTGCCGACGGCGCGGATGTGGTCGGCGGCTCCGGGGATGCAGGGGGGTTCGATGGCCACGAGGTGCTTGTCCTCGCCGCCGATCTTGACGGCGGAGTTGTGGTCGTCCTCGGTGAGGACCTTGCGGTTGGAGTCCGGGGCGAGGTGGACGCCATCGCCGCGGCGCATCATGTCGGTGAGTACCTGTGTGATCTCGTCGTGTGTCACGTCCCCTCCGACCGCTTCGCGGATGCGGACGATGCGGATCCAGTCGCCCTGCTGCTTCGCCAGCGACTTGAATGCTGCGCGGATGCGGTCTTCGGTGGTGCCGGTTTTCGTGGCGTCGGTCTTCGGGGTGGCGGTTCTCGAGGTGTCGGGTTCGGGCTTGTCGGGTTCGGTCACGGGCTTCTCCGGTGTGGGCGCCGTGGTGGGGACGGGGGGCTTATCGCCGATGACGGCGGCGTATTTGGCTTCGGCGGCGGCGATCTGGCCGGGATCGCCCCCGACGTATGCGGCGGTGAGTCCTTTGCGAGCGCGGCAGAGTTGTTGGCGGCGGCGGGCGGCGGCTGCTCCGCAGCTCGATCCGCTGCAGCGACGTCCACCTTCGGCGGCTGAGCGACACATCCGGATCCGTCCTTTCGGCGCGTTGACCTGGCGTTCGTCACGTCCCTCCCTGGCGCGGCAGTCCAGGTTTGGGTGACGGTGGTGGTGGGTCATGGCTGTCACTCCGTTCCGGGCGCGCTGTAGGTGCCGTCGCGGGAGACCTGCAGTTGCCCGGCCTCGTGCATCCGTTTGCAGGTCTGCCGGACGGTGTTGGGCACGAGTGCAAGGGCTTCGGCGATCCGGGCGGGTTTCATCGGTCCGTGATCGCGGAGCAGGCGGAGAATGTCCGCGCGGGTGTCGGAGACGGTGTGGTCGGACGCGGGTCCGTCCAATTTGGTCCAGGCGCCGCATTGGGCGTCGAAAGTCATGGCGTAGTCGGCTTCTTCGACGTCGCGGCCGGTGACGTGAAGTACCCCATCGGCTTGTCCGCGGCCGCGTTCGAGTACGAGCGTGGCGTCGACTGCTCCGGTGAGTCCGGCGGTGCCGGACACCAAGTTCTGCCAGTCCTCAGCGCCTTGTTTGCGGACGTGGTGGATGAGCAGGAACGGTACGGAGTAGTGGTCAGCGAGGCGTTTGAACCTGCTGGCAGCGGCGTAGTCCCCGGCATAGGCGGACTGGCCGGGAGAGTCGGAGCCGCGCATTTTCTCGTAGGTGTCGATGATGACCAGGCGGGCGTGCGGGTTCTCCTCCAACCAGTCGATGAGCACTTCTTCGCCACCGGCCGTCATGGTGGGGCAGGCGGTTTCCAGGGTGAGCAGGGGCGCGGCGCGGCCGCCAGCGGCGAGCATCTGACGGCGGCGCCGCTGCAGGCGACGGCCGGTGTCTTCCAGCGCGTTGTAGAGCACCGGGCCGCGCTCCACCTCGATCGAACCGAGTGCGGGATCGCCGTTGGCGATATCGGCCCCGAGCCCGAGAGACAGCCACGACTTGCCCAGCTTCGGCGCACCGGCCAGCAGGTTCAGCCCTTCCGCCAGCAGACCAGGAACGGCCCACTTCGGCGGCGGGAACTCCTCTCGCATCAGCTCCGCGTCAGTCCACCGGGTACGGCGGGCGGGCAGGTTCGGCACGGGTGCCAGAGCACGCGGGGAAGTCGTGGCTGTCATGGGTTTCAAGCCCTTCGTAGTGCAGGTGGTTCAGGCGATCCGGCGAGGACGGTTGGCCCCGGCCGCGAGGCCGGAGGTGATCGTGGTGTTGGCCTCGCTGGCGGTGAAGGCCCGGATGCCGATGTGCCGTCCGGCCGCGGTCATCAGCGCCGCCCGGGCCTCGTCCTCGACCAGCGCGCCCCCGGCCACCAGCTGCCCCAGCGCGATCGCGGCGGCGTAGAGGGTGGCGTTGCGGTTGGTCTTGGCGTCCGCGACTTTCCCGGCCTCCGCCCGGATCGCCGCGGTGACGTAGCGGTCACGGCGGCCGGTCGACGGCCGGATCGGCACCACCGGGGCAGGTGGCAGAGCAGGCGGGGTCAGCCGGTCGACCAGGAATGCCGGCAGTGCCGCGACCGGCCCGTCGTAGAGGTAGCCGTAGCGGCCGGACGCGGTGATGCTGCCCGGGGCGACCACGTAGCCGCCCCATGCACGGGTGTCGACTTTCCAGCCGAGACCATTCCCTCGATCCCCCGCTGTACTGCGCAATGTCACGTCCCCCGGGATCCGGTAGTACAGGTGCAGCCCACCGGACGCGGTGTGGACGGTGAGGGTGTCCCCGGGCAGCGGTTCCCCGGCTTCCTCCGCCACGAGCGCCAGCACATCCTCACCACAGGTCGCGCCCTTGGCGGCCCAGTCCGCAGGGGCCTTCTCCCCGGGCTTGAGGACGTCTTGGTCGATCACACACAGCCCGGACGGGCCGGTGGCCAGCCCGATGTTGTACGCGTCCTGCGACCACGCCGCGCGAATCTTGTCCGGGTCGGTCGTGGCGCGCTGCTCCCACGTCCGGTGACCATCGGCGCACCGGCCGGTGCGGGGGCAGGCATCGATGTTGTGCCCGGCCGGGCGCTTGCTGCCAGGGCGGAGCGGGAATACGTGCCAGCCGCGGGCGGCGGCGTCGAGTGCGGCGGCGAGCAGTTCACGCGAATCCATGTCGGTCCTCTCCTGTCGCGGATTGGGTTTCAGACCTGCGAGCCGGATACGCGGCCGGTGGTGGCGAGTGCTTGCGCGACCCGTTCGATGCGTCCCCAGTGGCGCCGCACCTGCTTTTTCGCCTCGCTCAGGGCCTTGCTCTGGGAGATGCCGGTGCCGCTGGCGTGGCGCCGGAAGTTGGCGCGATCTCCGCCTGCCTGAGCGGCGGCCATACTGTCGGCTTTCCAGCTCCCGACGCCGTTTCGCTGGTAGAAGCGGGCTTCGGCGGCGTGCCCGGCCATGACCATGACCAGGTACGGCAACGGGTTGTCTGCGTCCGGGCGGTCTTCGGCGGTGCGGGTGTAGGCGCGGCTGCTGGTGACCTTGACGTGCTGCACGGTGCCGCCGGACAGCTTGTGGAGCACGGCGTGCCCGGCCTCGTGGTAGGCGGCCGCCAGCAACTCCAGGTCGACGGTCTCGTCGGTGCGTGCCATCTCGGAGTTCCTCTCGTCAGTGACGGTGGGTGAGCGTTTTTGGCATGAGGGTGCCGTCACGGCGTCCAGGGAGGGAGCCGTGTCGCGGTGCGTGAAGCGGGGTTTTCGGTGGGTGATTGGCCGGGTGGGCGGGGTGCCTCCCCGGCCTCCCTCAGGTGGATCGGGGCTGGTCAGTCGAGGGAGGTGGTGCCGGGGAGGCGGTGAGGGAGAACTCCCCGGTTTTCGACGGCTCCCTTACTCGTCTCCCTCGGTCTCGTCGTCACCGTGTTCGTCACGTTCGGTGATGGCTTCGCGGACGCGGGCGGCGGACACCTGCATGACGCCGCTGCTCTTGTACGGCTTCGCCGACTCCGGCAGGGCTTCCTGCAGGTCGCTGAAATTCCAGCCCTGGTAGGTGCCGCGGTCGATCTCCGTGAGCCGCTGCAGGACCTCCTGGGTGCGCAGCCGCGGTTCGCTGCCGAGCACGGCCGCGATGTTCGCCAGGTGGTCGACCACCGCGGCCGGTTCCGGCGCGGTAGCAGCCGGGAGCGCGGCCCGGTCGCGCAGTTCCAGCGCGCGTTTGGTGACCTTGTGCGCGTCGGCCGGGGACACGTAGAAGCTGCGCAGCAGGCCAGGCAGGGCGGTGAAGCCCCGCGCCATGCAAGTCCCGACGTCCCCAGGGCCCTCGTCGGTCTTCGGAATCAGGCCCACAGCGGAGATCCCGGCCTTGTACGAGCCGGTGCCCAGCACCGCGTCGTTGCCGAGCTGGTCACCGATCGCGAAGCACGCCTTGTTGCTGGCCACCGTGATGATCTTGCGCGGGAGCGCGTCCTTCGACGGTTCCGGAGTCAGGAAGATCAGGGTGATGGCGTACTTGCGGGCGGTGCTCATCAGCTTCGACGCGACCTCGATCGCGGTCTTGCCGTCCTTGCCCATGAACAGGTTCTGGCACTCGTCGATCACCACGACACGGGGGCGGAGCCGAGCATCCTTTTCGGCCAGTTCCCTGGTCACGGCCCGTTCGGTGCCGTGTTCCTTGAGCGCCTTGCCCCGCACCGACAGATCGTCGTACAGCTCGCACAGCAGCCCGAGACAGGTGTCGACGGTGTCGTCACCGGCACCGGTGGTCAGCGACCGCAGCCGCGGTTTCATCGGGTCGTAGTCGGCGTTCTCCGCCATGACCACGACGTCGATTTCTACCAGCGGATCGAGCATCGCGCCCAGCACCAGGTTGATGGCCATGGTGGACTTGCCCGACCCCATCATGCCGCCGAACACGTAGTTCGCCTCGAACAGCCGTCCGCGCACCACGTCGCCCTTGAGCGTGACCGCGACCGGCACCCCGGTGAAGTAGTCGACGCTGCCAGTGTCCAGATCGGACAGTGGCGGCCACGGGTCGACCGGCCCGGACAGCGCGCCCGGCTTCGCCACCCACAGATCCAGCACCGACGGCATCGGCTCCGTGGGCCACACCTCGCGCGGGTAGCGGACCAGGTTGTGCGCCAGCGTGGTCTTGCGGCGCACGATCTCCTCCACCGGGCAGGCCGGGGGAAGATCGAGCTGGACGCGCCAGCCCTTGCCGTCGATGACGGGCGGCGTGCGGAACTTGATCCGCCACCCTTCCTTGAGCGCCTGGTTGAAACCGCGGATGTTGAGGTTCTTCAACGCGTTGACGATGGTGTTCTCGTCCGGGAGCTGGTCCATCGTGTTCGTCTCGGTGTCCGGAGTGGACAGCCACGTCGGGGTGTCGCCATGCTCCCGGCCCACCCGGTAGAGCCACAGGTAGGTGCCGACACCGATGGCACCGGCCAGCAGCGCGCCGTAGGCGGTCAGGAACCAGACCGTGAATGCGATCGCGTCCAGCACAGCCTTGATCGGGCCGATGACGTCCGCGATGTCTTTGTTCTTGACCGCGAGGATGATCCCGAGCGCCAGCAGCAGCCCGGCCAGCGCCAGAACACCCTGCGCGCCCGCCTTGAGCAGCTTCCCCGGCGCCTGCAGCCAGTCCATCGTGCGGTCGTGGCGGCGCTGCTTCTCCGCCACGTCAGCCTCCTGCCAGTACTGCAGCTTCTCCTGCTCCCCGGCGGCTTCGGCCGCGCGCATCTGGCGCTCATAGCGGTTCGCGCCGTGCGTGTCGCGCCACCGGGCCGCGGTGACCTTCACCCCCGCCAGCGGGAACCACACCGTGTGCCGGACCGCGGCCTTGGTGCGTTCGTGCTTGACCACGTCGCGGGTCACGCGGGCCACGGTCACCACGTCGTTGCGGTATCCCTGGTAGCGCGCCAGCGCTTGCGCCTTCTGCGAGGTGAGGCGCTGGTACTCCTCCTCGGTGATGAACTCGCCCTCGATCACCCCGCCGTCGATGGTGGGCAGGTGGTGCACGGTCGCCAGCTCCGCCGACTCCGTGGTCTCGTTCGGGTTCACTTGGCGTCTCCCTTGAACTGGTCACGCAGCTTGCGGGCCTTCTGCGGCGCGCACTTGAGGGTCTTGCGGATCGACTCCGCCGAGGTCGGGTTGAGGTCCCCGGCCTTGACCAGCGCGAGGAATTCGGCTTCGAGTTCCTCGTCCGTGCGGGTCTTCGGCGCCCGGATCGTGCGCCGTCGCGGGGTCGATTCCCGCTGCTCAACGGGCTGATCGAGCACCGCGACCGCACCCGAACCATCGGAGTCCGCACCCCGGGTGATCGAGGGCCGATCCTGCTGCGCGAGCCACCGCGACACCTCGTCCGCGAGACTGACCGGAACTTCGGTGAGGCGGCCGCGGCGGCTGATCTCGTACCGTCCCGGGGCGAACACCAGGGTTGCGGTTCCGGTGTGGTCGATCTCGCCGACCGCGTGCCGGATCGCCGCGGCCCGGATCTTCATCGTCTTCGCGAGCGCCTGCCGCTCCAGCTTCGCCGCGGCCTTCTCCACCGCCGTCCGCCGCGGGGCCGCCACTGCGAGCTGATGGGCGATGACACCAGCGATCGAAACGAGCCCCATCAGCAGACCGGCGGACCAGCCGTGACGGAGACCGTCCATCAGGTTGAGGGCGAACCCGTATCCGGCGAACACCCAGATCCCGGCCTGCAGCGCCCACACCGGACGGCCCGGGGTCTGCCGCGCCAGCTGCACCGCGACCGCGAACGCCCACATCCCCAGTTCGCTGATCACCGGGAGCACCACACCCAGCGCACTGCCGTAGACCTCGACACCGTGCCGGGCCATCGCGGGCACCGCCAGCACCGCGGCCGCCACACCCAGCAGGTAGATCGGCCCGTCCACCCGGTGCGTGGCGAGCCAGCCCGCCAGCGCCGCCCACCGGGCCGCGCGCTTCGCCTGCCGCGCGGCCTGAGCCGCGGTTCGCTGCGCCACCAGTGCGGCGGCGTCCTCGCGCTGCTGAGCGGCGAGTGCCGCGCGCTCCGCCATGCGCCGCTCCGACTGGGCGGTCGCGTCGAGGCGCGCCTGTTCCCGGTCCGTGATCCGGTCCGCGCGCTGCTGTTCCCTCCACGTGCTCATGCCCGAACCTCCCGCTCATCCGCACTGCCGGCATTTCCCTGCGGCCCGGTCTCGATCTGCCGGGGCGCCACCTTGTTCTGCAGCTCCACCCGCGTCCGGTGGTCCCGGACCTCGTTGACCGCCCACCAGAGGGCGACCATCCCGGAGACGGTGGCCAGCCATGGCCACACCAGCACTCCGGCGACGGCGGGCACGGTGATCCCGGCCAGCTCCCCGGCATGCCCGACCGTCCAGGCCACCGCGGCGTCGGTGCGGGTCCGCTCGTTCTGCTGCTGTGTCGTCATGGCCGGACCTCCCGTCCTGTTGATGTGCAAGCGAAGTGATTGATCGGACCGCGCGGTGACCGTGACACTTGCGTCACCGCATAGCGATCGACACGGCTCATCACTCCGGTGATGACCTGCAGCAGCAGGCCCAGCGGAATCCGCATCAGCTGCAGCACCGCGAACAGCGCCACCGCCCCCACGAACCGCAGCAGAGCCCCGGTCCCGCGCGTCTCCAACACGTCGAATGTGGTCACGACTGCTCACCCGCCACGACGTCCCACGCGTTCACGTTGGCGAGGGACATGCCGGTAGTGAGGCCGTGCGTGTAGCTGTTGTTGATCCGTCCGGCCATCGCAGTGGCGGCGGCCAGCGCCAGCGTCGCGTGCACCTGAGCCAGGTTCATCAGCTGCTGGTGATACTCGAAAGACCGGTTACCGTCCTCGGCCCTTGCGATCAGGTCTTCCGCTTCGCGGTAGTGCTCCGGGCCGGTCATGCCGCCACCTCCACGTTGTTGGCCATCTCGATTTGCAGGCAGCGCCAGCACTGCCGGGTGCTGGTCGGCACGCAGTAGTCCTGTTCTTCGGTGCAGTCGACGCAGGTGCGGCGGGCACGCATCGCGTGCTTGAGGTTCTGCAGCCGGGAGACCTGCTGTGCCTGCGACGGCTCCGGCCGCCGGGCGGCCTGGTCGACGGAGAACAGCTCCGCCACGGTTTCCCGGGCGTACGGTTTGCGGTGCCGGAACACCAGCAGCGCCACCGGGTCCAGCCCAGCGCGGGACAACCCGGCCTCCCGCAGCTGCGACGGCGTGGCCAGCCCGGCCGGGGCCTCGTCCCACCCAAACCAGGGCAGACCCTCCCGGACACCGCGGGCTTCGGCGACCAGAACCGTGTCACCGCACGGAATGTGGACGATGGTCCGCGCGGCGCTCACAGGACTTCACCGGCTTCGATGACGGGGCCGCGTTCGTTGAACCACGCGACCGCGGCGGACATTTGCGCGAACCGTCCCAGCGCCTCCTGGTACGACCGGTCGGCAACCAGGTCCTCATCCTTGAACGAGTCCGTGCGCATCTCCGTGCACTGGCGGATCAGGTTCACCCACTCGTTCACGGCGTCCAGCCCCGCGTTGAGCTGCCGCATGGCGCGCTCACGCGTTCGGGCGGCGTACGCGCGGGTCTCTTCCTCTACCATCGGATTCCCCTTCGAGTCCTTTGCTGGCTGGTCGGGACCCGGCGCGGTCGGCGCGTTCTTGGCGGAGTGGGCCGCCGCGTCGGGGCAAGTGATCAGTAGGCGAGTCATCGACGGCGCTCCGTTCTCATCGCCAGCCACGTCGTGGTGAGCGAGGCGAGAACACCGAACAGGCGGTGCGCGGACTGGTCCAGCTCCATCAGCGCCGTACCCGGCCCGCCCTGGTCCACCACGCCTTCGCACCGCTGCACCGTGGCGCGATCGAGGTAGCCACCTTTACCCAAACGGCGAGCCGCCCTCTTGAGCGGTTCCCGACGGTCGATCACGTAGTGCGTCGCTGTGTTGATCGCGACCCCCGCCAGGAATGCCGGCATGGGCACGCGGAACCCAAGAACACGCGTGACAGCGAGGGCGGCGGCGGCCTGACCAGCGGTGTAGGTACCGACGTGGCGAGCACAATGCTTCGCGCCTGCCCGGCCCGGCATCCCCTTGCCCATCGCGTCGGCGGAGGACTGCAACCACTGATCACAAACCGGGTGCACATCGGCGAACGTGGCTTGCAAGGCGGCGAACAGGGCCAGCCCGCGAATAGTGGAGTTCCGAGTCATGGGAGCCACGCCCTTCACCGGTCCACGACCGGGCGGGCCAGGTGCGTATGCACCACGGCCACCCCGTTCCCGGCGGCGAACAGCGCCTCCGCGATAGCAGCCGCGAGAACCACGGAACGGTGGCGGCCGCCCTGGCAGCCGATCGCGATCCGGACCAGCTCCCCACGAGCGTCAGCACTCGGGCGGAGCGCCAGAGCCGACGCGGTCAGACCGGCGACCAGGTCACGGGCTCCGGGCTGGATCATGACGTTCAGCCACACCTTGGTGTCCAGGCCGGTCAGCGTCCGCAGCTCCGGCGACACGTGCGGGTCTTTCAGGCTGTGCCGCACGTCCAGCACCAGATCCGCGGCCGGGGCCGCGTCGGTGTGCAGGTAGCCGAACGACTCGACCACGTACCGGACCGACTCACCCGGAATGCTCAGTTCGGTGACCGTGTCGACGCTCATCACGCGGCCTCGTTCTCGGCCGGGGCCGACACCGGCAGACGAACGGGCAGCGACCGCAGCGCCTCACGGCCAGCGCGACGGCGGGCACGTCCCGCCCGGCGCTGGTCGGTGAAGTCGTAAAGGAACGCCGCGGAAGCGGCGTGCTCATCGGCCGCCAGCTCCCGGTCGACCTCTTCGAGCAGCGCGTCGATCGCGGATTCGGTCAGACCATCCGGGTAGAAACCCTCGACCGCGGCGTCGTCGCTGACCTGCGGGAACGTGGCCGGGGGAGTGGGGTACCAGGTGTTGCGCATGGTGCTCATCGGATCTCCAAAGTGTCGAACCATCAGGGAAGGAAGGCGAACGCCTCAGAAGCTGCGGAAGAACGTCACGACGCTGGTCACAGCGGTGTCGGCGGCCCAGATCAGGGACTTGCCGAACGCGGCCGACTCGATCGGCGCCTTCACGACGAACACCAGAACGAGCACCACGACAGCCCCGACGACCCACTTCCACCTGCTGCCGCCACCCAGCTTCAAACCGGGAACCGTGCGCTTCGCCATGTCGTTCTCCCTCTCGACTATCCCGGGATACTTTGTCCATCCCGGTATGACACGAACGACTCTGCCGGGTGTCGCCTAGGATGTCAAGAACTATCCCGGGATGGTTTTCGTAACCAGGGAAGCTGTGGGAGGATGGAGACATGGAACGAGTGGACGCAAAGAGCGTGGCCGAGCAGCTCCGGGCGGCCATCCGTGACGGTGAGCTGCCACAGGGGGCAACGCTGCCGACTAACGAAGCGCTTCGAGAGCGCTTCGGAGTGGGGAAGAACGTGGTCTCAGCGGCTATCCAGACCCTCAAGGGGGAGGGTGTGCTCACGGGCGGTCGCGGTGGACCTGTGCGTGTCCGAGTTACGCCGAAGCATCTGACGCGCTCGAACACTGCCTACCAAGAAGAGAAGGATCTAGTTCGGGAGCCCGAAGAGGTGCGCCGCCGCAGGGGGTCCGCGGAGCGCGACGCTAATGTTGACATTAAGTCAGTGAATGACGATCGAGTGACTTATGAGGTCGTGTCGCCTCCCGATGATATAACCGAAATTCTCGGGTTAGAATCGGGGGAATACGTCCTGCGTCGGACATATCTTCGCCAATATCAAGAAGGCGAGGGCTATAGTCGGATGATCTCTTATATTCCGTATCACCTTGTAAAGGACCATCCGCCCCTGCTGGACTCAAGCAATGAGCCTTGGCCGGGTGGTACGCAACACCAGTTGTTCACTGCAGGGGTTGAGGTCGAAAAGATCGTAGACCAAGTTACGGCGCGTATGCCAACAGAGGAAGAGTCTGGCTTGTACGACATTCCGTTTAGTGTGCCAGTGCTCGCCATTAGGAAGTTAACGTACGATACGGCGGGTCGAGTAGTAGACGTTGGACAACTGCTCATACCGGGCGATCGTGCGCTATTGGAGTATGTTACCGTACTGCGGAAATGGTGAGGATGACTATGGCAACCCCACGCCTTATTTCAGTGGTTACTCCCGTATTCAACGGCGGACATCACTACTTGCGCGAGGCTTACGAATCATTGTGTGCTCAAGAAATGCCAGATGGTTGGGCTTGGGAGTGGTGCGTACAGGAGGATGGCAGCACTGGCGTTCCCATGCGTGAACTTCCCGCTGACGACACGCGGATTAGATTTGGCAGCGGCTTGGCGGGACGTGCTGCCGTGACTCGCAATATGGCACTTGCGCAAGCGGAAGGCATCGTTGTTCGAAATCTAGACGCCGATGACCTATTTCTGCCGGGAGCCCTGAAGCGTGATATCGAAACGCTGCGCCGGGTCGCGTGGTGCGTATCGGCTGCGCTGGACCTTCTTCCCGGAGGCGAGACGGCGCCGGGTCCTTATGATCCGCCCGGTGGCCCTGTAGATAGCGAGCGGTTCTATCGTGAGCAAGAAGAAGACAGGCTTTCTGTTCAAGCAACCACGTTTGCTGTGCATACCGAGCTTATATGGGCGCTTGGGGGATGGACTGCCATTACTGGAGCTGAGACGGTTAGTACCTTGCTTGCCGCGGAAGCGGTAACGCCTGGCGAGTTTATCGCCGAACCTAGCGTTCTCTACCGGAAACATTCGGGACAGACAACAGCGGACGACAACTATTGGAATCCGCAAGAAGAGGCTGCGCGAAAAAAGTTTGGTCTAATGCGCGCAAAGTCGCTGCGTGCTGGCGAATATCGCTACGATCTAGAAGACATTGACAACGGTGATGGGGAAGTAGACGCCTCCCTGCCAGTCGAGGGGCGCCAGGCACAGGGCATGTCACGGCTGATTCGCGGCAAGGAGGGTTGGGCCTAGCGTGAAGCCCCGAGAACGCCTCTCGCGGACTCGGGGCGCGGTTGTAGGGCCTCCGACAAGATCCACTGTCTCTGAGGAGTGCCGCCTGCTCCAGGGAGGCCCAGTGTGAACGACACCCAGCCCACCCAGTGGCCGGTAGTGGTCGCGGCCCAGGCGCTCAGCAGGCCGGGCACCATGCCCGTGAGGTCAAGGCCCTCCGGCAGGGAGGCTTTCGGGGTCCCCACAGGGAAGGCGCGACGCAGGTCAACCCACACTGGCCGGTTCGGGTCGACCGTGTGCAGGTAGGGCGCGTGGGGGGACGACGCGCGCGCCGGATCGGACATGTGTTCGATTATGCAGCGAGGGTCGTGCGGGCGCCCAGGGGGCGCGACCTGCGGAAACGGCAATGCCGGCATCGCTAGTTCGCTACCGGTTTCCAACCCAGTCGCCCAGTCGGGCGGCAGTGTTGACCTCTGTCGACAGAGTCGGTGATAGCTCCTATGACACGGCAAATCATAGGACCATTCGGATCAGCGATAGATAGCTCACTGCAACCCTATGGAGTAGCCTGCACTGGGCTTGACCTGCGGAAACTTGCTCTCAATGAGTGAACTGGCCCACGATCGTTGCATCCGCGCAACACGTACGAGGTAGCCTATCGGTGCGTGGGTGGTCGTCTGCTGATGGAAACATTGGCACCCGCTGTAGAGCGGCATAAGGCGGCTGACACGCCTCTACAAGGCCGCGACCCACGGGTACGCGGCCTTTGTAGTTGCTTGCCAAGGGTGCATCTTGAGCCCGTATGAGGGCAGGTGGCCACCGGCTCTTCGGTAGAGGCGCTGACTGAACTCCTTGAGGTAGCGCTCCTCGGTGTTTCCGTACTTGTCAGGGTTGAAAGCCGCTGCTGTTGCCGACGCGGCCAGGTCCGCCAGTTGGAGGGTTTCAAGGCTCTGCGGCTGGTTGAACCGTCCACCGCGCGGATCTAGGTGCGACCACTCAATCTTGCAATCGTAGGAGCCTCTGAGCTTGTTCTCATATTCGCGCAGCTTGGAAGTCTGAAAACGCACGATGTGCGCCATGGTGTACTCAAGGGTTCGTCTGTGGTCTCGGGCAAACCACGACAGTCGTTCGAGCAGGAAACGTAGCGTGTAGAGGTAGCTCTGATCATCGTTCAGGGTCGGCGTGAGCTGGAGATGCCTCTTACAGACAACGACGCTTGAGATGGTCAACCACGGTTGCGCACCGAGCGACTTCGCAACATGAAGCCGGTGTGAGTGCTGCTTGAGGTTCTTCCACGTCAGGTGGTCGCCGGGGCGGCGAGATAGGTCAGCGCGAAGCTGACTGAGCAGCGTCGCGCACTCGGGGAGATCCTCATCCGCCACGATGACCGCGCTCATGATGAAGTGATCGCTTGACTGAGCACTACGGGAGCGCTGGCCAGACTCATCGATGAACGCGTGTAGTGGTGTACGCGGCGTGGGCATGAAGACAACGCTAGGACGAAAACAGGGTCCGCGTCACCTCGGCCTCCCCCCGCCCTGTGGACAAGTCGACTCTGTCCACAGGGGTTGCGTATCGTTTATCGATGCGCTATAAGCACTTGCCCGTGGCCGACTCTAATGGCTGATCAGCAATTTTGCAGCTAATGGGACACTTCAAAGGTTCAATCGGCTGCAGAGTGGCTTGTGTTCAAGGTCACTGCTGATGAGCACGTCGCGGGTTGTCGGGGGTGTTGTCGCCCTCGACGCCCTGCAGAGTGACAGCGGGGGCATGTCGAACCTGTCACCCCTGTCACTCTGTCACCCCACCCCCTCTGACCTGCGCAGATAGGAGTGACAGCGGAGTGACAGGGGTTGGCCTGTAGTTCTTCCCACTCTTTTTCTATGTCACAGCAGTAACTACGGCTGAACCAGGAGGGGGTGGCCCCTAATACGCCCCCCGCCTGTTTCAGCCGTCTGTGTCCCTCGCGTGCCCCCTGCGTGCCCGTTGTGAAGGTTGCCCACGGGTGTCGACGGGGAACAACAGGGAGTCGAACTCTCTGACCTGCAGGTTAGCGATCCGCAGGTGGCGCGCGGTCCGGGTTCCCTCCTTTGCAAGGCAGGGGTCAGGGGTTCGATTCCCCTCAGCTCCACTCCATTGTGGACACCACGAAGGCCAGGTTCGAGGAATTTCCTCGCGCCTGGCCTTTCGTCGTACGGAGCGATCCGTCCCTCTCGCACGTGAGCCGCGTCACGAAGACGATGTCCGCGAACCCGGCGCCCAGCCAAGTCAACGCTGCTTACATGAGGGATGGAATTCCGGACAGCGAGGTGAAATCATGATCGGTTTCGAAACCGACCTCGACGATCTCAGGGCGTCGAGCAAGGAACTGGCGAAGGCGGCCGATTTGGCCAGCGCCACTCACGATGGGGTGAGAGGGCAGGACGTGCCGGCTCCGGACCCGGTGACCGGCGGCCTTCTCCCCGGGATCTTCGCGCCGAACACCGCCTTCGGGAAGACCTTGGGCATGCGCGGGGTTTCGGCTGCCTACGAGGAACACCGCCAGGCCGTCGAGAAGATGCTCGCGCGACTGCACCGCAGCACGCAGGACGCCAGCCAAGCGCTGCAGCGGGTCGCCGAACTGTACGAATCCGTCGAAGAGGACAACAAGCAGCGGATGAACCGCGCGGCTTACGGGGAACAGGGGTAGCGGCGGGGATGGACGGATACTTCAACGCACTCGACGCGGAGACCGCCTCCGAGAGTGACGGCAACGCCAAACTCCTCGAGGGGATCTCCGACGACCTCACCACGGGGGCCGAAAAGGCCCTCGCGGCGGTGGACTTCCTTTTCCAGCAACCCTGGTTGGGCATGGACGCGGATCTCAGCGGCGGGCGAAAGGAACAGGTCCGCGACTTCTTCCTCGAGTTCTCCGACGCGGAGCTCGTCGGAGCCGAGAACAGCCTGCAGACCATGATCGAGGCCTATGAAGGTCTTTGGAATGCTTTCCAGGACACGAAAGCGCCGCTCGACCGGTCTCTGGTCCTGCTTCTCAAATGGCGCGGCGAAGGGGCCGAGAGCGCCAAGAGCTACATCCAGGGCTTGGTGAACACCTACGCCAGGGTCGGCACCAAACTCACCGTGCTGGAGGCCGACATCGTGGCCGCGCGGGACGCCATCGCGACCGCGCGCGCCGACCTGAGCAATCTTGCCGCTTCCTTCCTGACCGCCGCGGAAAAGTACCTCGACGACAAGGAACGGCAAGACGAATCCGCTTTGTCCAAGGCACTTGCGGCGACTTTCGCCGCCGCTGTCACCGCTTTGCTCGTGGCGGCCGTGCCGCCGGCCGGCGGGCTCACCGCGGCGGCGTTCTTCACCACCGCGAACGGAGTCCAGGTCGCGGGCGCCGCGGCCGGTGCCGGACTCGCCACCGCGGCCACCGTGCAGGCCGACATCGTCGGGGACAGCCCCGAAACCATCTACAACAGCTTCCACGACGGCGTGGTCGGCATCCGGGAAGGCATGTTCCGCGCGACGGAATCGCTGATCTCGAAGATCAACGTCGAGATCAACAACCTGCCGGTCATTCCCGAGCCGCCGGATGTCAGCCCTGGCGAGACCTTCGATCCCGGCAACTTCGAAACGGAGAACACCGACAAGGGAACGGAAAAGCGGGTCCGGGACAGGAACGTCGACATCTCGAACGACGGCAGGGTCCAGCAGCCGCCGATGGAGCTGTCTCCGCTCCCGGAAGAGTGACGGAGGATCGTGGCTGACAAACCGGCGCCCAAAAAACCGGCCAACGACCGGGAAGCGATGCTCGAGGCGCTGGCCACCCTGTCGGTGGACGCGTCCTCACCGGACGGTGCCGTTTCCGTTTCGGTCAACACCGACGGCGTGATGACCCGGCTCAGAGTGAGTGAAGCCGCGTCGCGGCTCTCGCCCGCCGAGATCGCGGACGCCGTGATGCGGACCTATCAGGAAGCGCAGCAAGGATCCGCGAAGCGCAGCGCGGAACTGATGGCGCCGATCGGCAACGCCGGCTACATCACCGACAGGCTTCGCTGGCGGCTCGGGTTCACTCCGTCGTTCCAGCAGACCGCGGAACCGGTTCCACCGGCGCCGCCCCGGACGCCGGCGGGCACGGAGAACGTGGTGCTCAAGGATCGTTCGGCCGAACCGGCAGGGCCAGCGGAACAGTCCGAACCGGCGGAAACCGACGATCAGTACTACGAGCAAGGCCTGCGGTACAACCCTTCCTGGTAGAGCGGGCTTGCACTCAACCGCGCTTCAGTTTGCACCCTGGTTTCGGCGGCGCCAGTCCGGCGCCGCCGGACTGGAGGGGCTGTGGTGCGGAGAGAACACGGCGGCTCGATGCTCGAAGCCGGGCAGGCGTTGCGCCGGGGAGAAGTGACCAGCGTCGAATTGACGGAGCGCGCGTTGGCCGTCGCCGGCGGACTCGGGGTGGATCGCGGGCCGGTGCAGGGGATTCCCTTGGGGGTCAAGGATCTCATCGCCGTCGCGGAAGGGCGCCGGGTGACGCGATGACCGCGGAACTGATCGATCTGCTGCTGGCTCAGGCAAAACTCCCGGCGACCGGGTCCGACAAGCGAGCGCTGGCACGACTGCGCTGGTTGTCCACGATGGAATCGCTGTACGCGGTGCCGATGGATCGCTGGGTCGCACCGGGCTCGAACGGAGAGCCGTCATGACGCGTCGTCCGGGTGAAGGCACCGTGCTCGCGCTGGCCTGCGCGGGTTCGTTCGTGGTCATCCTGGACGCGACGATCGTTTCCGTCGCCCTGCCCGCGATCCGGTTCGGCCTCGGGTTCTCGTCCGGCGCGCTGGCCTGGGTGGTGAACGCGTACACGCTCGCGTTCGCCGGTTTCCTGTTGCTGGGCGGCCGGTTGTGCGACGAATTCGGGGTACGGCGGATGTTCGTGCTCGGGATGAGCCTGTTCACCGTCGCGCGGCTCGCCGCCGGGCTTGCCGGTTCGCCGGAAACGCTGCTGGTCGCCAGAACGGTGCAGGGGTTCGGCGGCGCGCTGCTGATGCCGGTGACGTTGTCCTTGCTGACCACCATGTTCACCGAACCCGCCCGTCGCGCGCGGGCGCTGGGCACGTGGAGCGCGGTGGGCGCGGCCGGTGCCGCGGCGGGGCCGGTGATCGGCGGGTTGCTCACCCAGTGGGCGGGCTGGCGCTGGGTGTTCTTCGTCAGTGTCCCGATCGGTGTGGTGGCCGTGCTCGCCGCCGGAGCGGTGTTGCCGCTGCGGGACCGAAGCCGTCCTCGCGGCAGGCTGGACGTCGTCGGCGCGGTTCTGTCGACGGCGGGACTCGTCGGTGTGGTCTACGCGGTGATGCGTTCTTCAGCCGACGGCTGGGTCCTTCCGATGGTCGGCGGGCTCGTCCTGCTCGGCGTCTTCCTGGTGCACCAGCATCGGTGGGCGAACGAACCGCTGGTCGCGCTCGGGATCTTCCGGCTGCGTTCGGTCAGTAGCGGGAACGTGGTGATCTTCCTGCTGGGGCTGGGTTTCCTCGCCAGCCCGATCCTGCTTTCGCTGTACCTGCAGGACGTCCACGGTTACTCGCCGCTGCAGGCCGGACTGGCCTACCTGCCGGTGGGGGTCGCGATGTTCGCCGGCGCAAGGACGGCGGGCGGGTTGTCGGTTCGGCTGGGGCCCCGGCGCGCGACGGCGTTGTACTGCGCGATCGGCGCGGCGGGCTTCGCCGGTGTCGCCGCGCTGACCGGTGCGCACGCTTCGTACGTCGTTTCCGTGCTGCTGCCGGGGATGGTCTTCGGGTTCGGGACGGCCGCGGCCTTCACGCCGATCACCGTGGCCGCCACCAGCGGGGTGCCGGAACGGCAGAACGGCCTGGCCGCCGGCCTGCTGAACACCGTCCGGCAGACCAGCGGCGCGATCGGCCTCGCCGCGTTGACCGCGCTCGCGGCGGCGGTGACCGCGGCCTGGCAGACCGGCTCACCGAGGGACGAGGCGCTGGTGCACGGCTACACCGCCGCGTTCCTCGCGTCCGCCGCCTGCCTCGCGGCCGCGGCCGTGGTCGCGGCGGTGACGATGCCGGGCCTCAGCTCGCGGCCGCGTGGGCGGGCAGGGGGACCCGGTCGCGGAACCAGGGGCAGTCCTCCAGGCTCCCCTCTCGACGACAGGTGAGAAGTTCGACCAGGTAGTCGTGCGCGGTGTCGAGCCGCGCACGCTCCCGTTCGATCTCGGCGAGCTGGCCCGCCACCACCTCCCGCCAGCGGTGCTGCTCGGCGAGCAGCTCGGTGATCCTGCTCAGGCCCAGCCTGCCGATCTGGCGCCAATGCTTGATGAGGGCGATGCGGTACAGCTGGTCGTCGTCGTAGAACCGCTGGCCAGAGCGGCGGAAGGCGGTGATCAGGCCACGGCGCTCCCAGTAGTGCAGGGTCGAGATCGCCAGCCCGAAATGGTCGGCGGCCTCGCGAACCGGCGTCAAGGACTTCATGTGATCATTTCACCGGTTCGACGAAGGTTAGGCAACCCTAACTTTCGACGCGAGCCAGTCGAAGGTCCACCGGTAGAAGCTCCGCGCGGCGAGGCTGGTGTTGATCGAGTGGCCGCTGCCGCGCACGATCTTGTCGGCGCCGCAGTCGCCGTTTCCGCAGACCAGGGTGTCGTGCTCGCCGAGCACGTACGCCGTCGGGACCTTCGGTGCCGATCGCTTCGCGGCGTCGGGTCCCACGGAGCGGAGTTCGGCTGACGCCAACGTGTCCTTCAGTGCTTCTTCGACGGGAATGATCGCCGGGTCGTACGTGCCGGGGTAGTGGAACGTCTGCGCGCGAGAGCCGGGGCGCGTCGTGAAGTAGCCGGGAGCCCACGGTTTCCCGGCGAACTTCGGGTCCAGCTCGGCGGGATAGAACGGCGACGCGGCTTTGGCCCGCGCACCGGGCCTGTCGCGCGGGATGCCGCTGACGATCACGGCGTCGACCCCGCCCCGTTCGGCGGCCCGTTCCGCGACGAGCCCGCCCATCGAATGTCCATTGAGGATGATCGTGCGGAACCGCGGCCGCAGCTGCCGGACGACCTGGTGGACGGCCTCCCCGCCGGTGGCGAAGTCGAGTGTCTCCGGATCCGGGCGGCTGCTGCGGCCGTAGCCGAGCCTGTCGAGGTTCAGCGTCGCGTAGCCCGCCCGCGTCGCACTGTCCACATAGGAGTATCGCCGGGACTGGAACGGCCAGTCCCAGTACGCGCGGTCGTAGGTGCCGCCGTGCAGCAGCACCTGCAGTGGGGTGCGGGCGGTGAACCCGCGGCGGACGCAGAGCTCGCCCGCGATCGTCTGCCGTTCGCCGTTCACCTGTACCGAAAACCGCTGTTCGGCGCAGCGGGCCGGTCGTTCCGTGGCGACGGCCGTCGTGGTGCCCAGCAGGGAAAGGGTCGCGGCCAGCAAGGCCGCCTTCGCGGTGAATTTCATGAGTGCAGCGTCGGCCGCGGGCCGGGGTCGCGTCGTCGTCACGGTGTGGAGATCGACGGCTACGTCAGGCGCGCACCATCCCGCTCTGATAGGCGAAGACCACCAGTTGCGCGCGATCGCGGGCGTGCACCTTGGCCATCGCGCGGCTGACGTGCGTCCGGACCGTCGCCGCGCTGATCACGAACTCCCGCGCGATCTCTTCGTTCGACATCCCCTGCGCGACCCGCTGGACGACCTCGTGCTCCCGTTCGGTGAACGCGGAACCGTCCGCCCGGGGCATCGGATGCGACGGCCGCGCGGTGAATTCCGCGATCAGCCGCCGCGTCACGCTCGGCGAGAGGAGCGCGTCGCCCGCGGCGACCACGCGGACGGCTTCGATGAGGTCCCCGGGTTTGGTGTGTTTGAGCAGGAACCCGCTGGCACCCGCGCGCAAGGCGTCGAAGACGTATTCGTCCAGATCGAAGGTGGTCAGCATGAGCACGCGGACGCCGGACAGCCGTTCGTCGGCCACGATCCGGCGGGTCGCCTCGATACCGTCGAGACCGGGCATCCGGACGTCCATCAGCACCACGTCCGGCACGGTTTCCGCGACCACGGCCACCGCCGCGTCGCCGTCGTCCGCCTCACCCACCACGGTGATTCCGGCCTCGACCCGCAGCAACGCCGCGAAACCGGACCGGACGAGCACCTGGTCGTCGGCGAGCACCACCCTGATCACGGCCATCGCGCGCTCACCCGGAACCTCCCGTCCTCACGGCGCGCGGTCAGCGTGCCGCCGGTCGCCTGGGCCCGTTCACCCATGCCCATGATCCCGGCACCGGGACTGTCCGGGCCCGGCGTGCGGACCTCGTTGACCACGTCGAGTCTCAAGCCGTCCTCGCTCGCCTTCACCGTCACGCCGGCACTGGACGCCCCGTGTTTCGCGGCGTTCGTGAGCGACTCCTGGACGATCCGGTACACCGCGCCGCCGACCGGCTGCCCGATCCCGGGAGCGTCGAGTTCCAGCGTGACGGCCAGGCCCGCCTGGTTCGTCGAAGCGACCAGCGCGGGAAGATCCGTCAGGCCCGGTGACGGCCGGAGCGGGGCGGAGTCACGCAGCAGCCGCACCATGGCGTTCAGCTCGTCCAGGATCGTGCCGCTGACCACGCGGACGACTTCGAGCGCTTCCTTCGCCACTTCGGGATGCTCGTCGAGCACGTGCCGGGCCATGCCCGACTGGACGTTGATGACGGCCATCGCGTGGCCGACGCTGTCGTGCAGATCCTGCGCGATCCGGAGCCGCTCGCCGAGGACTCGATCGCGTTCGGCCTGCTCCGCGGCCGCTGCCCGCTCACGACGTCCTCGAAGCGCGTCGGCCGCGAAGACCGCTACGCCTGCCCAGCCGACGAAGACCAGATCGATGACTCCGGCACCGCCGGTGGCCAGGTTCGCGCTGACGACCATCGCCGCCATGCCGCCCGCGACGGCGTACGCGAGCCTTCGCGGACGCAGGGTCCCGAGTGCGAACAACGGTACGAGACCGGCGAACAGCACCGGACCGTCGGGATAGCCGAACCCCAGGTAGAGCAGGAGCGCAAACGCTTCCGTCCCCGCTGTCGCCACCGGCAGGCACCGGACACCGGCGAGTGCGGCACAGGCGAGCGCGACGACGGCGAACCCGAACGCGTCGATCGGGCGTTCCCCGTGATCGGGCTCGAGGTTCGCCGTGCCGACGATGAGCGAAGCGCTCACCGCGAGCCATCCGGCCACCGCTCCGATCCTGATCAGCCACTTCACCGGCCCAGTCTGCCGAAACCGGCCCGCGGGCACGTCCGCGTTCCGTGGAGTTCGCCTACGTCAGATGTGCAGCAGCCGCTCGTCGAGTCCCGCGAGGTAGTCGCGGCCGAACTCGCCGTTCTCCAGATCGCGCCACAGCACCGGCGGAAGATCCTGCGCCACCTCTGGCGAACGGGACGCAGCGGCCAGCGCGATGGTCGCCGCGGTGTCGACGTCGCCGGTGAACGCGACGCAGGTGTGGAGCATCCGGGCGAGCCCGCCACCGCCGGCGAGCACGGTCAGCGCGGCGCGGACGCTCATCCAGCCCTGCGGCCCGATCTTGCCCGACCAAGGCAGCGCCCAGCCGCCGTGCCCGACGTCCTCGGGAAGGATGCCGTCGATCCATCGCGCGACTTCGGCAGTCGGTCCGAGCCGGTGGTGGCAGTAGTGGACGGCGAGCGCCGCCGCCTGCGCCGCCGCGATCCCGGCCGGGGTGTCGTGCGTGATCCTGGCCTGCAGTTTCGCGTGGTAGAGGACGTCGTCGACGGTCGGCAGGACCCCGATCGGCCCGGCGCGCATCGCCGCCCCGCTCTTGTCGCTCTGCGGCTGGAGCCGTCGCAGCAGCTCTTCGCCGTCCTGGACTTCGCTCAGCAGCTGGTGGAACCGCGGCGCGTAACCCTCGTGCGGATCGCGGTGGTACGCGCGGACGAACTGCTCGGCGAGCAGCAGGGGCGTCCAGCGACGGCCCGAAACGAGCAGTTCGGCGATCGCGATCGTCATCTGCGTGTCGTCGGTGTAGCGACCGGCCGGGACGCCGAGATAGCCGGGATGGCGTACATAGCCGGCCAGCGTGTTGTGCTCGGCGACGAAGCTCGGGTACGCGTGCTCGAACGAGCCTCCGTACGCGTCGCCGATGGCCAGTTCGACCAGCATCCGTCTCCCTCAGGCCGTGAGTCGTGCCGTTTCCGAGGGAAGTTTGCCGTAGGTGTCGCGGTAAAGACCGGAAAACCGGCCGAGATGCGTGAAGCCCCATCGCAGCGCGACGTCGGTGACGGTGCCTTCGGCGCGCCCCTGCGCGATCGCGAGCAGGTCCTGGTGCACGTTGTCGAGCCGGACTCGGCGCAGGTACTCCATCGGCGTCATCCCGGCTTCGGTGCGGAACGCCTGCTGCAGCGCGCGGACGCTGATCCGCGCGGCCATCGCCAGCTCGCCGATCGAGACCGGTTCGGCGGCGTGCTCCTCGCAGTAGGTCATCGCGCGGCGGACCGCCGTCGACCTCGGCCGGGGCCGTTCTTCGGCGAGTTCGCCGGACCGCGAATGCGGCTGGGTGTCGAGCAACCCGTGCAGCAGCAGCTTCTCGAAATGGGAGGCGGCCAGCGGCGACCGGTCGAACAGCCCGGACGCGGCGGTCTCGCCGAAAGTGTGGAGCAAGGTGAGCCATTGGCTCATGCCCGAGGTCTCGACGATCGCCGGATCGAAGTGCAGGGCCGACGTCGGCGCTTCGCCCAGCCGTTCGCGCATCGTGTCCGCCACCAGCTGTTTGCCCATCCGGAGCAGCAGGATGTCGGGATGGTCGTACCTGGTCTGGAACGGCGTTTCCGGACCGGTCACGACATGTCGCGACGGGATGATCTCGCCGTCGATCTTGACCTGGCTCCGGCCGCCGAGGGTCACGACCACGGTGTACGCGTCCGGGGTCTCTTCACCCTGCAGGATGACGTCGGAGTCCAGCGTCAGCTCGTAGACCGAGAGGCCGCAGGGGTCGATCCCGGGGACGCGCAGACCGCTGAGCTGGGAAATGTCGAAGGAGCCGGTGGGCGCGGGGGTGTGCAGCTTGACCGTGTCCGGCGCGAGGAACGCCTGGAAAGTGTGCTCGAGCTCGTCGAAGTCGTCGCCGGTGACCACCGTCGACGCGATCGGGGACCCTGCCGAGAACCGCTTGCGCACCTGTCGATCGTGCCAGGCTGCGCGAAGACGTGTGATGCCCATACCGTGGGAGCCATGGCGACCGACAAGCTGCGCGCGTGGTGGGCACATCGGCAAGGTCTCGACGGATCGCTGCACGGGGCTTCGGCGGCCGACGTGCTGGAGCGAACCGGCTGGATGCGTTCGGTCGGCGGTTCGGCGCCCTACCTCGGGTTGTTCGCCAGGGCCCGCCTCGATCGAGAGACGATCGACGCGGACGTCGCCCGGCTCGCCATCCACGAACTGCCCTCCGCTCGCGGCTGCACCTACATCCTTCCGTCGGCGGATTTCGAACTCGGCCTGACCGTCGGCGCCGGGGCACCGGCGGGTGAACTCGCGGCCGCCGAGAAGTACCTCGGCGTCACGCAGGCCGAGATCGAGCAGTTGTGCGTCACCGTCGCCGACCTGCTCGACGCGTCGGCCGAACCGCTCGACCCGGCCGCGATCAAGGACGCCGCCGGGCCCGCGGTGCGCAATCTCGGCGAGGCGGGCCGCAAACGCGGCACCACCACGACGTTGCCGCTCGCGCTCGGCCTGCTCCAGGTCCGCGGCGAGATCCGCCGGGTCCCGGTCAACGGACGGCTGGACCAGCAGCGCTACGGCTATGTCCGCTGGACGCCGTCCCCGCGCGGCGGACTGCCCGATATGGACACCGCGCAGGCCGAGCTGGCCAGGCGGTACTTCTCGTGGGCGGCCCCCGCGTCGCTCAAGCACTTCCGCTGGTTCTCCGGGTTCACCGCGGCGAACGCCAAGAAGGCCGTGGAACAGCTGGACCTCGTGCCGCTCGACGGTACCGATCTGCTGATGCCCAAGGACCTCGCGGACGAGTTCGCCGCGTTCACCGTGCCGCCGGAACCGTCGTACGCGCTGCTCGCCGGGGTCGACGGCATCCACCTCCTGCACCGGGAGATGTCGAGGCTGCTCGACGACGCCGACGCCGGACGGCCGGTGCCCGGTGGCCGCGCGGGGGAGACGCTGGGCGGGCAGGCGGATCCGCCGAGCCATCTGATCGTCGATCGAGGGCGCTTCGCCGGCTTGTGGGAGTTCGACACCGAGACGAACAAGATCGTCTACAAGGTGTTCGGGGACGAGGACGCCGCGCTGCGTGACACGGTCGCGGCGACCCAGGAATTCGTCCGCGACCGGCTGGGCGACGCCCGGAGCTTCAGCTTGGATTCGCCGAAGAGCCGGGCGTCGCGAGTGGCCGATCTCAGGGCTTGAGCGTCAGGCCCCGGCCTCGTTGATCAGGATGTCGACCGCCTTGTCGTTGCGAGCGGTCTGCTCCGGGATCACCGAAGCGGGCGGGTAGAAGCCGTCGATCCCGCCGTCCTTCGGGTACATCTCGAAGGTGTAGCTGAGGATCTTGTGCTTGCCCCACGCCCAGTCGTTGACGTCGCCGTCGGTGACGTAGAGATCGCTTGACTGCTCGGGCGTGTAACCGTTGGTGGCGGCCATCTTCTTGCCGACGTCGGCGAAGCGCTTCGCCTCTTCCTCATTGAGGCCGGTGTCGGTCTCGGCCTTCGTGTAGCCGTACGGCCAGAGCACGAGTTCCGAGAAGGTGTGGAAGTCGATGTGCGTCTTGATCTGCTGCGCGCCACCGACCACCCGGGAGTTCACGAACTCCGCGACGGCCTTGGTCTCGGACTCGGAGAACGCCGACGGGCCGTGGTAGTCCTCTGCGGACGGGCTGTTGCTCGACCCGCCGCAGCAGTTCCACTTGTAGTCCCAGTTGCGGTTCGGGTCGGTGCCGACGGCGCTGCTGCCCGGCACCGGCTTCCGCGTCTTGCGCCAGCCCTGGTACTCGCCACCGGTGATGTCGTACTCGGAGCCGTCCGGGTTGACGTTCGGGATCACGTAGATCTCGTGCTCGTCGACCATCTTCTTGATGGCGGGGTCGGTCGCGTACCCGCTGGTGAAGCGCTGCACGATCCGCAGGCACATCTCCGTGGTGAGGTGCTCGCGCGCGTGCTGGTTGCAGGTGAACAGGACCTCGGGCTCGTTCTCGTCCGTGCCCGCGTTGTCGCTGATCTTCAGCAGGTTCAGCTCGCGGCCTTCGTAGGACTTGCCGACACTGGACAGCGTCGCGATGTCGCCGTGGTCCTTCGCGGCTTTCTGCAGCTCAGCGGTTGTTTCGGCGTAGGTGTGGTACGCCTCGTCGCCCGGCGGGAAGTCGCCGGCGACCGCCGCGGTGCCCGCCCGGCCGCTTCGTTGTTTCAGCATGCTGTCGAAGTCGCCGAGCGGCTTCAGGCTGAACCCTTCCGCGCGCAGGCTCGCGGCCTGACCGGGGGTGGCGACCACGGTCAGCGCGTCACCGCGCGAGCCCGCGACGTCGACACCGGTGCGGTTGACGGCGGTGCGTTTGTCGGGGGTGGAGGCACCCTCCACCGAATACAGCCCTCTCGCCGGGTCGCCGGTCTGGGCGCTCGCGACGGGCGTCGTGACGGCCAGCAGGGCGAGCCCTGTGGCGGCCAAGGCGCCCCCGATGCGACGGCGTGTGGACATTTCGCCTCCGAACGATCTGGGGACTTGGGTGCCGTTCACCGTCGCCGAAGTGAATCATCCACGACAACCCGACGATCGTCGTTCCCAATTGCCGTTTACGGCCAGAGGCGTTCTTTGACCCAGAGTTCGTTCTCGCGCCGATAGCGGAGACGCTGGTGCCGCCTGTCATGGCTGGCCTGCCAGAACTCCACTTCGGACGGCGTCACCAGATAGCGCGTCCAGGTTTCCGGTGCCACGCCCGGATTCTCCTCGACCCAGCGGCGCGCTTCCTCGGCCGCGTCGTCGAGGTCGGCCGGATCTTCGAGCACCTGGGACTGCCTGCCGATGAACGCCTCCATCCGGGACGCCGGCGGCCGGGCGGTGAAATCGGCCGCGGAGACCTCGGGATCGGCGGGCGAGACCGGGCCGCGCAGCCGAACCTGACGGCCGCGTCCCGGCCAGAAGAAGGTCAGCGCGGCGTGAGGATTCTTCGCCAGCTGAACGCCTTTCGGGCTTTCGGAACTCGTCGCGACCGCCCAGGTGTCCTCGTCGACGGCCTTGAGGATCACGACCCGCGCGTCCGGAATCCCGTCGGCGTCCACTGTGGACAGAGTGACGGCGTGCGGCGCCAGTACGTGCTCCCCGGCTTCGTACAGCCACTCCAGGAACAGCTCACGGGGCGTGCCCGGGGTACTCCCGGGATCGAACTCCGGCAATTCCTCGGGAAACGAAGGCCAGCCGCGCAACTTTTCGGTCACCGGTCAGTACCCCGGCGGGCGCTGGCCGTGCTGCGGATAACCGGGCGCGGGCGGCGGATAGTGCGGCGGATGCTGGCCGGGCGGCGGACCCTGCGCGGGCGGCGGTCCGGCCGGATACTGCGGCTGCCAGCCGGGAGGCGGCTGCTGACCGGGCGGCGGCATCGGCGGTCCCGGCGGCATCGGCGGCTGCTGGCCCTGCGACTGCGCCCACTGCACCTGCTGGAAGACCTCGGCGGGCTGCGGGAAACAGAACGTCAGCTTCGCGTTGACCGAACCCTGCACCGCCGCGCCCCACAGCTTCCCGCCGACGAACGCGTACATCTGCGCGGCCGAAACGTCCACGGCCACCATGCGCGTCTCACCGCCGAACTGGTTGCCGGACTTCGCCGACGCGGCCTGCGCGGCGTCCGGATACACCCGGTCACCGATCAGGCCCGCGATGACCACCGAAGCCGCCGTCCAGCCGACGGTCCCCATCACGTTCGCGCGCGCGTGCTGCGTCGCCAGGCCGGTGAAGTCGTACAACGCGGGAGCGGTCACCTCCGGGATCGCCGCGGCGACCACGCAGTAGTTCATCGTCGACATCATCACGGATTCGGTGAACAGGCCGACGACGGCCGCGCTGGGGCCGATCTGGACCGTGTTCAACCGGCCGCCGCTGCGCTGGATGCGTTCCGCCACCGCACCCAGGTATTGCTCTTTGCTGAGCACTGATGCCTCCTGAAGACCGCTACGCACCGCCATCGTCGCATGAACAGGGCCGATGGTTGCGGCGACGTGAGGATCCGATCTGCTTCACTGGGCGCCGCTCTGCTTCACTGGACCATCATGCGACGTCTTCTGATCTTGTCGCTCGTCGTGCCGCTCTTGGCGGCCTGCGGGCCGACGGAGCAGCCGCGGTCCGCGGCGAGCTCGCCCGCGCCGTCGAGTACTCCGGCGCCCCAGATCCCGCCCTCGCCGGAACCCACCGGCAAAGGCCCCTGCCCGTACCTCAGCGCCGACCGCGTTTCGGACGCCAACGGGCAGAAGGTCTCCAAGGTCAAGACCTCGGCCGACCAGCCGCATCCGACCTGTTTCTTCTACGCGCTCAGCGGGAAACTGCAGCTCACCGTGCGCGTGTACGTCGGGGAACCCGCCGTCGCCAAGGCACTGGTCGACCAGGCCGCCCCCATCGACACCTCCAACCCGGCCGACGAACCGACGGGCTGGAAAGGCGGCTACCAGCCGTCCGGTGACGGCGCCGTTTACGCCGTCGCGAAGGGCGGGAACGCGGTAGTCGTGACCACCAACCAGAAGCAGAGCGTCAAGGCACGTACGGTGGCGAAGGAGGCTATCGGTGAGCTGCAGCTCTAGGTAGTGGTATCCACACGTCAGAGTGAAGTTGATCTTGTACTACCCTGTGCCGCACGCGCGAGGGTTCGCGGGACCCAGCGCAAACGCCAGATCCGGCGGAGGCCGCCTTGCGGTGTGGCTCGGCGGCACAAAAGATCATTTCTCCCCATAAGACAAAAGGACAGGTTTCGTGGCTGACACCCTCAAGGAAATCTTGCTCGACTCCACCCGTCGCCCGGCGGTCGTGAGCGACTTCGAAGGTCTCGTCGACGCCGAGGTTTCGGACAAGGGCGGCGTTTCGGGTGCCGTCGTGAAGACCGGCTTCGCGGCCGTCAAGAAGATCAAGCCGGGCATCATCCCCTCCGCCGTCGACGCGCTGCTCGACGACTTCACCGGTGCCCTCGAGCCGTTCTACGGCGACTACAAGGCCAAGGGTGGCAACGACTTCGGTGCCTACCTGGTCGGCCGCGGCGACGAGGCCGCCGACGCGCTCCTGTCGGTCACCGACGCGCGCGCCGACAAGAGCAGCCGCGACAGCATCAAGAAGGTCTACGGCAAGCTGCGCCCGAACGGCAAGAAGAACGTCGAGGAGGCCCTTCCCCGCCTCGGCCAGCTGATCGACAAGCACGCTGCTGCTGTCTAATCGCGCGCTGACGTAAACGCGCCGAAGGGGCGTCGATCCGCTTCCCACTCACGTGGGGCGGAGAGGCGCCCCTTCATCGCGTTTACGTGGGCCTTCGGCCCAAGGGAGGGCGCGCGACTGGTGAAGTCTCGCCGTCGCGCTGGCGCGCTATCGGCGAGACAGTCCGCCGGTGCTGTTGTGGGGCGCGTTGATCTTCGGGGCTTGGACGTGAAAGGGCCGTCCAGTGACCTTTTGGGTCACTGGACGGCCCTGGCGACAAGCAGAAGACGGAGGTTGGGCGTCAGTTCTTCTTGTCGGCGGAGCTGGTCGAGGCCTGGTGCCCGTTCTTCGGGGTACCGGGCTTCGGGGCCGCGGGCTTCGCCGGAGCCGGACCGGAAGCGGCAGGCTTCGCGGCAGGGGGCTTCGGCGCGGCCGCCGCCGGAGCGGCGGGCTTCGCGGGGGGAGCGGGCGGAGCCTTCGGCGGCGCGGGCGCGACCGGCGGCTCCTGCTTGGAACGCAACGCGTAGGCGGCTCCGGCGCCGACCACCGCGATGCCGATGACCCACGGCCAGCGACGACGCTTGCGCGTCCCCTTGGCAGCGGACTTCGCCTCGACGAGCGCGGCCTTGAAGTCCTTCTTCGCGGCCTTGAAATCCTTCTTGCCCCGGCGCTTGGACTCGCCGGTGGACTTCGCGGCCAGGATCGCGGCCTTGCGCGCCTTGCGACCCGGCTTCCGCATCTCGGAAAGCCTGGCCAGCGCCTCCTTACGAGCCGCCTTGGAGCTCCGCTTGAGCTCCTTGCGGGTCAGTTCCGTCTTCTTCGCGAGCTTCTTGCGCGCGCGACGGCTGGTCTTAGCGATCTCACCGGCGCTCTCGGAGAGCTTCTGCTCGGCTACCTCGACGGCGTGGGCGGTGGCTTCCTTACCCGCCTCAACCGCACGTTTGCGCAGGCCGAGCGCGCCGGCCTTCGCCGACTCGCTCACCGAATCTGCGGCCCGGGTCATGGCCTTCACCTCATCAATCGTTTTGATTCTGCTTCGTTGCTTGTAACCTATCGTGCCCCTTTTCCCCAGATCTTGCCGCAGATGGCACGATGAAGCTCGTGACTGAAAGCAAGGGATCCCTCATTGGTGGCGCGTTGAAGGCCACTCTGCACACCAACCAGGGTGACATCAACCTGAACCTGTTCCCCGACCACGCGCCCAAGACGGTCGCGAACTTCGTCGGGCTCGCCGAGGGCAGCAAGGAGTACACGCAGCCCAACGCTCAGGGCGAGAACTCGGGCCCGTTCTACAACGGGTCGATCTTCCACCGCGTCATCGACGGTTTCATGCTCCAGGGCGGCGACCCGACCGGCACCGGCCGCGGTGGCCCCGGCTACAAGTTCGGCGACGAGTTCCACCCGGAGCTCCAGTTCTCCAAGCCGTACCTGCTGGCGATGGCCAACGCCGGACCCGGCACCAACGGCTCGCAGTTCTTCATCACCGTCGCGCCGACGACGCACCTGAACTTCAAGCACACGATCTTCGGCGAGGTGGCGGACCAGGCTTCCCGCGACGTCGTCGACGCCATCGGGCGCACGGCGACCGGTCCGGCCGACCGTCCGCTGCAGGACGTCGTCATCGAGAAGGTCAGCATCAGCCGCGAGGGCTGACAACGCTGATCACACGGCCTGATACGGGGGATTTCGGTAGGTTGGTGGCATCGTGAGCCAACCACCGAATCCCCAGTACCAGCAGGCCGCCATGCCCGGCTGCTGGTGGCACCCGAACCGGCCGACCGGGCTGAGCTGTTCACGCTGCGAGCGTCCGGCCTGCCCGGATTGCCTGCGCGAAGCCTCCGTGGGCTTCCACTGCACCGACTGCGTGCAGGCGGGCCGCCAGCAGGACCGCGTCCAGCAGAAGCAGTACCGCGACGCCGGTTACGGCGCGCGCACTCTCGCCGGCGCCCAGCAGCCTCGGACGGCTGTCGTGACGCCGGTCCTCTTGGCGCTCAACGTCATCATCTTCTTCATCACCGTCGCCCAGGCGGGCAGCATCTCCGAGAACTTCTACTCGGAGGTCTTCCAGTACGGCCAGCTGTCGAATTCGGCGGCGCTGGTGGACGGCGAGTGGTGGCGGATCTTCACCTCGGGGTTCCTGCAGTTCGGCCTCCTGCACATCGCGAGCAACGCCTTCTCGCTGTGGTTCGTGGGCCGCCCGCTCGAGACCGCGCTCGGCCGCATCCCGTTCGTCGCGCTCTACTTCGTCTCGATGCTCGGCGGTTCGGTCGCGAACCTGGTGTTCACGGACCTCAACGCACCCCCGGTGATCGGTGCCTCGGGCGCCATCTTCGGGCTCATCGGCGCGTACGCGGTCATCGTCATCAGGCTGCGGCTCAATCCGACGTGGCTGCTCGTCATGCTCGGGCTCAACGTCTTCATCACGTTCCAGGTCCCGGGGATCTCCGTCCTCGCGCACGCGGGCGGTTTCATCGCCGGTCTGGTGACGACCTTCGCGCTGCTCTACGCGCCGGAGAAGAACCGCCTCATGTGGCAGCTCGGCGGGATCGCGATCGTGGTCGTCGCGCTGATCGGGCTTCTGGTCTGGCGGGACGTACAGACGGCTTCCAGCGTCTGCGGGGGCGTCCCCGAGGCCGGCAGACTCGTCTACCGGTGCTACCCGGCGTAGTCCCGGTTCCCCCGAGTGGGTTATGCGATTACCCGGTGGAGAAGCAACATGACTGGGTACCTTCACGTTGATCGGCAACATCATCACCGTGGGGGTTGAGATGAAGATTCGCAAGGCAGTCCTGATCACCGCCGTCGCCGCGCTGGCTTCGGCGCTGGTGCCCTCGGTCGCGCAAGCAGGCGAGGCCGCGGAAACCTGCCAGACCTACACCAAACGCTATTTCCTCGGCTCGGGCAGCGCGATCACGCTGCGTGTCGCCTATGTCGATGCGGCGTTGAAAATCTGCTTCGGCGATCCCGGTGTCACTTCGTCGGTGGCGACGCAGACCGTCGGCACGACGGGGCCGGGCGCGGCGAGCGGCTGGGAGGTCACCGCCGGTCAGGCGGTGGTGGAAGACCAGCGGCCGCGGCACGTCAAGGCGAAGTTCAGCGGGTCCTTGCGGACCTGCGTCGTGAAGATCAACCCGATCTGCTCGCCGGCGTCGCCGTACGAGATCTTCGGGGAGTACGCGCCGCCCGCGGTCGGACCGGCCGTTCCGGGCTGGTCACACGGCCCGAACGGCGACGTCCACTACTACGACAACGCCTGACCCTTGAGGGCGGTGAGGACGTCCAGGACGTCCCTGGGGTCCTCGCCGAGGTCGATCCGGCCGAACACCAGCAGGTGTTCGCCGGATTCGACCTCGAGGGTCAGACTGTCCCGGCCGAGACGGCGCGTCGTGCGCAGCCGGAGCCGGGCTTCGGTCCACGAGTAGCGGTGCGCGCCGCCGACGGTCCTGGCCAGGATTCCGTCGGGACCCGCGGCCAGCCGGGGCCGGAACAGGGTCCCGTGCAGCGCCAGCGCGCCCACGGAGAGCATCGCGACCCCTGTCAGCACGGTGCCACCGACGTCGCCACCGATGGCCAGCCACGCCACGCCTGCCAGCAACAACAGGGTGATCACCCAGGCCACTACCACAACGTTCTGCTGCGGCGCCCACGAGGTGGGGTAGTTATCCACAGGGGTTATCCACACTGGGGATGAGTCACACCGGTGTAATTCGGCGTCAAGCCGCCAACCGGGGTAATGCTCACCGCCACCGCATCGTCATGAGCAGCCCGGCGATCATCAGCACAAAGCCGATCGCGAAGTTCGTGTTGCCCAGATCCGCCATGAAGGGGATCTTGTCGCCCGCGATGTAGTTGACGACCAGCCACATCAGGCCGACCAGCATGAGACCGAACATCACGATCTTGTAGAACAGGTTCGACGGGCCAGCGGCCTTGACCTTCACCGGCGTGCGGCGGTCGGTCGGCGGGGTGTACGCCGTCTTCTTGCGGACCTTGGACTTAGGCATCGTGTTCCTCGCGTACTGTTCGGCTTCCCTGGTGGCGATGACCCGCTTTCGGGTGCGCAACCAGCGCCACGTGCACACGTTAACGTAAACGAGCGCCGCTGGGCACCGTCCGGGACCGGTCGATTTCCCGCACTGTGACAATGGTGTCACACACGGTTCGACACTGTGCTGGTTCGACACTGCGGCTTGGTTCGAGACTGAGGAGCTTTGCGTGGCTGAGCGGGAAGAGCCGGGCGGGGACCGTCGGCGGTACTCCGAACGACCACCCGGTGAAGGCCGTCCGGTGCCGCACCGGAGGCCGCAAGAGGGCAGGTCACCGGACGGGCCACCGCCGCGACGCCGGATGGACGGGCCTCCGCCGCGCCGTCGTCCCGTGCCGCCGCCGGGGTCGACCGAGGAGACCGTGATCTTCGAACCGGTCGGCGGTGGTGTCGCGACCGAGGAACGCCCGCCCCGGGAACTGGGCAAGGGCGGAGTCGCCGTCCGGACCGTCGGAGAGCTCCTCATCACCGCCGGGCTGGTGGTGCTGCTGTTCATGGTCTACGAGGTCTACGTGACCGACCTCTTCTCCGCGGGCAAGCAGTCGGAGGCGAGTTCGGAGCTGGACGGCGACTGGTCGAAGGACCGGCAGCTGCATCCGGATCTGGTCGACGGGAAGGCGTTCGCCAGGATCCACATCCCGGTGTTCGGCGCCGACTTCAACTTCACCATCCAGGAAGGCACCACCGAGGCCGCGCTCGAGGTCGGGCCGGGCCACTACAAGGGCACCGCGCTGCCGGGCGAGCCGGGCAACTTCGCCATCGCCGGCCACCGGGTCGGCAAGGGCGCGCCGTTCAACGATCTGGACAACCTCACCTCGTGCGACCAGATCATCATCGAGACGCAGACCGACTTCTACATCTACAAGGTGCTGCCCTACAAGGACGAGGTCGAGGGCTGGGCCGCGGGCAAGGGCGCCGACCCGAAGTGCAAGAACGTCGGGACGCTGCGTAACCCGAACGCCGTCGACGGCGGCGCCTACGGCGAGACCAACGGCCGCCGCATCGTGTTCCCGACCAAGGGCGACACGGTGAACCCGGTGCCGTACAAGGATCCGGAGATCCTGCCGAAGGCCGATCAGGTCTCGCTGCTCACGCTGACGACGTGTCACCCGAAGTTCTCGGCGCGCGAGCGGCTCATCATCCACTCGGTGCTGGCCCAGCAGGTGCCGAAGAACCAGGTGGGCACCTACGCCGAACTGCTGCCCAAGATCTCGGAGGCGCGCTGATGTACGGCTGGATCTGGCGCAAGCTGCCGGGCCCCTTCGCGGCGAAGCTGACCATGGCGGTCGTGCTGGCGCTCGGGATCGTGGCGTTGCTGATGTTCGTCGTCTTCCCGTGGCTGGAGCCACGACTGTGGTTCAACGAAGTGAGCGTCCAGTAGGCGTGCGGTTCGGCGTCTTCCTCGTCTCCGGCCGGTTCCCCGGGCAGGAGGACGCCGACGTCCTGCGCAGGTCGGTCGACGCCGCCGTCGCCGCCGAGCGGGCCGGGTTCGACGACGTTTGGTTCGCCGAGCACCACTTCATGCCGTACGGCGTCTGCCCGTCCGCGATCACCCTCGCCGCGCACGTGCTCGGCCGCACCGAGCGGATCGCGGTCGGCACCGCGGTGAGCGTGCTGTCGGTCGCGCATCCGGTGGCGCTCGCGGAGCAGTGGTCGCTGCTCGACGCCGTTTCCGGCGGACGGCTGCGGATCGGCGTCGGTCGTGGTGGCCCGTGGCAGGACCTCGAGGTGTTCGGCACCGGGGCGTCCCGCTACGAAACGGGGTTCGAGGAGAGCCTCGATCTGCTGCTCGCCGCGATGACTTCGGAGACCGTCTCGGCCGACAGCGACCACTTCGAATTCCGTGAAGTGCCGATGGTGCCGCGGCCACAGCGCGCTCCGCGCCTGGTCGTGGCCTGCGGCGACGCCGGATCGAGCTCGGTCCGGCTCGCCGCCGACCGCGGCCTGCCGATGCTGCTCGGCCTGCACACCGACGACGAAGGCAAGATCGAAACCCTTGCCGCGTACGGCGATCCCGCCGCCGGACATGTCTCGACGGTGATGTGCCAGGTGGGGGACGACGCGCTGGACGTCGTGCGGTCGGCGTTGCCGGGCTCGTTGAAGGAGGGGTTCGCCGGCCATGTGTACCTCGACGGACGGCGAGGGCTGGAAAAAGACCCTGTTTCCTACACCGACCGGTTGTGCGAGATGCATCCGATCGGCGGTGTGGAGTACTGCGTCGACAGGCTGGGAACGAGCATCCGGCGTACCGGGGTCTCCCACGTGATCATGATGGTGGAAGCGTCCGGTACGCCGGAGGGAACACTCGAGAACATCGCGCGGATCGGGGAAGAGGTACTACCCGCGCTGCGGAACGGTTAGCAGTCGCGGAGTTCCGGGCTCTGGTTCAGCAGCTGGCCGCGCACCGAAACGAACGCGCGGTACCGGTCACTGTCCACTTGGGACCTTTTGAACACGGCGACCCGGTGGCAGTTCTGGAACGCCAGCTTCACGCCGAAGTGCCGTTCCAGTCCGCCGCGGATGGCGTCCGAGGCCAGCGCCCGCAGCAGCTGACCGCGTTCGGCTTCGCTCGGCGGCGGCGTCTCGTTGTCGGCGAACCCGTCGGCCGCGCCCTCGGCCTCCGCGATGACACCGGTGATCACGGTCCAGGCGTACGGCAGGGATTCCCGGACGCAGGCGACGAATTCGGCGTCGGAGACCTCCCCGCGCTCGGCCTTCTCAAGCAGCGCGGGCGATACATCCAGAGACATCGAACCTCCGAGAGAGACGCAGGTGAACGTGGGCCGTCTTCCTGACTACTCACCTGCGGCTCGGCCCACAAGAGAAAACGATCATCATCACCACTTTGGCGGAAGCCGTCGTCACTCCCAGCGAAAAAGCTTCGCCGCCAGGACACAACTGCCCACCGCGAAAGCCGCCAAGACGGCGAGTTGCAGCGGCTGGGCGCCGGCGCCGGTCCAGGCGTCCTCCATGGCCTTGACGCCCGGCGGGACGTACGCGCCGATGTTCTGGACGACCTCCGGCAACAACGGACGCGGCAGGTAGACACCGCCGAGGAACATGATCGGGATGTAGGCGATCATCGCGATCCCGCCCGCCGCGCGGCCGGTCTTGGCGACCGACGCGGCGATCAGCCCGAAACCGAAGATCGCCGTCGTGCCGAGGGCGAACGCGAGCAGGAAGCCGAGCGGATGCCGCGGCCCGGGGACGTCGAAGACGGCAGAGCCGAGCACGATCATCAGGCCGACTCCGGCGATCGTGACGGAGACGTTGATGATCAGCTGTGCCACCAGCAGTTTCGCCGGACGCACCGGCGTGGTGGCGAAGCGGCGGAGGATGCCTTGTTCGCGATAGGTCGCGATCACGGACGGGATCGCCTGCAGACCCATCAGGGCGATGGTGAGCACCACCAGCGAGGGCACCCACGCGTCGATGAATCGCATGCCTGGTGTCTTCTCGCTCTCCGTTCGCAAGGCCGGGATGGCGCCCAGACCGAGCAACAGCACGGTCGGCGACAGCAGCCCCGAGAGGACCCAGATCGGTGACCGCAGCGCCAGTTTCGTTTCGGTGAAAGTGATCTTGGTGAGCGTGTTCACTGTCCTTCTCCCTTTCAGTCGCGGCCGGTCAGGGTCACGAAAGCGTCGTCCAACGAGGTTTTTCCGGTGCGGTCGCGGAGGTCCGCGGGGGTGCCGGTGGCGACCACGCGCCCGGCGTCGAAGACCGCGAGGCGGTCGCAAAGGCGTTCGGCCTCGTCCATGAAGTGCGTGACGAGCAGGACGGTGACGCCCGCGTCGCGCACGCTCTCGACGAGCTTCCAGGTGTCACGGCGGGCGTGGGGGTCGAGTCCGGTGGTCAGCTCGTCGAGGACGGCGACCTCGGGGCGGCCGACCAGCGCGAGCGCGATCGAGACGCGCTGCTTCTGCCCGCCGGAAAGCTTGCCGAAGTACTTGTTCCGCTGGTCGGTGAGCCCGAGCTTCGCGAGCAGGTCACCGGTGTCGGCGGGGTTCGCGTAGAAGGAGGCGTAGAGGTCGAGCGCCTCCTGGACCTTGAGCTTTTCCGGCAGGCGGCTTTCCTGGAGCTGGGAGCCGAGGCGCTGCCGGAGAGCGGCGTGGTCCTTGCCGGGGTCGAGGCCGAGGACCGAGATGCTGCCGGAGTCCGGCGTCCGCAGTCCCTGGAGGCATTCGACGGTGGTGGTCTTGCCCGCGCCGTTGGTCCCGAGGATCCCGAAGATCTCGCCCTGTTCCACGTGGAACGAAACGTCGTCGACCGCGACGTGCTCCCCGTACGTCTTGCGGAGGTTGGTGACTTCGATGAGTGGCATGCGAAAAACGTTATGGCGCAAGGGGTCTGGCCAGAATGGCGCTGAGACCACAACCGGGGTGGAGCTGGACCCACCCCGGTCGTGGCGCTGTGGCCACTGCGTTCGGGCCTGCCCGTGAGCGAGACTTCACGCATGATTCGCAAGTACCTCACCTCGGTGCGCCGCGGCCTCGTGCTCGCGGGGCTCGCCCTGGTGAGCTGGCTGGACCTCCTCGTCGAACTGGTGGGTTTCTGCCTGCTTTGCCTGGGGCTGGTCTTCGCGTACACGCTGGCCCTGGAGGGAATGCGTCCGCGCGCCGCGCTCACCCGGCGGCTGTCCGGACGCTGGTGCGGTATCGAGGTCGAGCCGCCCTATCGGCCCGCCCCGCCGGAGCCGGAACGCGAGCGAGATGGCTGGTACCGCGAAGGGAACAGCCTGTTCAAGCGGTCTTGGTTCATCAAGTGGACCAAACGGTTCGAGTGGATCTCCGACGATCCGGCGACCGGCCGCGACCTGGGCTGGCAGCTGTGGAATCCGTTCGCGGGTCTGTTGCTCGTGCCTGCCGTGCTGCTGACCGGACCGCGCGCGCTGCGGGCGTACGGCCACTGGACCCGATGGTGGCTCGGACCTCGCGCGTCTCAGAGCGGCGAAGGCTGGCTCAGGCGGCATCTCAAGGCGCTGGGCCACCAGATGGGCCTCTTCGGGCTTTCGGTCGCGCAGCTCGGGATGTCCGTCCCGACGATGCTCGTGCTGATCGGGCCGGCGCCGGCGTTCCCCACGCTGGTGATCGCGGGCCGGACGGTGACCGACACACTGCGCCGTGAGGCCAGGAACTGGACCGGTGTGCGGATCGACCGCCCGTATCTGCCGGAGCCGCCGTTCCCCGTCCCGCGGCCGGACGGGATGTACCAGTACCGGCGGCAGCTGTACGACACACCGTGGTGGCCCGCGCGGCTGGACCGGTTGCGCTGGGTGATGCGGGACAGGGCGACCTGGCGTGACCTGGCGGGCGCGGTGGTCAACTCCGTCGTCCTGTTGCTGATGATGCTGCCGACGGCCGCGCTGGTGCTCTTCGGGTTCATGGGTTTCCTGGCACTGTGGGTGTGGCGGCCGATCGCCCAGTGGACGGACACCTCCTGGTCGACCACGCAGTGGTTCTCGATGATCGGGTTGCCCGAAGCGACCACGCACGGGCAGGCGCTCGCGCTGACTCCGGTCGCGGTGGCGGCTTTCGTGGTGGGCTTGGTCGCGACACCGTGGCTGGCGCGTCAGGAGGCTCGCTTCGCGAAGCTGCTTCTGGGGCCGACGGAAGCTTCGCGGCTGGAACAACGTGTCGAGCGGCTTAAGCAGACGCGGACGGACGCGTCGGTGGCGCAGGCCGCCGAGATGCGGCGTATCGAACGGGATCTGCACGACGGGGTCCAGTCTCGGCTGGTCGCGATGGGGATGAAGCTGGGCGCGGTCGAGGCGCTGATCGACACCGATCCGGCCGCCGCGAAACGGCTCGCCGCCGAGTTGCGGCAGACGTCGTCCGAAACGTTGACGGAGGTGCGGTCGCTGGTGCGGGGGATTCACCCGCCGGTGTTGTCCGAGCGCGGTCTCGGCGACGCGGTGCGGGCGATGGCGCTGGACAGTCCGCTGCGGGCTTCCGTGAGCGGTCTGCTGCCTCGGCTCGAACAGCCCGCGGAGGCGTGCGCGTACTTCGCGGTCAGCGAGTTGCTGGGCAACGCGGCGAAGCACGGTGAAGCGCGGAAAGTGTCGATCGAGCTCGGTTACGACGACGGTGTGCTGCGGATCGAGGTGGCCGACGACGGGAAAGGCGGCGCGAACGCGGCACGGGGCAGCGGGATTCGCGGGATCGAACGCAGGCTGGGCGCCTTCGACGGTACTTTTGCTCTGACCAGCCCGCCCGGCGGGCCGACGAAGGCGACCCTGGAGATCCCGTGTCAGCTCGACCCCGATGCGTCGTCGCCGAGGACCAGTACCTCCTCCGGGACGGATTGACGCATTTGCTGACGGCACACGGTTTCGACGTCGTCGAGGCGGTCGGGACCGGGCCGGAACTGGAGCGGGCGCTGCGGGCGCACCGTCCGGACGTCTCGGTCGTGGACGTCCGGATGCCGCCGACGCTCACCGACGAGGGCTTGCAGGTCTCGTTGGCGGTGCGACGCGACATCCCCGGATTGCCGATTCTCGTGCTGTCACAACACGTCGAGCAGCTCTACGCGCGGGAACTGCTGGCCGACGGCGCCGGCGCGATCGGCTATCTGCTGAAGGACCGGGTCTTCAACGCCGACCAGTTCATCGACGCGGTGCGGCGGGTGGCGGGCGGCGGGACCGCGATGGATCCCGAGGTGATCGCGAAACTGGTGGCGGGCAACGCCTCCGACCCGCTGGCGGCCCTGACCCCGCGCGAACGCGAAGTGCTCGGATTGATGGCCGAGGGCTGTTCCAACGCCGCCATCGCCGGGCGGCTGCACTTCAGCGAGGGGGCGGTGGGGAAGCACACCGCGAACATCTTCGCGAAGCTCGGCATCGTCGCTTCGGACGACACGAACCGCCGGGTGCTCGCGGTCCTGGCGTACCTGGGTTCCTGACCTGGCGGGCTGTCAGTCCGCGGCCTCGCGGGAGGCCGCTGAGGGTGGGGGGGGGTGTGTGGAAATAGGGACGTTGAGTGTCCCTATTTCCACACACCCCCACCGGATTCGACCGTTCACGCAGGACTGTGTGGATTTCTGGTCGCCCAACGCACCAAAATCCACACAGTCCGCTCGCACACCCACCCCGAAACGCCAAGAAGGACCCCACGCTCGGTGAGGCCCTTCATGACTTGCCCGACAGTTGTTCACAACCCTTCCCGGCTGTGGACAACCCCGTCTGACCAGCCCTTTTCCCGATGCCAGCCGGTAGACTGGGTTCGGGGCCGCCCCCTGGGACGGGTGGGGGGCTGGGTAGGTGAGTCAAGAGCGGGAAATGTGGGTCATTTCGTCGCGTTCCACGACCTTGACGCGTTCGCGGCCGTGCGGGACGCCGAGGGACTTTTCGTGGGCGTCGAGCTTGCCCCAGCCTTCCCAGGTGGTGAAGGGAACGCCGCGCTCGGCGAGGAAGCCGAGGATCGCGTCGGGATCGTCGATGGCCGGGGCCGTCAGGTTGTCGGCGTCGGCCAGCAGGCTCGCGATCGTCTCGGCCGCGTCGCCCTTGGTGTGGCCGATGAGGCCGACGGGGCCACGTTTGATCCAGCCGGTCACGTAGACGCCCGGCACCTGGTCCTCGTCGATGTCCAGCACCCGGCCCGCCTGGTTCGGCACGGTCCCGGTGGTGTGGTCGAAGGGGATCTCCGGCAGGTGAGACGACAGGTAACCCACCGCGCGGTAGACGGCCTGGACGTCCCAGTCGTGGAATTCGCCGGTGCCGCGCGCATTGCCGTCACCGGTCAGTTCGGTGCGCTCGGTCCGCAGGCCGGTCACCTTGCCGTCCTCGCCGACGATCTCGCACGGCGAGTGCAGGAAGTGCAGGTGCAGCCGCTTCGGCCGGTCACCCTGGTCGCGGATCGCCCACTCCTGCAGCGTCTTCACGACCATGTCGATCTGCTTCGACGCCCGCAGCGCGGTGATGCTGCCCTCGTCGAACTCGATGTCCTCCGGGTTCACGATGACCTCGACGTTCGGCGAGTGGTCCAGCTCGCGGAGTTCGAGCGGCGTGAACTTCGCCTGAGCCGGGCCACGACGCCCGAACACGTGCACGTCGGTGACCGGGCTGGCCTTCAAGCCCTGGTAGACGTTGTCCGGGATGTCGGTGCTGAGCAGCTCGTCAGCGGTCTTCGCGAGGATCCGGGCCACGTCGAGCGCCACGTTCCCGACACCGAGAACGGCGACCGAGGTCGCGTTCAGCGGCCAGGTGCGCGGCACGTCCGGGTGCCCGTCGTACCAGGAAACGAAGTCGGCGGCGCCGTAGCTGCCGTCGAGGTCGATCCCGGGGATGTCGAGCGCGCGGTCGGCCATGGCGCCGGTCGAGAAGATCACCGCGTCGTAGAACTGGCGCAGATCGTCGAGCTTGAGGTCGGTCCCGTAGTCGACGTTGCCCAGCAAGCGGATGTTCGGCTTGTCGAGGACCTTGTGCAGGGCGGTGACGATGCCCTTGATCCGGGGGTGGTCGGGCGCGACGCCGTACCGGATCAGCCCGAACGGCGCCGGCATGCGCTCGAACAGGTCGATCGTCACGTCGGCGTCGGACTTGTCGAGGATGTCGGCGGCGTAGATGCCGGCCGGACCGGCACCCACGATGGCTACACGAAGAGAACGGCTCACCCCTACCACGGTAAGTTAGGTTGCCCTAACAATCATTGTGATCTGGCGTACGGTCCACCTGCTGGGAGCCGCTAAGCTGAACGCATGCGCGTGCTCGTCGTCGACAACTACGACAGTTTTGTCTACAACCTGGTCCAGTACCTGGCCCAGCTCGGCGCCGACTGCACCGTCTGGCGTAACGACGTCGTGGAGATCGACAAGCTCGGCGAGTTCGACGCGGTCCTCGTCTCTCCCGGTCCCGGAACCCCGGAACGTGCTGGTCAGAGCATGGACGTCATCCGCAAATGCGCCGACGGGCGCATCCCGATGCTCGGCGTCTGCCTCGGCCACCAGGCCTTGGGTGTCGTCTTCGGCGCCACCGTCGATCGCGCCCCCGAACTGCTGCACGGAAAGACGAGTCAAGTCCACCATTCGGGCGACGGAGTGCTCGCCGGACTGCCCGGTGAATTCACCGCCACGCGGTACCACTCGCTGACCGTTTTGCCCGAAACGATCGACAGTGCCGTGTTCGAGATCACAGGCCGCACCGAGTCCGGTGTCGTGATGGGCATGCGGCACCGCGAGCTGCCGCTCGAAGGCGTCCAGTTCCACCCCGAGTCCGTGCTCACGCAGGGCGGGCACCGGATGCTGGCGAACTGGATGGCGTCCGCCGGGCACCCGGTCTCCGACGCCACGGTCGAAGAACTCGAACAGGCGACTCGCGCGCTGCAGAAGGCCGCTGCTGCGTGACCTCGCTGATCCGGCTCGAAGGAGTCGGTAAGCGTTACGGCCGCGGCGAACCCGTACTCGTCGACGTCGACCTCGACGTCCCGGCAGGCCGCGTCATCGGCATCCTCGGCTCGAACGGCTCGGGGAAGTCGACGCTGCTCAGGATCCTCGCGGCACTTTCCCGTGAAACCTCGGGAACCGTCGTCGGCAGCCCCCGTGTCGGCTACCTGCCGGACCGTTTCCCGGCGGGGCAGCGGATGAGTGCCAGGGCCTATCTGCGGCACATGGCCCGCATCGACGGCCTTGTCGACTTGTCGGCCATCGACCCTTTGCTGGACAGGCTCGCGCTGGTCGGCGGGCCGGACGCGCCCTTGCGGACCCTGTCGAAGGGCAACGCCCAAAAGGTCGGCCTCGCCCAAGCCGTCCTCGTCCGGCCGGAGCTGCTGATCCTCGACGAGCCCTGGTCCGGCCTCGACGTCGAAGCCCACACGGTGCTCGGCGAAATTGTCGCCGAGACCAGGGAACGCGGCGCGAGCGTGGTCTTCACCGACCACCGGGCCGCCGCCGTGCACGCCCACGCCGACGACGTCCACCGGATGGACGCCGGCCTCCTGACCCGCGTCGAATCCGCGGCGAAGGCCGAAAACGCGACCAGGATCGTCCTCCACGGACCCGGCGGCGACTGGTCGTCGGAACCCGGCGTCAGTCAGGCCGTGACCGAGGGCGAAAGAGTCGTCCTGACGGTCGAAGCCGGGCACACGGACGCCGTCCTGCTGCGCGCGCTCAACCGCGGCTTTTCGGTCCGGGAGGTGGCGCCGTGCTCGCCATGACGCGCTACTACCTGGCGCTGCTCGGCCATTCCCAGCGCTATCTCCCCGCGATCCTCGCCTACCTCGCGGTCAACACCGTGCTCTACACCGATCCGAAGTCGCCGCTGCTGCCGCAGTACGGGATCAGCGCGGGTTCGCTCCTGGTGGTCTCGTGCTGGCTGACGATCGCGATGCTCGACATCGAGGATCCGGTCCAGCGGCTGGTGACCTTCAGCCACGCCCGGCGCTGGCGATCGGTCCTCGGCGGCGCCGCACTGGCGGTCTTCGGCTGTGCCGTCGTGCTGATCCTCGTGACGGTGCTGTGGTCCGGCCTCCGGACCGGCGGCCTCACGATCGGCACCTTCGCTCTCGGTGCCGCGGTCCACGCGTTGTGCGCGCTGTTCGGGATCGCGATCGGCCTGCCCTGTTCACGGCTGCTGATCCCGCGCGTCGGCTGGTCCGTGCTGGCCGCGATCTTCGCCCTCGCGGCCGTGCTCCTGGTGAAGTGGCTGCCGCTGGCCAATCCGCTCCTGCGCGCCTTGACCTCGCAGCAACCTGTGGCCGGTCCGTTCACGGTGGCCGTGGTGGCGGCTTTCGCCGCGTTGTTCTTGAGCGCGACGGCCGTCGGCTACCTGCTTCGCCGCAACGCCTGACCACCTCGTGAGTGGTAAGGGCGGTTCTAACCGGCCTTACCACTCACGAGAAAAGGGCCCCGCACGAAACCGTGCGGGGCCCTTTTCTCGATCTGTCCTACTATCCGCCGCTACCCGGGATGGGGAAGCCGTTCGACTTACTCGACGTTGTCGGCGTCTCGTCGCCTTCGACGATGAACAGCGTGATCGGCGCGTTCTTCGCGACCTTCGCACCGGCCTGCGGGTTGGTCTTGCTGACCTTGCCCGCGTCGTCCCGGTCGCCGTTCTTGTCGGCCTGCGTGTTGATCTGGCCGCTCCAGCCCAGCTGCTGCAACTGGCGGGTGGCCTGCTCCTCCGTCATGCCCTTCAGGTTCGGCATGTCGAAGGTCTCCTGGCTGCCGTCCGACACGGTCACCGTGACTACACCGCCGACCGCGAGCTTTCCGCCGTTCGGGGTCTGCTCGATGACGGTGTCCTTGGGCTCGCTGGAGTTGGCGGTCTTGAAACTCGGCGTGAACCCGGCCTGCCTCAGCCCGGCGTCGGCCTCGGACTTCGTCTTGCCCTTGAAGTTCGGGACCGTCTTCAGTTCCTTGGACTTCCCGACCGTGATGTCGACCTTGGAGCCCTGGTCGACATCGGCCTGCGCGCCGGGGTTCTGCGAAAGGACCTTGCCCGCGTTGTTCGGCTCGTCGGTCTCCTGCTCGGTGGTCACCCCGAGCAGCAGCCCCGCACTGGTCAGCGCCGTCTCGGCCTCGCTCTGGGACTTGCCCTTGAGGTCCGGGGTCTTGACCTTGCCCGGCTTCGCGCCGATGGTCAGCGTGATCTTTTCCGTGGTCAGCGTCATCTGACCTTGGGCGGGGTTGATCGCGATGACCTTGTCGATGTCGTTCTCATCGCAGGCGGGCAGGCCGTTGGCCGCTTGGCCGGTGCAGGGGACCTTCTTGCTGTCCTGCGAGGTGAAGCCCGCATCACGCAGTGTGCTCTTCGCCGTCGCTTCGGACTGGCCGAGCACACTCGGGATCGCCTTGCTCTCCGCGCCGGTGCTGTTGAAGGCGTTGGACAGCCACATGATCAGCAGCACCACCGCCGCCAGCGAGACGACGAGGCCGGCGATCAACCAGGCGCGGCGCTTCTTCTTCGCGGCCGGGTCTTCGTCTTCTTCCTCGTACTGGTCGTAGCGCTGCGGCGCCCGGCGGTCGGAGTCCATGACCTGGGTGCGCTCGTCCTCCGACATCACCATCGGCGCGGCGGGCCGCTGGCCGGACAGCGTGCGGACCAGGTCCGAACGCATCTCCGCCGACGACTGGTAGCGGTTCGCCGGGCCCTTCGCGAGCGCCTTGAGCACGACGGCGTCGAGTTCCGGCGCCACGGCCGGGTTCACCGACGACGGCGGGTTCGGGTCTTCCCGGACGTGCTGGTACGCCACCGCCACGGGGGAGTCGCCGGTGAAGGGCGGCTCGCCGGTGATGAGTTCGTACAGCACGCAGCCCGCGGCGTAGACGTCGGAACGCGCGTCGACGGACTCACCGCGGGCCTGCTCCGGCGAGAGGTACTGCGCCGTGCCGATCACCGCGGCGGTCTGCGTCATCGCGGACTGCCCGTCGTGCATGGCGCGCGCGATGCCGAAGTCCATCACCTTGACGGCGCCGTTCTTCGTGATCATCACGTTCGCCGGTTTGACGTCGCGGTGCACGATGCCGTGCCGGTGCGAGAAGTCCAGCGCCGCGCAGACGTCGGCCATGACCTCCATCGCCCGCTTCTGCGACATCGGGCCTTCGGTCTTGACGATGTCCCGCAGAGTCCGTCCCTCGACGAACTCCATGACGATGTAGGGCAGCGTGCCGAACTCGGTGTTCGTCTCGCCGGTGTCGTAGACGGCGACGATCGCCGGGTGGTTCAGTGCCGCCGCGTTCTGTGCCTCACGACGGAAACGTTCTTGGAACTGGGGATCCCGCGCCAGGTCGGCGCGCAGGATCTTGATCGCCACCTCCCGGCCCAGGCGCACGTCGTGGCCGTGATGGACCTCGGACATGCCTCCGTAGCCGAGCGTGTCTCCCAGCTCGTAGCGGTTGCTGAGCAGTCTTGGTGTGCTCATCTCTGCGTGCCGTTCCATTCCGTCCAAGGTTTGCTGCTCATCATTCCTGGATTGGCCTGCCCGGCCGACTCCTCGGTGCTGCCCTCCGCCGGCCCCGCGGGATACGCGGATGTCGGTGAAGGACCTACAGACTTCTTACCCGGAGCCGGTGCCTGTTCACTCGTGTCCACGCCGCCCGACTGCGGTCCGTTGCCCGAACCGACCAGTCTCACGATGAGGAAGGCTCCTGCCACCAGTACTGCGATCAGGATCACCGCGAGCAGCACCCACCAGCCCCATTGTGGCCGCTTGCCGGGCAGACGGCGGACCGCCATCGGGGGCGGGCCGGTGACCGGGTGCATCGCCGGATGCGACGCCGGTCCGACCGCCACCATCGGGTTCGGCGGCGAGTGCGGACCGGGCGGTCCCTGCTGCGGCATCAAGGGCGGCTGGCCCGCGGCGTAGGCCACGTTGACCAAGCCCGACGGCGTCGGCAGCGGCAGGCCGGCGCGGACCGCGGCCACCGCGGCCGCGAACTCGCCACCGCTGTTGTACCGCTGTCTCGGATCCTTGATCAGGGTCGCTTCGATGACCGCGCGGGTGCCCGGTGGCACGTCCGGCGGCAGCGGCGGCGGGAGGTCGCGGATGTGCATCATCGCGACCGTCACCGCGTTCTCCGAGAGGAACGGCCGGTGCCCGGTCAGGCATTCGTAGCCGCAGACGGCCAGCGAGTAGACGTCGCTCGCCGGTTCGGCGTTGTGCCCGAGCGCCTGCTCGGGGGCGATGTAGTGGGCGGTGCCCATGACCATGCCGGACCTGGTCACCGGGGCGGCGTCGGCGGCCTTCGCGACACCGAAGTCGGTGATCTTCACCTGCCCGGCCGGGGTGACCATGATGTTGCCCGGTTTGACGTCGCGGTGCACCAGACCGGTTTCGTGCGCGGCCTGCAACGCGTTCCCGGCCTGTTCGAGGATGTCCAGGGTGCGCTCGGCGTTCAGCCGTCCTTCGCGGGTGATGATCGCGGCCAGCGGATCGCCTTCGACCAGCTCCATCACCAGGTACGCGATCGACAGCTCGTCCGCGACGGTCTCGCCGTAGTCGTGCACCGCGGCGATGCCGGGGTGGTTCAGCGACGCCGTCATCCGGGCCTCGGTCCGGAAGCGGTGCAGGAACTCGGCGTCGCCGGACAGCTCCGCCTTGAGGATCTTGACCGCGACCGTCCGGTCCAGCCGCGTGTCGCTGGCCTGCCAGACCTCGCCCATCCCGCCGACGGCGATCCGGTTCGTCAGCTTGTACCGGTCGGCCAGCAGCTGACCCGAGGACAGCATGCGCTATCCACCCCCGAGCATCGCGTTGACGGCGGCGCGGCCGATCTCCGCGGCCACGGTGCCACCGGTCGCTTCGAGCCCGCGGTTACCGCCGGACTCGACGATCACCGAGACGGCGATCTTCGGGTCCATCGCCGGCGCGAACCCGGTGTACCAGGCGTGCGGCGGGGTGGCCTTCGGGTCGTTGCCGTGTTCGGCGGTGCCGGTCTTGGAGGCGATCTGGATGTCGCCGCGTTTGCCGGCGCCCTTCGTGTTCTCCTCCGACGCCAGCATCATGTCGCGCAGGATCGCGGCGTTCGCGCTGGACATCGCGGCGTCGCCGGTCAGTTCGGTCGGCGTGTAGTCCTCGATGGTCGACAGGTTCGGCGCCAGCAGCGACTGCACGAGCTGCGGCTTCATCGCCATCCCGTTGTTCGCGATGGTCGCCGAAAGCAGCGCGTCCTGGATCGGCGTCAGGCGCACGTCGCGCTGCCCGATGGCGCTCTGGAACAGAGCGGCCTTCGAGTCGAGCGGGCCGAGGGTGGAACCGGCGACCCGCATCGGCACGGTCAGGTCCTCGCCCACACCGAAGTTCTTCGCCGTCGCGTTCAGCTTCTCCTTGCCGAGTTCGCCCGCGAGTTCGGCGAAGGGCACGTTGCACGAGTACCGCAGCGCTTCCTTCAGCGTGCTGCCCTTGCAGGGCGCACCGCCGTAGTTCTCCAGCGTCGTCTGCGTGCCGGGGAGCTTGACGTTGGGTGCGGTGTTGACCGGTGTGTCCGCCGTCTTGCCGTTTTCGAGCGCGGCCGCGGTCACCATCAGCTTGGCCGTCGAACCCGGCGGGTAGGTCTCCGAGATCGCGCGGTTGAGCATCGGCTTCTTCGGATCGTCGCGCCACTCGCCCCACGCCGCGATCTGCTCCTTGCCGACGTGCGAGGCGAGCTTGTTCGGGTCGTACGACGGCGTCGAGACCATGGCCAGGATGCGCCCGGTCTTGGGCTCCAGCGCGACCACCGAGCCGGTGTAGCCCTTCTGCGTCATCAGGTCGTACGCGGCCTTCTGCACGGCGGGGTTGATCGTCAGCTTCACGTTCCCGCCGCGCGGGTCGCGGCCGGTGACCATGTCCGACAGGCGCCGGACGAACAGCCGTGGGTCGGAACCGTTGAGGACGTCGTCTTCGGACCGCTCCAGTCCGCCCGAGCCGTAGTTGATCGAGTAGTAGCCGGTGACCGGCGCGTACATCGGGCCGTCGGCGTAGGCCCGGATGAACTTGTACTTGTCGTTCGACGGGTCGACCTTCGCGAGCGCGGAACCGTCGGGGGTGACGATCAGGCCGCGCTGGCGGGAGTACTCCTCGTAGAGCACGCGCAGGTTGCGCGAGTCCGTGCGGTAGTCGTCGGCCTTGACCACCTGGATGTAGGTGGCGTTGGCCAGCAGGAGCACCACCATGACGAGCATGGCGACGCCGACCTTGCGGAGCGGGGTGTTCACGAAGCGCTCCCCTCACCGTTCGCGGGCGGCCGCTGGACCATCACCGTGTGCGCTTCCGCGAGCGGCGCTTGCGGCTGTTGCGGCTTCGGCCGCGCGGCGGGTTTGCGGGCGGCGTCGGAGATTCGGAGCAGGAGGGCCACCAGGATGTAGTTCGCGAGCAGTGAAGAACCACCGCGGGAGAGGAACGGGGCGGTGATCCCGGTGTTCGGGATCAGGTTCGTGACGCCGCCGACGACCACGAAGATCTGCATGACCAGGGCGAACGACAGGCCGCCGCCGAGGAGTTTTCCGAAGGTGTCGCGGACCGCGAGGGCGCTGCGCATCCCGCGCATCGCCAGGATCAGGTACAGCATCAGCATCGCGGCGAGGCCGATGAAACCGAGTTCCTCGCCGATCGCGGTGGTGATGAAGTCCGTTTTGGCCTCGGGGACCATGTCCGGCCGTCCGGCGCCGAGGCCGGTCCCGCCGACACCGCCGGTCCCGAGTCCGAACAGGCCCTGCGCGACCTGGTAGCCGCCACCCGCGTCGTCGTAGGTGGCGAGCGGGTCGATCCAGTTCCGCACCCGCTGCTGGACGTGCGTGAACAGGTTGTAGGCGATGATCGCGCCGACGGCGAAGAAGCCGACGCCCAGCACCACCCAGATGACCCGTTCGGTCGCGACGTACAACATCACCAGCGTGACGCCGAAGAACAGCAGCGACGTCCCGAGGTCCTTCTCGAACACCAGCACGCCGAGGCAGGCGGCCGCCGCGATCAGGATCGGGCCGAGGTCACGGGCGCGCGGCAGTTCGACGCCGACGATCTTCTTGCCCGCGACCATGAACAGGTCCCGTTTCGTCACCAGGAACGAGGCGAAGAAGATCATCAACAGGATCTTCGCGAACTCGCCGGGCTGGATCGAGAAGAACGGAAGCTTGATCCAGACCTTCGCGCCGTTGACCTCGGAAAGGGTCGACGGCAGCACCGCGGGCAGCGCGAGCGCCACGATGCCGACCAGACCGCAGATGTAGCCGTAGCGGGTCAGCGTGCGGTGGTCGCTGATCACCACCAGCACCACCACGAACAGCACCAGCGAGATCGCGGTGAACAACACCTGCTTGGAGACGTCCGGGGTGTATTCCTTGCCCTGCTGGATGGCGCGTTCCGCCAATGCCAGGTCGATCCGGTGGATCATCACCAGGCCGAGCCCGTTCAGCAGCGCTACGCACGGCAGGATCACCGGGTCCGCGTACGGCGCCCAGCGGCGGACCGCCAGATGCGCCGCCGTCAGCACCGCGAGGTAGGACAGCCCCAGCCAGATGATCGAGCTGGTGAGCTCCTGCTCCTGGTTCGCTTCCACCAGCACGAGCGCGATGGTGACGATGAACGTCGCGAAAGCCAGGAGAACGAGCTCGGTCCCGCGCCGGGTGGGCAGCTCGCGCGGAGGGTTCGTGGCGAACTGGGCCGAAGCCGGATCGGCGAGCGGCGTGCTCATCAGTTACCGCCCCCTGGTGCTGCCGTGGCCGGCGTCGAGCAGTCCCTCCCCGCTGGCTGGTTCGCCGAGTTCGGCGAGGCGGGGGTAGAAGGGGGTGCCGCCGAGGACGACGCCGGAGGCGGCGACGACGCGGGAGGCGACGTGGAAGTCGAGCTGGTGTTCGGTTTGCAGTCGGCCAGCTGCTTGTGCGGCCGCAGGAAGTCGTCGATGTACTTGCGGGCGTCGTCGAGGTTGTCCTTCTTGACGCCGTTCTTCACCGCGATGCGCGCGTCCTCCTGGAGCGCGGGCACCAGCAGCTTGTCGGTGCACAGCCCGCCCGGCGGGCACGAGCCCTGCTCGTAGGAGTGCAGGTCGATGCCGAGGATGCTGCCGGGGACGCCGCGGTAGATCACGACCTCCTCGCCGGGACCTTCGCCGACGTAGTACTGGCTCAGCACGAAATACCGCGTGGCGATCGCCGCCGCGGCCAGCACGATCAGGACGACCACTGCTCCCGCCAGCCAGCGAAATCGCCTCCGGCGCTTGACCTTCGGGTCCTCCTCCGGTGGCTGGACCTCGGGACGCGGCTGCGGCGCGGGCTGGGTCAGCGCCCTCGCCCTGGCGGCGGGGGAGTCGCCTTGGTGGAACTCGTCACTGCCGTCACCGGCGGCGCCGCCCACTATGGGCGCGTCCTCGCCGAAGTCGACGTCGACGACGTCGGCGATGATCACCGTGACGTTGTCCGTGCCGCCGCCCTTGAGCGCCAGCTCGATCATCCGGTCCGCACAGGCCTGCGGATCCGGGATCTGGATCGCCTCGGCGAGCGTTTCGTCACTGACCATGCCGGACAGGCCGTCCGAGCAGATCAGGTAGCGATCGTGGGCGCGGGCTTCGCGCACCGTCAGGCTCGGCTCGACCTCGTGACCGGTGAGCGCCTTCAGCAGCAGCGACCGCTGCGGGTGCACCGCGGCCTCTTCCGGCGTGATCCGGCCCTGTTCGAGAAGTTCGTTGACGAAGCTGTCGTCCCGCGTGATCTGCGAGAACTGCCCGCCGCGCATCAGATACGCCCGCGAGTCGCCGACGTGCACGACACCCATCCGCGAACCGGCGAACAGCACGGCGGTCAGGGTGGTGCCCATCCCGTCGAGGTCCGGGTCCTGCTGGACGAGTTCGGCGATGGCGGCGTTGCCGTTCTGGACGGCCTCGCGCAGCTGGGCGAGGAGATCATCGCTCGGGTCATCGTCGTCGAGCGGGGCGAGCGAGGCGATGACGACCTTGCTGGCCACTTCACCGGCGGCGTGACCACCCATGCCGTCGGCGAGGGCGAGCAGGCGGGGTCCGGCGTACACGGAGTCCTGGTTGCTGGAACGCACCAGGCCCCGGTCGCTGCGAGCCGCGTAGCGGAGGACGAGAGTCATGGGCGAAGCTCGATCACCGTTTTGCCGATCCGGATGGGGACTCCGAGCGGGACCCGGAGGGGTGCCGTGACCTTAGCCCGGTCGAGGTACGTCCCGTTCGTCGAGCCCAGATCTTCCACGTACCAATCCTCCCCGCGCAGGGCGATCCGGGCATGCCGGGTCGACGCGTAGTCGTCGTCCAGCACCAGGGTCGAGTCGTCGGCGCGGCCGATCAGGATCGGCCTGCCGTCCAAGGCGATCCGGGTGCCTGCCAGCGCGCCATGGGTCACGAGCAGCTGCTGCGGCGACTTCCCGCCGCGCGGCTTCTTGTTTTCCTTTTTCTTGCGTCCGAACGTCGGGACGGCGACTCGCAGCCCGGAGGCCGCGTACAGATCCGAACGGACGACACGCAACGCGGCGAACACGAAGAGCCAGAGCAGCACGAGAAAGCCCACTCTGGTGAGTTGAACGACCAGCTCTGGCACTTGTTGTGTCCGCTCCCGTTTCTCCTGTACGCCGCGGAGAGCCCGTGCCGTCCGGGATGGTCGGCTCCGAACAGCCTTGCTCTCCGCTACGACCCGCGGTGCCGATCCACCACAGGTCCCGCACCGCAATTCTGCGGTACCCCCTTCGGACGCCGCCGATCAGCCCTGCGTACGGAACACGAGAGACGAGTGGCCCACGCGGATCACGTCGCCGTCGGCGAGCTGCCACGTCTGCACCGGGGTGCCGTTGACGGTGGTCCCGTTCGTCGAACCGATGTCCGCGAGCGTCGCGCTCTGGCCGTCCCAGGTGATCTCCAGATGACGACGCGAGACACCCGTGTCCGGCAGCCGGAAGTCGGCGTCCTGGCCACGGCCCACGACGTTCCCGCCCTGCTTCAGCGAGTACGAGCGGTTCGAACCGTCGTCCAGCTGGAGGCTCGCGGCGAGCTGACGGCCCGCCGCCGGCTGGCCGCCGTAGCCGCCACCCTGCGCGTACGGGTCCGCGGCGGGCTGGCCGTACTGCTGCTGGCCACCGCCGTACTGGTCGTACCCGGGCTGTTGCTGCTGCTGGCCGCCGTACTGGTCATAGCCGGGCTGCTGGGCGGCGCCGCCGTAACCCTGGTCATAGCCGGGCTGTTGCTGCTGGCCGCCGTACTGGTCGTACCCGGGCTGCTGGGCGGCGCCGCCGTAACCCTGGTCGTACCCGGGCTGTTGCTGCTGGCCGCCGTACTGGTCATAGCCGGGCTGCTGAGCGCCGCCATAGCCCTGGTCGTACCCGGGCTGTTGCTGCTGCTGGCCGCCGTACTGGTCGTAACCGGGCTGCTGGGCGCCGCCGTAACCCTGGTCGTAGCCGCCCTGCTGCTGGCCGCCATAACCCTGGTCGTACCCGGGCTGCTGCTGGCCAGCCTGCTGTCCGTAGCCGTACTGGCCCTGCTGCTGGCCGTACGGGTCACCCTGGTCGTATTGGCCGTAGCCGGGGGGCTGGCTCATTGCTGGGTCTCCTGCGTTGCTGGGTCGTGCCGACCGTGACGAACCTTCGGCGCCAGGTGGTTTGACGTCGGGATCGACGGACGAACGGGTCTTGAACTGTCCAGTATGCAGCGCCTCGTTGCGCTCGAGCGAAACTACGACGTCACCATAGGTGTCCCAACCGTGCTCGGCGAGGTGTTCCTTGACCGCCCCCGCCAACACCGACGTGACCCGTCGCTCGTCTCCGGCCATGCGCTCGTGATCAGCCTGCCCCAACGACACGATGTAGTGATTGGGGGCGAGCTGTCGACCACCGGCCAGCTCACGAACGTTCTCCTCGCTCTCGCGCTCAAGCGCCACCGCCACTTCCTGCGTGACGACGTTGCCACCGAACATGCGCGCGAAGGTATTGCCCACAAGGTTCTCGAGCCGCCTATCGAAGCGCTCTACGCGGCCCACCGGGCAACCTCCTCACACGTCTGCTTTCCCCGTCGATCCTATCCGGGTACGGCCAGTCGGACACGGCCCCCGGTGAAACCCGTGAAATCAGCCTGCTACGCTTTGCGAGCTGTCAGAGAACGAAGCACTCGGGCGAGTGGCGGAATGGCAGACGCGCACGGTTCAGGTCCGTGTGTCCGAAAGGACGTGAGGGTTCAACTCCCTCCTCGCCCACTCTTGTTCAGAGGCCCCTTCGCTAGCGCGACGGGGCCTCTTTCGCGTTGGTCGTCGCTCGTCGACTCCCGGGGGGCCGAGCCCCCCGGACCCCCACGGTGCGTGAGGGTGCGGTTGGCGAGTGGGTGGGGCTGAAGGGGACTTTCCCCTCATGTCACGCGACGAAGGGAGCCTTTGCCCCATTGGATGAGGCGAAGGCTCCCTTCGCGCAGTGTTCGTGTGGGTCAGTTCACGCCGATGAGGTCTACGACGAAGATCAGGGTTTCGTTCGGCTTGATGACGCCGCCGGCGCCGCGTTCGCCATAGGCCAGGTGCGGCGGGATGACCAGCTGGCGACGGCCGCCGACCTTCATGCCCGCGACGCCCTGGTCCCAGCCGGGGATGACCTGGCCACGGCCGAGACCGAAGCGAAGCGGCTCGCCGCGGTCCCATGAGGCGTCGAACTGGTCGCCGGTCGAATGCGAGACACCGACGTAGTGCACCGAAACGGTGTCGCCGGTCTTCGCTTCCTGGCCGTCGCCGACAGAGATGTCGGTCTTCTCCAGGTCGGAGGGCGCGGGCCCCTCGGGGCGGTCGATCTGGGGCTTCTCCAAAGACATGCCCCCAACCTACATATGCAGGTCCGGGGTTCGCAGGACGAGTGTTCCGCCGAACGGTGACAAGAACGCGAATAGTCTTCACAAATTTGGATACCCGTGGGTAGTGTGCGCCTCGTCACTCTCCGACGACGGAGGTCTTTCATGCGACGAGGCATACGGGTCTTGACGACGCTGGCGGGGCTCACCCTCGTGGCGGGAACCGTCCCGGCCCTGCAGGCGAACGCGGCGGAACCCCAGGCGAACTCCGTCGTGGCGGCCGCACTCGACGACTACTGCGGCGGCCAGTGTTCCGACATCCTGCCGCCCGGCACCAAGGGGAACGCCACCCTCGCCGAGATCCTGGCGCACAAGGCGCTCGGCACCCGTCCCGCGCATTCCGCCGACCAGCTCGGCAGGTACGCCTCGCTCGCCGACGGCTACAAGACGCTGACCACCGACAAGATCAACCAGTTCTTCAACGACGCCTCGTTCGGCGTCCAGTCCGGGCAGGTCGAGAGCACGATCAAACCGCGTGCGGACGTGACGATCACCCGGGACAAGGCGACCGGTGTTCCCCGGATCGTCGGCACGACGCGGCCGGGAACGATGTACGGCGCCGGGTACGCCGCGGGGCAGGACCGCCTGTGGCTGATGGACATCATGCGCCGCGTCGGACGCGGCCAGCTGACTTCGTACGCCGGTGGCGCGCAGGGCAACCGTGAGCTCGAGCAGAGCTTCTTCGCCTCGGCGCCCTACACCGAGCAGGAACTGCAGAAGCAGATCGACGACGCCGCGGCCAGCGGTCCGCGCGGCGCGCAGGGCAAGGCCGACGCCGAGGCCTACGTCCAGGGTGTCAACAAGTACATCTCCGATTCGCACAGCGGCCGCTACTTCCCCGGCGAGTACGTCCTCACCGGGCACGTCGACGCGATCACCAACGCCGGGACCATCGAGCCGTTCAAGCTGACCGACCTCGTCGTGCTCGCCGCGGTGGTCGGCGCGCAGTTCGGCGCAGGCGGTGGCGGTGAGGTGCAGAACGCCATCGCGAAGATGGCGATGCAGGAGAAGTACGGTCTCGAACAGGGCGACAAGGTCTGGAAGAGCCTCCGGTCCGAGGACGATCCCGAGACCGTCAAGACCCTCCACAATGGACAGAATTTCGACTACGGCAAGGCGCCGGCCACTCCGCAGGGCGCCGCGATACCCGACAAGGGTTCGGTCTCCGGTCAGCAGCTCGTCTTCGATCCGACCGGTTCCGCCGGGACGGCGACGCCCGCCAAGGTGGACGTTCCCGCGCCCGACGACCAGAAGGCCGTCCGCGGCATCTTCGACAACGGGGTCCTGCCCGGCAACCTTCTCTCCGAGAAGCACGGCATGTCCAACGCGCTGGTCGTCTCCGGTGCCAAGACCGCGAGCGGTCACCCGGTCGCCGTCTTCGGCCCGCAGGCCGGGTACTTCGCGCCGCAACTGCTGATGCTGCAGGAACTCCAGGGTCCGGGCATCAGCGCCCGGGGCGCCTCGTTCGCGGGCATCAGCATGTACGTGCTGCTGGGCCGCGGTAAGGACTACTCGTGGAGCGCGACTTCGGCGTCGCAGGACATCACCGACACCTACGCCGTCGAGCTGTGCGAGCAGAACGGTTCCGCGCCGACGAAGAACTCCGGCTTCTACCGGTTCCGCGGTCAGTGCCTGCCGTTCGAGATCGTCGAGCGCAAGAACGCCTGGAAGCCCACCATCGCCGACGGGACGGCCGCGGGTTCGTACACCCTGCGGAGTTTCCGCACGAAGTACGGACCGGTGACGAGCCGGGCGCTCGTGGGCGGCAAGCCGGTCGCGTACGCGTCGCTGCGGTCGACCTTCCAGCACGAGATCGACACGATCATCGGCTTCCAGAAGTTCAACGACCCGGACGCGATCAAGTCCGCGCAGGACTTCCAGGCCGCGGCGGCCGACGTGAACCAGACCTACAACTGGTTCTACGCCGACTCCCGGGACATCGCGTACTTCAACTCGGGCTCGAACCCGGTTCGCAATCCGAACGTCGACCCGGCGATGCCGGTCAAGGCCGACGCCGGATTCGACTGGCAGGGCTGGAATCCCGACGGCAACCTCGCGAACTACACGCCGTCTTCGCAGCATCCCCAGTCGATCAACCAGGACTACTACATCAGCTGGAACAACGCGCAGACCAACGGCTACGCGGCCAGCGGCGCGGACAAGAGTTCCGTGCACCGCGGTGATCTGATCGACGCGCGGGTCAAGAAGATGGTCTCGAGCGGCACCAAGGTGACGCGGGTGAACCTCACGCAGGCCATGGAGGAGGCGGCGCTGGCCGACCTCCGCGCGGAGAAGGTGCTGCCGGAACTGCTCAAGGTGATCGACAAGGCGCCCGTGACCGGTCCGGCCGCGGACGCGGTGGCGAAGCTGAAGACCTGGCTCGCCGCGGGCGCCCTGCGCTCGGAGACCTCGCCCGGCAGCAAGGCCTACGCCAACGCCGACGCGATCCGCGTGATGGACGCCTGGTGGCCGCTCCTGGTCAACGCCCAGTTCAAGCCCGGCATGGGCGACGCCGCCTACGCCGCCATGGTGGGCGTGCTGAAGATCAACGAGTCGCCGTCCGGCTGGCAGAACGAGGTGCCCGGCAAGCACGTCGGCCAGTCGCACGCGGGTTCGTCGTACCAGGCCGGCTGGTGGGGCTACGTGCACAAGGACATCCGCTCGGTCCTCGGGCAGAACGTGGCCGGTCCGCTACCCGTGAAGTACTGCGGTGGCGGCGATGTCAACGCCTGCCGTCAGATCCTGGTCGACTCGCTGACGCAGGCCGCCGCCCAGCCCGCCAACACCGTGTACCCCGGTGACGGCGACTGCGCCGCGGGTGACCAGTGGTGCGCCGACACGATCATCCACCGCGCGCTCGGCGGCATCACGCAGGACAAGATGAGCACCCAGAACCGGCCGACCTTCCAGCAGGTCGTCGAGTTCCCGGCGAAACGCGGCGACAACATCGCCAACCTCGCCACCGGCCGGTCGATCAGCGCGAGCAGCCACGAGACAGGCTGGTACAACTCGCCGCCGTCCAACGCGATCGACGGCAACCTCTCGACGCGCTGGGCGAGCGACTGGAGCGACAACCAGTCGATCACCGTCGACCTCGGTTCCGCGCAGCGGGTTTCCCGGGTGGTCCTGCACTGGGAATCCGCGTACGGGAAGGCGTACAAGGTGCAGGTCTCGTCCGACGGGACGAACTGGCGCGACGTGGCGTCCACAGTGGACGGAGACGGCGGGCAGGACAACGTCGCCTTCGAGGCCACGGACGGCCGTTATGTCCGGATGGCCGGAGTTCAGCGAGGCACGAAGTACGGCTACTCCCTCTACGAGTTCGAGGTGTACGCCCACTAGCGAGGGCACGGTTTACGGTGGCGGGGTGGACACGAACGACTGGTCACCCCGCACCCTCGCCGTCGCAGCCGGACGTCCGGAGGGCCCCGGCGAACCGCTGAACGTGCCGATCGTCGCGGCGAGCACCTTCGACGCCGGCGCCGACCGCGCGTATTCGCGGGAGAACGGCACCCCGACCTGGGAAGCCCTCGAAACCGCGATCGGCGCGCTCGAAGGCGGGCACGCCACCGCGTTCGCGTCGGGGATCGCGACGCTCAGCGCGGTGGTGGACACGTTGCGGGTCGGTGCGAAGGTCTGCGTCCCGACGTTCTCCTACGCAGGGTCCCGCGGACTCCTCGCGCACGCGCACCGGACCGGTCGCCTGGTGGTCACCGAGCTCGCGCCGGAAGACACGGACGCCTGGGTCGCGGCCGCGGACGCCGACCTGCTCTGGCTCGAATCCCCGACGAACCCGACGCTCGACGTCATCGACATCGAGACGATCGCCGCCGCCGCGAACGGGCTGGTCGCGGTGGACAACACGTTCGCCACCCCGCTCGGGCAGCGACCGCTCGAGCTCGGCGCCGACATCGTCGTGCACAGCGCGACGAAACTCATCGGCGGCCACAGCGATCTGCTGCTCGGGCTGACGATCGCGGCCGACGAAGGCGTCGCGAAGGACCTGCGAGACGCGCGTACGCGGATGGGTGCGACCCCGGGTGCGCTCGAAGCCTGGCTCGCTCTTCGCGGCCTGCGGACGCTGCCGGTCCGCCTCGCCGAGCAGACGCGCACGGCCGCACTGCTGGCCGCGCGGCTGCTGGATCACCCCGCGATCACCCGGGTGCGGTATCCCGGTTCCGGCACGATGATCGCGTTCGAACTCCCGGACGCGGAGACCGCGGACAAGGTCATCGGCTCGCTGCGGCTGATCCGCGCCGCCACCAGCCTCGGCGGAGTGGAGAGCCTGGTCGAGCGGCGGGCGTGGCTGGCGGGCGACGCGCACGTGCCCGCCGGGCTCGTCCGGTTCAGCGTCGGACTCGAGGATCCCGAAGATCTCTGGACGGATCTGGCTTCGGCGCTCGGCTGACGCCCTAACCTGAAGCGCGTGGAGGAGACGAAAGCGCCCCGGCGGCTGGGTCAACTGATGTGGGGCCTGTTCTGGCTCCTGGTGCTCGGGTTCCTCGCGATCGTCGCGACGGGCGTGCTGGCCGAACTCGCGGCGACGCCCTGCCCGAGTGACGAGATCTGGGCCTGTGACGCCGAAAACCGGACGCTCGCCACCTTCATTCCCGGGATCGGGTTCGGCGTCGGACTGCTGGTCGCGGTGGTGGGCGGCGGCCGGGCGGTGCGGAAGCGGACCTCGCCGAGGCCCTGGCTGTTCGTCGCGGGCCTCCTCGGCGCGGTGTCCCTCGCCGTGGCGCTGTTCCTGGTGTTCTAATCGTGACCTTCGCGTTGAGGGGTACCGATATCCACCCTTGGATGGTTGATACTTCACGGTCGAGTACTCCGAACGTGTGAACCAGCCGGTAACAAAGCGCTGAGGAATCGCGAAAAGAGGTCGTTTCCCCAAGAAAACCGGTGGTTTTCCAGCGTCGGACGGAAGAGGAAAAAATGCTTCCGGATGGCAACCGTTCCGGTCGTTCGGGTGTTAACATTCCTTCGTCGCCGCGAGGCTTTTCCCTCTGCTGAGCGACTTCCGGGCCCTTGTATCGAGCGGGGCCACCTCGTTGTTACCGGTTTTCACAGTGGTTTTTGTCACTGTCTATTCGCTACAGCTGACCTGCGATTTTCCGGCAGGATCGCGCTGTCACCCGAACGTGGGATTTTCCCCCGGGTGGCCGCATGGTGGGGGTCACCGTGCGTTGCGATGCTTTTCCACTGGGAGATCACTTTGAAGAAGACGTTGGGCCGCCTCGCGGGCGCGGTGCTGGCCGGCGCCGTCATCTCGCTGGCCGTGACGCCGGCCGCGATGGCGCAGGACGAAACGACGACCACGCCTCCCGCACCCTCGAGCGAGACGTCCACCCCGGCACCCGAGCCTTCGTGGACGGGCGGCAAGGTGACGACGGCTCCGCCCGAGTCGAGCACTCCGGCCTCGTCGTCGTCGCAGCAGCCGACCTCGAGCAGCAGCGGCAAGCCGACTTCCGGCAAGCCGTCGCCGACCTCCACTTCGGAGAAGCCGACCACCCCGCCGGAGGAGCCCTACGTCGACAACGTCGGCGCGGGCTACATCGGCGAGAACGGTGTCGGCGCCCTGGTCATCGCCTGCGCGTCGGGCGAGCCCGCCGCCGTTTCGGCTCCGGACTTCGACACCCTGTACAGCAACCAGGCCGAGGACGACGGCCGCTACTGGGTCTACATCGTGAAGGTGAAGAAGTCCTTCAAGGGCAACTCCAGCACCTTCACCTGGACCTGCGCGGGCAAGGCCGGCAAGGGTGACATCGAGTTCGAGTCGCCCATCGGCGGCGGCGCGGGCACCCCGGGCAAGCCGGAGAAGCAGGTCAAGTACGCCCCCAAGGGCGGCATCGAGACCGGTTTCGGCGCCACCGCGGCCTGATCGATGTCGACGAAGTTCCTGAGGCAGGGTGGCCGCGCGGTCGCGGCCACCCTGATCCTTTCCCTCGCACTGACCGGCTGCGGTTCCGACGAGCCCGCGCCCGCCGCACAGCAGGCGCCTGCGGAATCGACCGTCCCGGTCACGAAGCCGTTCAGCGGCACCAGGCCGACGAACGTGAAGATCCCCAAGATCGGCGCGGAGTCGAACCTGATCGCGGTCGCGGTCAACAAGGACGGCAAGATGGCCGTCCCTTCGGCCAAGAAGCCGATGCAGGCCGCCTGGTACCAGCTTTCGCCGGTGCCCGGCGACGTCGGCCCGGCGATCGTGCTCGGGCACGTCGACGGCAACAAGCAGCCCGGCATCTTCTTCAAGCTCAAGGACGTCAACCCGGGTGACGAGATCCTCGTCGACCGCAGCGACGGCAAGAGCCTGAAGTTCGTGGTCGAGAAGAAGGACCAGGTGCCCAAGGACCAGTTCCCCGAGGACGCGGTCTACGGCAACACGGACAAGCCGCAGCTGCGGCTGATCACCTGTGGCGGTGTCTTCGACAAGGAAGAGCACAGCTACAAGGACAACATCATCGTCTACGCGAACCTGGTCGCCTGACCTTCGCCCGACGAGAGCGCCATGAAAGGCCCGTTACTTGCAAAATTTGCAAGTAACGGGCCTTTCATAGCGTCCGGGGGACCGCTCAGCCGACACCCGCGGCCGGGAACGGGAACCCCGCGGGAGCCGCGGCCTCCGGCTCGACCCACTTCCGCATCCCGGCGTCACAAGCCGCGTAACCCCAATTGATCAGCCGCTCCTGCAGCACTTCCGGCAGCTTCGTCAGCCGCGTCGGGGTTTCCGCCAGCTTGTGCGTGAGCCCGACCGGCGCGGCCAGCGAATCCGCCAGCTCGAAGTTCTCCAGATCGACGTAGGTCCCCCAGTACGTTCCCGCGAAATCCTTCTCCACATAGGACTTCAGCAACGCACCCCGCCGCAGTTCGCGGACCTGGTTGTCGATCACGTCGAGGACGCGCAACAGCTGCCGCCCCCAATCGCTGGGGACCTTCTGCTTGACCTTCATCCGCTTGCCCGCGTCGCTGACCAGCACCGTCGCGCACTGCCCCTCGACGGGGTCCAGGCCGAGATTGTCGTAGACACCGGCGTCGCTCAGCACGATCTTCTTGCCCGCATCGGCCGAAAGCGGGTCGTGGATGACCACCGGCGAGAGCATCGGAGGGAACGCCGACGACGCGGCCACCGCGGTCGCGAGCGGGATGTTCCCGTGCGGCCCGTGCTGCCGGAAGAACCACCACAGCGCGCCGTCCTGGAGGTTCGTCGCGGTGAAGACGAACTGCGGGCCCGCCGGGTCCAGATCCTTGAGACAGCAGTCGCCGAACAGGTGTTTCGCGTACACCCGCGCGAGCTCCTCACCGGCGCTCCGCCACGGAATGGCCATGGCACGCAAAGTGACCGGGATGTCGAGACGCGTCCGAGCGAGGTTCCGGACCGGCGCGACGACCTCGTCGTAGAAGTTGTTCGCGGCGCCGTTCTCGAACTTCAGATCCGACCAAGCGTGCGCGAGCACCCCTGCCGCGATCGAGCCGCCGGAGACGCTGGAGAACGTCGAGATCTTCGACAGCCAGCCGAGTTCGTTGAGCCGCCACAGGGCTCCGGTGTGGAACAACATCGCGCGGTAACCACCGCCGGACAGCGCGAGACCGACTCCCTTACGGGCTGTTGAAGGCTCCATGGCATCCCCCACTTGAGCGAGTGTAGGAGTGAGTCGGCCCGGCGCGACAGAGTGTTACGAAAGAAGTGGCTGTAAGAGACGACGTTGTTCTTCGGGGACGTACTCGGCGTAATTGTCGTAGAGCGCTTGTTTCGCCAGCCGCGACGCGCGTTCGCCGTCCGAATCCCGGATCGCTTCGAGTACTTCTTCGTGATGCGCCAGCCAGTTGCGCATCAACGCTGTCCGGTCGTCGGCGTGCTCCAGTTTGTCCTCGATGAGTTCCAGCACGACCCCGCGGACGACCTCGCCGCTGATCACCAGCAGCGGATTCCCCGTCGCACGGGCGATGGCTTCGTGGAACGCGACGTCCGCGTGACTGAATTCGGCGAATCCCTTCGTGACGCCCGCGCGCATCGCCTCCAGCGCCGTGCCCAGTTCGGCGAGATGGTCTTCGGTCCTGAGCTGCGCGGCGAGCAGATGTGCGGAACCGTCGAGGATCATGCGGAACTGCAGGAGTTCGGACAGGCCGAGGTGGTCGGCCCGCGCCAGCCGGTGCATGGACCGGTGCAGAACGGCGGGGGAGGCGGCGAGAACTTCGGGACCGCGCGGATCGCCCGGCCGCGAGCGGATCATTTCCGCCGCTTGCAGCACCCGCAGCGCCTCGCGCACGGTCGAGCGGCCGACGTCGAACTGGACCATCAGTTCGCGTTCGCTCGGCAGCCGGTCGCCGGGTTTGATCCGGCCGCTGAACACGGCTTCCTCGATCTGTTCGACGACGCGCTGGTACGCGCGGACAGGGGCGACCGGCTCGAATTCCATCTTGACCCTGCCGTCTCGTCTGGTTTACTGGTCAGACCAGTCTACCGGTCAGGGGGCAGGATGAAAGTCCGGATCCACGCGGCGGCACTCGTGTTGCTGCTGGTGACGTCCGGCTGCTCGGCCGGTTCGAGTGCCACGGTCGCCAAGGATCCCGGCACCCTCGCGGTCGGCTACACCGCCGAACCCGCGAACTTCGACTTCACCCGCACCGACGGCGCCGCCATCCCGCAGGCCTTGCTCTACAACGTATACGAGGGCCTGGTGAAACTCGACGCGGACGGGAAGATCGTGCCGCTGCTGGCCGAATCGTGGACCGTCTCGGCAGACCGCAAGACCTACGACTTCAAGCTGCGCGAGGACGCGAAGTTCAGCAACGGCGCGCCGTTCACGGCCGAGGACGTCAAGTTCTCCCTGATGCGCGTGAAGACCGAGTGGACCGTGTCGATCAAGTCCACAATGGACGTTGTCGACCGGGTCGACGTCGTCGCGCCGGACCACGCGCGGGTCGTGCTCACGAAACCCAGCAACGGCTGGCTGTTCAGCCTCACCAGCAGGCTCGGCGCGATGTTCAGCCCCACCGGCGTCGCGGATCTGGCGAACGAACCGATCGGCACCGGGCCGTTCACGGTGTCCTCGCGCAGGCGCGGCGATTCCATCGTGCTCAAGGAGAATCCGGCGTACTGGGGCCGGAAACCGGCGTACTCCACGGTGGTCCTCAAGTACATCAAGGATCCGACGGCGCTCAACAACGCCTTGCTCAGCAACGGCATCGACGTCATCTCCGCGATCACCGTGCCGGATTCGATCCCGCAGTTCCAGGGCGACGACCGCTTCACCGTCGTCGAGGGCACGACGAACAGCGAGGTCACGCTCGCGTTCAACAACGCCCGGCCGCCCTTGAACGACGTCCGCGTGCGGCGCGCGCTGTCCTACGCGATCGACCGGAAGGCGTTGCTGGACACGGCCTGGGCCGGGCGCGGCACGCTCATCGGCAGCATGGTCCCGCCGACGGATCCCTGGTACGAGGACCTGTCGAACGCGTATCCGTTCGACCCGGCGAAGGCGAAAGCGCTGCTCGCCGAAGCAGGGCAGCCGAATCCGTCGCTGCGGCTGCGGATCCCGAACCTGCCGTACGCCGTCTCGGCCGCGCAGGTGGTGGCGTCGCAACTGGCGGACGTCGGCGTCACGGTGACGATCGAGCCACTGGACTTCCCGGCGGTGTGGCTCAAACAGGTCTTCACCGACCGCGACTACGACCTCTCGATCATCCAGCACGTCGAGGCGCGCGACATCGTCACCTTCGGCAGGCCGAAGTACTACTGGGGTTACGACGGCAAGCCGGTCCAGCAGGACTTGGCGAAGGCCGACGCCGGAACACCCCAGGAGCAGGTCGACGCGATGCGGCGGGTCGCGCGGCAGCTGTCCGAAGACGCCGCGGCGGACTGGCTCTTCCTGTTCCCCAACGTGATCGTGGCGAAGGAGAAGGTGACCGGGTTCGTGCGCAACCAGGTCAGCGAGTCCTTCGACCTCACGGGATTGGCACCGCGATGACGGTCAAGATCGTGCGCCGTCTGGCGATCCTCGTGGCCAGCGTGCTGGTCGCGTCCATCGTGGTGTTCCTGTTCATGGCCGTCCTGCCGGGTGATCCGGCGCAGGTCGCGCTCGGCGTCAACGCGACACCGGAGCTGATCGCGAAGACCCGCGCCGAATTCGGCATCGACCGGCCGTTGATGACGCAGTACTTCGACTGGATCGGCGGGGTCCTGCACGGCGACTTCGGCCGCTCGTACGTCACCCGCGAGGAGATCGGGCCGGCGCTGACCGACCGGCTCGGTGTCACGTTGTGGCTGGTCGGGGCCGGGATGCTGGTGGCGCTGCTGATCGCCGTCCCGGCGGGGACGTTCGCCGCCGTGCGGCACCGGAAGGCCGGCGGCGCCGCGGTTTCCGGGCTCTCGCAGATCGGCGTCGCGATCCCCGCGTTCCTCGCGGGCATCATCCTCGTGCAGGTCTTCGCGGTGCAGTTGCGCTGGCTGCCTTCCGGTGGCTGGACGCCGCCGGTGCAGGATCCCGGCGAATTCCTCCGCGGTCTCGTCCTCCCGGCGCTGTCGCTGGGACTCGTGCAGGGCGCGGTGCTCACGCGCTACGTGCGGTCCGCGGTGCTCGACACGCTCGGGCAGGACTACCTGCGCACCGCGCGGTCCAAAGGACTCCGGCCGTTCCAGGCGTTGTTCCGGCACGGTCTGCGCAACGCCGCCGTGCCGGTGGTGACGGTGCTCGGCCTGCAACTGGCGACGCTGCTCATCGGTGCCGTCGTCGTCGAGCGCGTGTTCGTCCTGCCGGGGCTGGGCAGCATGCTGCTCGACTCGGTGGCGTCGCGGGATCTGCTGTCCGTGCAGGGGATCGTGCTGGTCCTGGTGGTCGGCGTGCTGCTGGTGAACTTCGTGGTCGACGTCCTCTACACGGTGCTCGACCCGAGATTGCGGGGTTCCTGATGCGCAATCGCAGTCTCGTGATCGGCGGCGCCCTGGTCGCGCTGATCGTGCTCGCCGCGCTTCTTTCGTTCGTGTGGACGCCGTTCGACCCGGTGCGGGTCGACGCGCCCAACCGGCTTCACGACTTCAGCGGCGCCAATCTCCTGGGCACGGACAGCTTCGGCCGCGACGTGCTCAGCCAGCTCATGGTCGGCGCGCGGACCACGCTGTACGTCGGCGTGGTCGCGGTCGGGATCGCCGCGCTGATCGGGACGCCGCTGGGCATCCTCGCCGGGATGTCGTCGCGGTGGCTCGGCGAATTCGTCATGCGCGTCAACGATCTCGTGCTCGCGTTCCCCGCTTTGCTCCTGGCGATCATGTTCGGCGCGGTGTTCGGGGCCGACACGCTCACCGCGATGGTGGCGATCGGCATCGCGACCATCCCGTCGTTCGCGCGGATCGCGCGGTCGGGAACGCTGCAGGTGATGAGCAGCGAATTCGTGCTGGCCGCGCGGTCGGCCGGTCGCTCGCGGCTGAACATCGCGGCCCGGCACGTGCTGCCGAACATCTCCGGAATGCTGATCGTGCAGGCGTCCGTGTCGTTCGCGATCGCCGTGCTCGCGGAAGCGGCGCTGTCGTTCCTCGGGTTCGGCACGCGGCCGCCGACGCCGTCGTGGGGCCGGATGCTGCAGGAATCCCAGGTGTTCCTGACCCTGCACCCTCGGCTCGCGCTCGTGCCCGGCGTCGCGATCGCCATCGCCGTCCTCGGGTTCAACCTGCTCGGTGACGGCCTCCGCGATCGTCTCGATCCCCGATTGGCGGCGCGGCTATGACCCTCGAAGTCCACGGCCTCGGCATCGGTGACCTGGTCCGCGGCGTCTCGTTCGACATCGCGCGTGGTGAGCGCGTCGGGTTGATCGGCGAGTCCGGTTCCGGGAAGTCGTTGACGGCGTTGTCGATCATGGGGCTGCTGCCCGAAGAACTCGCCGCGTCCGGTTCGGTGAAGCTCGACGGCCGCGAGCTGCTGACCGCGTCGGAGAAGGAACTGTCGCGGCTGCGCGGCAACGAACTGTCGATGGTGTTCCAGGAACCGATGACCGCGCTGAACCCGGCGATGCGGGTCGGCGCGCAGGTGGCCGAGCCGATGCGGATCCACCGCGATCGCGGGAATCACCGCGCTGCGGCGGAGGCGTTGCTGGATTCCGTCGGCCTGCCAGGGACTTTCCGCGCGTATCCGCACCAGCTTTCCGGCGGGCAGCGGCAACGCGTCGTCCTCGCGATCGCGCTGGCCAACGATCCGAAGCTGTTGATCTGCGACGAGCCGACGACCGCGCTGGACGTCACCGTGCAGGCGCAGATCCTCGAACTGATCCTCGACGGCATCCGCGAGCGGGAGAGCGCGCTGCTGTTCATCACGCACGACCTCGCCGTGGTGGCGTCGGTGTGCGAGCGGGTGCTCGTGATGCTGGACGGCGAGATCGTCGAGGCCGGCACCACCCGCGACGTCCTCACCGCGCCGAAGCACGAGTACACGCGGAAGCTTTTGGCCGCTTCGGATCTGGAGGCGAGCCGATGATGATCGAAGTCCGCGATCTGGAACGCCGCTATACGCGCCGCGATGTCCATGCGTTGCGCGGAGTTTCGTTCGACGTCGAGGCTGGTCAGCGCTTCGGGATCGTCGGCGAGTCGGGTTCGGGGAAGTCCACCTTGGTCAGATTGCTGGCCGCGTTGGACAAGCCGACGGCGGGCAGCGTCTCGTTCCAGAGCAAGCGCGTCGACACCCTGCCCGAACGGAAGCTCGGTTTCCTGCGGTCGGAACTGCAGATCGTCTTCCAGGATCCGATGGGCTCGCTCGATCCGCGGATGCGGGTGCGCGACATCATCTCCGAGCCTTTGGGGCGCCGGGATCCCGCGCGGGTTTCCGAGCTGCTGAAAGCCGTCGGCCTGCCCGAAGACGCCGCCGGCCGGTACCCGCACCAGTTCTCCGGCGGGCAACGGCAGCGCATCTCGATCGCGCGGGCGCTCGCGCCGAATCCGAGCGTTCTCATCGCGGACGAACCGGTGAGCGCGCTCGACGTCTCGGTGCGGAAGCAGATCCTCGACCTGCTCGCGTCGCTGGTCGAGCTCTACTCGCTGACGCTGATCTTCGTCTCGCACGATCTCGGCGTGGTGCGGCACGTGTGTGACCGGGTCGCGGTGATGCGGCGCGGGGAGATCGTCGAGATGGGCGATGTCGACCAGGTCTACGACGCGCCGGAGCACGAATACACCAGGGAGTTGCTGGCGGCCGCGCCGAATCTGCGTGCCGAACTGACGAGGTTGCGGGGAGGCGACGATGCTTGAGTACCCGGAGGGACTGCCCATCGGCGACGGCTGGGTGTCCACTGTGGACACCGAGCCGGTGACGTTCCCGTACGACGGGAGCGAGATCGGCCGGGCGCCGGTCGGGACGCCGGAGCTGGCGACGCGGGCGATCGACGAAGCCGTCGCGGTGTTCAAGCAGGTCGCGGCCTTGCCTGCGCGTACCCGGCGCACGCTTTTGAACGACGTCGCCGCGGCTCTGGAAGCCCGCCGCGAGGACTTCGAGCGACTTCTGGTCCTGGAGACCGGCAAGCCGCTGGTGGATTGCCGCGTCGAGGTCGCCCGCACGATCGTCACCTGGCAGGCGGCCGCCGAAGAGGTCTCGCGGCTGCACGGCGAGACAGTGCCCCTCGATCTGCTGCCGTCCGGCGACGGCCTGGTCGGATTCTGGAAACGCAAGCCGATCGGCGTCGTGGTCGGGATCGCCGGGTTCAACTATCCGCTGCTGCTGGCGTCGCACAAGATCGCGCCCGCCATCGCCGCGGGCTGCCCGGTGGTGGTGAAACCCGCGCCGCAGACGCCGCTCGCGACGTTGTGGCTCGTGCACCTCGTGCGCTCGCTGACCGACCTGCCCGCGATGGTCCAGCTGGTCACCGGGGACGCGGCCGTCGGCTCGGCGCTGGTCACGGACCGGCGGGCGGGTGCGGTGTCGTTCACCGGCTCCGCGCTGGTCGGGCACCGGATCGCGCGCGATGCGGCGCCCACGAAGACGTTGCTGGAGCTGGGTTCCAATGCCGCGCTGGTGATCGCGGAAGACGCCGATCTCGACGCGGCCGCGGACGCCGTGCTGCGCGGCGGGTTCTACGCGTCCGGCCAGGCGTGCATCTCGGTGCAGCGGGTGCTGGTCGTCGACGCAGTGGCCGAGGAGTTCACCGAACGGGTGCTGGCCAGGCTCGGCGAGGTCGTCGCCGGTGATCCCCGCGATGAGAAGACACGGGTCTCGGCGCTGATCGACCCGGGATCGACCAGGCGCGTCCAGGAGTGGGTCGGCAAGGCGACTTCGGCGGGGGCGCGGCTGTTCGGTGGCGGTGTCGACGGCACCGTGCTGCGGCCGACGGTGCTGCTCGACGTGCCCGACGGCCTCGAATGCTGGGACGAGGAGATCTTCGGCCCGGTCGTCTGTGTCCGTCGCGTGGCAGGAGTGGACGAAGCGTTCGATGCGGTCAACGCGTCGCGCTACGGCCTGCACGCTTCTGTGTTCAGCACGTCCTTGAAGACCGCGTTCCGTGCGCTCGACGAGCTCGACGTCGGCGGCGTGGTGGTCAACGAGGTGCCCGGTTTCCGGTCCGACACCATGCCGTACGGCGGCGTGAAGGACTCCGGGATCGGGCGGGAAGGGCCGCGGTTCGCGGTCGAAGAACTGACCGTGACGAGGATGGCGGTGCTGCGACCTTGAGTTACGACAACCTGTTCCGGCTCGACGGACGGCGGGCCGTGGTGCTCGGCGGAGGAAGCGGGATCGGTCGCGAAGCCGCGAAGGCGCTGGCCGCGCACGGTGCCGAAGTGATCGTCGCGGACCGCGACGTCGCCGCGGCCAAGGAGACCGGCGCGGGGGAGGCGTACGAGATCGACCTGCTCGACTCCGGCGCTGCCGCACGGGCGGCCGCGGAACTCGGCGAGCTCGACGTCGTCGTGCTGACCGCCGCGACCAACGTGCGCAAACGGCTGCTGGAGTACTCGCGCGAAGAATTCGACCGGGTGATCGCCTTGAACCTCGGCGCGACCTTCGAGGTCGTCCGCGCGTTCGGTGCGGGGATGGTCGAGCGAGGGCGGGGAAGCATCATCGGGTTCTCCTCGATCCGCGGCACGACCGTCGAGCCCGGTCAGGGGCCGTACGCGGCGACGAAAGCCGGTCTCGTCCAGCTCTTCCGCACGGCCGCGGCGGAATTCGGCCCGGCGGGGGTGCGGGTCAACGCGATCGCGCCCGGCGTCGTCGAAACCCCGCTCACCGCGCAGATCAAGGCGAATCCGGCCTGGTACGACGCCTACGCGACCAAGGGCGCTCTCGGCCGCTGGGCGCGCCCGGACGAACTCGCGGGCGCCGTCGTCTACCTCGCCTCGGACGCGTCGTCGTTCGTGACCGGCTCCGTGCTGGCGGTGGACGGCGGCTGGACCGCGGTCGACGGTCGCTTCGAACCGCCCGCGACTTAAGGAGCCTTTGCCGTGCCGGAGTTGCCAGACCTGACCGCCGTCGAACTGGTCGCCGAGTACCGCGCTAAAACGCTGTCGCCGGTCGAGGTCACCGAAGCGGTCCTCGCCCGTGTCGAGGCGAGAGAACCCGAACTGCACGCGCTGTACGCGTACGACCCGAGCGGCGCACGTGAAGACGCGAAGGCGTCCGAAAGCCGCTGGCACGCCGGGGAACCGCTCGGCCCCATCGACGGCGTTCCCTTGACGCTCAAGGAAAACATCGCGACCCGCGGTACGCCGGTCCCGCTCGGCACGGCCGCTTCTTCGCTGGTCCCCGCGCCCGAAGACGCCCCGGCGGGCGCCCGCGTGCGCGAGTCCGGCGGTGTCCTGTTGGGCAAGACCACCATGCCGGACTACGGGATGCTGACGTCCGGGCTGTCGAGTTTCCACACCGTGTCGCGGAATCCGTGGGACACCACGCGTACGCCCGGCGGTTCCAGCGCCGGTGCCGGTTCGGCGGCCGCCGCGGGTTACGGCCCGCTGCACGTCGGCACCGATATCGGCGGCTCGATCCGGCTGCCCGCCGGATGGTGTGGCCTGGTCGGGCTGAAGCCGAGTTTCGGCCGGGTGCCGGTGGATCCGCCGTTCCTCGGCCGCGTCGCCGGGCCGATGACGCGGACCGTCGCCGACACCGCGCTGCTGATGAGCGTTCTGTCCGGTGTGGACGGTCGCGATCACCTCTCGCTGCCGCCGTCGTCGCTCGACTGGACTTCGCTGTCGGCCGACGTCAAAGGCCTGCGGATCGGACTGCACCTGGATCCGGGCGTCGGACTCCCGGTCTCGCCCGAGACGATCAGCGCCGTCACCGAAGCCGCGCGGCTGTTCGAAACCGCGGGCGCGGTGGTGGAGCCGGTTTCCCCGTTCCTGCGCCGCGAAATGCTCGACGGGCTCGACACCTTCTGGCGCGTCCGCGCCTGGTCGGACATGTCGGTGCTGCCCGAAGAGCGCCGCGCGAAGGTCTTGCCGTACATCGCCGACTGGGCCGCCGGCGGCGCTGACGTCAGCGGTGTCGAGGCCTATCGCGGCTTCGCGCAGATCGACGCCATCGCCGTCGCGACCCTGCGCGAGACCGAACGCTTCGACGTCGTCCTGTCACCGACCTGCCCGGTCTCGGCCCCGCCCGCCGAGTGGCCTTCGCCGACCAACGACCCGCGCCGCCCGTTCGAGCACATCGCGTTCACCGTGCCGTACAACATGTCCGGCCAGCCCGCGGTCTCGATCAACTGCGGCCACACGAGCGACGACCAGCCCATCGGCCTCCAGATCAGCGGCCGCCGCTTCGCCGACCTCGACGTCCTTCGCGCCGCTGCCGCCTACGAAACCCTTCGCCCCACTCCGCGCCCCTGGCCCTGACCGCGTTTCGTCCTCTAGTTGCGGTCCTTGCCCGCGCAACGACCGCAACTAGAGGACGCAACGCGGTCAGGTGCCGATCCGGCGGCACAACGCTCTGCTCATCTTTGCCTTGCCTGTCGGCAACAGAAAAGATCAAAGCCCCGGTGACATGACCAGCAGGTCAGGGGCCATCCGGGGCTATTCGCTGACAAGCATAACAGATTCGCCGACCACTTGAGAGTGACAGCGAATCCCTCATCGGGGAGCTACGAGCATGACGAGCGCTGGTGCGGGGACTGGATCGAAACCTGGCTGTCGAGGCCAAGGTTCGAGGTCTACCTGCGAGCGGCGAACCAGGATCGAGCGCTGGCCGTGCGCTTGTACGAATGGAACACGGCGGTATCCGCGGCGTTCCATCACGACCTGTCGCACTTGGAAGTCGCCTTGCGCAACACCTATGACCGGGCACTGGGTCACGCAGTCGAGGCGGGGAGGCCGCACTGGGTCTTCCAAGCGACGGTGATCTTCCCGACGCGGTGGCAGAAGGCCGCGAACGGCACGCGGTACGACGTCAACGAGACAAGCCGAAGGCTGCTTGCCGAAGCCATCAAGAACGCGACCCCGAAGGTCAAGCACCCCTGCGGTTCGGAAAAGCGACCGTCGCCCGGGAAGGTGATCGCCGAACTCAGCTTCGGCTTCTGGCGATACCTGTCCGCGAGACGTCATCACGACCCGCTGTGGATTCCGTACCTGCACCTGGCTTTTCGTGCCGGTACCGATCGCCGTGACGTCGACAGGCACGTAGAGCGCCTGCACCGGCTTCGCAACCGCGTCGCTCACCACGAGCCGCTGCTCGCTGTCGACCTGCGGGGGCACTGGGAGGACGTCCGAAGTCTCGCCCTTCTGATCTCCCCGCAGGTCGCCGCCTACATCACGGCCAACAGTTCGTGTTCGCGGCTGTTGGCCACACGTCCCTGCTAGTCGCCGATCGCCTCGGCGAGCGCCAGGATCCGCCGCGCGTTGTCCACGTGCAGGTTCTCGATCATCCGCCCGTCCACGGTCACGACGCCCTGCCCGGCCGCCTTGGCCTCTTCGAACGCCGAGATGATCTTGCGCGACCGCTCGATCTCCTCCTTGGACGGCGCGAAGATCCGGTTGCACGGCTCCAGTTGCGCCGGGTGGATCAACGTCTTGCCGTCGAAGCCGAACTGGCGCCCCTGCAGGCACTCCGCCTCGAAGCCTTCGAGGTCCTTCACGTCGTTGTAGACGCCGTCGAGGATCGCCTTGCCGGTCGCCCGCGCGGCCAGCAGCGCCAGCGAAAGCCCGCCCAGCAGCGGCGCCCGGCCGGGGACGAACTCGGCGTGCAGCTCCTTCGCCAGGTCGTTCGTGCCCATCACCAGCACGGTCAGCCGCTCGGACGCCGAAGCGATCTCCTCGGCGTGCAGCATCGCGACCGGGGTTTCGACCATCGCCCAGATCTTCGTGTGCTCCGGCGCGCCGCCGAGTTCCAGCGCGCGCTCGATGTTGTGCACTTCGGCCGCGGAGTTCACCTTCGGCACCACGATCGCGGCCGGGCCCGCCTGCGCGGCGGCGCGGAGGTCTGCGTCGTGCCATTCGGTGTCGAGGCCGTTGACGCGGATGGTCACCTCGCGCTCGCCGTACTCCTTCGACGACGCGGCGGCGCAGACCCGCTCACGAGCGGCTTCCTTCGCGTCGGGCGCGACGGCGTCTTCGAGGTCGAGGATGAGCGCGTCGGCGTCGAGCGTCTTCGCCTTTTCCAGCGCTCTTTCGTTGGCGCCCGGCATGTAGAGGACGGAACGTCGGGGATTCATGCTTGAGCCTCCTGAGTGGCCGCGTCGTAGGCGGCGGCGAGTTCGGGGTCGTCGGCGGCCAGGGCGTCGGCGAGTTCGGCGACCACCCGGCACTGCTTCACCGAGGCGTCGTCCTGCATCTTCCCGTCGATCATCACGGCGCCGGTGCCGTCACCCATCGCGGCGATCACGCGCCGCGCCCAAGCCACGTCTTCAGGGGAAGGCGAGAACACCTTCTTGGCGATGTCGATCTGCACCGGGTGCAGGCTCCAGGCACCCACGCAGCCGAGCAGGAACGCGTTGCGGAACTGGTCTTCGCAGGCCACGACGTCGCGGATGTCGCCGAACGGCCCGTAGAACGGCAGGATCCCGTTCGCCGCGCAGGCGTCGACCATCCGCGCGACCGTGTAGTGCCAGAGGTCCTGCTGATACGTCGTGCGTCCCTCGTTCAGGTCCTCGCCGGTCGGGTCGGTGCGCACCAGGTAGCCGGGGTGCCCGCCACCCACCCGGGTGGTCTTCATCCGGCGGCTGGCGGCGAGGTCGGCCGGGCCGAGCGAGATGCCCTGCATCCGCGGGCTCGCGCCGGCGATCTCCTCGACGTTCGCGACACCGCTGGCGGTCTCCAGGATCGCGTGCACCAGCAGCGGTTTCGTCAGGCCCGCCCGCGCTTCGAGCTGCGCGAGCAGCCTGTCGACGTAGTGGATGTCCTGAGCGCCTTCGACCTTCGGCACCATGATCACGTCGAGCTTGTCGCCGATCTCGGTGACCAGCGTGATCAGGTCGTCGAGCACCCACGGCGAGTCGAGGCTGTTGACGCGGGTCCACAGCTGCGTCTTGCCGAAGTCGGTCGCCTTCGCGATGGCGACGAGCCCGTTCCGCGCGGCCTCCTTGCGGTCGGCGCGCACGGCGTCCTCGAGATTCCCGAGCAGGACGTCGACCTTCTTGGCGAGGTCCGGGACCTTGGCCGCCATCTTTTCGTTGCTGGGGTCGAAGAAGTGGATCATCCGCGAAGGAGGCACGGGGATCTGGCGGAGCGGTTCCGGCGCCCCCACCGCGAGCGGGGCGAAGAAATCCTTCGGCGAACGCATCGTTCCTCCATCGCAACGGGCTAAGTGACCGACGAGTAACCCTAAACCCGGAAGGCGGGGAACCGCTGCGGCGCAGCTCACCTCCAAGGGGACACGATCGGGAATCGCGGAGGAATCTGTGGACGACTGGGCCTTGCCGGGTTTCACCGAGATGGGGTCGCTGGGCGAAGGTGGGTTCGGGCGTGTCGTACTGGCACGCCACGACGAATCCGCCCAGGTCGTGGCCATCAAATACCTGTACACACGGTTCGCGGCCGACCCGCAAAGGCTGGCCGAGTTCCGTCATGAGGCGCAGGTCCTGAACCGCGTTTCGGGGCCTCACATCGCCCGTCTGCACCAGTTCGTGGAGACCCCACAAGGTGCCGCCATCATCATGGAAGCGGTTCACGGAATCTCCCTGAAAGAGATCCTCGGCCGCCAGGAGAAGCTCGAGCCCGAAGCCGCGCTGGCCATCCTCAAGGGCTCGCTGCTCGGCCTCGCCGGCGCTCACGCCGCGGGGACCGTCCACCGCGACTACAAACCGGCCAATGTCCTGGTCACCCGAGAGGGTCAGAGCAAGCTCGTCGACTTCGGTATCGCCGTGCTCGCCGGGCAGACCGGGGTCGCCGCGGGCACGCCCGCGTACATGGCGCCCGAGCAGTGGTCGGGCGGGATCGCCACCCCCGCGACCGACGTCTATGCCGCGACCTGCGTGTTCTTCCAGTGCGTCGCCGGGCACAAGCCGTATGAGGCCGAACAGACCGAAGTGCTGCGCACGCTGCACGAATACGCGCCGATCCCGTTCGGTGAGGTTCCCGAACCGGTCCGCGACCTCATCGCGCGCGGCATGGCGAAGGACGTCGCCCAGCGGCCGTCGGGCGCGGCCGAGTTCGTCACCGAACTGGAGTCGTCCGCGCGGAAGGCGTACGGCGACGACTGGGAGCGCAACGGCTGGCACTGGCTCGCCAAGGGCGCCGGTGTCCTGGTCGCCCTGTCCCCGCTGGCCCTGCTCGGAGCCGGGACCGCCGCCGCGCCGGTCATCGCGGGCGGCGCGGCGGGCGGTGTCGCGGCGACCACCGGCGGCGGGATCGCGCTCGGCCTCAAGGTGACCGCCGCGATCGCCGCCGTCACCGCGGCCGCCGTCGGCACGGTCGTGGTGGTCAACTCCGGCGGCGACGACCCGGCGCCGCCGATCACGACGACGCTCGCCGCGCTGAAGGTCGACCTGCTCACCCGGACCGAGAAGCTCGACGGCTTCGACTACAACGGCAAGTACGTCCGGATCAGCGGGCTGAAGGACAAGGTTGTGGAGGAACGGGTCAACAAGGCGCTGATGGCGCCGATCGACGACTGGCTCACCACCCTCTGGTCACCGGGCAACCCGCCGGAGAAGGAGCCCGACGGCGACATCCCGCACATGTCCACCACGGCCGAGGTCCTGCGTCAGGACGACAAGCTGCTTTCGGTCGTCTACGAACGCTCGGTCGAAACGGTGCAGCTCGGGAATCACGGCCCCTACGACGTCCGCACCCTCGTGATCGACCTGTCCGGCGGTGACGTGATCTCGACCGCGAATCTGTTCGACGACGTCGAGGGCAACGCCGAGCGGATGCTGAAACTGGAAAACACGTTCTACGCCTCGGCCAAACCGGGTGAGTGCTTCTCCGAGCCGCCGTCGCGGCCGGAGCATCTTCCCGTCCGGTCGATGTCGGGTCCGAACGCCGAAGACAGGGCGATCGTGCAAGCGGCACCCGCGACGAGCGGGATGGTCTTCTACGTCAGCGCTTACGTGCTCGGGTACGCGATGGCCTGCAGCCCGACGACGGTCACCGTCCCCTACGACCGGCTGGTCGATCTGCTGAGTCCCAAGGCCAAGAAGCTGCTGGGCGACACACCGGCGCAACGGACCAAAGAGGACAACGTCGGCGCCTTCACCATCACCACGCCGGAAAAATGGAAGCTGCTGGCCGGTGCGACACCCGAGCGCCGGCTGGTGACCGCCGATCAGTGCACGGGTGCGCAGTGCGCGAGCGTCCTTTTCAGCGACAACTCGCGGGTCGACCCGGCCACTCCGGCGTATGAACCGGGCAGGCCGTACAACCGCTCGACCGGTCCGCGTCCGTGTTCTTCCATCGGGGCACCCGGCGAAACGCAGGGCTCGCCCGTCCTGGAGAAGAAGGAGCTCCGGCCGATCGGGACGAAGAAGGCCGCCTACGAGGAATGGCGGCTCACGTGCTCCGGAGGCGGGATCGTTACCCAGCGGGTGTGGTTCCTGCCGAAAACGCAGCTCGTGGTCGTCGACGAGTGGAACACTCCAGGTCTCGACAAGATTCTGGAAGAGGCACGGTGGCCGTGAACATCAACGAGGCGAGCGATGAGTGGAGGCTGCCCGGCTTCACCGAGCTGGAGCAGCTCGGCACGGGCACCTTCGGCCGCGTGGTGCTCGCGCGCCAGGACAACACCGGCCACGTCGTCGCGGTCAAGTACCTCTTCTCCCGCTTCGCCACCGACCCCGCGTATTTGAGCGCGTTCCGCCAGGAGGCGCTGGCGCTGCACCGGGTGTCGAGCCCGCATGTCGTGAAGCTGTACGAGTTCTTCGAGACGCCGCAGGGCGCGGCGATCGTGATGGAGGCGATCAACGGCGTCTCGCTGCGGTCGGTGCTGCAGGCCGAAGGCGCCCTCGAACCCGAAGCCGCGCTCGCGGTGCTCAAGGGTTCGTTGCTCGGGCTGGCCGCGGCGCACTCCGCCAACGTCGTCCACCGGGACTACAAACCGGGCAACGTCCTCGTCGCCGGCACCGGCGAGAGCAAACTCGTCGACTTCGGCACGGCCGTCCTCGCCGGTGAACGGGGCCCGGCCGTCGGCACACCGGCGTACATGGCGCCCGAGCAATGGTCAGGCGGGCAGTCCACCCCGGCCACCGACGTCTACGCCGCGACCTGCGTGTTCTTCCAGTGCGTCGCCGGGCATCGGCCGTATCAGGCCGACGACACCGAAGTGCTGCGCACGCTGCACGAACACGCGCCGATCCCGTTCGGTGAAGTACCTCAGCCGGTGCACGAGATCGTCGCGTTGGGGATGGCGAAGGAGCCGTCGAAACGGCCGGTCGACGCGCTCATGTTCGTCGCGGAGCTGGAACGCGTCGCCCGGGCGGGTTACGGCGACGACTGGGAGCGCAAGGGCTGGTCACGGCTGGCGAAGGCGACCGGCGTCCTCGTCGCGGTGACTCCGCTGGCCCTGCTCGGTGCCGGGACGGCGGCCGCACCCGGGGTCGCCGCCGCCGGAACGGGCGCGGTGGCCGCGTCGACCGGCGGGATCGCGGCCGGGCTGAAGATCGCCGTCGGCGTCGTCGCGGCGACGGCCGCGGTGGTCGGCTCGGTGGTCGTCTTCTCCGACCCGAGCAGTCCGCCGCCGCAGTCGCCGCCGACCAGTCAGCAGGCCGTCGCGCTCAAGGTCGCGATGAAGACCCGCACCGGACCGGTGCCCGGCACCACCCTCCAGTTCCAGGGGCAGTATCCGGAGGTCACCGGCGGACCCGACCAGGCCTGGTCGAAACGGGTCAACGACGCCTTGACCGCGCCGATCGACGAGTGGAACCGGGAGACGGGACCGGGCGCGGCGGAGCTGGCGGCCGAGCACGGCGGCGGCCCCTACGTGCTCACCACCAAGGTCGAGGTGCGGATGCAGACCGAGAAGTACCTCTCGGTGCGCTACGAACACGGCCTCGAAAACGCTCCGCATCCGACTTGGAACATGGGCCGCTCCGCCGTGTTGATCGACCTCACCGGCGGCAACCCCGTCGCGCCCGCGGATCTGTTCCGCCCCGGGATGTTCTCGGATCAGGGGATGCTGGCACTCAGCGACCTGCTCTGGCCCGATCACGACCAAGGGTGCGGACTGAAGACCTGGACCCCGATCAAGCCCGCCGACCTGGCCGGGCCGGGGGAACGCAAGGTGTTCCCCACCTTCACACCCGCCGAGGTCGAGCTCACGATCAACTTCAACCGGCTCGGTTTCGAGACCGCCTGCGGCGTCCAGACGATGACGCTCCCGTACGACCGGCTGTCCGATCTCCTGAACCCCGAACTCGTCGCGGGGCTGACCGGTGGAAAGACCGCGAAGGGGACTTCGGCGCCGCCACCCGCGCAAGGACTCACCGACGTCTCGGTCGGCGCGCTGACATTGCACCTGCCGTCGGGCTGGTCCGTCCAGGCGCAAGGGCTGGAGAAGGTGATCGTCGCCCCGGGCTGCCCGGACCCGAAGAAGTACTTCAACTGCAAGTACGTCCTGGTCACTGACAACGCGCAGGAATCGGCGGAGCAGCCGGCCTACCGGCCGGGCGAGTTCTACCGGCGCAGCGCGGGAGGCCGGGCCTGCAACGCCGCCGGGCGCAAGGACCTCCGCCAAGAGGGTGACGCGACGAAGACGACTTCCGCCACCGCACCGGTGGGCGGGGCCACGGCGACCTACGAGGAGTGGACGATCCAGTGTGTTCCTCGTGGACAGACGGGGGGAAGCGGCGACGCTCGAGTGACCCAGCGGATCTGGTTCGTTGCGGACAGGCAAATCGCGGTGATGGACGAGTGGCGGACACCGGGCGTCGAGGAACTGCTCCGCACCGCGACGGTCTCATGACCTTGACCTGCGAGGGTCCACAGTGGAATGACCATTCACTGGGCTGAATGGACCAGCACTTTGCTTCCGTTGCCTCGCCAGTGTTCGGTGGTGGGCATTCCATACCCGTGACCGTTCGGAGACGCCGGGTAACACCACTTACCTCGTTCTCACTCGGTTGGCGGCACGGTCGGACTGAAGTCCGACGACCGCCTACCGACCGGTCACCGATGACAAGGCGCCGTCGATCGCAGCCACTCGCCTTGTCCGGCGCCCCCGCGTCCCCGCCCTGTTAGACAGGTCATGTGCCGCTTCCACCGAGGTGGCACGGGATGAAGAGCCTTAGGGAAACCAGGTTCGAAGGAGGCGGAACGTGGCGGCTACACCGAATATGGAGAGCTCGACGGTCGCCGGTGGCGCGAAGCGCAGCCGGTCACTGCCGAGCCGGGTGGTGCCGCCGATCGAACTGCCCGCGAGCGTCGAGGAGCTTTCACGCAAGGCCGCCGCCCTGCTCGGCTGGAACGGCATCGTGTTGCCGGAGACCACCGTGCTCGGCCGCAAGATCTGCGTGGTCGCCCGGCTCCGTACCGACGTGCACGCGGAGCGCATCGCGATGGGCATGGGTCCCGTCGTCGATCGCGCCACCGTCGACACCTGGACTTGGCCAGAGCTGGCCGCGACCGCACCCGCGCCGGCCGCCGAGATCATCGGCGTCCTCGCGGTCGCCCGGCACTGGCGCACCGCGATGGCCTCCGCGGTCCCGTTCGCGAGGTACGGCGAGGCCGCGATGGTGCTCCCATCGCCAGCCGTACTGACGGAAGACTACGTCGGCAACTGCCTGCCGCGTGCCCGCGCCTACGGGCTGGCCATCGTCGCCGCCGACCCCAACGCGGTGACCGACCTCGACCTCGAGGGCCACAACGAGCGCATGATCCTGGAAGAGGACCCGGTCTCGCGGCTGGTCAACGAGATCGTCTACGACCAGCTGCTGCGCGGCACCGAGGCTCCTGCCGAAGTCGAGTAAACGCATTACTCCATCCATGCCCCCGCCACCACCCTCAACGGAGAAGCTCCGCTCCGCTGTGGTGTCCTAAGAGTATGCGAGTAGTCATTGCAGGTGGACACGGACAGATCGCGCTGAAGCTGGAGAAACTCCTCGCCGAGCGTGGTGATCAGGCGGTCGGCATCGTGCGCAATCCCGATCACGTCGCCGACCTCGAGGCGATCGGCGCCGAAGCCGTCGTCCTCGACCTGGAAAAGTCCGATGTGGACGCCGTGGCCAAGGTGCTCGCCGGTGCCGACGCGGCGATCTTCGCCGCGGGCGCCGGGCCGGGCAGCGGTACGGATCGCAAGGACACTGTGGACAGGGCCGCCGCGGCACTCTTCGCGGCGGCCTCCGAGCAGGCGGGCGTACGGCGGCACATCCAGGTCGGTTCCATCAATGCCGACGTATGGGAGACCGCGGACGTCCCGGACGATTTCCGGCTGTACCTCAAAGCCAAGAAAGCGGCCGAGGACGATCTACGTGCCCGTGATCTCGATTGGACGATCCTGCGCCCGGGACAGCTCACGAACGACGAAGGCACCGGCGAGATCCTGATCGCCGAATCCACCGAGCGCGGCCCCATTCCCCGGCAGGACGTCGCCGCGATCCTCGTCGCGCTGCTCGACGATCCGTCGACGGCGGGACGTGTCCTCACCGCGATCTCGGGTGATACTCCTATCTCTCAGGCTGTTTCCGCTCTGTGAAGCTCTAGTGTGTGGACGTAATCCGTCAGTTAAGTGAACGGAGTAAGTCCTTGCGCGAGGACATCGCGGTTTTCAGCGGTAGCGCACATCCCGAGCTCGCCGAAGAGATCTGCACGCATCTCGGTGTTCCGCTGCATCCCGTGCAGGTGCAGCGGTTCGCCAACGACTGTCTCGAAGTCCAGCTCCAGGCGAACTGCCGCGAGCGCGACGTCTTCCTGATCCAGCCGCTGGTGCGGCCGGTGCAGGAGCACCTCGTCGAACTGCTGCTGATGCTGGACGCCGCGCGGGGCGCGTCGGCGAAGCGGATCACCGTCGTCATGCCGCACTATTCGTACGCCCGATCGGACAAAAAGGACGCGCCGCGGATCTCGATCGGCGGCCGTCTCGTCGCGGACCTCATGGCGACCGCCGGCGCCGATCGCGTCCTCGCGATGACGCTGCACTCACCGCAGGTGCACGGCTTCTTCAGTGTTCCGGTCGACCATCTGCACGCCTTGCAGGAACTGGCCAAGCACTTCCGGCAGTACGACCTCTCCGCGACCACCGTGGTCTCGCCGGATCTCGGCAACGCCAAGGAGGCCGCGCATTTCGCCCGGCTGCTCGGGGTTCAGGTCGCCGCGGGCGCGAAGCAGCGCTTCGCCGACGACAGGGTCGAGATCAGCTCGGTGATCGGTGAGGTCACCGGCCGCGACGTGATCGTCCTCGACGACGAGATCGCCAAGGGCAGCACGGTGATCGAACTGCTCAACAAGCTGAGGGAACTGAAGCCGCGCTCGATCCGTGTCGCGTGCACGCACGGCCTGTTCTCCAGCGGCGCGCTCGAGCGGATCGGCAGCCAGCCGGACGTGCTGGAGGTCGTCTGCACCAACACCGTGCCGATCCCGCCGGAGGAACAGAGCCCGAAACTCCGGGTCCTGTCGATCGCGCCCGCGCTGGCGGAGGCGATGCGGCGGATCCACAACGGCGAATCCGTCAGCGCCCTCTTCGAAACGAACTAAACGGTTCCCAGGACCCGGTCGAGGTACGTGTTCGTGAAGACCCCGGCCGGGTCCACCTCCTTGCGGATCCGCGTGAAGTCGTCGAACCGCGGATAGCGCGAGCGGAGGGTGGCGGCGTCGAGGTCGTGCATCTTGCCCCAGTGCGGGCGGCCGCCGACCTCGCCGACGATCGACGCGAATCCGGCGAAGTACTCGCGGTAGGGCATGCCGACGAACTGGTGGATCGCGAGGTAGGCGGAGTCGCGGCCGTTCGCGGTCGAAAGCCAGATGTCGTCCGCGGCGGCGACGCGCACCTCGACCGGGAACGCGACCGGGTTCTCCAGCTTCGGGACGAACGCGCGGAGTTCGGAAAAGACGTCGAGCAGCGATTCGCGGGGGATCGCGAACTCCGACTCGACGAATCGCACACCGCGATGGGTCACGAAGACGCGATGTGACGTGTCGCTGTACTCGCGGGCCGAGAGGACGTTCGAGGCGAACTTGCCGAGTGGCTGCACGAGTTTCGGCACCGCGCGGCCGAGACGGCACAACCCGCCGAACGCGACGTTCTCCGTGATCTCGTAGTCGACGAATTCCTTCACCCTGCTCAGCGGCTTGCGTTCGCTGCCCGCCGGGAGCCGGTTGTTGCGTTTGACCAGGGCGTTCTTGCCGTAGGGGAACCAGTAGAACTCGAAGTGGTCGTTCTCGTCGGCGAACTGGTCGAAGCCTTCAAGGACCTGTTCGAGCGGTTCCGGCCGCTCCTGGGCGGAGAGCAGGAACGACGGTTCACACCGCAGAGTGACCGTGCTGATGACGCCGAGCGCGCCGAGACCCACTCTCGCGGCGGCGAAGAGGTCGGGGCGCTCGTCCGCCGAACAGGTGACCACGGTGCCGTCGGCGAGCACGAGTTCGAGCGCGGCGATCTGGGTGGCGATACCGCCGAGCCGGGCGCCGGTGCCGTGGGTGCCGGTGGAGATCGCGCCCGCGACGGTCTGCGCGTCGATGTCGCCGAGGTTGGTCATCGCCAGCCCGAGCGCGTCGAGTTCGGCGTTGAGCTGCTTGAGCGTGGTGCCCGAGCGGACCGTGACCAGGCCTTTCTCGACGTCGGCCGACGCGATACCCGCCCAGCCGGTGAGGTCCATGGCGTCCGAATCCGCCACGGCGATCGCCGTGAACGAGTGACCGCTGCCCAGCGGGCGCAGGCGCCGTCCGTCCGCGGCGGACCGGCCGATCGCCTCGGCGATCTCCTCCGTGCCGCGCGGTCGGTGCACGCGCAGCGGCGACGCCGTCGCGGTACCGGCCCAGTTGCTCCACCGAGTCATGCACACACCCAATCCGAGAGTCTGCTGCCCTTGAGATGTTCGAGTGCCGAAACAGTAAGTGAATAGTATTCGCGTTTCAAGCCCTTCTGTCGTACCTTAGTTCGGGTGACCAGTGCGACGGTGTACGACTTGGCGACGAAGGACCTGGATCCTCCGTTCGCGGTTGTCGACTTGGATGCGTTCGACGCGAACGGCGCCGACCTGCTGCGGCGGGCGGCGGGCAAGCCGATCCGCGTGGTCAGCAAGTCCGTCCGTTGCCGGTACCTGCTCGAACGAGTGCTCGCGCGGCCCGGCTTCGAAGGCCTCATGTGCTACTCGCTCGCCGAAGCCGTCTGGCATGTCGAGCAGGGGACGGCCGACGACATCGTGGTCGCGTACCCGACCGCCGACCACGGCGCGCTGCGACGGCTGGCGGCGAACGACCGGGCGCGGGCGGCGATCTCGATCATGGTCGATTCGCCGGAACACCTCGACCTGGTCGATGCCGCGCTGGGGCAGGACCATCCCGAAATCCGCGTCTGTCTCGAGCTCGACGCTTCATGGCGGCCGCTGCCAGGGGTGCACGTCGGCACCAGGCGCTCGCCGGTGTTCAGCCCGCGGCAGGCCGCCGATCTGGCGCGAACCATCCTGTCCCGCAAGGGTTTCCGGCTCGTCGGGATGATGGCGTACGAAGGCCAGATCGCCGGGCTCGGCGACGCGGCGGGCAGCGGCGTCAAGAACTCGCTCATCGGCTGGATGCAGCGGAAGTCCATTGTGGAAATCGCGAAGCGCCGCGCGGCCGCCGTTCGCGCTGTCCGGGCCTTGGCGGATCTGGAGTTCGTCAACGGCGGCGGCAGCGGCAGTGTCGAATCGACCGGCGCCGAAGCGGCCGTCACCGAAATCGCCGCGGGCTCCGGCCTGATCGGCCCCACGCTTTTCGACGGTTACGCGCACTTCTCGCCGCGTCCGGCCGCGATGTTCGCGCTCCCCGTCGTCCGTCGTCCGGCGCCCAAGATCGCGACGCTCTACTCCGGCGGCTACATCGCTTCCGGCCCGACGGAGTCTTCGCGGCAGCCGACGCCCTACCTGCCCGAAGGCCTCTCACTGCTCGGATTCGAAGGCGCGGGCGAAGTCCAGACCCCCGTCTCCGGCGAAGCCGCCCGCCACCTGCGGCTCGGCGACCGCGTCTGGCTGCGCCATGCGAAAGCCGGTGAACTCGCCGAACGCTTCACGCACTACCACGTGATCATCGGCGACCGCGTCGACCGGACCGTCCCCACCTACCGAGGCGAGTCCCAAAACTTCGGCTGATCCGCGCGACCCCACCCCCCACCCGTCCCAGGGGGGCGCGCCCCGCACCAGCGTATCGGGAGGGGGTGTCGGGGAGCGGTGTCCTGAGGAGTGAGGGGCGAGGTTGTCCACAACTGTGGGTGGGTGTGGACAACTTATGTGGACAACTGGATAAGGCCAGCTCAGGGCGCGTCGAGACGTGGCTGATGGGGGCTGTGTGACTGATGGGGCTTGGGAATCGGGCATCGGTGGACACGAATGGAGCAAGGGGGATCCACCGGTGACGGCAAGGCCACCTTCGGGACGTTCAACGTCCTGAAGGTGGCCTTCGCGACGTCCGAGCAGGGGAGCCTGAGTCCATAGTGGACGGAAGCGAGGTGAAGGGCGCCTTCGCCGCATCCGATGCGAGGAAAGCGCCCTTCGCCGCATCGCACGCGGGCAAAGCGTCCTTTAGCCCCCGGACCCGCGCCCAGGCCCCCGGACCCCTCAGGCTTCGCCGAACTTGCTCGCCAAGTACCCCTTCACCACCGACTTCGCCTCCGCCACGATCCGCTCGTCCCCGCGCGGGTCACGGCGGAACGCCAGCTTCAGCAACGCGTCGGCGGTTTCGTTCGCGATCGTCAGCGCGAACCGGATGTCGTCCAGCGGCGACGAGATCCGCGCCGAGAGGATGTCGGTGAGCGCGTCGACGATGACGGCGTTGTTGTCGCGAGTCTCGTCGAGGAGCTGCCGGTCCACGACGTCACCGAAGTGGACCTTCGAGAAACCGGGGACCTCGCGGTGCATGTCGAGGTAGATGTCGAGGATCGAGTCCACGACATCCCACCAGTGTTCGGGCGCGAGCTCGTTCAAGGTTTCGGACACCGAGGCGACGAACCGTTCGAGGTTGCGTTGCGTCAGCGCTTGCACCACGGCCCGCTTGTCGGGGAAGAACTGGTACAGCGACCCGACGGCCACCCCCGCGCGCTTCGCGATCAACGTGGTCGTCAGTGCGTCGTAACCGAGCTCATCGATCAGCTGGGCGCTGGCGTCGAGCATCTGCTCCACCCGCTTGGCGCTGCGTTGCTGGACGGGCTGCCGCCGGAGCGGAGTCGTCTCCGCCGGCGATTTCGCGGCCTGGATGTCGGACACTCGGGCTCCTCCTTCGCTGATCTGCGACTTTATCGTGCCGACAGGGTTCCCCACGGTCGAGTGAAGGCATAGTATCTGAGAACTTTTCATGTTCGGCCGTGTCTCCGGAGAAAGGTGCGTAGCCGGTGGAGAATCCGACCTTCCCGTCCGAATTCCTGTGGGGTGTCTCGACCTCCGCCTTCCAGATCGAGGGGGCGACCGGCGAGGGCGGTCGAGGACAGTCCATTTGGGACACGTTCACTGAAACGGAGGGGAAGATCGCGCGGGGGGAGGACGCCAAGGTAGCCGCCGATCACTTCCACCGCTACTCCGAAGACATCGCGATGATGGCCGGACTCGGCGTCGGCGCGTACCGGATGTCCTTCGCCTGGCCGAGAATCCAGCCCGATGGCGACGGAAAGCCCAACGCGGACGGCCTCGCCTTCTACGACGGGCTCATCGACGAGGTCTGCGCCGCCGGAATCGACCCGGTGGGGACGCTCTTTCACTGGGATCTCCCGCAGGCGCTCGAGGACAAGGGTGGCTGGCTCTCCCGTGATACCGCCGAACGCTTCGCGGAGTACGCCGCCATCCTGGGCGAGCGGTTCTCCGATCGGGTGAAAATGTGGATCCCGCTCAACGAGCCCATGGTCATGTCGATCTTCGGCTACGCGATCGGCGAATACGCCCCCGGCAAGACACTGCTGCTCGACGCCCTGCCCACCGCGCACTACCAGAATCTGGCGCACGGTCTCGCCGTCCAAGCGCTGCGCGCGGCCGGTGCCCGCAGCGTCGGCACGGCCAACAACCATTCGCCGATCTGGCCCGCCTCCGATTCGCCGGAGGACAAGGCCGCGGGCGAATGGATCGACGCCCTCATCAACCGGACGTACGCCGATCCGGTGCTGCTGGGCCGTTATCCCGAACAAGTCGTCGAACATCTCCCGAAGGACTTCGCCGACGATCTCCCCACCATCGCGCAGCCGCTCGACTTCTACGGGGTGAATTACTACGAGCCGCAGGGCGTCGCCGCGCCCGGTGAAGGCAATCCGCTGCCCTTCGAGCTTCGCGCGATCGAGGGATATCCCATGACCACCAACGATTCCCCGATCGTCCCGCACGGCCTGCGCGATCTGCTCGTCACCTTCCAGAAGCGCTATCGCGAGGGCCTCCCGCCCGTCTACATCACCGAAAACGGCTGCAGCTTCGACGACGTCGTCGCCGAAGACGGGCACGTCCACGACAAGGAGCGCATCGACTTCCTGCACAGTCACCTGGTCGCGGTGCGCGAAGCGATGGACGCCGGCGTCGACGTCCGCGGGTACTTCGTCTGGTCGCTGATGGACAACTTCGAATGGTCGAAGGGCTACCAGCCGCGGTTCGGCCTGGTGCACATCGACTACGAGACACAGAAGCGGACTCCGAAGGACTCCTTCGGCTGGTACCGGAAACTGATCAGCCATGAGTGAGGTCAGAGCCCTGCCCGAGGCGCTCGCCGAGCCGGTCGCCAGGGTCCGCGCGGGCTGGATGAGCCTGCTGTTCTTCGCGAACATCGCGCTCTGGCTCGGGGTCTACGCGCCCATCCAGGTCCTGCTGCCGAAACAGGCCGAAATCCTGGACGCGGCCAACAAAGAAGCCGTGTTCAGCCTGGTCACCGGCGTCGGCGCGATCGTCGCGCTGATCGCCAACCCGGCCGTCGGCCTGCTCTCGGACCGCACCTGTTCCGCGCGCGGCCGCCGTCATCCGTGGACGGCCGTCGGCGCCGTGGTCGCCGCGGCCGGACTGCTCGTCCTCGCGTTCGCGCCGAACGTCGCGGTCATGGTGCTCGGCTGGTGCCTGGTGCAGGCGGGCCTGAACGGAATGCTCGCGATGCTGGTCTCGGCGATCGCCGACCGGGTGCCCGTGCCTCAGCGCGCGCAGGTCGGCGGCCTGGTCGGCATCGCGCAGATGCTCGGGACCGTGCTCGGCGCGGTGGTGGTCGTGGTGATGCTCGACCTCGCCGGTCTCCCACTGGGATACGCGGTGTGCGCGGCCATCGTGCTGGTGGGCGCGGCCGCTTTCGTCCTGCGCACACCGGACGCGCGGCTGCCGGTCGAGTACCGGCCGTCGGCCAAGTCCCGTGACGTGCTGTCGAACCTGTGGATCTCCCCGCGCAAGCATCCGGACTTCGCCTGGGCGTGGGGCTGTCACTTCATGATCAACCTCGGCAACGCCTTCGGGACGCTGTATCTGCTGTTCTTCCTCAAGGACGCGGTGCACTACGAAGACCCGGACACCGGCCTGCTGATCATGATGGGGCTCTACGGCGCCGCGCTCATCGTCGGCGCGCTCATCGCCGGGCATTTCTCCGACAAGTCCGGACGTCGCAAGCCATACGTCCTCGCGGCGTCAGCGGTGATGGCGGTGGCCGCACTCCTGCTGGTCGTCTGGCAGAACTGGACGGCCGCGCTCGCGGCGTCACCGTTGCTGGGCATCGGTTTCGGTGCGTACATGGCCGTCGCGCTGGCGATGCTCACGCAGGTGTTGCCCGCCGCGCAGGACCGGGCGAAGGACCTCGGGGTCATCAACATCGCGAACTCGCTGCCGCAGGTGGTGGCGCCGATGCTGACCGCGCCGATCCTGGCGTACCTGGGCGGGTATCCGAGCCTCTTCGCGGCTTCGGCGCTGTCCACCGTCATCGCCGCGGTACTGGTCACGCGGGTGAAATCGGTCAGCTGAAAGGAAAGTTGGAGACCGCGGACCGATGCCGGTCGGGGGAGGGGAGTGCAACGGCACCGGCCCGCGGAGTTCGGGGGATGGCAGCGTGTCCTTGGCAGGTATCGCGCTGCGTTTGTGATCATCAACCTAGCGACCGATTACTGCCTACGCTAGGTGTTCTGCCGATAATTTTCGATTAATCGCGGTGGGGACCGGAGTGATTACCGAGAGCGGCTCGTCGCGTTCGGGGGTACGGGCGAACCGCTCTCGGCGGAGGCGAGGTCATGGCGTGGTTGCCGAGGGGGCGCTCGGACCGCCGTTCACTCGCCTTGGCTTTCTTCAGGCGTGTACGCCGCCGATGGCGGGCCTGCGCGGGTTGACCAGCGCGTGCCTGCCGGTGGTTTCGCCGGCGCCCACACCACGGGTCTGACCAGGAACGCGACGGCGGGCTTCCCGCCGGTGGTCCTGGGTGGCCGCGGTCTGCTGGGGGGCGAGGCCACCGGCGACCAAGTGCTCGTGCGCGACCTGCCACACCGAGCAGGGGGCCTTGCACTTGTGCCAGCGGGTCGAGCAGGTGGGGCAGTCCCCACGCTCGTCGGGCTCGTGCGCCTGGAGCATCGCGCGCCAGCCTTCGGTCAACCGGGGGAGCTCCGAGCGGGCGACCGACACGAGCGACTGCGCGTCAGCCCGGTTCGCGAGATCGGAGAGCATGTCGAGGCGTTCCCAAACCGCGTTGCGGAGGACTTGCCCTAGGACCTGATCCACGGAGAACTCACCGTTACCTTTCCGCCATCTTGGCGGCTTCGTTGAGCGCGGCCCTGAGCTGTCCGAGCTGGCCGGACGTCATCCGCGCGGTCTCTCCTGGCGGCGAGACGAGAACCACCTGGTTGTCTTCGACGAACACGGTGACGGCGCGCTCGCGGCTGATGAGATCGCCGCACTGCACCCGCCAGACCAGCTGTCCGCCTTCGTAACGGCGCACACTCGCGGTACGAGGATCGACCGGGGCGGAAGGGGAGACCGGGCGGTTGGCACCGGGGGCGACGGCGACCGCCTGCTGACCGGCGGGGCCGGCCGCACGCAGGTGGCGCGTGGCCATACCGGGCCGTCCCGCGGTGATGGAGCCTGTTGCGATCGAGTCCACGAACTCCACTGGCTCTTCTCCGCTCTCTCGTTCCACGTCGTCTTCGTTTACCGCGTGTCCGCACCTGTAGGGGGTTCGGAGACTTTGGTAGCTCTCTGTGATCGCTGCCGGTTGCCGGTCGGTCACGGAGATCTGACAACTACAGTGATGTGAAACCGAGTGCGATAGAAGGTCGAACCGCCGTCATAGCGGTGACCGGACGAGGTTTCACGGTAAGCGGTCAAACGACTTCTGCCGGACCGATCACGACGGGCATTCCGGTGTTTCGCACGGTTGAATAGGTGTGCTTACGCTGTTTCTCGACCCCAACGGAACTGTGAGGGGGCGCAATGGACGCCAGTATCGGTGGCGGCGCTGTCGCCGGCTCGGACCCCAAGAGCCGCCAGAGTCACCCCGTGCCGCCGGATGCCTGGGAGCAGCCGGAGATGCGAGCCGCACTGGCCTCACGGGAGATTTCGTCCGTGTACCGGCTGTTGCGCAAGCACGGTGTTTCGCAGCGTCAGATCGCCGCGATGACCGGCCAATCGCAGTCCGAGGTGTCCGAGATCCTCAAAGGTCGCCAGGTGATGGCGTACGACGTGCTCACCCGCATCGCTGACGGCCTTGGTGTCCCCCGGGGATACATGGGTCTCGCCTATGACGAGGCGACAGCGATCAAGGTCGTCGGCGCTGCCGACGGCCAGCAGGCGGAGGAGGACGAGTCCGTGAAGCGACGGAGGTTCCTCGCGCACGCCGCCCAGGTCACGATGGGTGCGGCGGTGTTCGGTCCGGAATCGGGTACCTGGTCGTCCGGGCCGGCGAAGACGCCCGCCCCCGGGCGGATCGGCATGACCGACGTCCGTCAGGTGGAGGCCGCGACCAGAGCGCTCCGGTCCCTCGACTACCAGTACGGCGGCGGTTTCTGCCGCGACGCCGTGGTCGCGCAGCTGTCCTGGGGACAGCAGATGCTCGAGTCCAACGGCACCGAAATGGTCAAGAACCGCCTGTACGTCGCACTGGCCGATCTGCACAGCCTCGCGGGCTGGACGTCCTTCGACACCGGCCTCTTGGACTCCGCGCGCGGCCATTTCGCGAACGCGCTGGACCTGGCCAAACAGGGCGACAACCACCCGCTGGTGGCCAACGTCCTCTACCGGATGGGCCGCGTCTACCTGCACCAGGACGCCCCGAACGACGCGCTGAAACTGTTCCAGCTCGGCCAGATCGCCGCCCAGGAATCGGGCTCCGAGCTGGCGGTCGCCGTGCTCTGCGCCAACGAGGCGTGGGCCTACGCGATGATGGGCAACGAGGAGCAGGCCACGAAGCTGCTCGGCCGGAGCAAGGACGAGTTCGCCCGCGCCGACCTGGCCGAGGCCGAGTCCTGGGTCAAGTTCTTCACCGAGACCGACGTCTACGCCATGATCGGCACCGTGCACACGGTGCTCGCCGCGAAGAACGCCGAGCACACCAAGTACGCGATCCCGGCGCTGACCAAGGCCGTCGAGTCCTACGACGACGACATGGCCCGCAGCAAGACGTTCATGCTCAGCGCGCTGGCCACGAACCACCTGCTCGAAGGCGATCTCGATCATGGCGCCAAGGTGGGCTCGAAGGCCGTCGACACCGCCGAGGGCATCAAGTCGGAGCGGGTGAAGGACCGGATGCGGCCGCTGCAGGTCGAGGCGGAGCGCCGCCGGAACAACGCCGACGCCCGTGACCTCGCCGATCGCCTCAACTCCTTCTACGCCGCCTGAGCGGACAGGGTTGGACGGCCGGTTCACGCCCGGCAAACTGCACGATGCCCTGGGGCGGACGTGTGAGCTGCTGGGCGTGGACCCCGACGGCGCCCGGCTGCTGAGGTTCACCAACAACGCCGTCTACGAACTGGCGAGCGCGCCGTTCGTCGTGCGGATCGTCGGGTCCACCCTGCTGCGGCACCGCGTCGGCACGGTCGTGCGGGTCGCGCGGCACTTCGAGCGGCACGAGGTGCCCGCCATCCGCCTGATTCCCGGCCTCGACCAGCCGTTGCCGGTCGGCGACCATCTCGTGACGGTCTGGTGGAAAGTGCCGTCCACCGGCCGGAAGGCCAAGACCGCAGACCTCGCCGCGCTGCTGCGCCGGGTCCACGCGCTCGAGCCGCCGGACGGACTCGCCGAGTGGGCGCCGTTCGCCGCGGTCCGCGCCCGGGTTTCGGACGCGGAGGAGCTGGCCGACGGTGACCGCCGGTTCCTGCTGGAGCGCTGTGCCGAGGTCGAGGCCGCCCTCGAAACGCTCGATTTCCCCCTGCCCAGGGGCCTCGTCCATGGGGACGCGCACACCGGGAACGTGATCACCGGGCCCGACGGCCCGGTGCTGTGCGATTTCGATTCGTCCTGCGTCGGGCCGCCGGAATGGGACCTGACGCCGCTGGCCGTCGGCCATGAACGGTTCGGTGATCCACCGGCCCGCTATCGCGTGTTCGCCGAGCGGTACGGATTCGACGTGACCACGTGGTCCGGGTTCTCGGTACTGCGCGCCATCCGTGAACTGAAGCTCACCACGAGTGTTCTCCCGATTCTCCGCAGTCACCCCAGCGTGCGCGATGAGCTGCGAAAACGGTTGGACGATCTCCGGAACGGGCGCACCGGTGCCCGCTGGAACCGGTATCGGTGACTCACCCGGGAAACCAATCTGCACGTGCATTCGCCGACAGCGAATGACCGTTCGTCGCTTGCCCGAATTCACCGATCAAACGGTGACGAATTCGTCCGGGCTAATCACTTCTCCCGGCCCAATGCTCCCCCAAATGTGCAACTTGCAGCTACGTTCCGTTATTTAGCGCGCTGATTTCACCCCGTCGCTGAGCCCTGATCAGTGTTGTCGGGGTCACAGCTGTTCCAAACGCGTACGCAGAGCGTCGGCCTCCGGTCGGCCGAGGCCGACGAAAATCGGCAAGGCCCGGTCGTAGAAGCGCCGGGCTTCTTCCGGTTCGCCGTCCGCCTCGGCGATCTCGCCGAACGCGAAGAGCGCCCTGGCCACCTCGAACCTCGAACCGCTCGACTCCATGGTGGCGTGGGCTTGCTCGAGTTCGGCCCGCGCGGCCGCGAGATCACCGGTCGCCGTGAGGGCTCGGCCGAGTTCGATCCGGGCGCGGGCCACGTTGTAGTCGTCGCCGTCGAGGACGTCGCGAGCGCGGGTGAGGTCGGCGATCGCCGCCTCGGCCTGCCCGGCACGGACGCGGGTCGCGCCGAGGTTGATCAGCGCCAGCCCGACGTCGTGCGGACGGTTCTGGCGCTCGCTGAGCAGATGGTCCTCGGTGAACCACTCGATCGCCTCGTCGAGCCTGCCTTGCTGCAGGGCGACCAGGCCGAGCCCTTCGACCGACCGGATCTCGACGACGTGGTCACCGGCCGTCCGCGCGGCGTCGCGGCCGGCCAGGTAGTGCCGGACGGCGTCGTCGTACCGGCCGGTGCCGCGGCAGGCGGCGCCGCTGCGGTTGCGCATCAACGCCTCCGCGGAGGCGTTGCCCCACGCCTGCGCGCACTGGACGGCGATCTCGCTCACCCGCAGGAAGTCCGGATAGTGCTTGCGCAGCAGGAAAAGCGGCCACATCGCGGCGGCCAGCTGCCAGCCGAGCTCCGGCAGCTGCCACTCGTGGGCCGTCTCGACCGCGGCGATGAGGTTCTCGCGCTCCAGCTCCAGCCAGTCGAGTGCCTCTTCGTGAGTGTCGAACGACGCCCGCGTCGACGGCCGGTACTCGTAGCGGTACGGGATCGCGTCCTGGTCCGGCGTGGTCAGGTCGGCGGTCGCGGAGGCGGTGAACAGGTACCACTCGAGCATGCGGCGCACCGCGATATCGCGGTCGTACTCGTTGCCCGCCGTCTTTTCCTTGGCGTGCAGCCGTGCGAGGTCGTGGAAGGTGTACCGGTCGTCGCCGCGGTCGATCAGCAGCCCGACGTCGACGAGCTGGTCCAGCAGGTCGTCGGCGACCTCTTCACGGACGGCGATCGACGCGGCCGCGACACCGACGCCGAAGTCGGGGCCGGGATGCAGCCCGAGCGCCGCGTACAGCGCCGCCGCGTCGGAGGGAAGTTCGTCGTAGGACAGGTTGAAGCTGGCTTCCACCGATTGCGCCTCTTTCGTCGAGAGCGTGGCCAGTCGACGATATTCCTTCCCCAGCTCGGTGGCGATCTTCTCCAACGACATTTTCGGGCGTCCCGCCAGCTTGGCGCTGACCGTGGTGAGGGCGATCGGCAGGCCGCCGCACAAGTCGGCGATGGCCCGCGCCTGGTCGGCTTCGGCGCCGACCCGCTCGGCGCCGACCGCTCGTCCCAGCAGTTCGGCGCTGTGCGCGGAGCCGAAGGGAGCCAGCTCGATCAGCTTCGCGCGGTGTTCGGTCTGGAGCCTGCCGAGGCGGCGCCTCGAAGTCACGATCACGAGGCTTTCCGCGCACGCGGGCAGCAGGGGCAGCACCTGCTCGGTCGACGCCGCGTTGTCCAGCAGCAAGAGCAGTGGCCGCTCGGCGGTCGTCGTGCGGAAGAGCGCGGTGAGTTCCTCGACGTCCGCGGGCAGTCCCTCCGGCGGGACGCCCAGTGCCCGGAGGAACCGGCCGAGCGCTTCGTTCGCGGACAGCGGGCCGTTGGTGCTGAACCCGCCGAGATCCGCCCAGAGGTGGCCGTCCGGGAACCGGTCACCGAGGTGACGGCCCCACGCGGTGGCCAGCGCCGTCTTCCCGATCCCGCCCTGGCCGCTGATCAGGTGCACCGCCGGTCCGTCGGCGCCTTCCCGGGGCAGCAGGTCTTCGAGCAGCGTGAGCTCGGCCGTGCGATTGGTGAAGTGCGCGGGCACGGGCGGAAGCTGACGCGGGCCCGAACTCACCTGTCTGGTGAGTCTCACCGCCGAACGCTGACGCGGCACCTGCGGTGTGTCGACTCCACTCTCACCCGGAATCGGGCTGCCCATCCACTATCCCCTCTTCGGGTTACCCCAGCGATCGCGTAGAGCATCGCGGTGAGGATCCGGAGAGGACAGTGAAATGGGCCAAATGCGGCCGTTTGGAGCAAGGTCGGTAACGACTGACCCGACCGGTACGGTTCAAGGCTTCTACGGGGTGAAAGAAGGATCTTCATGGAGACCACAGGCAAGACGCGCTGGCAAGAAGGACTGTCGAACGAGCTGGAGCACTGGAGGATCTGGCTGTCCGGTGGTTCCGAGGCCTTCGCCGGCGGAGGGTTCAACGATTACGACTGGCGGACGAGACCGGACTCGGACCTGCGGAACCAACCGCATCTGACGCGGAACCTCGAGCCGTTCGCGCCGGAGGGAACGACCGTCCGCATCCTCGACGTCGGCGCGGGCCCGCTGACCTGCGTCGGCAAGGAATGGCCCGGTCGCACGGTGGAGATCACCCCGGTCGACCCGCTCGCCGACCAGTACAACACCCTCCTCGGCGAGCTGAACCTGACGCCGCTGGTGGCCACCGAGGACGCCGAGGTGGAGAAGCTCTCCGAGGTGTTCCCGGCGGACCACTTCGACCTGGCGTACTGCCAGAACGCGCTGGATCACGTGTACGACCCGGTGCTCGGCGCCCGCCAGATGCTCGAGGTCGTCAAGCCGGGCCACGCCGCCGTGCTGATGCTCAACGTGAACGAGGGCGAACGCGAGAACTACCACGGGTTGCACCAGTGGAACTTCTGCCGTGAAGGCGATGATCTCGTCGTCTGGAATCACGACGGGCGGGTGAGCGTCAACGAAGAGCTGTCCGAGGTCGCCGACATCCGCTTCGAACCCGAGTCCACCGAGACGTTGATGGTCGTTTCCCTGGTCAAGAAGACGGACCGGTAGCGACTCCGAACAAAGTTTCGGCTGGGATGTCGAGACCGGCGTGACGGCTTCGTCCCTGGGGCAGCCGCGGCCAGAGTGGCCGCGAGAACCGGGAGGACAAGCCATGCGCAAGCTCATCGTCCAGCAGTGGGTCACCGTCGACAACATCGTCGCCGAAGAGGACGGCGGGCTCGGCTTCGTCTCCGGGGAACCGTTCTCCGAGAAGACTGAGCCCGCCTTCAAAGCGAGCGTGATGGGCTTCATCGACTCGGTCGACACGATGATCCTGGGCGCGAACACCTACGCCATGTCCAAGGACTACTGGCCCAACGCCGAAGAACAGGGCGAGTACGGCGAGAAGGTCAACAACCTCACCAAGTTCGTGGCCTCGTCGAAGCTGGAGGACGCGCCCTGGGGTGACTTTTCCGCCGCGACCGTGACGCGCGACCCGGCGGCCACCGTCCGGGAACTCAAGGAGCAGAGCGGCAAGGACCTCTGGCTTTGGGGGAGCCTGACGCTCATGCGGTCGATGCTGGACGCCGGCCTCGTCGACGAGTTCCGGATGATGGTCAGCCCGGTGTCGCGTGGCAAGGGAACGCGGATCTTCGAGGATCGGCGGGACTTGAAGCCGGTTGAGGCCACCGCGTTCGAGAACGGTGTGGTGCTGCTGCGGTACGCGGTCCAGAACTAGGTCGTCGGGACGAGGGCAAACGTGTCGTGTCCGCGCTGTTTCGGTGTCGGTCGTGGGGCGGGTGTTGTGAAAGCCTCTTTCGCAACGGTGAAGGCTGGGAACGTGGCTTTCGCGACACCGTTGTCCTGGTGACGCCGTTCCTGGCCGGGGCTGAGGATTCAGATCGCGTGGGTCGGGTTGGTCATGAGTGGCGTTTCGGGTTCTATTGAGGGTAAGTCAAATGTGGCTCAGCCTCTGCGGCGAAGGGCCCCTTCGCTGGCTTCAAGGTTGAGAGGTGGCCTTCGTGGCGTGGTTCTGGACTGGCCTGCGGGTGCCAGTCGTTCCCGAGTGTCCCTTGTGGACAGTCAGGGCGCGGCCGGTTCAGATCAGCGACGCCGAAGGCGTCCTTCACCGCATCGGACGCGACGAAGGACGCCTTCATCCCGTCACCGGCCTTGCCCACGAACACGCCACCTTTGGCTTACCCCAGAACTAGGTCGTCGGGACGACCGGCGCGCGCGTGAGGACGACGGCGAACCCGAACGCCAGCCCCATCACGGTCAGTTCGAGCGTCGCCCACGCGGCCAGCGCCGTGCGGTTGTGCCGGATGATCTGCGGCATCAGCTTCCAGCGTGTGTACGCGCCGAGGCCCGCGATCACTCCGGTGCACAACAGCTTCAGCAGCACCAGCTGTCCGTACGGCGTGGTGAACACGCCTTCCCAGAAGCCGAGCGACGGGTTGAGGCTGATCTCGATCAGCCCGTTGAACAGACCGGTCGCCGCGCCGAGGATCAGGCACAGCGTCGCCAGTTTGGAGAACCGCGGCAGCGCGTGCGCCAGCAGCGTCCGGTTCCCGATGAGCAGCACGGTCATCGCGCCGAGCCCGCCGGTCCAGGCGACGGCGCTCATCACGTGCAGTTCCATCGAGATCATCGTGTAGTCGTGGTAGTTCCAGTTCGACGCGTGCCCGGTGACCGGCAGCGGCAGCAGCGCGAACAGGCCCAGCCCGACGCGGACCTCGGCGGGCACCTTCTCGCCGTGCTTCAGCGCGAGGACGCCGAGTCCCGCGTGCAGCAGCGCCAGCACCGCGACGATCAGCAGCGCCTTGCCCGCGCCGACGTCGGCGATGTAGCTCCCGACGTCCGACATCGACAGCGTGCTGGAGCCAGGCCGGTACTCGGCGGTCTGCAGGATCAGCGCGACGAGCGCGGTGGTTGCCCAAACCAGCGCGGCCGCGACGCTCGCGGGCCGCGCGAGCCGCATGATCGGCTCGGACAGCTTCGGCCGGTCGTAGCCGACCAGTACCGAAAGCAGCGCGAGCCCGATCGTGGCGACCGCCGAGATGTCCAGCAGCACCCGCACGATCGGGATGGAGACCGAGACCACCTCGCTGACCTGCGCGACCCCGGGGACCGGGGCGGTGGCCGTCAGCGCGACACCGATCAGGGCGCCGACGATCCCCGCCGTCACCACGCAGAACAGGACGGCGACGCGGGCACGCGAGGTGGTCTCGGTCTGGGTCATGACCCGCTCTTCTCCTTGTCACCGGCGCCGGTGCGCAGTGCGACGGTCAGTCCGACGGCGAGCAGCACGACGGCGCCCGCGATCCACACCCAGATGGGCACCCCGGACGAGCCTTCGCCGCCGGTCGCCGGGGTGGTCTCGGCCTGGCCCGCGTTGCTGCGCGCGGCGTCGGCGGTCGCCGGTGTCCCGGTGCCCGCGGCGGTGAGGGTGAACGGCACCTCGCCGGTCACGGAGTGCCCGTCCGCGGACAGGATCCGGTAGCCGATCTTGTACTCGCCCGCCGGGCCGAGCGGCCGCAGCGGCACGGACACGGCGCTGTCGCGGACCTCGACCTGGCCTTCGGCCCACTGGCCGCCGCCGGGTCCGATGACCGCGATCTGGTTGACGTTCGCGTTCTGGACGTACTGGTCGAACGTGAGCGTGATCTTCGCGGGCCCGGTGGCGATCGAAGCGCCCTTCGCCGGGTCCGAGGAGATCAGGACGTTGTGCGCCAGCGCCGGGGTGGCGGTGGCGAGCCACGCCACCCCGGTGATCGCCAGCGCGACGATCGCTTTACGCATTTACTCGGTTCCCTCGGTGTTGCTCTTGGTGGAAGCGCCCGCGGTGGCGCGGCGGGCGCGCAGGGTGGCACCGGCGCCGACGCCGAGGCCGAGCGCGCCGACGACCAGGCCCGCGCCGCCGAGCCAGCGAGCGGTGGTGTCGGAAGAGGAAGAGGCGTGGGACTCCTCGGAGGCCTTCGCGTCGGTGCCGTGGCCACCGCCGCCGTGACCGTCCGCGCTCTTCTCGGCGAGCTTCACGCTCGGCGCGGGGTGCTCCGGCTCCTCACCGGAGGCAGGGGTCGGCTGGTTCCACTCGACGACCTTGCCGTTCTCGTAGGTCTGGGTGGCCGGGAACTCCAGCGCGTCGACGTTGGTCGGGAACTGGCCCGCGCTGATCTGGAACTCCTGGAACTCGGCCGAGCCCGCGGCGATCTTGGTGCCGGGCTCCGCGGTCCAGGAGACCTTGGTGACGGCTTCGGTGATCTGGGTGCCGGACGCGGTGGTCACCGGGGCGGGCAGCTTCGACTTGACGACTTCGGCCTTCCAACCGGGGATCGGCTTGGTGCGCACGGAGCTGAGGGCGTACTCGGGCTTGAGGGCGACCTCGACCTTGACGGTGCCGGCGTCCTTCTCCTCGTTGGGGACACGGAAGAAGATCGACCCGTAGCCGCCCTTGGCGGGCTGGGGGCCGTAGACGTTGGCGGTGACGTGGGCCGAAGCGACCCCGGCCGAGAGCAGACCGGCGATGCCGACGGTGGCGGCCAGGAAACCGGCGCGCTTGTAGACGTTGTTCGACACGAAAACTCCTGAACGTGAATGAAGACGGCGGGTTCGGGGACCTCGCCGGATTACGGGGGACGAACTGGGGTTCAGGAGAACAGCGGTGGGCCGCGCCTGCCGTGGACGCGGCGGAGGTCCACCCGCACGAGGTGGCCGGGGCCCGCCGGACGGGCGAGCACCGGTGACATCGCCGCGGCGGGCACCGGGAGCGCGTTGAGGATGAACGGGACCAGCGTGCGCAGGCAGGCGAGGACGCCGAGCAGTAGTCCGTCGGCCTTGGCCAGCAGCAGCGCGGTGACCAGCGTCGCGACGACGTGGGCCACGGTCATCGCGAGTCCGCCCGAGACGGGCGCCACTGTGTCGTGCCGCAGCTCGTGACTGCTCAGGGAGCTGAGCACGAGGTGCATCACGACCTGGCCCGCGCCGAGGTCGACGATCGTGGCCATCGGTCCGCGTGCTTTCGCGGCGAGCGCGGCGGCGTTCCAGCCGATCAGCACGGTGAGCAACAACGTCATCGCCGTATCGGGTACTTCGCCGTCCCCGATCACGTGAGCGGTCACGGCCAGCGCCGCCGAACTCACGCCGAGCAAACCACCACGTACGGCGCGTAACGCGCTTCGGTGATGGCTTCCCTTGTTCACGGGGTGAAGGGTATTCGACGTGCGGCCGAGCGGTCGATGTCCTCCCGGCTGTTGAGCAGTGAGAAAGACACCGCCGGGTCGGCGCGTGCGTTTGCCCAATTGGGCCGAATGGGGAAGGTTAACGGGATAAAAGGCGGTAAACAGGGGTTTGACCGCGCGGCTTTTGGGTAGTCAGGCTCCCGATACAGCTACTCCGAATGGGTGAGGAGTCTCACCCAGAGGCGGCGGGAGAACCAGCACGCGATGAACCTCTTCGAGTACATCTCGGATCGGTGGGACAGACTCGCCCTCCAAGGGCTTCTCCATGTCAGCGCGGTCGTGCAGTGCACGATCATCGCCGCCGTGCTGGGCGTGGTGATCGGCGTCGCCGTCTACCGCAGCCCGGTCGGGTCGGCCGTGGCCACGGCGCTGGCGAGCACGATCCTCACCGTCCCCTCCTTCGCTCTCTTGGGCCTCCTCATCCCGGTGTTCGGCCTCGGCGCGAACACCACCGTCATCGCCCTCGTGCTCTACGCGCTGCTGCCGATCGTGCGGAACACGATCGTCGGGCTGGGCGGGGTCGATCCAGCGGTCAGTGACGCGGCACGCGGCATCGGCATGAGCCGGTTCGGCGTGCTCACCAGGGTGGAGCTGCGGCTCGCCTGGCCCGCGATCCTCGCCGGCATGCGGGTCGCGACGCAGATGCTCATGGGCATCGCGGTCATCGCGGCCTACGCGAAGGGCCCGGGCCTCGGCTCGGAGGTCTTCTCCGGCCTCACCAACGCGGGGAGCACGAACTCGCTCAACCAGGCATTGACCGGGACGCTCGGCGTGGTCGTGCTCGCGCTGGTCCTCGACGCCGTTTACGTCCTGATCAATCGTTTGACCGTCTCTAGGGGTGTCCGTGGCTGAGTCTCCTGAAACCGTATCCGGCGTCGAAATCGAGCTGGAGAACGTCAGCAAGCGCTACGCCGGCACCCGTGAGCCCGCGGTCGACGAATTCTCGATGGTGGTGCCCGCGGGCAAGATCGTGGTCTTCGTCGGCCCGTCCGGCTGCGGCAAGACCACCACCATGCGGATGATCAACCGGCTGATCGAGCCGACGTCCGGCCGGATCACCATCGGCGGTGACGACGCGCTGAAACTCGACGTCGACACCCTGCGCCGTCGCATCGGCTACGCGATCCAGCAGGCCGGTCTCTTCCCGCACTTCACCGTCGCGCAGAACATCGCGGTGGTGCCCGGCCTGCTCGGCTGGGACAAGAAGAAGGTCAACGACCGGGTCGAGGAGATGATGGACCTGGTCGGGCTGGACCCGTCCGACTTCCGTGACCGCTTCCCGCGTCAGCTCTCCGGTGGACAGCAGCAACGCGTCGGCGTCGCACGGGCGCTCGCGGCGGACCCGCCGGTCCTGCTGATGGACGAACCGTTCGGCGCGGTCGACCCGATCACCCGCGGCAACCTGCAGGACGAACTGCTTCGGCTGCAGACCGAACTGAAGAAGACCATCGTCTTCGTCACCCACGACTTCGACGAGGCCGTGAAGCTCGGCGACAAGATCGCGGTGCTCGGCAACCAGTCGAAGATCCTCCAGTACGACACTCCGGACGCGATCCTCGCGAACCCGGCCGACGACACGGTCGCCGGTTTCGTCGGCGCCGGTGCCTCGCTGAAGCAGCTGACGCTGCTGCGGGTCCGCGACGTCGAGCTGAAGCAGGACGCCCTGACGGCGGCGGTCAGCGAATCGCCGTCGGACGTGCGCGAAAAGCTGACCCAGCAGCGCAAGCATTTCGTGCTGGTGCTCGACCAGCGCCGTCGTCCGATGCGGTGGGTGCACGTCCGCGAACTGACCGCGGCGACGTCGCTGGCCACCGCGGGCAAGCCGCTGCGTGACTCGGTCAGCCTCCAGTCGACGCTGCAGGACGCGCTCGAAGCCATGCTCGCCGAGGGCGGCAGCGTCCCGGTGACCGGCGCTCGCGGCGAGTACGCCGGGACGATCGAGCTCGACACCGTCATCTCGACGATCCAGCAGCTGCGCGAGGAGCACTCGGACGACAACCCGGCGGAAGGTGTGACCGCATGACGGCCGTCGATACCGGGTTCTCCACCGAATCCTCGTCGAGAAGCGCCGAACGGGTCCGGCTGTTCGCCCAGCCCGCGGTGGTGCTGCTGATCGTCGCCGGGGTGCTGATCTGGGTGTTCGCCAGTGATCTGACCGCGACCGAGAAGGCGACCCTCAACGCCGCCGGGCTGCTCGCCGCGCTGCGCGACCACCTGGCGATGACCGTCGTGGTGACCGCGATCGTGGTCGTCGTGGCGGTGCCGCTCGGCGTGATCGTGACGCGGCCGTATGCGAAGTGGGCGGCGCCGGTGTTCCTGGCGATCGCGAACATCGGCCAGGCCGCCCCCGCGCTCGGTGTGCTGGTGCTGTGGTTCATCGTCACCGGCGCGACCGGCGGACTGTGGGTCGCGGCGCTGCCGCTCGCGTTCTACTCGCTGCTCCCGGTACTGCGGAACACGATGGTCGGCCTGCAACAGGTCGATCCGTCGCTGATCGACGCGGGCCGCGGCATCGGCATGTCGGCCTCCGGCGTGCTGTGGCGGGTCGAGCTCCCGCTGGCCGTCCCGCTGATCCTGGCGGGCCTGCGGACCTCGCTGGTGCTGGCCGTCGGCACGGCGACCTTCGGCATGTTCGTGAACGCCGGCGGTTTCGGCCTGCTGATCGACACCGGCTACAAGCTCAACCTGACGAAGGTGCTGGTCACCGGCTCGGTGCTCGCCGTCGCACTGGCGCTGCTGGTGGACTGGCTCGGCGCGGTGGCGGAACAGTTCTTCGGACCGAAGGGACTGCGCTGACATGCGATTGAAAGCGATCCTCGGCACGGTCTTGTTGTGCGGCACGCTTTCCGCGTGCGGGCTCGAGGTCAACACCGCGCTGCCGTACAAGATCGAACCCGGTTCGATCCAGCCCATCGAGGCGCTCAAAGGCGTCGAGGTGACGGTGGGGTCCAAGGACTTCACCGAAAACATCATCCTGGGCTACATGGCCGAGATGGCGCTTTCCGCGGCGGGCGCGGACGTCATCGACCTGACCGACATCAAGGGCTCGAACTCGTCACGGCAGGCACTACTCGCCGGCCAGACCGACGTCACCTGGGAATACACCGGCACCGGCTGGATCAACTACCAGGGCAACGAACTCCCCGTCTCCGGCGGGGAACAAGCCCAGTACGAGGCCACGAAGACGGCTGACGAGGCGAAGTACGGCGTCACCTGGCTGAACTACTCGCCGCTCAACGACCAGTACGGCTTCGCGGTCACTGAAGCCTACGGAGCGGCGAACAACCTGAAGACGACGTCGGACCTGGCGGCGTTCCTCAAGCAGAAGCCCGACCAGGGCGTGTTCTGCCTGGAGACCGAATTCACCAGCCGCCAGGACGGTTTCCCCGCCGCCGTGCGGGCGTACGGGTTCCAGAACCCGGTGATCAAGAACTTCGGCATCGGCACGATCTACTCGGCCGTGGCGAGCGGGACCTGCCCGATCGGCGAGATCTTCACGACCGACGGCCGGATCGCCGGGCTGAACCTGCGCGTCCTCGAAGACGACAAGAAGGCGTTCCCGCAGTACAACGCCGTCCCGACGCTGCGCTCGGACTTCTTGAAGCAGCACCCGGAACTGCGCGGCCCGCTCGAAGCCGTCGCCGCGGCCATCGACAACCAGCAGATGATCGAACTGTGCAAGCAGGTCGACGTCGACGGCCGTGACCAGGGCGAGGTCGCCTACGAGTGGATGAAGAAGAAGGGCTTTATTTCTTGAACTCGCGCTGACCTCTCCCTCAGGTGTGCAATGAAAGGCCCGTTACTTGCAAAATTTGCAAGTAACGGGCCTTTCATGTCACCGACGGGACCCTGAAACGGCGCTCAGATGCCCAACCGGTGCAGCAGCTTGCCCTCCAGCTGGTCCAGCTCCCCGGCCACCGCCCGATGCGCGGCCTTCCGCCGCGCCGCGGGCATCCGCTCCGAAGCGCGGACAGTCGCCGAAAGCTGCTCCAGCGTTCCCTGAGTGTCCTTCGCGAAGGACACATCGGCATCGGTCGCCTTCGCCGACTTCTTCAGCTCCGCGAGTCCCTGCGTCAGCCCGGCGATCCGCGCGTGCAGCGCGGCACCGCGTCCGCTGAACTCCCCGAGCTGGTCGACGGCGACGCCGAGCTTCTTCGCCTGATAACGGTCGTATAGCTCTCGTGCGGCACCCGCCGCTCGAACGGCGTACGGCGCGATCACCGGCAGTACGGCCGGACCGAGCACTTTGGCCACCGCGACGGCGTTCTTCGCCTTTTTCGGGGTGATCCTGCCTTCGCCCTCGACGGCTTTGGCCTTGCGCGCCATGGCACCTCCCACGCTGTGTCACAGACGAACTTACTGGTCCCCGAAGTGGCGGGCATGTCGGCTTGCCGGTGGCCTTCTAGAGTGTTGTCTGTGAGTAACGAGGTGCTACTGGACGCGGGAGCGGTGAGCCGCTGCCGGCGTCGCGTGCACCTCGAACACGATCCGGCGATGCGCGAGGTCCCGCTCGCCCCGCCGGACCCCGCCTCGCAGCAGCGGATCGACGACGCGTCAGCGCATCGCGAGGCCATCGTGCAGCGGCTCATGGAAGCGACAGGACCGGACGCGAGCTGGGTCAAGATCGCTCGCGACCTCCCCGCCGCGGAGCGCGTGCAGCTCACCGAAGCGGCCTTCGCCGCCGAAGCGCGCTACATCTGGGGCGCGCTGCTCCCGGTGGATCGCGCAGGTCACCGGCGTGGCGGCTCCGAACTCCTGGTCCGCACCGGCGCCGGGTACGTGCCGGTGCTGGTCGTGCGGCATCGCATCACCGATCGCGGCGCGGGCGCGCCGACCACGGTGATGACCGACCTCGACCCGGCGAACCGGCTGCCGGATCCGGCGCGAAAGGTCCGCTCGCAGCCTCGGGATCAGATGCGGCTCGCGCACCTCTACCGGATGCTCGAAGCGCTCGGGCAGCACGAAGGACACCGCGCCGTCGGCGGTGTCATCGGACTCGACGCGGACGTCGTCGTCTGGCACGACCTGTCCGCGGGAACCTGGCCGGGCGGCCGGAGCGCGCTGACGGAGTACCAGAGCCGCTTCGCCGACAGGCTCGCCATCGCGAGCGCCGCCGCCGAAGGCGAAGAGCCGCTCGCCGAACCTTCCCGCGTCCTCGAATGCCGTCGCTGCCCCTGGTGGCCGACGTGTGAGGTCGTCCTCACCGAAACCCGTGACGTCAGCCTGGTCGTCCGCGGCGAGGACGCGATGGAACTCCGCCGCGCCGGAGTGTCCACAGTGGACAAGCTGGCCGCACTCGATCCGGCCGACGAACCACCGCCGATGAACTGGACCGGCGGCACCTTCGCCGACGCGATCATCCTCGCGCGCGCCTGGCTCGCCGATCTCACGATGGTGCGCAAGGTCGACCGCATCGAGGTCCCGCGCGGCGACGTCGAGGTCGACGTCGACATGGAAAGCTTCGGCGATTCGGGCGCGTATCTGTGGGGTTCGCTGCTGACCGGCGCCGACATCGGTGTCGAACAGGGCTATCGCGCGTTCGCGACTTGGGAGCCGCTGCCGACCGCCGACGAGGCCCGGTCGTTCGCGGAGTTCTGGGCGTGGTTCACCGACGTCCGCGAGCGCACCCTCGCGGCCGGGCTGACCTTCCGCGCCTACTGCTACAACGCGCTCGCCGAGAACCGCTGGCTCTTCGGATCCGTGTCCAGGTTCGGCGAGTATCCCGGCGTTCCCGCGAAGGCCGAGATCGCGTCCTTTGTGGACTCGGACGAATGGATCGACCTCTTCCGCAGCGTCACCGACCAGTTCCTTTGCTCGCATGGCAAGGGGCTCAAGGTGATCGCCCCGGTCGCGGGCTTCGCGTGGCGCGATCCGGAAGCGGGCGGCGAGGCGTCGATGAGCTGGTACCGCGACGCCGTCGGCATGGACGGCGGCATCCCGGACGACCTTCAGCGCGAGCGCCTGCTGCGCTACAACGAGGACGACGTCCTGGCGACGCACGCGCTGCGGACGTGGATGACCGACCACGCGCAGACGTCCGTGCCGTACATGAACGACCTCTGACCTTCCCTGCGAGCGGTACTTGCGCTCTTTCACGCTTCTGCGGATACTCGTTGACGAGTACTCGTAAGCGAGGAGGCGCGGTGAAACGGCGGAAGGTCGGCAATCTGCTGGCGCTGGCGATCCTGTCCACGCTGCAGGAGCGGCCGGCGCACCCGTACGAAATGGCCTCGATCCTGAAGTCCCGCGGCAAGGACCGCGACATGGGGATCAAGTGGGGCTCGTTCTACACGGTCGTCGGCAACCTGCAGAAACACGGCTTCATCGAGGCCGTCGAGAGCGGCCGCGACGGCGCCCGCCCCGAGCGCACGGTGTACCGGATCACCGACGCCGGCCGTGACGAAATGCTCGACTGGCTGCGCGAACTGCTCGCCGAGCTCGCCCCGGAGGAACCGAAGTTCGTCGCCGGTCTGTCGGTCATGGCGTGGCTCGGTCCGGACGAGGTGATCGCCCTGTTCCGCACCCGGCTGGCGGCGCTGGACGAAGAGAACGCCTCGACGCGCGCGGAACTGGCGCGACTCCTCGAGGAGGTTCCGCGGCTGATGCTGATCGAGGGCGAGTACCACTTGGCGATCCGGACGGCGGAAGCCGAATGGGTCCGCTCGATCCTGGGGGAACTGACTTCCGGCTCGATGCCGGGGCTCGCCGAATGGCGGACCTTCCACGAGACCGGGGAACTGCCGTCCGAAAGGGGGAGCACGAGCAGCTGAAAGAGCCCCGGCGAGGTGTTGCAGCACCCCGCCGGGGCGACGATCCCGCAACCGGAACCCGGCCACGAGACGGCCTCTTGAGAATAGCCGGGCTCCGGGCATTCAACCTGGAGTGACCATGTCGAACATCAAGGACAGGAAGCGGTTCAAGCTCATGCCGGAGATGGGCGGCGCGCTGGCGCGCAACTACGCCCGGCAGCGTGGCACCGAACCGCAGATCGAACACTGGCGGAAGCAGGCACGCGAACTCACCGCGGATCTGCCGGAAGGCGCGAAGATCCTCGAGGTCGCCTTCGGCCCCGGCTACTTCGCCGTCGAACTGGCGCGGCTCGGATTCTCCGTCACCGGCCTGGACGTCGCGCCGACGTTCGTGGAGATCGCGAGCGACTACGCGCGGGCTCAGGGTGTCGAAGCCGAATTCCGCGAGGGCGACGTCGCGGGGATGCCGTTCGACGACGGGTCTTTCGACTTCGTCGTCTGCCAGGCCGCGTTCAAGAACTTCGTGTGGCCGGTGAAATCGCTCGACGAGATGTACCGCGTGCTGCGTCCCGGCGGCAGGGCCGTGGTGCAGGACATGAACCGGGACGCGACCGATGGTGACATCGTGCGTGACGTCGAGAGCATGAAGCTCGGCAAACTGGCCGCGCTCGGCGTCCGGCAGGCGCTCGGGCAGCTCCGGCGGCGCGCGTACACGCCTGTCGACTTCAGCGGCCTGGTCGCCGAAACGGCGTTCCGGACGTGCGAGGTCACCACTGAGGGCATCAGCCTGGACGTGCGCCTCACCCGCCCCTAAAGCGCGCTATGAAAGGCCCGTTACTTGCAAATTTTGCAAGTAACGGGCCTTTCATAGCACGCGCGAACGGCTCAGCGAGGGGCCATGCGCAGCGAGCCGTCCATCCGGACGACCTCGCCGTTCAGGTAGTCGTGGTCGATCAGCGAAAGCGCGAGCTGCGCGTACTCGTCCGGCCGCGCGAGCCGCTTCGGGAACGGAACGCCCTCGGCCAGCGAAGCGCGGAACTCGTCGCTCACCGTCGCCAGCATCGGGGTGTCGACGATGCCCGGCGCGATGGTCAGCACCCGGATCCCGTGCGACGCGAGGTCGCGCGCGGCGGGCAGGGTCATCCCGACGATGCCGCCCTTGGACGAGGAGTACGCCACCTGCCCGATCTGGCCGTCGTAAGCGGCGATCGACGCGGTGTTGATGATGACGCCGCGCGCGTTGTCGGCCAGCGGTTCGGTCTTGGCGATGGCCTCGGAGGCCAGCGTCAGCACGTTGAAGGAGCCGATCAGGTTGATCTGGACGACCTTCGCGAACAGGGCGAGGTCGTGCGGGCCCTTCTTCGAAAGGATCCGCGCGGACGGCCCGATCCCGGCGCAGTTCACCACGGTCCGCAGCGGCACCCCGGATTCGGCGGCGGTCGCGACCGCGGTGCGCACCTGCTCCGGGTCGGTCACGTCGGCCTCGACGTAGGTGATGCCCTCGACCTGCTCGGCGTTGGCGATGGCACCGGCGAGGTCCAGCGCGAAGACCCGCGCGCCCTTCGCCGCGAGCGCCTTCGCGGTCGCCCCGCCGAGCCCGGACGCGCCACCCGTGACGAGCGCCGCGGTATCGGTGATCTGCATGTTCTCCCTTTCGTCGACAACCGTTCCTAGGTTAACGCTCGTTCGCATCGGTGGGGTGGGTGTGCTGGCTCACGTCGGAGCGAAGCATGTCGTGAGGAGTATTCGGGCCTGAAGCATTCCGTTCGCTCGGAGGTCAACTCCGGCTGTCACCTTCAGCAGCATGAGCACTGCTCGGATCGTGGTGGTGGGGACCGGTTACGTCGGATTGACCACGGGGGCCTGCCTGGCCGGCCTGGGGCATCGAGTCACTTGCGTCGATGTCGACCAGGCGAAGGTCGCAAGGCTCTCCTCCGGACGAGTGGACATCCTGGAGCCGGGATTGTCCGAGCTGGTGTCGAGGGGGCTGACCAGCGGAAGACTCAATTTCGTCGTCGGCGCGCGCGAAGCCGTTCGCGACGCGGAGGCCGTTTTCCTTTGTGTGCCGACGCCGATGGGCGCGGGCGGTTCGGCGGATCTGCGCGCCGTCGAGGCCGTGACCACCGAGATCGGCGACGTCATCCCTCCGGGCTGCGCGCTGATCACCAAATCGACCGTTCCGGTGGGGACGTCGAAGCGCATCCAGGCGATGCTCGGCCGCACGGACGTGCCGGTCGTGTCGAATCCGGAGTTCCTGCGTGAGGGCACCGCTGTCGAGGACTTCCTCGGCCCCGACCGGATCGTCGTCGGTTCGGACGACGTCGCGGCCGCCCGCTGGGTCGGCGAGCTCTACGCCGATCTCGCCGCCCCGGTCGTCGTCGCCGACGCGGCCAGCGCGGAACTGGTGAAGTACGCGGCGAACTGCTTCCTCGCGATGAAACTGTCCTATGTGAACTCGATCGCCGAACTGTGCGAACGCCTCGGCGCGGACATCGACCTGGTCACCGAAGGCATGGGCTACGACCGGCGCATCGGCCGCTCGTTCCTCAAGCCCGGCCCCGGCTGGGGCGGCTCGTGCCTGCCGAAGGACACCAGCGCGCTGGTCCGGGTCGCCGAGTCCGTGCAGTACGACTTCACCCTGCTCACCTCGGCGATCGAAGAGAACATCGCGCAGCGGGACCGGATCGTCGCGAAGATCGCCGGCGCGGTCGGCGGCACGCTGGCCGGTTCGCGGATCGGACTCCTCGGGCTGGCGTTCAAGGCCGGGACGAACGACCTGCGTGACTCGCCCGCTCTCGCGGTCGCTTCGGTGTTGGGCGCGCTCGGCGCGGAACTGACCGCCTACGACCCGGCCGTCGGCGGTCAGATCGCCGGGATGACCGTCGTCGACGACCCGTACCAGGTCGCGAAGGCGGCCGACGCTGTCGTCGTGCTGACGGAATGGGACGAGTTCAAGCGGCTCGACTGGACCTACGTGGCCGAGCAGATGGACGGCGACTCGGTCGTCGACACGCGCAATCTCCTGGAGCCGCAACGGATCCTCGACGCCGGCCTTTCGTGGCAGGGCGTCGGACGGCCTCGGGCGGCGCTGCGGCGGAAGGTCGCCGTCTCCTGACCCACCTGCCTCCCGCGGGTGCAATGAAAGGCCCGTTACTTGCAAAATTTGCAAGTAACGGGCCTTTCATTGCACCCGGGAGACGAGCGTCATCAGCCCGTCCACGACCTCCTCGGCCGTCGGAGCGTTCTCCGGGTCGAGCATGTGCTGCAGCATGATGCCCGAGTTCAGGGCCGTGGCCACCGCGCCGATCCGGAGCTCGTCCGCCTCGGTGAGGGTGTCCTCGTCGATACCGAGGAGGCCCGCCGCCATCCCGCGGCGGCCCTCGCGCTGCGCGGCGGCGAGCTGTTTCCGCAGTTCAGGGTGATGTTCAGACTGTACGAACGCCTCGATCGAGGCGATCCACAACTGGCGGTTGCGCCCGTAAGAGTCGATCATCGCGCGCCACGAGGCTCGATACTGCTCGTCCGTCGAGGCACTCGGGTCGACAGCGCTCATCATCTCCAGCTGGACCTCCCTGCCCCAGTCGTCCATCGCCTGCGAGAACGCCGTCAGCAGCAGGGCTTCGCGTGACCCGAAGTGATAGCCGATCGCCGCGTGGCTGACCCCGGCCGCCGACGCGATGTCCCGCACCGTCGTGCGTGACCAGCCCTTTTCCTTCAAGCACTGGATGGCGCCGCTCATCAGGTCCTCGCGATTGCCCATGCCCAAGATCGTAGACCACACGGTTTATCCAAATGGTTTAACCAAGTGGATTGACCAAGCGTGCAAATCTGCCGTACGGTCGTTGCCATCACCACGAACCCACTGGGAGCAGCCATGACGACCACCGTTCTGATCTCCGGCGCCGGCATCGCGGGTCCGGCCCTCGCCTTCTGGCTGCGGGAGCGCGGTTTCACGCCGACCGTCGTGGAGCGCGCCCCGGCCCTGCGCGAAGGCGGGAGCGCCGTCGACTTCCGTGGCGAGCAGATGACCCTGCTGAAGCGCATGGGCATCCTCGAAGACATCCGCGCGAAGGAAACCGCGATGGGCGCGCAGGTCATCGTCGATTCGAGAGGCAAGAAGGTCGCCGAGATGCCGTCGGTGTTCTTCAGCGGCGAAGTCGAGATCGAGCGCGGAGACCTGACGCGCATCCTTTACGAGCACACGAAGGACGACGTCGAGTACGTCTTCGGCGACTGGATCACCGGCCTGGACGAGCGCGCCGACGGGGTCGACGTCACCTTCGCCGGCAACGGGCCGCGCAGCTTCGACCTGGTCGTCGGCGCGGACGGGCTGCACTCGGGCGTCCGGCGGCTGGCCTTCGGCGACGAAGAGCGGTTCCGCACCGACCTCGGCCTCCGCACCGCGAGCTTCACCGTGCCGAACCACCTCGACCTGGACCATCTGGGCCTGATCCACAGCGTCCCCGGCCGGACGGTCATGGTCGCCAGCGGTCGCGACCGGTCGGCTCTCAATGTCAGTTTCGTCTTCGCGTCCGGGCCGCTGGAGGTCGACCGTCGCGATGTCGAAGCGCAGAAGAAGGCCCTCATCGAGTGCTACGCCGACTTCGGCTGGGAAATCCCGACGCTGCTGGAAGGCCTCGGCGACGTCGGCACGCTGTACTTCGATTCGCTCAGCCAGATCCACCTCGACAAGTGGTCACAGGGCCGGATCGTGCTGCTCGGTGACGCGGCCTGGTGTGCGGGCCCGGGTGGTTCGGGCACCGGGCTCGCGATGACGGGCGCGTACGTTCTGGCCGGGGAACTCGCCGCCGCGCACGGTGACCACGAAGTCGCTTTCGCGCGGTACGAAGAGAAACTGCGCGGTCCGGTGAAGATCTCGCAGAAGCAGGCGGCAGGGATCGGCACGTTCCTCGCACCGAAGACCCGGTTCATGGTCGGTTACCGGAACTTCCTGTACCGGATGTTGGGTTCGAAGCCGATGACCAAGGTGTTCACGTGGATCACCTCACGGGCGGCCAACGCGGCGACGCTCGAAAACTATGACGCTCCGGTCGCCGCGCAGCGCTAATTTCGGTGGGTGATGGACCAGAAGGAGTTTCGCCGGGCCTGCTACGAGGCGGCCCGGCGAACGCGCGGCAAAGTCGTCCGGTTCGTACCGGGCGATCAGGGAAGGAACTTCGAGACCGGCGAGATCGCTTATCCGCACCGAACCGTCGCGGTGGTGTGGACGCAGGATCGGGACGAGGACGGAAGGCACGAGATCCTCGGTATCGCGGACGTGTTCATCACGTTCGGAACGATCACCTTCGTCGACGAGCCGGGATTGCTGGCTGTTTTGGGAGAGCTCCTTCCTGGGCACCGGTTGCACTCCCGGGCCGAACTCGAAGCGCCGATCGACCCTACGGCGCTGCGCTGGAAGAACCATCACGACGTCCGGTACTGGCGGCCCGACTGTCTCGGCCAGGTTCTCTTCAGCTGTTGGGACTGAAAAAGTAGTTAGCAAAGCGTAGTATCAGCCGGGTGTTCACGACCAGGCCGGAACTGGCCGGCACCCATGGCATGGTGGCATCGACGCACTGGCTGGCCTCGGCCACCGGGATGGCGGTGCTGGAAGACGGCGGCAACGCCTTCGACGCGGCGGTGGCCGCCGGGTTCGTCCTGCAGATCGCCGAGCCGCATCTGTGCGGTCCGGCGGGGCAGGTCCCCGGCATCTTCGTCACCGCCGCCGATCGAACCCCACGCGTTCTCGCAGGTCAGGGAGTCTCGCCCGCGGCAGCGACGCCCGAGTACTTCGCGGACCTCGGGCTCGATCTGATCCCCGGCAGCGGCTTGCTCCCCGCGACCGTCCCGGGGGCGTGGGACGGCTGGCTGCTGCTCCTGCGAGACCACGGCACGAAGTCTTTGCGAGACGTGCTCGGCTACGCGATTTCCTATGCGCGCAACGGGATTCCGCTGGTCAGCCGGGTCGGTGACACGATTCGCGCGGTGCGGGACCTGTTCACCGAGCATTGGCCGACGTCCGCGGCGCTTTGGCTGCCCGACGGCAAGCCTGCCGAGGGGCTGCACCGCAATCCGGCGCTCGCGGACACCTGGGAGCGGCTGCTCGCCGAGGCCGAGTCGGTCAGCGGCCGCGAGGCGCAGATCGACGCCGGACGTCGCGCGTGGTCGCAGGGCTTCGTCGCCGAAGCCATCGACGCGTTCAGCCGCAAGGCTTTCCGCGACGACTCCGGCCGCGATCACGCCGGTCTCCTCACCGGCGAGGACATCGCGAGCTGGGAAGCAACGTACGAAAACCCGTTGCAGGTCGACTTCGGTGACTGGGGCCTGGTGAAGATGGGCGCCTGGACCCAGGGGCCCACGCTGCTCCAGCAGGCACGGTTGCTGGACGGACTGCGCGACGAACTGTCCTATGTGGACGGGATACCGACGGAACGCACGGTGCACTTGGCCGTCGAGGCGGCGAAGCTGGCGTTCGCGGACCGCGAGGCCTGGTACGGGGATTCTCCCGACGTGCCGATCGAGTTGTTGATCTCCCGCGAATACGCGGACGCCCGGCGGGCGTTGATCACCGACGAGGCATCCGCCGAACTCCGGCCGGGTGGTCCCTCGCCGCGGCTGCCCGCGATTCTCGAGAAGTTGCGCGGGCTCGAAGCCGGCTCCGGCGCGACGGGGGAGCCGACCGTCGGGCCGCTGGGCGAGACACGGGGCGACACCGTGCACATCGACGTCGTCGACGCGGCCGGGAACATGATCTCGGTGACGCCGTCGGGTGGCTGGCTGCAGTCGAGTCCGACGATCCCGGAGCTCGGTTTCTGCCTCGACTCCCGTGGGCAGATGTTCTGGCTGGAACAGGGCCTGCCGAACTCGCTGGCGCCGCGGAAACGGCCGCGGATCACGCTTTCGCCGTCGATGGGCCTGCGTGACGGCGAGCCGGTCCTGGCGTTCGGGACCCCTGGCGGGGATCAGCAGGACCAGTGGCAGCTGTGTTTCTGGCTGGCGCACACGCTCGGCGGGCTGAACCTGCAGGAGTCGATCGATTCTCCCGCGTGGCACACGACCGCGTTCCCGAGCTCGTTCTACCCGCGCTCGTGGACGCCGCGCGAACTCGTGGTCGAGTCCCGGCTCGGTCAGTCCACAATGGACGCTCTCGCCGCGCGTGGGCACGAGGTCGTCGACGCCGGACCTTGGTCGCTCGGGCGGCTTTCCGCCGTCTCGCGGTCGGGCGGAGTGCTCCGTGCCGCCGCGAACGCGCGAGGAATGCAGGGCTACGCGGCAGGCCGCTGAGCTCGTTCCGTGAAGGCCTCCTTCCCTACCCTCAAGGTAGCGAAGGAGGCCTTCACGGACTCGCGGCAGAGCGTCTCCTGCCTCCAGTTATCCACAACGACCCCCGCCTGTGGGCAACTCACGTCAGCTCCCCTCCCGGCCTCCTATCGGCGATAGACTGGCTTCGGGGTCGCCCCCCTGGGACGGGTGGGGGGGTGTCCCTATGGAAATTGTCAAGCGGCTGATGTCGTGGGGTGTTGGTAGTGGGTGTGGTTGCGGAGCATGGCGTAGAGGACGTCGCAGCGTCGTCGTGCGAGGCAGATGAGGGCTGCGTT